>NZ_JALKIL010000111.1 GCF_023051105.1 Anaerobiospirillum sp. NML120449 | reverse complement strand
CAAAGCTGACTGGAGCATTCATTACCTGAGGTAACAATTACTCGATGATGCTGCCTACAACACCGGCGCCTACGGTACGGCCACCCTCACGGATAGCGAAGCGCTCACCAGCGGCCATGGCTACTGGGTGGATTAAGGTAACGGTCATCTTGGTGTTGTCACCTGGCATAACCATCTCTACACCCTCGCCCAGGTCGATAGAACCGGTGATGTCGGTGGTGCGGAAGAAGAACTGTGGACGGTAGCCCTTGAAGAATGGGGTGTGACGGCCGCCCTCATCCTTGGACAGAACGTATACTTCACCGTCGAACTTGGTGTGTGGGGTGATGGAACCTGGAGCAGCCAGAACCTGACCACGCTCTACGTCCTCACGCTTGGTGCCACGTAATAAAACACCAACGTTGTCGCCAGCCTGACCCTGGTCTAACAGCTTGCGGAACATTTCAACACCGGTAACAACGGTCTTGGTGGTCTCACGGATACCAACGATTTCAACTTCGTCAGATACACGAACGATACCACGCTCTACACGGCCGGTAACTACAGTACCACGACCGGAGATGGAGAATACGTCTTCGATTGGTAATAAGAATGGGTGATCGATGTCACGCTTTGGCTCTGGGATGTAGGTGTCTAAAGCATTAGCAAGCTCAAGGATCTTGGCAACCCACTGCTCTTCACCGTTTAAGGCGCCTAAAGCGGAACCACGGATAACTGGGGTGTCGTCGCCTGGGAACTTGTACTCGGAGAGCAGCTCACGAACGTCCATCTCAACCAGGTCGAGTAACTCTTCGTCGTCAACCATGTCGCACTTGTTTAAGAATACAACGATGTATGGAACGCCTACCTGACGAGCTAACAGGATGTGCTCACGGGTCTGTGGCATTGGGCCGTCGGTAGCGGCACAAACTAAGATAGCGCCGTCCATCTGAGCAGCACCGGTAATCATGTTCTTAACATAGTCGGCGTGGCCAGGGCAGTCTACGTGAGCGTAGTGACGGATCTCGGTGTCGTACTCAACGTGAGAGGAGTTAATGGTAATACCACGGGCCTTCTCTTCTGGAGCGTTATCGATCTGGTCGAAAGCTCTTACTTCACCACCGAACTTCTCAGCGAGAACCTTGGTTAAAGCAGCGGTTAAAGTGGTCTTGCCGTGGTCAACGTGACCGATGGTGCCTACGTTTACGTGTGGCTT
>NZ_JALKIL010000110.1 GCF_023051105.1 Anaerobiospirillum sp. NML120449 | reverse complement strand
GCCCAATGGGTTCCATGTCTATCGATTTCATCTGGGCATCACTGATTTTGATGCCTGTTTCATAGCTGTTGAAATCTGGTACGCACTTTACTGTGAGACCAGTTGTTGTTTTGGTAGAACCAATAAGATTGACAACCGTAGTAAGATCAATCAATGGCTTGCCTGACCAGTTTTTTGAAATGTAGCAGAATAAGCGGTGCTCTACTTTGTTCCACTTTGAGGTGCCTGGAGGAAGGTGTGACACCCTGATTGATATGCCTGTTTTCTCGCAGAGCTCTGCAAGCTTATACTTCCACAGACGAACACGTGAACCGTTGCTCCCGCCACCGTCACATATAATGAACAGCTCTTGCATGCTTGGGAAAGTGTGCTTGCCAACTGTTTCGAACCAGCGAAAAACACTCTCAGTTGCGAACTCACTGGTATCGCTGCTGGTGCCTACATTTACAAATGCAGTATTGTTATTCAGAACGTAAACTCCATAGGGAACAACAGTTCCAAGCTCTCTGATTAAAAAATCATGATCATAGGTAAGACGAGGATCACCAAGAAGTCTGAGCTCTGTACCTACATTGCTCATATTTCCAAGTTTTTCTTTCTTCTTGGCATCGATTGATATTACAGGAACTCCTGATGCATATGCTTCTTCGATAGACTGGTTTATGAACTCGAACTGGGCATTTCTGTCAGGGTGATCCTTTCCTACCTGGAGCATTTTCTTGTTCTTCTGACGGCTGAACTTAAGCTCGTCAAGAAGCTTGGCGACAGTGGTATGTGATACTTTATGCCCACGCTCCTCAAGTTTGTCGGCTATTTTTCTAAAGCTCAAGCTGGTCCATGTCAAAGGCTTTTCAGGACTGCCATATGCGCTTTCAGATACGATCTGTCTTGTGATTTCCAAGAGCTCCGGATCATGAAAGGTTGCAGATTTACGTCCACCTCCACGACGGCGTACAAAGTCAGTCCTCTCGCTGTTCAGGTCATCTTTACCTGACTTAACAGTATTTACAGAGACACCGAGCAGTTCTGAGACAGCTTTTCGACCTCCATAGCCGTAACTCTCACAAAGAAGCCCGTAGAAAAGCCTTCTTTGCTTTTCGTTAAAGTCACCAGCCTCAAGCAGCTGATTAATAGAATCTTTGTTTAAAGTGACCTGAATCTGGTTTGCCATAAGGTTCCTCCGTTCAGGTCATTATACTTAA
>NZ_JALKIL010000109.1 GCF_023051105.1 Anaerobiospirillum sp. NML120449 | reverse complement strand
GACATCTTTACCTTTTGCATCTTTCTTACCTGAAACATCAAAAGATAACTCTGCACCACTGCCTACGGATACGGTACCCTTGGTGACAGAGCCACTGACAATACTTATCTTTGCTTTGTCAGCATGGTTGGCAGCACCGCTTCCGATGACAATCTTACCTTCTGTGACAGCGAGATTATCAGCATTGAGAGCCATTCCTTCAGCTGCGGTAGTTACACCGCCAAACTGAATTGTACCGCCCTTCTGCAGATTGATAGTAGTGCCGTTACCATAAGTTGTAATAGCCTTGCCTACTGTGCTTCCTGAGTCAAAAGTGACTAGAGCTCCCTTAGATGCAGTAACACCTTCTGATGCGTCACGACCAATGTTAACTACTTTTGCTTCGAGCTTGGTGCCAGAAGAGTTCTTAGCTAGTGACAGAGTTCCTGTTATTGCATCAAGTTTCCCGATTACAACAGTAACTGCTTTATTTGTTGTTGAGTCAGGCTCAATAGATAATTTTGAGCCATCAGTTGCACCAGTGCTGTCATTAATGACAATAGTGGCATTTTCTGCTTGTACTGTAGCCGGTTTATTTGCATTTGCGGCTATTTTGTGAGCTTTGCCGCCTGTAATATTGATTGTGAATGAGTTTGAGTTGCTAGCATCACCAGTTATGGCAATAGCTTCTGCGCTTGTAGCTTCTTTTATTTCATCTGGTTTAATTTTGCCAAAAGCGGAATTATCAAGTGCAGCCTGAGCCTGGCCTGCAACCATAACTGATGTCAGAACAACTGCAGAGGCAATACCCTTGAAGTAGGCGTTCTTGTAGATTGCACGATATTGAGCCATCAGGAACTTGATGGCGTTGTTTGAAAGTTTCATCTAGTTTGTTGAAAATTTTGATGAAGTGGGCGTTCTGGCCTGATGCGTGTTGCTGTGCCTCTGACTCGTAGTAGTAAATGCTTTTTTAAGGGCCGGCTGGCAGAGCTGGCCGGTCAGAGTTCAGAGGGATTCACAGGAACCTGTAGACCACCTCACTTCGGTGGTGGCCTTATGCGGGACACTGCAGGCAGCGGATTGTTCCATTGCCGTGGTTGCAGTGAAGAGGAGACAGAATGGTGCAGGCACATCGATACCCATGCCGTGGGCCTGGGCAGCTTTTTGTTCAATGTGTCGGGACAGGAAGCGTCAGGCAGAGGTTGACGTATGTCAGAGGGACACCA
>NZ_JALKIL010000108.1 GCF_023051105.1 Anaerobiospirillum sp. NML120449 | reverse complement strand
CTTGGTGAACTCAAATACATCCTGCTGATCATGGGTCTTATCGTACTGGGCGACCAGCTTGCCGACACTGGTGGCAAATCCGTTTCTGTGGTCTTTGAAGTCAAAATATTCCTTACGCAGGCCATGTCCAAGCGCATAGTTATCGTTAAACTCATCATGAATGCGGGCTTTAAAACAAGTCATAAAGCCATCGGCATCAGCTCTGCCACTCTTTCTGATACCGGAGTGACGTGAGCTGGTGTCATAGAATGAGCCGAAAACGCGGGTCTGATAAGTTGAACTGCTCAAAGACGACAAAGCCTCCTCTGTCAGGACACAGCTGTCCTGACTGAGTGGAGGCTCTTGAATGCTGCTGGACGGGGAGTTCTTTTCCAGGCGGGAATGAGGTGGCAGACACCATGACTGAACGGATGGAACAGAGCGGCTGGAGTACAGGATGTTGCTCTCCTGTACCTCCATCCTGCTCTCAAAAGAGAGCGGCTCCAGATATTCCATTGAAAGTGTAGTCATGGGGTATAATGACCTCATATTGTATTTTTGTAGGAGAGTCCTCCTCTCCTTCCTAAAACAACCTCCGGAGACAGATACCTGCTCCGTTGCCCCCATACTATATCCCCTCTCATACATCGTTCAACCCTGTATTTACGCCTTTGGGCGCTACATCCAAATTCCAGAAAATTCCCTCCGAAATCTGGCCTGCAGCCATTCAGTTTCCTAAAAATCTTCCGATAGAACGGGGATCACCTCTATTGAAATTATCCCCTGAACCGTCCCTACACTCTTAAAGTGGCTCACATGAGTGCAGCAGCGGCCTGCCTGACAGGTAGAGCTTGAGCTCCTCCACTGATACAGGCATGTTGCCTACAGGGTCTGTTACCCTGGAAAGAAGCTTCTTATAAGCAGAATCATGAGGGTAGCAGCTAAGGCAGTATCCATTTGACCCATCGCTCCAGACTATCTTGGCAAGGCGACGGCTGCCTGACATGAAAACCACTGCATCCTCTCCCTTACGAAGATTGATATTCAGATACCCGCAGATTACGCTCAGCGAGTTGTAGCCTTTGCGCATATCGCATGGTGCTGCAATCACAGTGATCTTCATGCTGCTGAAGCCGTCAATTACTGTAGAGATTTCCTGTGAACTCCTTGATGCTGGCATAGACATTTGCAGTCTCCTCCTTAAAAGTCCACTGATACAGGCATGGCCGTGCCGTCTGCGCTGCCACCTGCAGACATCAT
>NZ_JALKIL010000107.1 GCF_023051105.1 Anaerobiospirillum sp. NML120449 | reverse complement strand
ATTGAGGAGATTAAGGAGCTCTGCTTCACAAGCCCTGATTACATAAAATCCCTTGATGAGTTCGATCATGCCAGAGATTCAATCAGTTCATCTGACTTCTGGACAATTGCTGGCCTTGCAGCAGTTATGAGGGTATCTCCGTCAACTATGTGCAGGTTCTGCAAAAAACACGGCATAGCAAGGCGTCCATCTGGCTCTTACTGCTTCAGTACCGATCGCGACTATGAGGCTAAGATTACCAGTGTTCATAGAGCGCTCTGCAAAGTGACAGAAGATGATGATGAAAACATTGTTGTTTTAAGTTATGACGAAAAGCCTTGTATACAGGCAAATCAGCATGCTCTTGTGCCAACTTATGGTATGGACATTAAACCTGGATGCAGGTACATCAGGCACGGTACTACCAATCTTTTAGCAGCTTTCAATCCCAGGACAGGCAAGGCCTACATAGAATTTTCACAGACCAAAGATCGTGAGAAATTCAAAAGCTTCCTTGAAGCACTGGTTGAGAATAACCCTGAGCTTAGAGGAAAGAAGATTAAGCTTGTTCTGGATAACCTTTCTACACACAAGCTTGAAGCTGAATGGCACAACGCACACCCTGAGTTTGAGTTTATTTTCACTCCTACTACCTCATCATGGTGCAACCCGGTTGAAGCACACTTCAGCATTTACTCCAATGCAGTGCTCAAAGGAGCATCATGGAATAGCGTGGATGAGCTTGAATCTGCCTCTTTGAAGTGGTACCAGGAATATGAAAAAAATCCTATTCCTTTCAATATCCAGTTCAACCTTGAAAATCACCTGATTTCAAGGAGAAGAATTCTGGAGCAAATGAAGAAGCGTTTTGAGCATATTGTTGAACGATGCAAAAATGGTCTGCGTCTGAACAATTCAGGCTACTGCTACTTCTATACAATTGGACTGTACCTGTTCAGGCTACTGCTACTTCTATACAATTGGACTGTACCTGTTCAGGCTTACATCTGAAAAGGCTCCCAGCTCTAAAGCTGTCAAGGAATACAAGGATAAGCTTACCCGTATGCTTGGATTTTGATATCCCCCTGTATCCGGCTATGTCAGGGGGTGGGTCAAAACTTTTGAAATTTAGTACTAGGGATGTAGCTGAACACCTCAGCACGAATCGATTCGTCAGGTGTTTCTTCTTTCAGCAAGTACGAACATGCGCTGGCGAGCGCCAATGCAGATTTATCCAGATCCTTCAGCGAGCGGAGCCGTTTTTTCTGCCCAATCTTTCTGGCGTCACGGATGATAACGGCCAGCATGGCGTCCAGAACGTCC
>NZ_JALKIL010000106.1 GCF_023051105.1 Anaerobiospirillum sp. NML120449 | reverse complement strand
AGGAAAAGATTCTGCGCTTTGGCCGCGCCGCCATTGCTGCCGCTCAGATGCGCGGCAAGAGCTACCTGCAGATTGGTTCTATCTGCATGGGTATTGCCGGCTCCATCATCGACTCCAACTTCATCGAAGAGTACCTGGGCATGCGCGTTGAGTCCGTAGACGAGGTAGAAATTATCCGTCGTATGGAAAACAACATCTACGACCCTGCCGAGTACGAGAAGGCTCTTGCCTGGACCAAACAGTACTGCAAGGAAGGCTTTGACAAGAACCCTGAGTCCATGCAGAACAGCCGTGAAGTCAAGGACGAGCAGTGGGAATTTGTGGTCAAGATGATGGTTATCATCAAGGACCTCATCAAGGGCAACAAGAATCTGCCAGCCGGCTGTGAAGAAGAAGCTCTGGGTCACAACGCCATTGCTGCAGGCTTCCAGGGCCAGCGTCAGTGGACTGATTTCTATCCAAATGCCGACTTTGCCGAAGCCCTGCTCAACTCCAGCTTTGACTGGAACGGCAAGCGCGAGCCAATCGTTCTGGCCACTGAAAACGACGTTTTAAACGGCTTTGGCATGCTCTTTGGCAAGCTGCTGACCAACCGTGCCACCATGTTCTCTGACGTTCGTACCTACTGGTCCGGCGACGCTGTCAAGCGTGTAACCGGCTACGAGCTTCAGGGCCATGCAAAGGACTGCGACGGCTTCCTGCACTTAATCAACTCCGGCGCTTCTGCTCTGGACTTCTCCTGTCAGGCACGCTGCTGCGGCGGCAATCGTACCATCAAGCCATGGTATGAGATGACTGACGAGGACATCAAGAACTGCCTTGATGCTACCACCTGGAACGCAGCTGACCTTGGCTACTTCCGTGGCGGCGGTTACTCCTCACGCTTCCTGACCGATGCTGAGGTTCCAATGACCATGGTACGTTTAAACCTGGTCAAGGGTCTGGGCCCTGTCCTGCAGATTGCCGAAGGCTGGTCTGTTGAGCTGCCTCAGGAAGTAACCGAGAAGCTGTGGAAGCGTACTGACTACACCTGGCCATGCACCTGGTTTGCTCCACGCTGCGACGGCAAGTCCTCCATGTTCAAGACCGCCTATGATGTAATGAACAACTGGGGCGCCAACCACGGCGCTATTGCCTACGGTCACATTGGTGCTGACCTCATTACTCTGGCCTCCATCCTGCGCATCCCTGTATGCGGCCACAACGTTCCAGAGGACAAGATTTTCCGTCCATCTGCATGGAATGCTTTCGGCATGGACAAGGAAGGTCAGGACTTCCGCGCCTGCAAGAACTACGGCCCACTCTACAAGCTCTAAG
>NZ_JALKIL010000105.1 GCF_023051105.1 Anaerobiospirillum sp. NML120449 | reverse complement strand
TCGGTATGGGTCTGGGTGTTAACTACACCGGTGCCTCCAACGTCAAGGAGTTCGGTGTTAACGCTAACGTACGTTACGTATTCTAATAACAGTTTGTGATATTCATTGTCACCGTAGCCGGGGCAGCAGCCCCGGCGTCTGGTGGCGATGTCACATCACGATTTCCTGGGAAACCATACTCAGGAAAGCTGTTATAAGAGCGTTGCTACGTATGCACACTCAAAAGAATTTACAAAGCATTTAATCCAAAACCATGTTCATGCCCGGACAAACTCCCTTCACATGATAGGCAAGCTCATGTGTAAGGAATGAGTCCTAAGCATGAACACAGTACAGGTTTAATGCTTTACAAAATATTAAAGGCGACTTCTGGAATAATCCGGAAGTCGCCTTTTTCGTTTTGAGGCAGGCGCCACTGCAACTGCAACTCGAAAACCTTACGTGATTGAGTTTGAAATTTGGACGTTTTGATAATGGATTTTTTGTACAACACACTCCACTTACATACTTTACATAATATATTGTAGATTGTTTATTATTGAGCTGACATTATGACGATTAAGGAAAGGCCCTGTCAGATAAAGTGAGTCTTCCAAAGCTGTCATATGCTCGTAAAGCATTTTGATACTTTACAAATCAGAATGTAGATTGTTATATGTTATGCAACACTGGATGATTGTACTGCGCAGTTCGGTGCCATGAAAGTTTATAAGGACGAGGAATTCATGGTTATGTGAATTGGCTGCTGCCAAGCTTAGACATCCAATCTCCGAAAATGGAAGCATCTGGATTGTTACGTGGCGTTGATTCCCATGATGCGCTGCACAGCAGTCTGATTGTAGATGTTGGATGTGTAACACTTGCAATAGTGGGGCTGGTTGAGAGTACTGGGGCTATGACAGTCACAATGAATCCCAGCATTGAGCCTGATTAAGTCCCGCTTACGAGCATATGTGGCATGCAGTATTGACCGTGGTATTGACCTGTAAAGCGATGCAGGTGCCAAAGAGGCCGGGAAACAAGTACTACTGTTAGCGGCTGATATTGAATATGACAAGCCTGACCACAAGCGCCATATGGACTAATGCAGGAAGAAGAGGCCTTCTGTGAAGTGAGATTATCAGGAAACGACTGATATGAAAGAAGGGAAGGGATTTTGGGGATGAGACGGGCAGGTAGATTTGCATCATGTGTCATATGCAGGCAGCACAAAAAGTGACCATTAGAGCTCAAACAGTACACTGAAATATACTTTTGCCAATGCGCCATTTAAGGGCAATCGCCGCGCTGCAAAACAGTTGGCACAGTAAAATTCGCGGAGCGAATTTTTATATGAACTTTAAGTTGGCACTAAGT
>NZ_JALKIL010000104.1 GCF_023051105.1 Anaerobiospirillum sp. NML120449 | reverse complement strand
ACCCTCTACCCTCTACCCTCTACCCTCTACCCTCTACCCTCTACCCTCTACCCTCTACCCTCTACCCTCTGCCCTTTGGCTACCTCACTACCTCACTACCTCACTACCTCACTGCCTCAATGAAGTCAGTTATATTGATTTTTAACTTCATATGCAAATATATCGATATTAATTTTTGATGTTACTTTTGTGCACGAAATCATTATGACCGACCTGCGAATGGTATTTTTGGCGGCATTGGAGGGTATCTATGAGTGTGGGTTAAGATGTATGTTTTTTACTTGAGATGGAAATCTGGCTGTCCTAAATGATCATGATGAGGCGCCGTTAGGATTAAGCATGTGATGACAGAGCTCAACGGCCCTGAAAAATTCATCTTCCGATACAGAATTTGCTTTATCAAAAGGTTAGGAAATGGCAGTATACGTAAACACTAATGTGAGCTCATTAAACGGCCGCAGGTATCTCAATAACGTACAGAATCAGCTGACGACCACATACCAGAGACTCTCGTCGGGTCTGAGAATTAACAGTGCCAAGGACGATGCCGCTGGCTTACAAATCAGCAGCCGTCTGACGACTCAGATCAACGGTCTCAACCAGGGTAACCGCAATACCTCCGATGGTATTGCTCTGGCTCAGACCATCGAAGGCGCCATGGACGAAATGACTGGCATGCTCCAGAAGATTCGTACTCTGGCTGTTCAGGCCAATAACGGCACCAACACTGCTGATGACCGTACTGCTTTGTCCAAGGAAGCTACTGCTCTGGCTATTGAGATCAGCCGTATTGCTACCCAGACCCGCTTTGGTGGCAAGTTGGTGCTGGACGGTGCTGATGGCGGTCAAGCTGGCGGTGGTGGTGCTGCTGTAGAGAATACTATTTACGGTAAGGCAGCAGGTCAGCAAGGTCAGGCAGGTGGTGGCTCAAAGGGTACTCTTACTCTCCAGGTAGGTGCCAATAAGGGCGATACCATTACCTTTGACGTTCTCTCTGCAAAGTTCTCTCAGATTGCAAGAAACGGCGGTGTTGCAGAGGCTGATCTTAAGAAGTTTGCGGCCTTCGATGCTCAGGGCGCAAAAGCTGTAAACAATATCAAGCTCGATACTAAGGAAAATATTGAGCTGGTCATCGAATCCATGGATAAGATGATTGGTGCCATTGACAGCTCAAGAGCAGGTCTTGGCGCTTTACAAAACAATCGCCACACCCTATGGTTTTGACCCTTGGCATAAAACAGCATATATAAGCCGTTTATAAGCAACTACCCTCGAGGTAGTTTTTTTATGTCTAAAATACAACTTGTATGGCAGTTAAATGACTCAAAATCTGTGTACAAACAATTGTGCATTTAGGTGTTTTTGAT
>NZ_JALKIL010000103.1 GCF_023051105.1 Anaerobiospirillum sp. NML120449 | reverse complement strand
CTACGCACAAAGCGTGAAATTTGATCCAAGGATCAAATTCGGAAAATAAAATGTGATACCAGGATCACTTTTTAACAATTTAGATTCACTTAAAAACGAGATTTTGATCACATAGTAAAAAATTTGCCTGGGAGTTTTTACTATGATGATTCCGTACCACCTGAATATCAGCCAAGTCATGAGCTTTCATGCTCTGGTTAATCTTTTTATCGAGTCTGGAATCACTGACTACAGACAACGTAGAAAGGTTAAATTCCCGTTCTATGAACTATTGGTGGTTGTTCTGCTTGCTCATATATGCGGCAGAACAAGTGCAGTTGAGGTTGCTGACTTTGCTTATGATAAACACCATCTGTTCAAAGCAGTCTTCAACGCATGGCCTGACACAAGCCCTTCACATGACACGATAACAAGACTGTACAACAGTGTGGACCTGCAGCCAGCTCTAAGATACCTGTATATGTCTGCTCTTACAAAGATGCCAGAGATGGAGAAGCATTCACAAAACTGTTATCGTGTTTTAGCTCTTGATGGACAGGCTCCAAGATCGCTTATGTATGGGCTGATTAACGGGGTTTCTATCCCGAAAGAGAAGCTCGGCTTCAGGCAGTTCTATCTTGTATCACTTTTTGACTGTGACAGAGCTGTTTGCGTTGACCATGAGAAAATCTTCGATAAGGAAAATGAAAATAAGGCCTCCTTAAGACTTGTCAGCAGAAACTCACTTGATAACGCTATTGTTACCTGCGATGCCCTGAATACCACCAAGGATATTATCAGTGCTATAGAGTCTATGGGCGGTCACTTCTGCATGGCAGTAAAAGCTAACAGGAGATCGCTGTATGACAGCCTTAAGGCAGCCGCCAATAACGAAGAGCTTATGGAAAGCGTTTCTGTCAAGTATACAGGTCCTACGGAAATAGCACATGGCAGAGAGGAAACCCGCTCTATCATGGCATTTCCAGCTTGCCATGTGAAAAAAGTGGCAGAAAACTGGCCTTCAGTGAATACAATCTTTGTTGCCAGAACTGAGAGTAAGATCATCAAGACGGGCATAAGCAGAAAGCCACAAATCAGGTACTTCATCAGCTCTGTTCCTTTTAAAGACATGGAGACAGCCCTGCTTGGTATGGATGTGATTCGTAAACATTGGGGTATAGAAAATAAGCTCCATTACAATCTTGATAACTCTTTTAGCCAGGACAGGATGGTTGCCCTTAACAAGGACCAGGTAACCACCCGTGTCGCTTTTAACAAGTTAGCTCTTAACTTTGTTAATGTCTTAAAAACAGATACGAACTATAGCGACAGCTCAATAAAAAGGCTCGTTGTGCGTCTGGCTGACGATGCTCAGCTGCTAAATGCAGTAGGCATAATTGCTGCCGCTTTAGAGCT
>NZ_JALKIL010000102.1 GCF_023051105.1 Anaerobiospirillum sp. NML120449 | reverse complement strand
ACTACTGCAGATAAGCCTGTCAGGGTTAATGTTTACTATAACGATGCTGTTAAAGCTGAGGAGCAGGACAGTCTGCCTCAACATAACAGACGTGATCAGTGCATGTATATCATCACCAGCCTTGACTGGAACCTTGCTTCCCTGGATGAGATATATGAGCTCTACAAGCTGCGCTGGGATGTTGAGCTTTACTTTAAATACCTCAAAGAAGGTCATGGGCTGTTTAAAGTCAATGCATGGCGCCTGGAAAGCATAATTAACGTGCACATAAGTGCTTTTAATTTTGCTGCAATGGAGGCTTTGTCTTTTCACTCAGCAGGCTGTCTGCTACCGGACAAATATGAGTTACTCTCATATGAAGATGAGAGCAAGCAGCTGCTGGCCGCCCAAATAGGTGCTTCAAGAAAGCTGTCAGAGCTTAATCGCCTTTTAAAGGCGATAAGCATGATTATTGAGTATCGTCAGCCAGGGTTTTCGGTCATATTATCGGCCGCTGCTACTGAGGAGGAGCTTAAATATTATGACAAGGATCTTTTGAAGACACGTCGCTACATAAGAAGTAGCTCATTGCCTGACCTGGTCGGCAGCCAGGACCCGCGTCTGAACTGCCTGATCAAGCCTGAAGAAAACCTTGTGCCTGTTTTGGAACTGGCATATGAAGGTGATAAAGAGGCTCTTAATACCCTGACTTTGCTTGATGAAGTCATGGCAGAACAGGGGTACAGGAAATTCAACTCAGCGGCTAAAATCAGGGAGATTAGCGATCAGTGCACTGCGTTTGGAATTTCATTCCAGCATGTATGGAAACGAGTTCCTCCAGCACCAGCTATTTCAAGGCTCAAAACTGGTTTTCACTTAAAATCTTCTGACTTTTACAGGACCTGTAAAATCTCAGTATCTAACGAATCTGAGCAGACCATGGGTCCGGAGCCTAAGCAGGAGGCAACATCTGACTTCAACAGGAAGTTCTATGACCTCATGGCTGATCAGGCAAGATATATTGCTGACAACTTCTGCTATTCCAGGCCAAATTTAAGTGCATGGGAGCGAGGGAACTTCAAGTACTTCAGGTTGCGGCACATTGAGCTTGAAGCGCTGAGAATGATGCGTCTAAGTAGGTATCCTCCAGCCAGTAATGAGGATATTGACTGGCATCTGTCTTTGAGCTGACACGCTCTAAGCTGTAAAAGTTAGACTTATGTATCTATGGTTGTGTCGTTAGGCGCGATCCAATATCTTACGTCCTTTATAAATCATATAGATAATTATGTATTTACTTTCGACATAGCGTGGTGAAACAAATGATAATATTTATCAAAAACACCTAAATGCACAATTGTTTGTACACAGATTTTGAGTCATTTAACTGCCATACAAGTTGTATTTTAGACATAAAAAAACTACCTCGAGGGTAGTTGCTTATAAACGGCTTATATATGC
>NZ_JALKIL010000101.1 GCF_023051105.1 Anaerobiospirillum sp. NML120449 | reverse complement strand
TTGGCTCGTAGTTGTTCATAAAGTAGTTTCGTATGACGTACTCAAACAATCTACTAACCCTCATGCTGCTCATGCGATTTAGTGTGAAGCTGTAAGAGACAGGAGTGGACTTGCCTTTTGACAGACTAAGCTCATTCCTGAGGCACGTAGACATGTTGTAAACCGCTTTATTTATCGCAACCTCCATAGAAAGTGTATTAGGGTTACATGCTTGAAAGCTGTCCTGTGCAAGCACCGAGGTATCAATAACGTTATGGTGAGTTTCTATCATCCAATAGTCGATGATATTAGCTCTAACCTGCCTGATTGTCTCGCCGCTCACATATTCGAGGTTGCTCACATATACCCTTGTTTCTGAGCTGCCAGAATTTATGCAATGCTTTGTAAATTTGACAAGAGAGCATATGTTTTGATGAGGGTTCTTTATTCTTTTATCCAGATAAGGAGCTGCTTCAAGAACCTCTATGTAATAGTTTTCGATTCTGCCGTGATCTTTGAACGTAAACTCAGAAGTCTCAGCACGAGCATGATTCCTGTTAAAGATTGCCTCAACATGGCCCTTTAACTCCTTATTACCCTGACAATCCTTCAGGGGAGCCAGATAGAAGCCTCCCTTAGATACGATTAAAGATGTAACCTCCTGGGCGGAGTTGAGGGCATCGCACATGATGACCTTCTCTTTAAGGTCTACCTGCTCAGCCATTTCAATGAATGCAGTACGCTCCTGGTTTTTAGCATGAGTGTTTATGAATGCACAAGCTGTTCTCGAAGTGCAGTTCATTAACGTAACCGCTATTGCACCTTTTTTAGCCCGCGAATTTGAGCCCTTTCTGAACGAGGACCTTAGCTCCTGACCATCAAAGCCATAGGTAGGCATAAGTCCCTCACGGTCATGTTTATATTTTTCATCGTTGTAAGTGATGAGATCGCCTAAAGAGAGCTTCATTGTGCCGAAGAAGCAAGTAAAAAACTCCTCCATCTCCTTTGCTGATACCATAGCTCGTATGCAGTTAATCGTACTGGCACTGATATGGTTAGACGGGGATGGCAGACCAGGTATAAGTACCTGAAGTATTATGTTGTACTTTGCATAAAACCAAGCAATTTCAGCCGATTTCTTGATGCCACGGGCACGAGCAATGAGTATGACCAGAACAACAGCGTAGATAGGATAAATAACTTTACCTTGAGCCCTTGGGTCAGTGAAAAAGTCCTTTACTACAGAGATACTTAACCGTATGAGAACAGCATCAGCACTTCTTTCGCTAAGGTTCTGGAGCCCTTCAGCTTCACGAATGGCATCATCCATGTCATCTTCATCGAACTCATTGCTGATTGCGTGATATGACTCATACTCATTAACGAGAGCTTCAAAAGCTGCAGGACTCATAATATGACCATTAGATTCAACCAGCTTCTTTTCCTCAATGAACCTGTTTCTTATCTCGTTAATTTTCTGCTCAGTAAGTT
>NZ_JALKIL010000100.1 GCF_023051105.1 Anaerobiospirillum sp. NML120449 | reverse complement strand
AACCGTTTGTGTTAATATTTGTAAATGTCAAGTTAAATTTGGCAAAAAATACAATTTCTTACAAGAAATCGCATCTGTATCACAGTTAGCGATTTTTTTTGTCTCTAATGATCTTAGCATTACTAGAGAAGTTCTGAGAAAAGCCGTATTATCCTTAGCATAACCATTAATGCACATATAATTGCATAACATTTCCTAATGTTAGCATTTAATTATAAAGGCAGCTTAACATATGCATGTGGATGAGGCGATTTCAATAGGAAGTGAGTATCTTTCAAAAAGCCACTACTCTGAGTTGGTTGCAGAAAAGTACAAAAGAGAATGGCTCAAATATGCCGTATTTCTTAATAAATCAGACATGAGCAGTGAGGTATCAATCGCGAGCATACACTCCTACCTTAAGGCAGTCCGAAATATAGATATCGAGCACGATGCTGAATTAATGGACAAATTTGATAAGCAATGTTACAGGTGTCTGATAACCCTTGATTGCCTTGCCAATAATAAGCCTGTTCCAAGAGCAATCAACCTTATCAGGTTCAGGGTCCCGATCAGCAAAGACTTTGCTGATTTAAATCAGGAGTTTAAGAACTTTCTCGTTTCTCATGCTTACTCTGAAAGGAGTGTAACAAGCTACATAAGCGCTACCAAGTTGTTTCTTTCCCATATACATGTCAAATTTTCTGTTACTGACCCTGCTGACATTTCAGATAAACATGCCATTTCCTTTCTTTCCCAATACGATAATAAGCGTTCTCGTAAGAACTTGGTAAATGCGCTGAATGTATTTGGTAAGTTTCTTGTTCAGAGCGGACGTCAGAAAGTAAGTTTCATGCTTACTATGCCCTCAATTTCAGGCGGATCCTACCAGAACATAAACTATGCACTGACTGAGGAGCAGCTTGTTGAACTTTTATCAGCTCTTGATACCGAAACAGCAATCGGAAAGCGTAACGCTCTAATGGTAGTTTTAGCAAGCTTCTGTGGCATGAGGATTGGCGATATCACAAAACTAAAATTCAAAAACATCAATTTAGATGGCAAATTCATATCTTTCGTAATGTCCAAGACAAGCAAGCCCCACTCTATTTCTTATAAAGGTGAGGTTGTAGAGGCATACCTGACGGACTATCTGGATAATGGCCGTCCATCACATTTGTCCAGAGAAAGTAATGATTTTGTGATTGTATCTCACAGTGCTCCATACGGTCGCCTGCGCGGCAATCAGCACGGCATGCTTCAGCGCTTTCTTGATTATGCCTCAATATGTGCATCTCAATTTGATCACAGTGGTATGCACCTGCTCAGACATACATACGCCAGTATGCTCGTCAATAATGATGTACCTTTGACCCAGGTGGCTATGCTGATGGGACACTCTTGCATTGATCAGACAGTAAGGTACATCCAGCTTAACCAAAGAAAAATGAGGCTGTGTGCTATACCTGAAAGCTTCTGCATTCATGGTGGGAGAGATTCTTTATGACATCAGAAGTAAAGCTTTATGATACAGAAGTATTT
>NZ_JALKIL010000098.1 GCF_023051105.1 Anaerobiospirillum sp. NML120449 | reverse complement strand
CTTCGGTATGGGTCTGGGTGTTAACTACACCGGTGCCTCCAACGTCAAGGAGTTCGGTGTTAACGCTAACGTACGTTACGTATTCTAATAACAGTTTGTGATATTCATTGTCACCGTAGCCGGGGCATCAGCCCCGGCGTCTGGTGGTGATGCTACATCACGACTTCCTTGGAACCTTTACTCAGGAATACTGTTATCAGAGCGTTGCATACGTATGCACACTCAAAAGGATTTACTAAGCATTTAAACCAAAACCATGCTCATGCCATGACAAACTCCCTGCACATGATAGGCAAGCTCATATGTAAGGAATGAGTCTGAAGCCTGAACACAGTACAGGTTTAATGCTTTACAAAATATTAAAGGCGACTTCTGGAACAATCCGGAAGTCGCCTTTTTCGTTTTGAGGCAGGCGTCGCTGCAACTGCAACTCCAAAACCTGGCGTGATTGAGTTTGAAGTTTGGACGTTTTTAAACTGGATACTTGACAAGCATGTTATGCATAGTCACTTTACATAAAGGATAGTAGATTATTTATCAACTAGCTAACAATATGACAAATAAGGAGGTGTTATACCAGATACTGCACCGTCTAAACCCCCAAATACTCCCACACCATTAGATACTTCGTAATACTAAATATAGAGCGTTAATTCTTGAGTTGATATAGAACTATTGAATTGTTCAGCCAGGTAGCAGGAAAGCTTAGAAGGACGAGGAATTCATGGTTATGTGAATTGGCTGCTGCCAAGCTTAGACATCCAATCTCCGAAAAGGAACGCATCTGGATTGTTACGTGGCGTTGATTCCCATGATGCACTGCACAGCAGTCTGATTGTAGATGTTAGATGTGTAACACTTGCAATAGTGGGGCTGGTTGAGAGTACTGGGGCTATGACAGTCACAATGAATCCCAGCATTGAGCCTGATTAAGTCCCGCTTACGAGCATATGTGGCGTGCAGTATTGACCGTGGTGTGGGCAGGTAAAGCCACAACAGCAATCCAGACAAGCAGGAAGAACACAGCTGTCCTGGGAGATATCATAACAAGACGCAGTGTAGCCATGAACAAATGGAAAGAAAAGGCCTTCTGTGAAGTGAGATTATCAGGAAAAGACTGATATGTAAGACAGAGGGAATGGCTTCTGTGTATGAGACGCGCAGGTAGGTAGGTAGGTAGGTAGGTAGGTAGATGCGCATCTTGTGTCACAGTCAGGCAGCACAACAAGTGACCATTAAGGATCAAACAGTACACTGAAATATACTTTTGCCAATGCGCCATTTAAGGGCAATCGCAGCGCCGCAAAACAGTTGGCACAGTAAAATTCGCGGAGCGAATTTTTATATGAACTTTAAGTTGGCACTAAGTATGCTTTTTTTTTTTTTTTTTTTTTATCCTCTGGCGTGGGGTCCCTATTTAAATTTTCTACTCTTTTGACCTTTTTTTTAAGCTCTTCCTGGCTATAATACTTTTTCATTTGACCTCAGTTTCTTTTCTGCCCTCCCCCCTTGATTCCGATCCCATTTTTGCATTCTTTCGTATCTTATCTTTTATTACCTACTC
>NZ_JALKIL010000097.1 GCF_023051105.1 Anaerobiospirillum sp. NML120449 | reverse complement strand
CTTTAATGATTCGTTTGAAGTGCAACTGTAACCAGTTGCCAGTTTGTTGGCAAAACTCAAAGTTCTTAACTTAAAGAACCCACACAGATTGTCTGTACTTACTGATTTTCAAAGAACTCAAAAGCGCTGGGCTTTTGCAGCTTCACGCCTCAGTGCGTGACAGCGGAGACGTATTTTAATGATTTCCAACCCCACGTCAACAACTTTTTTAAAAAAATTTTGCCCAAACTTAACATTTTACCGTCCCATGGGAGTCGGAAACCGCAAAGATATGCCCTTTTGTGATACAAGTCACAGCCTGAAAATTTTCTGAAAAATCTTCAGTTTTTCCCTCCCCAGGCACCATAAAATGGAAAATTCATCCCCAGATTTAGTCAAAGTATTTCCACAAACAGATCAGAAACTCCCCCATCCAGCCAGGACACTCTCCAAAAAATTTGAATTCACACCTTAATTTTTTCCTGGCCACGACCACCCTCAGCCCAAAAATCTTCCCGCCACTGCACCAGCTCCTGCTCTCGCTTCCGCTCCTGCACCTGCTCACACCACTGCTCATGCCCATGCGTATGCTCTTCCTCCTCCTGACCACAGTACAATTTATCCTGCCAGCATCCATAACAGCGCAAACAGAAGCTAAAGAGCCGCTCCATTACTGTTAAAAGATCAGGCTTTGCAAAGCGCTTTATGAAGCCAGTTGGGAAAAATACTCAACAGGGCAACAGCCACGGCAGTGGCCGTAGCTCCTGCCACTAAAGAAGGATACGCAGTACAGTCCATGCTCAAATCTGCATTGAGCAGCTGGAGCGCCGAGTCCTCATGAGTAATGCCAGGCTAATGAAAGTACCTGCAGAAGCTGCGCTCCAGTTTGCAGCCACCACTGCCTGACTCATCATATTCATGCAGCAGCATCGGCCGCCCTGCCTGCTCGATCAGATCTGCATTGAGCCATTCGGAGCAGAGTTACTTTTACCCTCTGCGAAATGCAGAATGAAGGCAAGTCATACATTGCCAATGCCAGAGCATATGAATGAGAAGACAGTTATGCTGGTTATTAGTTGAATCGTGGTCGCGTGCAACTTACTTTGTCAGTTCAACCATACGGTACGCTACATAACCAGATGCAAAGCATTATGCTATCAGACAGTTACAGCTTTACTGGAGCTGCGACAACAGATCAGCTGCATGCATGAGCGCAGCGCAGCGCAACTCAGTGTAGTACAGTACTGCGCAGCACAATGCAGCTCAGCTGCACACAGCATTAGCAGCTCGTGAGCATTGATTATGGTGGCTGGGGGATATGCTTTACAGAAAGCAATGGAAAGTAATGGCGCTTACAGATGAAGGACGGGACTCAGCCGCTGCGGAGCCGTTGCGGCAGCTGCAGCTGCCTTGCGGCTGCCCGGGACGGGCTGGACCGCAGGGCCAGACCGGCCCGGATGGGGAGGAATTTGTGGGATGTGCAGATGCGACAAAGCCCGCTGAGTTTTTACTCAGCGGGCCTTTTCAGGAAAAATTAAGCCTGGCGATGACCTACTCTCACACAATCGTACGTTGCACTACCATCGGCGTTACTGCATTTCACTTCTGTGTTCGGAATGGGGACAGGTGGGACTACAGCACTATGGTCGCCAGACAAATCT
>NZ_JALKIL010000096.1 GCF_023051105.1 Anaerobiospirillum sp. NML120449 | reverse complement strand
GTACCAGCGTACGGCCCACAGAATGATGTCACGCTGAAAATGCCGGCCTTTGAATGGGTTCATGTGCAGCTCCATCAGCAAAAGGGGATGATAAGTTTATCACCACCGACTATTTGCAACAGTGCCCTATTTTTCGGGGATCTGATTGCCCTCTGGCAATATCATTCAGCACGCCATAGTCGGCATCATGGTCCATTCGCCAGAAAACCGAAGCACCGGCATCAGCCAGGCGTGGAGAAAACTGGTATCCCAGCAGCCAGAAAAGGCCAAAGACAAGTTCGCTGGCACCTGCTGTATCGGTCATAATTTCGGTTGGATTCAGCCCGGTCTCCTGTTCCAGAAGACCTTCCAGCACAAAGATAGAGTCCCTCAGCGTCCCCGGTATAACGATGCCATGAAAGCCGGAATACTGATCGGACACAAAGTTGTACCAGGTGATCCCTCTGTTATTACCAAAGTATTTGCGGTTCGGTCCGGCATTGATTGTTCTGACTGGCGTAACAAAGCGCATTCCATCTGCAGATGCCACTTCTCCTCCACCCCATATCTGTGCCAGTGGCAGCGTTGCCTGAAAATCAACCAGTCTGGCATTAGCGCTGGTGATAGTTTCAGCCCGCAGATAGTTCGCTTTTGTCCAGTTCAGCCGGTCTCGGGTCAGTGCAGGAACATTTGATCTGATCAGTGGTTCCAGACCGATATTGCAGGCTTCAGCCATCAGCACGGCGCTGATGCTGACGGGCAGATCATCAACTCTGGCACTGGCTTCACTAGCATGGAAAAACTCATCAGCAAATCCGGTATGGGCGTTAATTTCGAGCAGCAACTCCGTTAAATCCACCGGAGGGAGTAGATCACTGATCATTTTGCTCAGTCGTTTCAGACTGTCCGGCTCATCAAGACTGGCGAGGGGAGAAATTGTCAACCGGGGCTTCGGGCCAGAAACATCGAGTTCGACAGCCTCATTTTCGCAAAGACGTGCAGCAACCTGTCTGTAACGACTATCAAGCTGATGACCCAGAGATTTTATTGCTTCCTGCGGGTCTGTCGGGTGCCCCAAAGAACGATAAACCTTAATCCGGTTTGCCTGCCAGTCAGCACCCTGTAGTAATCTTGCACGAGGATCTCCCCACCGGTTACTGCCGGTAACGTAGACATCCCTCCGCCTCAGACTATCCTGCAGTTTACTGAGAAAGCAGAGCGTGTATCCCCTGCGGGTGATATGTTTTTCCTTGTTAATCACCAGCCGTTTCCATGACCGACTGATAATTTCCGTTGGTGCGTCGTCAAAAAACTGCCGCCGTGAGCTGAACTCCCGGCTGAGGTAGTCACAGGCATTCAGAGTGGTAACCCCGGCAGGTGCGGATGAAAATTTAACGGTATTCAGCAGATGGGGCAGGAAACGACGAACGCGCCCGTACTGCTCCACCATTTCTTCATGAAAATTATCGTCTGAGGGCCGGGCAATTTCACGGACAAGCGTGATGATTTCAGCCAGCTTTTGCCTTGGGATGTAGCTGAACACCTCAGCACGAATCGATTCGTCCGGTGTTTCTTCTTTCAGCAGGTACGAACATGCGCTGGCGAGCGCCAATGCAGATTTATCCAGATCCTTCAGCGAGCGGAGCCGTTTTTTCTGCCCAATCTTTCTGGCGTCACGGATGATAACGGCCAGCATGGCGTCCAGAACGTCC
>NZ_JALKIL010000095.1 GCF_023051105.1 Anaerobiospirillum sp. NML120449 | reverse complement strand
CAGTGTCTGGCACTGCTGCAGCAAAGCCAACCTTATCAGCATCTGCAGCAACCATTAAGAGCGCTGTTAAAGCTGGTAAGGTAACCGTACAAAGCGGCAACCTTACAATTACTGACGAGACTGTAAAAGTATCCGACCTTAGTATTGGAGCTGCTGGCGCTGGCAAGCTTAGCTTTGCTGCTGGCGGTGTTCTTCAGGGTAACAACATCATTATTGATGCTGAAACCACTGACGCTACAAATATGACTGTTAAGGCAGCTGGTAAGCTTACCCTTGGTAAGACCGACACACAGGCCGTTACTATTTCTGACCTGGCCGGTCTGGAGGCAAAGGACGTAGAGTTTGTCAGCCATGATGGCTCTACAGCTTTTATTCTTAAGAAAGGTCTGACTCTGTCCAGCAAAGTAGATTCTAATGGTGTTCAGACCCCAGGCTCAGGCAGCATCACCGGTGCAGTTAATATTGATGGTGGCATCCTCACTGTTTCTGCTGGTAATTACAACCTCACCTCCACTACAGTTACAGATGGCTCTGTAAAGATTACTTCTGATAAGGTAGCCACCAAGGTAACTGCCGATCAGGATGCGGTTATTTCTATTGCTAATAAGGGCGAAACACCTCTTACCGTATCTGGTAGCGGCGCTGTTCTTGACCTGACCAAGGCAAAATCATTTACAGTAACTGATGCAAGTTCTAACCAAAAGACCGTAGTTGCAACTGCAAATAACGGCGAAATCATTGCCACCGGTGCTCTGGTAAGCGGTTTTGCAAAGGATGTTGGCGCAAAAAAATCTGCATTCGCACTGAAAGGCAAAGGCACTTTAACCGTAGTTGACGACCTGACAATTTCTGGCTCCAACATCAAATCTGTTGATCTGAGTGACGTGGATGGCAACGTTGATGTAAGCGGTATTGTCTATGGCTCAGGAGCCCCTGGTGGCACAGTAAAAGTGAATGGAACACTTACTCTTACTGGCGCTGGCACAGCAGTTACTCCGGGAGCCGGCAACAATATAACTGCCGGCTCATTAGTACTGAAGAGCTCTGCAGAAGAGAATAAGCTCGGTGCAGGTAACTTTACAGCACTGTCATCTGTCAGCTCCCTTAAGGATACTGTTCAAAACAAGCTTACTCTTGATGGAGCCAAGCTTACTTTAGGTACTGTTGCCTCTGAGAGTGGCGAAATTGCTTCAAATATCACCGTTGGTGGTACAGCAGCTGGTAATCTGCTCGTTGCTGGCGGCACCTGGTCTGGTGATGTTGACATTGAGAACAAGAGCGGCTCATTAGTAATTGGCGGTCAGAAAGTGAAGGCTGAAGACCTGTCTCCAGCATCAGCTTCCCTGACAATCAACAAGCTTACTGGTACTGCTGGTACTGTTGATGTAAAGAAGAACGCCTCTTTAACCCTTAAAGAGCTGGCAAACACTGCATCAATCATCACTGTTGCTGAGGGCGCTACTGCCACCACCAACAAGCTGACCACCTCTGGCGCTACTGGCAAGCTGAACATCAGCGGCACTATGAGTGTTAAGGGAGATGCATCAGACTCTACCAAAAAGGGCGTAAGCCTGGCTGGTTCCAAGAATGTCGCTGTTACCGACAAGGGCTTCCTCGAGTTCGGCGCTACTGCAGTAGGCTCCATGCTTAATGCTGACGGTACTGACCTTGGCGAAAACCTCAATGGCTTTACTGCAGGCTCCATCGATCTCCAGACCGGCGGTACTGTAAAGTTTGGCTTTGATTCAGGTGTAACTCTTGATTCAACCGATCTGAAGAAACTCCGTGGCGTATTTGGTGTAGCTTCAGGCTCTTTAACTGCTGGTGTTCTGGATCTTGGCAATGCCACCATTACCGGTGTTACTGGCGAGGGCGGTGTTGTCTCAGAAGACGGTACAGTCAAGTGGACAG
>NZ_JALKIL010000094.1 GCF_023051105.1 Anaerobiospirillum sp. NML120449 | reverse complement strand
AATCGAGTAGGGGTGGTTCCCCTCTCACACCACCGTACGTACGGGTCCGTATACGGCGGTTTCAACCATTGTTACCGCCCAGTTTTGCTTCGTATTGGGCGTTAAGCATATTCAGGTTAAGCCATCCCATATCCTGTATCTTGGCGTTTGACAGTGCTGAATGAATTTGCTTTGTCTTGGCCATATTCCAGTAGGAGTTTGAAGAGTAGGCGTATTGGCCAAGCTCTGGGGATCGGCTGTTAAGCTTATGGAATTCCTCCATTCGCTTTCGCGGCTTCTTCCATTGCTTCCAGTACATCTGCCTTATTCTTCTGCGGATCCAGCTGTCGACCTGGTTCATCCAGCTTAAAGGTATTGCTCCTTTAAAATAGTTGAACCAGCCTCTCAGCTTGTTGTTGAAACGCTTCTGTACTTTCTCGAACCCACCAGGGCATCTCCGGTCCAGAGTTTCCTTGATTTCCTGGATAAACTTCATCCTCTTCTTTTCGTGAACTTTCACATAGACAGTGCATTTCGGCGCTATCTTGCGGATGAGTTTGGGAACCCTCCTGGTAAGGGTGAAACCAAGGAACTGAGTACCTTGTGTGCACTTCAGGATCTTTGTTTTCTCCATGTTTACCTTGAGGAACAATTTCCCCTCCAGAAACCTGGTCACTCTGTTGAGGGTCCTCTGAGCTGCCTCCTTGCTTTTGCAGAAGATCATCATGTCGTCAGCGTATCTGACGAATTTGATTCCTGTCTTATCCATCATCTGATCACATTCGTTCAGGATGATGTTTGCCAGGACCGGGCTCATTGGGCCGCCTTGTGGGGTGCCTATGGTGGTTTTCGGTGTTACATATCCGTTCTCGAATACAGGCGCGCGCACGAATCTGTGAATCAGAGATATTACTCTTCCGTCTTTTATGTCTGTTGACATGACTTGGAGCAATTTGCTGTGATTTACAGTATCAAAGAACTTGCTCAGGTCCAGGTCGATGATCCATTCATGCCCCTCGTTGGCGTATTTGATCGCCCTCTTAATGGCGTCTCTGCATCCTCTACCTGGTCTGTATCCGAAACTGTTGTCTGAGAACTTGCTTTCGTAAAAGTTTGACAGTACGTTAGCTATTGCCTGTTGTACTACTCTATCTTCTACTGTTGGTATTCCCAGAGGTCTCATATCTCCGTTTGCTTTTGGGATGTAAACTCTCTTTACAGGCTGCGGCCTGTATTTACCGTCTTCAATCTTCTTGATCAGGTCGTCATATCCCTGGACAGCTCTTCTCGCAGCGTATTCTTCGACACTTAAGCCATCTATGCCTGGGGCACCTTTATTACTCGTTACCTTGCGACAAGCTTTGTTCAGGTTGTATGCGTCAGTCACCTGATCCAGCGTGACTTCGATGTTGCTGAAGATACTCAGTCCTGTATATCCTGTATGTTTCGTAGATTTCATGCTATTGAAAACTCCGTGTCATCTTGTTTACGGCGTCTCAGGTCTAATCCCTCGCACACTTTTCGCGTTCCGCGCTACTTCGCATGTTCTCTCAGGATAGTGGTCTTCCAGGGCAGATGGGTGTAGATGTTTATCTATGCTCCTCTCCCTTTCGTGACCTCTTATTTCTAGACCATAGCCGTCAGGTTCTAAGATCTTTCTCTTCTGGTTGATTTGGTCCTTCCTGCCTCCTGACGTTTGGCAGTACTATGACCTCTGCTGACTTCTTGCCATTCGTTGTTACTACGGGTTTCTTCCCGCTGGCAAGACCTCCTCGGGTAAGGGCATTATCTTCCACCTCATATAACCGCTTGCTTTACGTCTCGGGCTCCGTCTAGTTATTGGACTTCGTCATAACTTGGAGACTCGTCCGCCCTGCACGCCTTGTAGCAAGTTTCTGTTCGTCGGTCCAAGGTTTTGCACTGTGTGAGCTGTATAGCTCACAACCAGCTTCTTTCAGCACAGGTGTCACCACACTGTACCTTGCTTTCAGCTAACGCTTCCCACTAGCGGGTGCGTAAGGGACTTTAACCCTCAAGATAATGCTCATGCCGAGCACACAA
>NZ_JALKIL010000093.1 GCF_023051105.1 Anaerobiospirillum sp. NML120449 | reverse complement strand
CATGTAGACCGACAATTTGATTAGTCTGTTTAAAAACAAACCATCAATGCCATAGATTTAAATTTATATAAGAAATTGAGGGAGGATAAAATAGTGTAGTTTTATAGGCAGGGATCTTTGCAGCCAGCTGCTGATGAGCATTGGCTAAAGATTGACATTGAAAGGCCGATTTATATTAAGAGTTGCCCGTCTTAAAGGCTTGGGCAACACAAACAAAAAAAAGGCCTACATTATATGTCAAAATCCAAGAACAAGCACCATAAAAATAAACTTAGCCCCCAGAAAAGAGCACGGAAACGAGCTTCTCGCCGTGCTGAATGTCACAGACATTTCATTCCGAGCGGATGTATGTTGTTAAACGCAGCAAATATCTACTCCTTATATGGGAAAGTGCCTGAGATTACCCGCCTTTTTGCCTCTGAGCTAATCCAAAAGCTTCTCTATGAAAACGGTTACGAGCCTAAGGAGTACCGTAAGTCATTATGGCAGACCATGTCATTCTTTATACTTTCTCTAGTGTTTGCAGCGCTGGCAGGCCGCGCCTCCATTGCGCATATGTACTTTGAATATCAAAATGTATGTGCCATGGCAGGAGTAAGACCTGCGTCCCAGCGAACTGTAGAACGCAGTATGGAGCAAGCAGAGTCAATTTCAGCTGCTATGGAAGTTCTGACCAATAAATTCATCAATGTCTATAAAAAGTTGGTCGATGATCTCGATGGCATAACCATTGGCGAAGCTATTTCTCAGGTGGTTAAGAAACTGGGAAATATCGACAAAATACGACTCAATGATGGATGTGAGTTCAGGATTGCACGTGAGGTCAATGAAGGTGACTGCAAAGGTACTGTAGCTGCTGGACGCAAAATTCATGCATCAATGAGCCTTGAATCCAACTCCTTCGACCTCTTAAGTATTGGCGGAGCTACTTCCAATGAGCGTGAAGCTTTTGTAGCTAACACTGAGTCACAGCAGGGAGGCTGTACTCTTGATCTTCTGGATGCCGGCTATAACTGTGACAAGGTAAAACGGAGCATCAATGACCGAGGCGACAAGTTTATCATCAAGGGAAAAAACAGCTCAAATCCTTTGGTTGTGAAAATCACCAGGTACGAAGCCCGCGCCGACTCCATGGGTAACTACAAAATAGTACCAGGCGGTTCAGATGTAGACCTTACATCTCCTACCAAACTTAAGGAACTGCTAAAGATCAGGAAAGTGGTTCCTTATGAGGTTATCAATGGCATTATTGTTGGCTATTGCTACGACCTGCTGTTATCAGATGGTTTCAGACTTATCTTGATATACAACCCTAATAACAAGGGGTTCAAGACCAGTAACAGCGCAAGCTGCTGGGTCTTCCTTGATACCAGTCTTTCCGATGTTTTCGACCTTCTGGCTGTTGCCAGTCTTTACCGACTGAGGTGGCAGATTGAAATCATGTTTCTTTCGCACAAGAGTCTTGGCGCAATCGGCAGCGGTCCCGACTCAAACAGGCACACTGGCGATATCTTTGTTTATGCGACCATGATCGCTCACTTGCTCAAGCTTTATATGGCCTACAAATCCACTAATGACCACCTTATCAGGACGGCGCATAAAGAGGTCTTCTCCGAGTCATGCAGCGAATCATCCCCAACAGGTGAAAGAGCAGACATTATGAAAGTGTCGATGCAGAAAGCAGCTGCCCATCTCGGATGTCCAGTTTATATCTGGCTCCTGTGTGTTCTTAACAGGGCTGATATGGTTACAGAGAAAACTATATATCAGCAAACAGAAGCCATCAGTGAGGCCGTTGCTTCTGCCGTGTGCTATAGCCGAGTATCCGCAGATATCATGGCCTCTGGCAAGTCGATTTTCGCAACCATGAAGGTGCTGGACCAATGTATTGGCCATGCTGATACAGGCTAATGCAGCATCTTGCCTAGCTTTATCAACTGAATGATCATAACTGAGGTGTTGCCACGGTTAGGCCCTCTACGCCTTGGATTTATCCGAGTTCAATGTTCTATTGTGTTGATATAAATGTATCGATGATTGTTATGGTCTGTCTTGCACATTCAAGCATAAAGTGTGAACTCGATCACCTGCAAAGGATAATATAGTGTAGTTTTATTCCAATTCAAATTAATCGATGACAGCAGAATTATGTGCTGTTTTTTCTTAAGGACCGAATTGTCGGTCTACATGT
>NZ_JALKIL010000092.1 GCF_023051105.1 Anaerobiospirillum sp. NML120449 | reverse complement strand
CATATAGTCGGACAATGTTTTGGAGGACGCACATTCCATTGGACCTTTTGAACCATGAAAAAAAAATTTTTCTTCAAAAAGTCTACAGGATTGACCTGTAATGTAGCTTCAGCTACCGCCTATTTGCTGACCTGTTATGGTGCTACAGGCAGCTGGTAACTCAGGCCAGGGAGGTGCGTACACCATGGCACTCTTATGGGGCTATGGCGGTGCGTTGCACCATAAGCCCCCTCATGCTGTCAGTGCTCGTAACAGGGCTACTGTACAGCCGTTGTTAGTTTTGCTTTTAACCAAGCCTTGTGCTTGGAGAAGTGCTTGTATATCCAGCTAAGCAGGTAAGCACTCATTGCCAGTACAGGTACCTGCTTGCTTTTGGGCATAGCTCTCTACTGCCTTGATCGTACTTCTGAGTGACTTGCCTTGACTCATGGCAAGTGACGATACCCGACCAGGCTTGACAGCATCAGCTATGCTTCTGAACCTATATGTACCATGCCTGCGAGCACGAGGTGATACCAGGCTTCCTGTAGGCATGTTGCAGAGGATATAGAAAAGAGCATCTAAACTCAGTCTGGATGCAGTTTTCTTACTTGAAACATCAACATTTAACTTGGAAGGGGTGCCAGTTAGAACGGCGTTCTTACGGCTTTCAAGTGATTCTGAGCAGTATGATGACATCAGGGCTATGTACATCTTAATGCAGTCAGCAATCATAGATGCGCTTACAAAAAAGTCACTTGAATGATGCTTCAGGTACTTACCACAATCCATGCCCCCATGGCTCTTGTGGCAGAGAAACTTGATCTCTATCTGCCATCTTGGTCTGTATAAGACTGACATGATACGGACATTGAATGCATCGGATAGATTTGTTTCAAAATACACCCAGCATGAGTTGGTCTCATCCTTCTTAAATGACTTGTTCTCAGGGTTGAACACCATCAGAATCTTGGTTCCATCTGCACGGATGAGCACATAGGACTTACCTGTCAGGTAACCATCCCTACCTGTTACAGGATAAGATATAAGTCCTTTTTCTCTGAGTTCATTAACCTTCATAGAGCCATTCAAAGGAACTTCTCGACCTTCATCAGCTATCTGATAAATCCCGTTTTCGTCTCTGTAGCAGTCATACTCCACTGCACGAACAACAGGCACATTAATGCTCTTGCGTGCTTTGATAAGGTAGTAGGCACCGACTCTTATGATGCAAGCTCTAACCTCCTTAGATAAATAGCCTGCATCAAGCAGATAAAGGGTTCCTGCAGCTAATGGGTCGTTAGTAATCATCGATATAAGAGCTTCTCTTTCATTGGAGACAGAGCTGCCCATAATGTAATAGACAATTACTCCCAGCACTAAATCCATGATTGAATGGGCCTTTCGACCAGGCATAGTAGTGCCCTTGGTCTCGCCCTCGTTTTTCTCACGAGCAAGTGGTCGATCGCTGCCATCACCTGCCATAATACGTGTAATTTCAGGGGCGAACTTATTAACAGCGTCCAGAAGCTGGCGCCCCAGAGTATTCAGGTCATTGCCGTAGACTTCTTTGCTGAGCTCTCCAGCTAAGGAAAGTGACATGTTTCTTATTGCTGCTGAAACTGCAGCCTCTTGTTTCATGGCTCGGCTCATGGTCTTGAATGAAACAGGCTCAACACCTTCAAGATCACACAGAAACCTGTAGTAATAATACATCTGCTCTTTTGAGCAGTTGCGCATCAGAGAACATAAGACAGCAGACAGCATCCAGGCCCCGGCTGTATGCCATATCGAGTTCTTGTATGTTTTAGGAACAAAGCCATGCTCAAGCAATACAGCTCTTACACTGTCAATGTTAAACAGGTCTGTCAGAGCTGGCCAAGGAAGAATCATAGCGAGTGTTTTCGCGGTACTGCTAATAAGCGGGGGCTTATCATCAGGCACTTCTTGCCTGGATGAAAAATGAGTAGTGAATGGTGCAGAGGTAGAAACTTGGGCGGGAACAGTCATATAATGGGCTCCATTTTTTTAAGTTTAGTGTTGCTACAAATGCACTAATTTGTAGCAACTACTAAGAGTAACGTATACCCCCGCCTTTTCTTTAGTCATGAATTTACCATCATGACCCCCTGCTAACTTTCTTCCAAAACTACACTATATTAACCTGCTATGTAAATCACATACATTTATAAACATCTATTGTTTAGGGCTTCTACGTAAACATTGTCCGTCTATATG
>NZ_JALKIL010000091.1 GCF_023051105.1 Anaerobiospirillum sp. NML120449 | reverse complement strand
CATATAGACAGACAATCTTGATGTTTTAAGTAAATTGAATAGAAATTGGTAAATATGTATAGGATAACTATGATGTCAATATAGTGTAGTTTTTTGGACTATTGGCATGGGGTCATTATGGTAGTCTAATGACTCAAGAAAAGGCGGGGCTTTACGTTATGATTAGTAGTTGCTGCAAAAATACATTTCAAAGAACTGCAGCAACACATAATCAAAAGAGCCCCATTATATGCCATCTACAAGCCCTTATGCCACCTGCCTGCCATTATCAACCGCTTCTGCCCCAAAGCTCACCTCTGAGCTCTGCACCGCATCAATTGACGATAATAAGTCAACCCTTATTGAAAACATTCGAAACATATACAGCAAGCTTCAGACATGGCCTGCTCTGATAAAGCTGTTTAATATCAACCACGTCAGAGAGGTTTTACTGGAGAAAGGCTTCGTGCCTAAAACCTACAGGACCTCGATATGGCATACGGCTGGTGCGTGGATGCTGGCGGCCATCTTATGCACCCTTGTACGAAACTGCTCAAAAGAGCAGCTGTATTTTTACTACAGGCTTCTGTGTGAGTTTGAGGGTGTTGTAGCAGTATCCAGCAGGACCATGATCCGGGCTATGGAGCAGGAGGAAGCAGTTTCAGCTGCGATAAGAAGCCTCTCTCTTGAGTTGTCTGCAGAGCTCAGCAAGGAAATTTACGACAAAGAGCTGAATACGCTGGGACGCCAGCTTCTCGAAGCTGTTCGCAAAATTGACCCTGCCATTACTCGTATTATTGCTGGCGATGGCAGCGAGCGCCCCCTCGCACGAGAAGAAAACGAGGGAGAGACCAGGGGCTCTGCCATGGCTGGCCGTAAAACCCATGCAATCATGGATTTAGCGCTTGGAGTTGTGGTTCATTACATGATCGGCAGCTCTCTTTCCAATGAAAGAGAAGCCCTTATTTCGATGATTGTCAATGATAAATTTGCACCTGGGACCCTGTATCTGCTCGACGCTGGCTATCTGTCAAGGGAACTTATTAACTGCATCATAAGACGCAATGCCTACTACATTATCAAGGCACGTAAGTCCATTAACGCTTCAGTTGTCCGGGCAGTTGAGTATGACAGCCACAGAGACATAAATGGCATTTACCAGATATCTGATGAAGGGCGGGAGGTTACATTTGATGGCCCTGTGAAGATCAAGGATCTTAGAGCAAAGGGACTGATATCTCCTCCTGTTACTGGTAAGGACGGTCGCCTGGTGGGCAAGTCATATGTCCTTACACGTGCTGACAGAACAAAGATCCTCATGGTCTTCAATCCCGAAAACAAGTCATACGACGAGATGGCAACTGAGTCAAGCTGGGTTTATTTTGAAACCAACTTGTCTGATGCATTCAATGTTCGCATCCTGTCAGTCCTATACAGACCAAGATGGCAGCTTGAAATCAAGTTCCTCTGCCTCAAGAGCCATGGCGGTATGGATTGTGGCAAGGATCTTAATCATCACTCAAGTGACTTGTTTGTAAGTGCCTCTATGATGGCTGACTGCCTTAAGATGTATATAGCACTGATCTCAAGCTATAGCTCAGAAGAGCTTGAAAGCCGCAAGGATGCTGTTCTCATGGGAAAACCTTCCAGGGTCAAGGTTGAGGTTTCAAGTGAGAAAGCCGCATCCAAACTTTCTCTGGATGCTCTTTTCTATATCCTCTGCAAGATGCCTGTAGGCAACCTTGTGTCACCTTCTGCACGCAGGCACGGTTCATATCGCTTTAGAAGCATAGCCGCTGCTGTGAATCCGGGCAGAGTATCATCACTTACGATGAAGCAGGGCAAGTCCTTTAGAAGCACTCTTGAAGCTGTAGAGAGCTACGCTAAGTCGCATGAAAGCGCCTGTACTGCAAAGGATAGCCTACAAGCATGACAAGATATCCCGGCCAGCTCCACTATAGGGGCAAGATTGAAAGCCAGATCAACGGCAGTTGAACAGTGGTCATTTGATAAGCACTGGCTGCCTGAACTGATGGGATACCTATGGTGTAACGCACCTCCATAGCCCCATCAAACGCGTTGGGGTTCGCACACCCCCGGCCATAACTGTACTGCTGCCTGTCGCACCATAACAGGGAGCAAACTGACCGTAGCTGAGGCTGCATTACAGGTTAATCCTGTAGACTTTTTGAACTCAAATTTTTTTTTAGTAGCTCAAAAGGTCCAAGGCCCCATGCCTAATACAAAACATTGTCAGACTATATG
>NZ_JALKIL010000090.1 GCF_023051105.1 Anaerobiospirillum sp. NML120449 | reverse complement strand
AAACCTTTCGGGGTTGTATGGTCAAGCTTTCGGGTCATTAGTATTGGCCAGCTTCACGCATCACTGCGCTTCCACATCCAACCTATCAACGTCGTAGTCTTCAACGGCCCTTATGATTTAACTCGGATAACTCATCTTGGGGCCTGCTTCCCGCTTAGATGCTTTCAGCGGTTATCAGTTCCGAACTTGGCTGCCGGGCGGTGCCATTGGCATGACAACCCGTAAACCAGCGGTTCGTTCACTCCGGTCCTCTCGTACTAGGAGCAATCCCCCTCAATTATCCCACGCCCGCGGTAGATAGGGACCAAACTGTCTCACGACGTTTTGAACCCAGCTCGCGTACCACTTTAAATGGCGAACAGCCATACCCTTGGGACCAACTTCAGCCCCAGGATGTGATGAGCCGACATCGAGGTGCCAAACACCGCCGTCGATATGAACTCTTGGGCGGTATCAGCCTGTTATCCCCAGAGTACCTTTTATCCGTTGAGCGATGGCCTTTCCATACAGAACCACCGGATCACTATGACCTGCTTTCGCACCTGCTCGAGTTGTTGCTCTCGCAGTCAAGCCAGCTTATGCCATTGCACTGACCTTACGATGTCCGACCGTAATCAGCTGACCTTCGTGCTCCTCCGTTACCCTTTAGGAGGAGACCGCCCCAGTCAAACTTCCCACCAGACACTGTCCTCTTCAAGGTCTTTGTCGAGTTAGAACTTCAAACAGGTCAGGGCGGTATTTCAAGGACGACTCCAGCAGAGCTGGCGCTCTGCCTTCGATGTCTCCCGCCTATCCTGCACAAACATGTTCAAAGTTCAGTGTCAAGCTGCAGTAAAGGTTCACGGGGTCTTTCCGTCTAGCCGCGGGTACACTGCATCTTCACAGCGATTTCGATTTCACTGGGTCTCAGGTGGAGACAGCGTGGCCATGGTTACACCATTCGTGCAGGTCGGAACTTGCCCGACAAGGAATTTCGCTACCTTAGGACCGTTATAGTTACGGCCGCCGTTTACCGGGGCTTCACTCAGGAGCTTCGACTTGCGTCTGACCCCATCATTTAACCTTCCGGCACCGGGCAGGTGTCACACCCTATACTTCCCCTTTCAGGTTTGCAGAGTGCTGTGTTTTTGTTAAACAGTCCCAGCCACCATTTCACTGCGGCTGCTCTCAGCTCCAGATGTGCATCTTTCACCATGAGCAGCGTACCTTATCCCGAAGTTACGGTACAATTTTGCCTAGTTCCTTCACCTGAGTTCTCCCAAGCGCCTTGGTATCCTCTACCCGACCACCTGTGTCGGTTTGGGGTACGGCCACATATAAGCTGAAGCTTAGAGACTTTTCCTGGAAGCCTGGCTACAGTCACTTCGTGAATAAATTCACTTCGCATCGATTCTCAGTTCAACGCATCCCGTCTTTTAACCCGGGATACTCCCTACAATCTTCCACCAGAATCCGTTAACTGGCTGACCTTACCTTCTCCGTCATCCCATCGCACTTATATCTGGTACAGGAATATTAACCTGTTTCCCTTCGACTACGCTTTTCAGCCTCGCCTTAGGCACCGACTCACCCTGCCCCGATTAACGTTGGACAGGAACCCTTGGTCTTTCGGCGAACGGGTTTTTCACCCGTTTTATCGTTACTTACGTCAGCATTCGCACTTCTGTTACCTCCAGCTCGGCTCCCGCCTCACCTTCATCAGTTTACAGAACGCTCCTCTACCACTCATACAAAGTATGAATCCGCAGCTTCGGTGTCTGGTTTAGCCCCGTTACATCTTCCGCGCAGGCCGACTCGACCAGTGAGCTATTACGCTTTCTTTAAATGATGGCTGCTTCTAAGCCAACATCCTGGCTGTCTGTGCCTTCCCACATCGTTTCCCACTTAACCAGAACTTGGGGACCTTAGCTGGCGGTCCGGGTTGTTTCCCTCTTGACGATGAACGTTAGCACCCACCGTCTGTCCTCTACTTCCAACTGTACGGTATTCGCAGTTTGCAATAGTTTGGCAAGCCGAGATGGCCCCCGCGCTATAACAGTGCTCTACCCCCGTACGTCCTCGTAGAACGCTACCTAAATAGCTTTCGAGGAGAACCAGCTATCACTGAGTTTGATTGGCCTTTCACCCCCAGTCCCAGATCATCCCCTAACTTTGCAACGTTAGTGGGTTCGGTCCTCCGGCAGGTGTTACCCTGCTTTCAACCTGTCCAGGACTAGCTCACCCAGTTTCGGGTCTACCTGTATCAACTG
>NZ_JALKIL010000089.1 GCF_023051105.1 Anaerobiospirillum sp. NML120449 | reverse complement strand
AACAGGTAGTGTTAACATAATTATATCGCTAAGGAAATCCACGAAATTTAGCTTAAATATCGGAAATCTTCCTAAAATAATCTTGACATTTTGACACAAACTACTATTGTAGCCCCTCTTCATCTTGACATATAATTTTGATATTTGTATAAGTGGCTTAAAAATCACGTTTTATACATCATTCAAGATTACAAACCACCATTCACTACACTCCCGCCATACCTCATCCTACCTTTCATACCCCTGCTTTTTTCAGGTCAGCTCTAATCTTCTATAGAAACTTTCTTTCTTAGCCGTAAAGTTTCAAATGTTTTCTCGTTAGATAGTTTTCTGGCTTGTTTCTTGGCATCGATCTTGGCAGCCATCATACTCTGAAGGTTCTCACCGTGCTGGTTCATGACCTTGTTCCTGTTATGCAGGTAAATGCTCGTTGTAGCAATATTAGAGTGTCCAAGCAGCTCTTTAACTTCAGCAAGGTCAGCGCCTGCACATAACATATGCATAGCCTTACTGTGCCTGAACATATGGCAATGTACACTGGCAGGTATAGATGCGTCCTGCTTTCTGGCCAGTGCTGCATATTTCTTGACAATATGAGATAAACCGGCTCTGTTTAGCTTCTCATGGTACTTGTTAGTAATTAAAGGAGCGTCTGGATTATCCTCCATCTTGAACTTGCCAATGTAGGTTTTCACAAGAGCGCTGACCTTCTCCCCAAGAGGAACATTCCTGATCTTTCCTCCCTTGCCATAAATTGTTAGAACTGCATTTCTGTCGAACCACGATACATCACATACTTTGAGATCGCAAAGCTCCTGAGCACGACACCCACTGTCATATAAGATAGACAGAGCAACCTTATGTCTAAAACCATTGTCCGTATATGATTCAGGTGCCGACAGTATCTCGCGCATTTGCTCTACAGTTAAAAACTCCACTTCGTGTTGAGAAATGCCTTTAACTCGAATGTCAAATATCTCTGCAAAGCTCGGCTCATTTTCAGGAATAGACCGTATGAGAAACCTGGCAAGCAATCTTAGAACTGAAAGTCTGATTCCAACGCTTGACTCACTTGCATGTCTGGTATTGCGATACCAGTTCATAAAGCCAATTACCATATCTGCGTTGAATTTGGTCACAGGAACATCTGAGCTGCTACAGTTTTCCACGCTTTCCAGATAGTCTCCTAGCATGATAAATGTATCAACATGGATGTCATGAGTTCTCTGGGACATTCCACTACCTTTCTTGAAATGATTTTCAAGGTACTTATGAATGTAGTGTGCCAGCTTATCCTTATGCGAGGTATGCTGCTTTTCGCCCATAGACAATTCTCCGTAAGATTTTGATCAGAGCTGATCAACAGCTGATTATATCGGTCCATCCCTACTGGAGGAAAGTCTATTTTGAAGTGAAATCAGGTCACTTATTTCGTATTGTAAATAGACCATGGTCTCAGAAATGCCGGTGTGGCCGAGATGAGCAGAAAGGGCCGGCAGCATTGAGTTAACATCGATGTTCTCCTGGTGCCAGTACCTCATCAGATTAACACAGAACGTGTGTCTTAAATCATGTACTCTAGGCCCCTGGCCGGGTATATGCTTAATCCCTGCTCTCTTAAGACATTGGACAAAAGCCCTGTGGAAAACACTGGCACTCATTTGGACCCCACGCCTTACTATGAAAATGTAATCATCAGATGAGGCCATGACGTGAAAGGTGTCAATGAAGGACTTAAGAGTCTTGGCAAACTCAGGGTGTATGTATATGATGCGGTCCTTGTCATTTTTTGCGCCAAGAATTGTGATTCTACAGGTATAAGGGTCAAAGTCACGAATTCTCAGCTTGAGCAACTCTCCGATTCGCATGCCAGAAAGATACAGGAGTCTAATTCCAATAGGCATTACCCGGTCTCTAAAACCGGAATATGGGTTTACTGGCAGTTCCTTTGCGGCCTTTACTATTAAGGAGAGCTCGGTGCTGCTAAAAATGTGGGGCTTGTATTGATCTTTTTTGCTTCTGCGAACAGGATCCGGAATAACTGCGGGTAAACCTGCCTTTTGCATGAATTCGCCCAGGATACGCAATGCAGATACTCTGCAAATATAAGATTTCCATCGTTCGTTCGGTCTAAGAACACACCACTTGTCAACAAGCTCCTGAGTTATCGCAATTTCATCAGAATGATCATTCTGACTAATAAACCTGTCCAGTTGCTTAAGAGCAGCAGCAGCTGACTTATATGATCTGCCGCTGGCGCGCTTCATCAAAATCAGCTTCTTTATTTGATCGGCAAGCTTACTGCTAAATAC
>NZ_JALKIL010000088.1 GCF_023051105.1 Anaerobiospirillum sp. NML120449 | reverse complement strand
GAGAGGCAGATTCTCATCTTGCTTGCTTAACGATGAGAGGCAGATTCTCATCTTGCTTGCTTAACGATGAGAGGCAGATTCTCATCTTGCTTGCTTAACGATGAGAGGCAGATTCTCATCTTGCTTGTTTGACTGATAAGAGGCCGTGGTGGCTCAATGGGCATTTGTCTTAATTTAGCTTCCTGATATTGATGGTAGTGTCAGATGCAATTTAATGCTGACACTATAAATACCAGTAAAGACATGCAAGCAGGCCTGACCAAATCATCGCTTAGATCCTTAAGAGGATGAAGGGAAGTTCTAGTACAGGCCTTTATAGCATGCAGTTGGTACTGCATGGAATTGTGTCAGCAATCAGTCAAACAGGGAATTCTGACGTACAGCAGAACTAATAGCAGGCTTAGAACCGATGCCGTTTAGAATCCTATTGGCAATTTCATCCAGATTGTCAGTACCTGATATATAACTGGCACCAAACTTATTCACAAGCATATGGTTACCCTGGGTTATCTCGGCGCTGTTTGTCTGTTGATCTCTATACTTAACAACAAACAGAGGTTTGCCTGAATTTGCACAATTCTGTGCAGCATGCATTGTTCCACCTTGGATACCGGTCTGAATGACCAAAGTAGCCAGCGCCAAGCCAGCCTGAAGGCGATCACGGGCTACAAGATTATATGGAGATACTCGAGTTCCAATTTCGTATTCAGATAAAAGCAATCCGCCATTAATCACAATGTCTTCCGCAAGCTCAGTATTCTCAGGTGGGTATACTGTATCAAGCCCATGAGCTAGAAAAGCAATAGTTCTACCTCCAGCTTTCAGTGCTTCTTTGTGACCAATTGTGTCACATCCTAATGCAAGTCCAGATACGATACAAAAACCTCTTTTTGCGAATTCTGAGGCCAAATAGCTACCGGCCTTCTCAGCTGTAGGTGTGCACTTTCTGGTACCTATTACTGCTATTGCAGGTTCTTTAAGTGCACTGAGGTCACCTTTATAGAAAAGTACTACAGGAGGGTCTTCCCTTTTTCCGTCTTTAGTCATTACATTCTTCAGAATGTTAGGGAACTCTGGCTCATAGTAAGAAATTATGCCGACACAGTTTGATTCTGCTAATTCGATAGTTTGATCAGCCTTGTCAAGAGCCCTCTCCAGCTCTTTTCTAGTTATTGGTACCTTGCCAGATTCATTAGGGCTTTTCTTTTTTACTGAACACTTTGAAAGAATTTCAATCAACTCATCAGTGTCGATAAAATATGAAGTATAGTTACCTACTTTCAGAATGCTCTTTTTGCCAACCCCTGAAAACGATTGCAGGGCCAATATTTGACGAGTAGTAAGGGACATATCTCCTCCAGTGACGATTCTCGGATTAAATCACTATATGTGGTTTAGAGCCTCGCGTCTATGACTAAGTTTACAAGCTCATGATAGGAGTAACTACGTCTGACAGTGATCTTTACGCTAAAACATGAAGCTGATCAGATTTTCAGAGCTCCAATACAGCAAATCACTGTTCATTGCTGCACTGACAAGTGCATTGTTATCATTTACATGAATCATAGTTAGACATCTATACTTCAAATCAAGAAGTTATAGTCTTGCTTAAGAGATAGAGGAAGCTCGTGCTGCTGGGAGTATCATAGTTACAAAACATGTCAAAGTCCAGTTCGTGACATTATATTTGTCATACAGGCGTAAAGTGGCTCGTCTCATGTGCTGAGCACATGCTCTTAACAGGGTCGGGGCACCTGCCAAGAAACGCAAAAACCACCTTGTGGTTGTCTGTTCACGGACCGGATGTCTTGATACCCGATATGGCCGTTCTGTCCAGTTAATAGCCGTTGGCCTGCATGATGGGCGGGGCCGTGCAGGCGGAGCCTGAGCGGGCCGGCAGCGGCGGCGCAGACGCTGCCACCTTGGCTGAGATCTATGGGCCTTGTTTTTTGCAGGGCCCAGAAACACAAAAACCACCTTGCGGTGGTCAGTTCATGGGCCGGAGAGGACGTTCAGGTCCTGCTACTGGCCGTTAGCCTGCATGATGGGCTGGGCAGTGCAGGCGGAGCCTGCGCAGGCTGGCTGCGGCGTCGCAGACGCTGCAGCCGGGGCTGACGGCGTTCTGCTTTTGCAGGGGCCAGAAACGAAAAAACCACCTTGCGGTGGTCAGTTCAAAAGTGGTGCTGATACCGAGAATCGAACTCGGGACCTCACCCTTACCAAGGGTGCGCTCTACCAACTGAGCCATATCAGCACATCGAAGATAAATGGCGGAACGGACGGGAATCGAACCCGCGACCTCCTGCGTGACAGGCAGGCATTCTAACCGGCTGAACTACCGCTCCGCATTCAAAAATTAAGTCTGGCGATGACCTACTCTCACACAATCGTACGTTGCACTACCATCGGCGTTACTGCATTTCACTTCTGTGTTCGGAATGGGGACAGGTGGGACTACAGCACTATGGTCGCCAGACA
>NZ_JALKIL010000087.1 GCF_023051105.1 Anaerobiospirillum sp. NML120449 | reverse complement strand
GCATAAAGTGTGAACTCGATCACCTGCAAAGGATAATATAGTGTAGTTTTATTCCAATTCAAATTAATCGATGACAGCAGAATTATGTGCTGTTTTTTCTTAAGGACCGAATTGTCGGTCTACATGTGATGATGTGCTTAAAAACTTACTCAATGGCTGGTTTATGCATATCGCAATACATGCGAAAAACCTAAAAGAGCTTGCCGATAAAAAAGGCCAATTTATTGCTATTTACCGCGGCTTTTTATTGAGCTTGAAAGATAAATAAAATAGATAGGTTTTATTTGAAGCTAAATCTTCTTTATCGTAAAAAATGCCCTCTTGGGTTATCAAGAGGGTCATTATATTTCGCGGAATAACATCATTTGGTGACGAAATAACTAAGCACTTGTCTCCTGTTTACTCCCCTGAGCTTGAGGGGTTAACATGAAGGTCATCGATAGCAGGATAATAATACAGTAAAACGCTAAACCAATAATCCAAATCCAGCCATCCCAAATTGGTAGTGAATGATTATAAATAACAGCAAACAGTAATGGGCCAATAACACCGGTTGCATTGTTAAGGCTCACCAATAATCCCTGTAAAGCACCTTGCTGATGACTCTTTGTTTGGATAGACATCACTCCCTGTAATGCAGGTAAAGCGATCCCACCACCAGCCAATAAAATTAAAACAGGGAAAACTAACCAACCTTCAGATATAAACGCTAAAAAGGCAAATGCACTACTATCTGCAATAAATCCGAGCAGTACTGCCGTTTTTTCGCCCCATTTAGTGGCTATTCTTCCTGCCACAAAGGCTTGGAATACTGAGTGTAAAAGACCAAGACCCGCTAATGAAAAGCCAACCATCATGCTATTCCATCCAAAACGATTTTCGGTAAATAGCACCCACACCGTTGCGGGAATTTGGCCTATCAATTGCGCTGAAAAATAAATAATCAACAAAATGGGCATCGTTTTAAATAAAGTGATGTATACCGAATTCGATTGCGTCTCAACCCCTACTTCGGTATCTGTATTATCACGTGTATTTTTGGTTTCACGGAACCAAAACATAACCACAAGGAAAGCGACAATATTTAGCAACGCAGCGATAAAAAAGGGACTATGCGGTGAAATCTCTCCTGCAAAACCACCAATAATAGGCCCCGCTATTAAACCAAGCCCAAAACTTGCCCCTAACCAACCGAACCACTTCACGCGTTGAGAAGCTGAGGTGGTATCGGCAATGACCGATGCCGCGACAGCCCCAGTAGCTCCTGTGATCCCTGAAAGCAAACGGCCTAAATACAGCATCCAAAGCGCACTTGAAAAAGCCAGCAATAAGTAATCCAGCGATGCGCCTATTAATGACAACAACAGCACTGGGCGCCGACCAAATCGGTCAGACATTTTTCCAAGCCAAGGAGCAAAGATAACCTGCATTAACGCATAAAGTGCAAGCAATACGCCAAAGTGGTTAGCGATATCTTCCGAAGCAATAAATTCACGTAATAACGTTGGCAAGACTGGCATGATAAGGCCAATCCCCATGGCATCGAGTAACGTAATTACCAATGCGATCTTTGTCGAACTATTCATTTCACTTTTCTCTATCACTGATAGGGAGTGGTAGAATAACTCTATCAATGATAGAGTGTCAACAAAAATTAGGAATTAATGATGTCTAGATTAGATAAAAGTAAAGTGATTAACAGCGCATTAGAGCTGCTTAATGAGGTCGGAATCGAAGGTTTAACAACCCGTAAACTCGCCCAGAAGCTAGGTGTAGAGCAGCCTACATTGTATTGGCATGTAAAAAATAAGCGGGCTTTGCTCGACGCCTTAGCCATTGAGATGTTAGATAGGCACCATACTCACTTTTGCCCTTTAGAAGGGGAAAGCTGGCAAGATTTTTTACGTAATAACGCTAAAAGTTTTAGATGTGCTTTACTAAGTCATCGCGATGGAGCAAAAGTACATTTAGGTACACGGCCTACAGAAAAACAGTATGAAACTCTCGAAAATCAATTAGCCTTTTTATGCCAACAAGGTTTTTCACTAGAGAATGCATTATATGCACTCAGCGCTGTGGGGCATTTTACTTTAGGTTGCGTATTGGAAGATCAAGAGCATCAAGTCGCTAAAGAAGAAAGGGAAACACCTACTACTGATAGTATGCCGCCATTATTACGACAAGCTATCGAATTATTTGATCACCAAGGTGCAGAGCCAGCCTTCTTATTCGGCCTTGAATTGATCATATGCGGATTAGAAAAACAACTTAAATGTGAAAGTGGGTCTTAAAAGCAGCATAACCTTTTTCCGTGATGGTAACTTCACGGTAACCAAGATGTCGAGTTAACCACCCTTTAGATTCATAAAGCGAAAATAATGCGGCTCCAACGTACCCACCTAAATGGAAACGGCGTTCACTCCAATCTAAACACGCACAACAGATTTTACGTGAATGTTTGGAAGGAACGTCAATTCCCATTTCATGAAAATATTGAATACCACTTAATGTGATCATTGAACCATTTTCAGTGATCCATTGCTGTTGACAAAGGGAATCATAGATCGTTGACACGCGTCGCTTATTCCAGCATCAGCTCTGCCTGAGGAAATTGTTTCAAAGTATGAGGGCGTGAAAACAGCAGTGCTCAGAAGAACTACTACAAGGAAGGTAATTCGTAAGCGTGCTGTCGATGAGTCTGTGAAG
>NZ_JALKIL010000086.1 GCF_023051105.1 Anaerobiospirillum sp. NML120449 | reverse complement strand
CTCACCCTTATAGCACAGAGCCGGTCTGCTTAAGCACGTAGCTGCAGGCCTCGTCCTGCAAAGGCAGGGTAATCTTTACAGGTCGTAACCAGGAGCAGCCTCAGGGCTTCCCTTCACTGCCCTAAGGAAATCTTGCAGGACAGCAACTAAGGAGAACCTGACAAATGGATTTAAGAAGCAGAATTGAGGCCAGCTATAAGCGCATTGCCCAGGAAGCCTACGATGAAGGCATTGCACAAGGCATTGTAATAGGCAGAGCTGACTCAATTAAAGACATCATGGTCCTCAGGTTTGGTGGTATGCCTGATGAGTCACTGGCAGCACTGAGAGAAATTAAGGACCTTGCTGTTATGCGAAGCATTCAAAATGCAGCTCTTACCAGAGAAAAGGACGAGGTACTCAACCTTATATCACAGAGCAGGCCTGCTTAAGCACGTAGCTGCAGGCCTCTGCGTGCAAAGGCATGGTGATATATTTACCGGTAGTAAACAGGGGCAGCCTCTTGGCTGCCCTTAAGCTATCTTGCAGGACAGCAACTAACGAGAACCTGACAAATGGATTTAAGAAGCAGAATTGAAGCCAGCTATAAGCGTATTGCCCAGGAAGCCTACGATGAAGGCGTTGCACTGGGCATTGATGAAGGTATTGTAATAGGCAGAGCTGACTCAATTAAAGACATCATGGACTTCAGGTTTGGTGGTATGCCTGATGAGTCACTGGCAGCACTGAGAGAAATTAAGGACCTTGCTGTTATGCGAAGCATTCAAAATGCAGCTCTTACCAGAGAAAAGGACGAGGTACTCAACCTTATAGCACGGAGCAGGCCTGCATAAGCAGGTAACTGCAAGCCTCAGCCTGCAAAGGCAGGTGATATATTTACCAGCGGTGAAGGTGTCTTTGTCATGTACAGTTAAGGCAGCCCAGGGGCTGCCTTAACTCAAGAGGTCCAGATAGACTGGCCTGATTATGCATGCTGATGTTGAAGCGTGTCTTCAAGATTCTTCTCGAAGTCCTTGATGCTTTTGACGCTGGTGGCCAGAACAATGAATGAAGCCAGGGTATCTGGTGACTTCACTGCATTGAGACGGCTTTTCAGCCTGTCAGTGACATTGCCAAAACGGGTGCACAACTGCTCAATAATCAACTTGCAAACATACTTATTATGTTTTCTGAAAGCATCGGCAACAGCCTTCTTAGAGATGCCAGGAGTGGCTTCAGCAATGATGCCAGGTTTGGCATCGGCAATGATGCGAGCTTTGGCTTCGGCAATGATGCCAGCTTTGGCCTTGGCAATCAGCTGATCATCGTAGGCTTTCCAGCGCTCGTCGATATATACCATTAAAGACTCCCAATTATTTGAAGTTAGCCCTGGTCCAGGTCAGCCAGGGCCATATGCTGAATGTGCCGGGATGAATGCCTGAGGCTGTATGGGCTGACTCAGGAACACTGGAGCTGTCATCAGCGCCAGCGGTGAAGGTGTCTTTGTCATGTACAGTTAAGGCAGCCCAGGGGCTGCCTTAACTCAAGAGGTCCAGATAGACTGGCCTGATTATGCATGCTGATGTTGAAGCGTGTCTTCAAGATTCTTCTCGAAGTCCTTGAGGCTTTTGACACTGGTGGCCAGAACAATAAATGAAGCCAGGGTATCTGGTGACTTCACTGCATTGAGACGGTTTTTGAGCCTGTCAGTGACATTGCCAAAACGGGTGCACAACTGCTCAATAATCAACTTGCAAACATACTTATTATGTTTTCTGAAAGCATCGGCAATTATGCCAGCTTCGGCTTCAGCAATGATGCCAGGAGTGGCATCGGCAATGGCGTCGGCAATGATGCCAGGTTTGGCCTTGGCAATGGCATCAGCAATCAGCTGCTCATCGTAGGCTTTCCAGCGCTCGTCGATATATACCATTAAAGACTCCCAATTATTTGAAGTAAGCCCCGGTCCAGGTCAGACATGGCCATATGCTGAATGTGCCGGGATGAATGCCTGAGGCTGTATAGGCTGGCTCAGGGACACTTGAGCTGTTATCAGCGCCACAGGTTAAGGTGTCTTTGTCATGTACAGTTAAGGCAGCCCAGGGGCTGCCTTAACTCAAGAGGTCCAGATAGACTGGCCTGATTATGCATGCTGATGTTGAAGCGTGTCTTCAAGATTCTTCTCGAAGTCCTTGATGCTTTTGACACTGGTGGCCAGAACAATGAATGAAGCCAGGGTATCCGGTGACTTCACTGCATTGAGACGGCTTTTCAGCCTGTCAGTGACATTGCCAAAACGGGTGCACAACTGATCAATAATCAACTTGCAAAGATTCTTATTATGTTTGCTGAAAGCATCGGCAACAGCCTTCTTAGAGATGCCAGGGGTGGCATCGGCAATGGCATCAGCAATCAGCTGCTCATCGTAGGCTTTCCAGCGCTCGTCGATATATACCATTAAAGACTCCCAATTATTTGAAGTAAGCCCTGGTCCAAGCTCACGGAAGCTGGACATATCCACAACATAGAATTTGCAGTAATTAAAGACATCGTCAATGATGTCGCTTTCTGCCCCCTTAAGCTTATCACAGATAGCCCTGATAATGTCTCTTGTTCCTGGATTTGGTCTTTCATCAACCTGCAGTGCCAGCAGCAGGGCAGCAAGGCTGTTCTGCTTAACAAGCCAGGCTACACCACCTTTGTCTATCAGGCTGATGTGCTTATAGATGTAATCAGCTCTGAGCGCCATGTCAACACCAGGAACCATGTTACTGCTGTCAAACAGCTCGGTAGCCTGGGGAAATGATTGAGTGCCAGTATAAATCATGAACTGATATACATGCGGAAACACATCTAACCTTTTGCGAGGATTGAACCCAGGCCATTCACGCAAAATGGCCAGACGGTATTCCAACATTCTGTATAGCATGTAGTCAGAGATACTTGACTGGAATTCGAAATGGAAGTAAGTGACAATACCTGAAAGCAGCTTGATTTTGAC
>NZ_JALKIL010000085.1 GCF_023051105.1 Anaerobiospirillum sp. NML120449 | reverse complement strand
CATAGCCCGGCATTTAAGCTATCTTCCATAGCTAAAGCCGCATAGACAGGCCATTCATTTTTTTTACCTCGTATTTAATTCTATCAAACTGAACAGCCGTATATGTAGAAAAGCTACATAATTTTTATAACCACTAGATACAACATTATGATTATATGTAGACGTTGGTCAATTTTTAACTATTGACATTATCTGTTTGATGTGGTAAGCGGGTATGTCAAATTGTAGGAGGGGGACAATTCCCATGTTTATGGGGTTTATTATTTTTTAGGAGGGCGTAGTGATCTGTGGCCATGAAAATCATGTCCAAAAGCACTCTAAATTATGACTGGATTAAGGCAGAAGAAGAATCAGAATCGTCTTCCTATGAAACTTCCTCTAGGGCAAATCTTCACTTCTTCTGGTGGAAGATTCACCGCACACCTCATAGTGAGAGACTGGTAAAGCAACCTGCACGCATGCAGTCTGTTATCCTTTCCTCGCTCGTACGTTCTCAGACTCATGTGGTATGCCTTGGCACTGTCATAAAGATCAGCAGCATACTGCTCAAACACGTCAGTGGTCTGTGTACGACTCTCCCAGTATGAGTCAGGAATCTGACCACTTGCTAACTGCAGGTACGATGGGCTGTCTTTGAAAATCTCCCTGAAAATATTTCCGTTACGGTTGTACTTGTGTGTACAGAACATTGAAATTACATCGGGTATTTTCGGCTTCTTTATGGCATCTAAGATGTTTATACCAAGCGAAATACACCTGCTTTTAAGTACCTTCAGTACTTCCATTATTTCACTTTCAATGCCCTCAGAGCTCAGGAATGCATCAACTTCCTCCACCATCCTTACGAAGTAAGGAATACCTATAGCTGCGCCGTCAATCATAGTATCCAGCTCGGTAGGACTGCAGCTCTGCAAAATTTCCTTTCCATGATGAGGCGATGAGTTAAGGCGCTCTACAAAATCTTTAGAATACGTAAGGTACGACATTCTTTCACGATTAATACCTGGCTCTACTGGTGTGCTTAATTTCAAGCAGTCAGGGCAAATCATAGACTTCATTTCAACCCCGTTCATAAGAGCTGAAAGATGCTTTACAAGTGATTTTATTTCAAATGCTCTGCGAGTGATTCCATCACGTGCTGCACTTTCATGAGAAACAACCCTTTTCAGATCATCGTAGGTAAATGTACAGTCCTCTCTCTCATTGAGCATGACGGAAATGTGGTTACCGGTAATAGAAGCAGTTGCAGACGCAATAATTGAAGCATAAAAAAGGCATAGCACCCCTGAGGTAATTTGCTTATTGGACCTGTGCAAGGAATGATACTGCTTCATCATTTTGTTTTCAGTCTCAATAGGCCACCTGAACTTGTACAGCTCAGCGATGAACTCAGCTCTCATGACATCAATGCCGATATTTGTAGCAAGGTAAATCAGTCTCGCATCAGCGACCTCTCTGTTGTAGCTTCTAGGGTGTTTTGTGTATTTTCGTACAGCTGTGGCCCCCGTGTCAGCCTCGACAGCAGGGCCATCCTCCTCACAGCCTTTTCCACCTGCTAAAATTGTCTGAATGTCATACTCCTCTCCAAAATCTTTTATAATGGCTTCAGGATCGACATTCTGCTCATCTCCATCCTCATAACTGCCTTCAAGTAGTGGCAGAGCAAAAGGACAAGGACCTGCCTCTTCCGCAGGGGCACCAAAGTACCTGAGAGCTTCAAGATAAATGTCATCTACATCTACGCTGTCCTTATCAGGATAATTTAAAACAGGTTTTAACCCTGAAAGACTGTCATAGATAAAGTTCTCTGCATCAAAGTTGCAGGCAGTTTCCTCTCCTTCGATATGAGGTATATCATCAATGTGATAAGGTGCAAGTTTTGCCGCCTTCTTAATCACAGTCATACGTACGCCGCCAACGGTGATCCAGTACTTCTTCTGATCTGGAACATTAGCAGGCTCACAGAGCTTGAGTTCTTCGATCGTAAGCTTGCTTTTATCATATTTAGAGCGTACATCTACAACAAGATCAATAGGTCCGAGCTTGTCAGCTGCTATTGTTACCAGGTCATCTGAAACCTTTTTACCTTCCAGTCCGTACAGCCTGTCTCCCTTAGATGTAGCTGCATAAAGAATTGTATTTCTGTTTCCGGCAGGCATACGAATGATGTAGGCGTCGCCTGACATGTTTAATCGCAAATACTCTCGGGTTGCTGCGTAGTTGCGATCAGCCAGAACTATGGCGTCCTTTGTTATTTTTTTTATAACGTTGACATCAAGCTGATCGTGCTCACTTGCAAGTCCGCCAGTAATATTGATATAAAGCATAGTTTCATGTAAGGCAGATAAAAGAACATGGCACTTGATTGAGGCATTGGGACGTCCCTGCTTGTTTTCACGACTGTCACCCTTTTTGACGGAGGCTTTTCTCTGAGGTCCTGCTGCAGAAACATTTGTATGTGCATTCATCGCCGAGTTTACAGCTACGTTACAGCCGTCTATCACATACAGATCACGAAACCCATGTCTGTTTAGAAAAGTACGTAACGCTGAATGAAGCCCGCCGTCTATTGCCTGGTTATTTTGGCTCTTTCCTGACTTTGATTTAGGCTGTTCTGATACCCAGACAGACTGGTAATAACTTACACTGATTGCAACTGTTGCCAGCGCGGCCATTGCTCTTTCAAAATCATGGCTGTTTAGTCGTTCTCGGAAGTTCCTTATTTTACAGCCAATGCCAATATGGCAGAGATCAAAAATCCCCTTAAACGTAGTAATGCTGTCTCGGTTAATCTGTGTAGCTGCATGTAAGATCATTGACTGCATAGCAAGGATATAGTCGAAGTCAGTCACACGCTTCACAACATTAAAGATATTCAGAACAAAGAAGAAAAATGCAGGAGAAAGACAGTCACCGGCATGATTCAGATCATACTCATGAGTGGTACCATGAAGAGCAAATTTAACTTTAAAGCTGACATCTGAGGCTCTGCGTCTTCTGTGTTTCCTTTTGTCAGGAAAGTTTGGCACAACTATGACATCTTCTGAGCTTAGGCCTATTTTTTCTTGAAGTTCTCGTCTTGCCTCATCAGCCATGAGCTTTTCTCGGCAAGGCATGCCGTTGATGGTCGAGAGACCGCAATCATTGTCTGTTATGGAAGTGTCAGATAAATCTTGTTGTGTTATTGATAAATTGGTATTAAGATCGCTCATTGTGGTAGGGGGTGCAAAAAATCTAGTGAAAATGCCCTACCAGTCTATAAAATGCATAGACTGATAAAGCTGTTTGATCACCATCATACAGCATTTTTTTTGCCAAATTTTATCCATGTATGTATATATTTCTATTTATAGTCAATTTTCAGATAGATACTTGACAGTTGAAAAGTATTATCAATATTTTTTTAATTGCATCATAGATACAAC
>NZ_JALKIL010000084.1 GCF_023051105.1 Anaerobiospirillum sp. NML120449 | reverse complement strand
AAGAACGCTGTGCGGTTCAGATCACCAGAAGCGCCTGATAAAGCTACTTTACCCTGTCGCAAGGTATGGCTTAATTATAGGCTTTTGTAGAAATATCTACACCCCACACTTAAACAGTACGTACGCATGGCAGGACCTTGCGGAGCAGGGCAGGGCAGGGCAGGACCAGGCAGTGAAGTGTGAGTGGTGCTCAGTAAAAGAAAAGTCCCTGCAATGCCGGAGCATGCAGGGACTTTCCTTAATTTACCTCACAGCAGGTGAGCCTATGTGAGGTGACAGCTAATCAGTACTGTGCCTTAGCCTGGCCGTGGGCGGTCATAAGACTTTGCCCTGTAGGTGCCAGGCTTGCCTGTTATGACTGATTACTTGGCCTTCTTGCTTACTTCAGTGAAGTAGAAGTGGCCCTGAGGGTGAATGATCTGGCCCTCAACTACAGGACGGTAGGCAGCCATGGTCTTGGCGTGGGAGATTGGCAGAACACCTACATCCTTTAACAGAACGGCATCAGCCTTCTTGTACAGAGCAGTACGCTCCTTGCCATCAGGTACCTTGGTAGCCTTGTTAATGATGTCAATGAACTCCTTGTTCTGCCATAAGCCCTGGTTGGCAATTGGATCAGGTGAGGCCAGGATGTTGATGTAGTTGTCAGGATCACCGTTGTCGCCAATCCAGCCGATGAAAGCAAGATCCCACTTGTCAGTTAAGATCTTGGCCCTGAAGGTACCCCAGTCGTATACGTCAATCTTGACCTTTACACCAACCTTGCTCAGGTAATTCTGTACGGCCTCAGCCAGTACCTGGCCGCCAACAGAGTTATAGGCACGGGAGTTGGAGTAGGTCAGAATGGTCAGCTCCTTGATACCCTTGGCGGCAAGAGTCTTCTTTGCAGCTTCAGGATTGTACTTAGGGGCCTGATTGTTCTTGTCGTAGCCCTCAAGAAGAGGTGGGAAGAAGGAGTGAGCAGGGGTTGAGTACTCCTTGTACAGAGACTTGGCCATCTCTGGAACGTTAATGGCCTGAGCAATAGCCTCACGGACATCACGGTCGGCAGTTATGTAACCGTCACGGCAGTTGTAAACCATATAGTTGGTGTTATTGCCCTCAGTCTGGAAGACCTTGTTGCCGGACTTCTTGATCTCATCAATTACGTTGGCATCGAGACCGTTGATGATGTCGACCTCACCATTCTTAAGAGCAACTACACGGGCGGCAGTTTCCTTCATGATGCGGTAAACAATGTTCTGTACAGGTGGCTTTTCGCCCCAGTAGTCATCAAAACGGGTAACAATCAGCTGCTGGCCCTTGTCCCAGGCTACAAACTTGTAAGGACCGGTACCTACAGGGTTCTCCATCAGGTTGTTGTTGAACTTCTTAAGAGCAGTCGGGGAGGCAATAGGAGCGGCGAAGGCCATGGCCATATTGCGCAGGAACGGAGTAGAACGCTCCTTTAAGGTAATCTGAACGGTGTACTCGTCAACCACCTTGGTCTCAACTACATTGCCCAGAACCAGCTCGGCGTAGGACATCTTGGCTACGCGGTTTTCAGGCTTCTGACGGTCATAGTTGAACTTTACGGCCTCAGCGTTAAATGGGGTGCCGTCATGGAACTTGACGCCTTCCTGGAGCTTGAATGTGTAAACAAGACCGTCGTCACTGATGGTCCAGCTCTTGGCCAGGGCTGGCAAAATGCCGGTACCGTTGTGCTCAAACTTGAGCAGTGACTCGTACATGTTGATGTTCATGTTGCCTGAGTCGTTGTCATCAACCAGTGCAGGATCAAGGCCTAATGGCTCAGTTGAGGTGGCGTAGAAGAGATTGTCTTCAGCCTTGCGGGACATTGGAGCGCCGTTGGCAACGGAGGCTACAGTGCCGGCTGCAAATACCACCGATAAGGCAGCGGCAAGTAAGGTCTTGGAGGTGAAAAACTTCATGAAAAACCCTTTTTATGCAATGTGACCACGAGGCTGACAACTGAATCTGTCCAGCAGAAAGCGCCTTATATGCGTCTGTAGGGCAGCCTCGGAACAAGTCAGAATCAGTAAATGCTGATCTGGAGTCAGTCTGAGGGACAAAATCCCATGAAAAACGTTGAGCACAGCCAGCTGGCTGTTGCTGAATGCTTTTATTTTTAGGTTTGAACGGCCTGACAGTCAAGACGTGACCGCTCCCTCAATGAACAAAGCACATCAACTCGCTCAGCTCCGGCACTGCCAGTCGCCCGCAGCTGCCACACCATCAGGCCAGGCCTCAACACAGCGCCTGTTTATCAGGATTGTGGTGCCCCATACCCACAGTACCTGCCCAATACTCCACAGCAGTATCCCGTAAGGCAGGCAGCAGGCCTCATGGTACAAAATTTAATCACAAGTTCATAAGACGCATAGCCTGTAAATGGGCTTTTCATGAGCATAAAGCGACAGAGCCTACCTCCTCCTGCAGGGCCTGCGCATTTTTATCTGCAAAAGACCTGCAAATGCACAAATTGCCCACTTTTATGGCACCTGCCCTGAAAAGGTCAGCTCACATCCCAAAATTTGTGCGTTTATTAAACAGCATCAATGCTTACTGCACTACCAGACTCACTGCACTTACTGCAAGACTATACTCACTGTCGACCACCGGACATGATGCGTACTGCAGCACCAGTGCAGCACAACTGCATACCCACTGCATCGGCACTGCAACTCACAGCCCATACGCCCGGAAACACTCCCGCCAATGCTGTAACAGCTGCCAGAGCTGCATGATTCATCAAACCCAAAGCCAGACACAGCCAAAGCCAGGCACAGCATGGCTGACCACACATCCTCCCTGCTGAGCATCCGCACTCCATTCCGCAGGTATCCACAGACATGTGAACCAGACGTATAAATAAGGAACAATCAGGACAGAGCCTGTCATGAGTAATGGCGTCAATATGCTGCCCTGACTTGACATATGCTCATTACGATCAAGAGTGCAGGACATCCTCCATGTCCCTACCTGGCAAGGTCGAGCACCAGCCAGAACCAGCCATAGCCTGGTCGAGCATCAGCCAGAACCAGTCATGGCCAAGTCGAGCATCTGCCAGAACCAGCCATAGCCTGGTCGAGCACCAGCCAGACCCAGTCATGGCCAGGTCGTGCACCAGCCAGACCCAGTCATGGCCTGGTCGAGCATCTGCCAGACCCAGCCATGGCCAGGTCGTGCACCAGCCAGGCCCAGTCATGGACTGGTCGAGCATCTGCCAGACTCAGCCATTGCCGGTAGTTTCAGCTGCATGAGCAATCCATGGCCGGTTTGACTGCTTTAAATAAATGATTTGCAGATCAGGCTATGACGCTTATGTCATCAGGCCAGCTTCGGCACAGGCAAAAGGACGACTATGTATGGAGAGCGGTTGTGCCATAAGGCACTTCAATTTTGCTGCCCGTATCAGCTCCGTCTCAGGTGGCCGTCTTGTATGCTAAACAGCAAACGCAGCTGCTTTGAAAACTGTTAGGCCGGGTTTAACTGTAGCGGCATGTACCTGCTGTTATAGCCATGAAAGATGGCTCAGGAAAATATCGTAAAACAAGATACAGATCATGTTTATAAGCTCATATTCCTGGTAATCTAACCACTGGTACCCCAGGCTGCATAGAGACCTGAACCTGGTGTATCAGAACCAGCCGGGCTGTATGTTCATCAGCCGCTCAGCACAAAGTTTCATTCAACTTTTGGAGGCTTTTTGAGTACTGAATCTTCCTCAGGAACAAGTGGGGCAGCAGCCGCTCAACGAAGGCAGAGCAAGCCCAGGGGCCGCAAGACTGCACAGCGCAGTCCAGGCAATGATCATCAATCAGGTACAATCTTTGACAGAACAGACTCTCTTAAGGCAGAAA
>NZ_JALKIL010000083.1 GCF_023051105.1 Anaerobiospirillum sp. NML120449 | reverse complement strand
TGACCTTTCCGGCAGCCTCGGTGTTACCCAGAATGGCGGCATCCATATCAAAGTTGACGTCAACAAACTTGTTACCGTCAGCTGCTAACTCAGCTTCTGCCTTGAAAGTGGCAACTGAGCCGGAGCCAGTTACCTCAATGGTGCCCAGGGCGTCTACAGCCTTTTCAGCAGTAAAGGCACCAGTGGTTACCTTCAGAGCGCTGCCCTTGGCGGTATCCAGAGTGCTCTTGGCGGTGAAGGTGCCTACAGAGGCAGTACCGCTGAGCTTAAGAGCGCCGGCGAAAGAGGCATCACCAGTAACGTTTAAGTTACCGTTGATGGTGTTCTCGTCGGTAGCGCTGGAGGCATTTAAGGAAGCAGCATTTAAAGTAGAGCCCTTAACTGAGTCAAGGAAGCCGATGTTGGCAGCGCCAGTTACATTGGCAGTGCCAGTGTTTACCAGCAGTTCTGCGCTGTTACCTGCAACATCACCCTGTACAGTGATAGCACCGGCCTGGCCAGCATTCAGCTTGAGTACAGCTCCCTTTGCAAGAGTTACCTTGCCGACCTTACCAGAGTCGTTCAGGGTTAAGGTGCCGTTCTTGACATTCAGACCAACAACCTTCTTGCCAGTGGAGTCAGATGCAAACAGACCATTGTTCTTATCAGCACCACTTAAGCTGGATGAAGTGGTAATGCCAATCTGCTCGTCTGTTGAGCCGGAGGCCTGCTGCAGAGAGCCGAAGTTACCACGTACATCTTCAGAGATGTTGGTTACGATAACATCAGCCAGGTCCTTGTTAACAACGTCTGAGTTGACGTCAGCAAAGCCCTTGATGTCTGTCCACTTGACTGTACCGTCTTCTGAGACAACACCGCCCTCGCCAGTAACACCGGTAATGGTGGCATTGCCAAGATCCAGAACACCAGCAGTTAAAGCACCGTCAGCAACGCCAAATACGCCACGCAGTTTCTTCAGATCGGTTGAATCAAGAGTTACACCTGAATCAAAGCCAAACTTTACGGTACCGCCGGTCTGGAGATCGATGGAACCTGCAGTAAAGCCATTGAGGCTGGTGCCAAGGTCAGTACCGTCAGCATTAAGCATGGAGCCTACTGCTGTAGCACCGAACTCGAGGAAGCCCTTGTCGGTAACAACAACAGTCTTGTTGTCCTTAACGAGGCTTACACCCTTATTGGTCGCATCAGTGGAATCACCCTTAACACTCATGGTGCCGCTGATATTCAGCTTGCCACCGGTGGTGGTGAGCTTATTGGTGGTAGCGGATGCACCCTCACCAATAGTGATAGTAGAACCAGCATTGCTCAGAGTCTTTAGAACAAGGCTGGAACCTTCAGCAACTGTAACAGTACCGGCGGTACCAGTAAGAGTGTCAAGCTTAAGGGTTGCAGCTACAGGTGGCTTACCAGCAGCTTCATCAGTGGCTTTTGCATAGAAGCCACCAACCTGAAGCTTGGAGCCAGTTACATCAACTGTCATGTTGGTGGACTGGTCACCCCATACACCGCCAGTAACGTTGAGGGTGGCAGCAGTGCCAGAGCCTACAGTTATGTCAGAGGTCAGAGTACCTTCAGCATCTGGAGCATCCTTGGAGCCAAGTGTAACTGCAGCTCCGGACAGGCCTAATGCTGTTGGGGTGGTGCCGTCAGCTTTAACAGCGCCAAGTGAGCTCAGGGCAATATAGTTACCAGCAGCAACGCTTACAGTGTTGTTCTTGAAGGTAAGGGAATCAGCCTGAATGGTGCCGTCATCAATAGAAGCACTTGCGCCTGAAAGAACTAAGGAACCCTTTACAGCAAGCTTACCGCCACTGATGTTGAATCCCTTAGCGTCAAGACCGGTGCCGCTGACCTTAGTGGCATCAAGAACCAGCTCTTCGGCTGAAGCATCAACATCAACTACACCACTGCCGGAAACAGTGAAGAGACCACCACTGTTAGATGTGCTCATCAGCTGGGTAACATCAACTCCCTTGAGCTTTAAGGTACCGCCAGTAACACCAATTGCGATGGTCTTATCAGTTTCACCAACTCCAGTTACTGTAGCGCCGGTTAAGTCGAGGGTTGCACCAGAACCGCTAACAGTAATCTCGCTGTTGTCTGCTGCCTGAGCCTTGAAGTTACCAGTTACGGTAAGAAAGGCGGTCTTGCCTGCAGCTGCGGTTACTGCAACAGTACCACCGCTTACATCAATACCATCAGCAGCAGAGTAAGCACCCTGCTCAACAGTCAGAGCTCCACCGGAGACAAGTACGTTGCCGGTAATGGCGGTTGGGGTGGTCTTTGCGGTAGAGAGGTTTACCTTGTCAGCAAGGGCAAAAGCTCCATCAGACTTAAAAGTAACCTCTTCTGCGGTAGCACCACTGAATCCTAAAGTGACCTTCCCTTTATAGGTGTCGCTACCAAGAGTCAGTTTACCAGCCTTGATTGCAAGTTTGGTATTCGCATCAGTTGCAGTATTATTGCCATCCTTGGTAATGGCCTTTGATACCAGCAGGTCGGCAGCATAAATGGAGCCGGAACCGGACATCTGAATGCCCTGATCGATAGCGCCACCAGATACCTTCAGGGAGGAGATATCTACCTGCTCTTCATCGCTGAAAGAAATAGCGCCATTTGCTCCTACTACAACTGTACCATTTGCAGCTTGTAGAAACTTGTCAAACTGAGCTTTGCTTAACTTGACAGTGGTAAGAGTCTTTGAGCCTGAGCCGATTGTCAGCTTTGCAGCATTATTTCCAGCATTTTTAACCTCAACTGCTACTGATGGAGCAAGCTCAAGGGTGCCTGATGTGAGAGTAATTCCGGCTGCAGCAGAATTAGAATCAATTGCAATCTTACCAGCAGTCAGTGATAAAAGGCCTTCATTGGCTTGAGTATTCTTGTCATCAGCTGCAAGGGTGATCACGCCTGTTTTACTTGACGCAGAAATATTTGCATTTACATTGCTACCATAAGCCTGAAGAACAGCGCCTTCGCCTGTAAAGTTAATTGCTGCTCCAGAAGCATCAGATATGTTACCTAACATGGCGCCGCTGGCACCGAGGTTAATTGTTGCGCCCTCAGCAAGCTCATATACAGACTTAGTGTCACCGATAGTAGAAGCTACTGTTGCAGAACTACCACTTGCTGTAATAACACCTTCGCTACCTACTTTGATGGTGTCAGCTTTTACAGTTGTTGCAACTGCTCCAGAAGCTACTGCACTGAGAGTACCTTTTTGAACATCAATTGTTCCAATGTCTACAGTCAAGGTTGCGTCAGCAGCGGAAGCAAACTTGAATTCATCGGCCTTTGCAGCATGTTTGATAGTTAATGAGCCTTCGCCGCTTAATGTAGTGGCCTCTTTCTTAGAAGTAATTGAGCTGGCTGCAGAATTAAATATAGCATCAGAGTGCAGATCTGCCTTCCACTCTACCTTGCCTTGGGCTTCAGCTGTCCATGCAGCTTTACCATCAGTATAAGTTACAAATGATTTGTTTGGCTTTGCGATGTTTGTAGCAAAAGCACCAGACTGAAGCTGCTCTTTCTGAACAGGAGTTGTATCGCCTGTCGCAGCCTGAGCAGCGCCAGCAGCCATACCTGCGGTCAGGACTACGGCAGAGGCGATGCCCTTGAAGTAGGCGTTCTTGTAGATTGCGCGATATTGAGCCATCAGGAACTTGATGGCGTTGTTTGAAAGTTTCATCTAGTTTGTTGAAAATTTTGATGAAGTGGGCGTTCTGGCCTGAGGCTTGTTGCTGCGCCTCTGACTCGTACTGGAAATGCTTTTTTAAATGCCGGCTGGCAGAGCTGGCCGGTCAGAGTTCAGAGGGAATCACAGGAACCTGTAGACCACCTCACTTCGGTGGTGGTCTGATGCGGGACACTG
>NZ_JALKIL010000082.1 GCF_023051105.1 Anaerobiospirillum sp. NML120449 | reverse complement strand
CACTAAATGAGAGCAGACGGGTTCTATTATTGTAGTTGAAACCTCGCCATCTGTCGCGCCTTTGGATGTTCTGACCTGCAAAAATCTCAGGTCCATCCTTTATGGTTCCTCAGAACAGCTTTTGCACAAATGACGCTTACACGTCAGCAGAAGCAGGTACAGCATTAAGCAGCCAACCTTCGCAAGGAATGGCAACGACACTGTCTGCCGGTGCTGAAAAAGCATCAAGGCCCCCACTCAGGCTTAGTACCCCTGAGCATGGGAAGACAGCGACGGCTTAATACTTACCTTTAAGCCAGGCAAATTGCTCAACCAGCCGCACTGCTGAACTGGCCCGTCCAGTCCAGGGAATTACAATCGGCACGCAGACTGAGCATGAAGCCGGGCATCCCCTCTCAACTGCTTCAGCAGACAAGGCAATAGCCTGTCCTGCCCACGTCCAGCACCAGATATGGTGTCCCTCTGACATACGTCAACCTCTGCCTGACGCTTCCTGTCCCGACACATTGAACAAAAAGCTGCCCAGGCCCAAGGCATGGGTATCGATGTGCCTGCACCATTCTGTCTCCTCTTCACTGCAACCACGGCAATGGAACTATCCGCTGCCTGCAGTGTCCCGCATAAGGCCACCACCGAAGTGAGGTGGTCTACAGGTTCCTGTGATTTCCTCTGAACTCTGACCGGCCAGCTCTGCCAGCCGGCAATTAAAAAAGCATTTACAGTACGAGTCAGAGGTACAGAAACACGCATCAGGACAGAACGCCCACTTCATCAAATTTTCAACAAACTAGATGAAACTTTCAAACAACGCCATCAAGTTCCTGATGGCTCAATATCGTGCAATCTACAAGAACGCCTACTTCAAGGGCATTGCCTCTGCTGTTGTTCTGACATCAGTTATGGCTGCTGGCGCTGCTCAGGCTGCTCCTACTGAACTTGCATCTGGTGATCTTACTCCCTTAGGAACTTCAAATGCTGAATTAACTATTTCAGGAAAGAGCGCTGCATGGGCAGCAACCCCAACAGCTGATCAGGCATGGAATGCGAGCGTAACTTCTACTGAGATAAATTCTAATAATACTGCAAACAGCATTACAGGTAAGACTAATGCTGTTACCTTCAAGGGCACAGGCTCTCTTACCATCGAGCATGCAAAAAAAGCAGATGCTTTTAAGATTGCAGCAGGTCAAGCCGCTCCTATAACAGTTGATATTGCTTCAGTAAATGTCAATAAAGGTACATTAAATGTCGCAGCCAGCGGTGGCCAGGCAGCCACCCTTATAGGTGACGTAATCAAGGTCGGTGCCGATGGCGCTATCAAAGTTGAAGGTGCAGCAACTCCAACTGTTGCAACAACCATTGGTGATAAGGGCACAGCCTTCCAGATGGCAGAAGGTGCAGTCATAGAGGCAGGTGAGGCTGGCGCCATTATTGGCAATATCTCAGCTGCCAGCGGTGGTGAATTTAAGTTTACAAACAAAGACTCTGATTTTAATGCTTTTGGTGCTGGTGCAAATGCTAAGATTAATGTTGCCGCCAAAGCAGCAACTGGCGCTAAAGCCACAATAACAATTGCTGATGATAAGGCAACAGAAGGTGTAAACGAGGGACTTCTGCAGATCACTTCTGGCTCCGTTGGAATGGATGCATCTACTGGCAATGCGGAGCTGATTATAAAGAGCGGTACATTAGAACTTGGCCAAAATGTGCAGGTTAATGTAGTTGCTCCGTCCAGTGGTGCAACTGTTACCGTTGGTTCCGGCTCTACAAGTGCTGCCGTTCTTAAGCTCAGCAAGGATCAGCTTAAGTCTATCCTTGAGCAGAAGAAAGGCCAGGTAGTTCTTGGCGCCTCCGGCACCATCAGCCTTACAGATACCACTCAGGTAGATGTAAGCGACTTATGGATGTCTGGTGATGCATTAGATCAGGCTATTGGCTTCTCAGGTTCAGGCTCCATCTATGCAGATGACATGCTTGTATCAGATACTATTACCAAAGAGGGTACTACAGCCAATGACTCTGCCAATACTATTCTCAAGGCTCGAAACTTAACCTTGGGTTCAGACTCTTACAATAAGAAAACTACCCTTGGTTTTGGTGAGGCAACTGCAGAGTCCCTTACCATGAAGGCATCTGGCACTTTTACTCTTGCAAATAAAGTGAAACTTGCTACTGCTAAGACCACCCCAACCGCCATTACCGGCAACGTACTCGTATCTGGTGGCTCTCTGACTGTTGAGCAGGGTGCTTACACTGCTGCCGATGGTATTGATGTAAGCGGTGGTACTGTTGCAGTAACCGCAGCTGCAGGCAAGACCGCATCCCTTACCGTAACTGGTAACTTCAAGGCTCAGGCTGCCCAAAACTCAACAATTACTGTCAGCGGCTCTGGAGCTCTCCTTGACTTAACCGGTGCTACAGTAACGGGTGTTGGTTCAACTAATAAGACGACAGCAATCGGTGTTGACGCAGGCACATTAAAGCTCAAGGGCACTGATGTTACCAGTCTCATCGGCGGTAACACAAAGGGCGGTGTCTTTACATTAAAGAATAACGCTCTGGTAGAGGTTGACGCCTCTGACGCAGAGCTGGTTCTTGATGCTACTAAGACTAAGAATGATAATGTTGAAGATAAAGGCTTCAACCTCAATGGTGGTAAGCTTGCTGTAAAGGGCTCCTTAGTTCTGTCTGGCGCCTCTGATGACCTTGGTTCCGGCACCATTCAGGCTGACTCCCTGACTTTCAAGAACGACACTGTAAACGTTGCTGCTGGTAAATATATTGCTCTGAGCTCACTTGGCGCTGTTAAGGCTGACGGCACAACCACAACAGCATTAGGTCTGTCAGGAGCTGCAGTTACCCTCGGCTCCAAGGATGCTCCAGATGCTGAGGGTTCTCTGACATCTGACATCAATGTTGGTTCAACCACTTCTGGTACCTTAACTGTTGCCGGCGGTGTATGGGGTGACCAGTCCACCAGCATGACTGTTGCTGTAACTGGTTCCAAACTTCAGGTTGGTGGCTTCTATGCAAAAGACACAGATCAGGCTGCAGGTAAGCCACCTGTAGCTGCAACCCTTAAGCTTAATACTCTTACCGGCACCTCCGGTACTGTTACTGTTGCTGAGGGCTCCAGCCTTGTTCTTAAGACTATGAGCAATGCTGGTTCTACTATCACTATTGGTGAGGGTGCATCCGCTACCACCAATAAGCTCACCACCACCGGTGGTAAGCTGAATATCAGCGGCACCATGAGTGTTAAGGGTGATTCCACTGTCGCGGATAAGAAGGGCGTTGACCTTGCAAGTGGTAACAAGACTGTTGTTGTTACCGACAAGGGCTTCCTCGAGTTCGGTTCAACTGCTGTAGGCTCTATGCTTACTGCTGACGGTGATGCATTTAAGCTCGGTACTGACCTTAAGGGCTTTACTGCCAGCTCCATCGACCTCCAGACCGGCGGTACTGTCAAGTTCAGCTTTGATTCTGGCGTTTCCCTGGAAGCAAAGGACTTAAAGACCCTGCGTGGCGTCTTCGGTGTTACAGCTGATGGAGCTTTAACTGCTGGTGTTCTGGATCTTGGCAATGCCACCATTACCGGTGTTACTGGCGAGGGCGGTGTTGTTGTAGATGGCAAGGTTGCATGGAAGGATATCAAGGGCTTTGCTGACGTCAACTCAGACGTTGTTAACAAGGACCTGGCTGATGTTATCGTAACCAACATCTCTGAAGATGTACGTGGTAACTTCGGCTCTCTGCAGCAGGCCGCCGGCTCAACAGACGAGCAGATTGGCATTACCACTTCATCCAGCTTAAGTGGTGCTGATAAGAACAATGGTCTGTTTGCATCTGACTCCACTGGCAAGAAGGTTGTTGGTCTGAACGTTAAGAACGGCACCTTAACCCTGAACGACTCTGGTAAAGTCGGTAAGGTAACTCTTGCAAATGGAGCTGTACTCAAGCTGAATGCTGGTCAGACTGGCTCTATCACCGTACAGGGTGATGTGAATGGCAAGGCTGCAGAGCTGCTGGTAAATACTGGCACTGCCAATGTAACTGGCGCTGCCAACATCGGCTTCC
>NZ_JALKIL010000081.1 GCF_023051105.1 Anaerobiospirillum sp. NML120449 | reverse complement strand
GCCCCAGCCTCTGCCCCTGCCCCAGCCTCTGCCCCTGTACCTGACTCTGCCTCTGCCCCTGTCCATGCCACAGGCGACAGGCCACAGGCCTGCCAGTAGCAGAGAAAACATCAACATCGAACATGAAGCATAAAGCAACATAACTCCAGAGTAGCCAATGCAAGGTATGCCATGCCAAGTCAGGCATGCCCGGTCAGGCATGCCTGGTCGGCCGGGCGGCCTGGCTGCGATCCAGTCTTTTTTCTGGCCAGGACATAAGCTACATATATATGTATATGTATTGCTGGAACCTCAAGACAATCTTGCCCGCTGTCACTGCTCAAGGGTGGCCGATACAGACACTGACAGTCACAGTGGCGTTGACAGTTGAAGCGGTGCCTTGGCGAACCTGGCGGGAGCTGCAAGCTGAGCCAGCTGCAGATGGATGTCATGGCAGATCAGGTCCATGCTGTGGTGGAAGGCTGTTACAGAGCTGTGTTAGACAGTGAAAATTGCCTTATATTCTATATGTTACTGGTATCATTTTTATGCTTTTATTGCACTTATTTAGTGCCTTATTGATGCAGACCACACTGTATCAGTGGTATTAGTGCTCTGAAGCCGGGTAAAAAAGTGCCTGTAAATCGCACTCATAAGGGCGTGTAATGCGGATCGCACCATATACTTGCACCAATTTGTTACCGTCCCCAAATTGGATCATTTTAGGCAAATGTGAAAAATAACGCACTGAAATAGTTATAGTTTTGTCGTCCATTGCATCTGAAAGTTTTGGAGGCGCATGCTAAATGAGTGATTTACACGACATTACAATCCTGGACAAGGTCGCTACTTTAACCATTCCCGGCCATGATCCTATCGAACTGCCTATCTTAAAGGGCACCGTAGGACCTGAGTGCATCGACATCCGAGAACTGGGTAAGCAGGGTTACTTCACCTATGATCCAGGCTTCGTGTCAACTGCTGCATGCAGCTCCCGAATTACTTTCATTGATGGCAAGAAGGGTATTCTGCTGTACCGTGGCTATCCAATTGCTGATCTGGCCCGTAAGGCAGATTATCTGCAGGTCTGTTATCTGCTGTTCAACGGTGAGATGCCAAGCAAGCGTGAGTATGACGAGTTCTGCTACCGCGTACAGCACCACACTCTGATTCATGAGCAGATTGCTTCCCTGTTTAAGGCTTTCCGTCGTGACTCCCACCCAATGGCCGTTATGTGCGGTGTGGCTGGCGCTTTAAGTGCGTTCTATCACGGCAGCCTGGACATTTATGATCCTGAGCACCGTCAGGCTACCGCTATCCGCCTGATTGCCAAGATTCCTACCCTTGCAGCCATGGCATACAAGTATTCCATTGGCCACCCATTCATTTACCCACGTAATGATCTGAGCTACGCAGGTAACTTCCTCCACATGATGTTTGCTACCCCATGTGAGACCTACGAAGTTAACCCTGTTATTGAGCGCGCTCTGGACCGCATCTTTACCCTGCATGCCGACCATGAGCAGAACGCCTCTACCTCATCAGTACGTCTGGCCGGTTCATCAGGCGCCAACCCTTATGCCTGTATTGCTGCCGGTATCGCTTCCCTGTGGGGTCCTGCTCACGGTGGTGCTAACGAAGCCTGTCTGCGCATGCTTGAGCAGATTGGTACTGTAGAGCGCATCCCTGAGTTCATCAAGCGCGCCAAGGACAAGAACGATCCATTCCGTCTGTCCGGCTTCGGTCACCGCGTATACAAGACCTATGACCCACGTGCTCTTGTTATGAGAGAGACCTGCCACGAAGTTCTCCAGGAGCTCAAGATCTACAATCACCCAATTCTGCGAGTAGCCACTGAGCTTGAGCAGATTGCCCTGAGTGATGAGTACTTTGTAAAGCGTAATCTCTACCCTAACGTAGACTTCTACTCCGGTATCATCTTAAAGGCAATCGGTATTCCAGTAAGCATGTTTACTGTAATCTTCGCCCTTGCCCGTACCATTGGCTGGATTTCTCACTGGAACGAGATGCAGAACATGGAAGAGAGCCGTATCGGCCGTCCACGTCAGATTTACATTGGCTCACCAGAGCGCCACGTAATTGCCATGGACGAGCGTTAACAGGCCCGTCCCCCAAGGCATGAAAAAGCCCGGCAACACAGTGCTGAAGCTCTGTGCTGACCGGGTTTTTTCATGCCTGCGTTTTACAGGCGTCCCTGCCATAACATCCCCGGACAGCTCGACTCTGACCAGGCCTCCCTGACGGGACGGGACCCGTCCTGACCAGGCGGCCCTGAACAGACCTCTCTCACGGGACCTGACCGGTCCTGACCAGGCGGCCCTGAACAGACCTCTCTCACGGGACCTGACCGGTCCTGACCAGGCGGCCCTGGCCTGGCTGCTCTGCCGTACCTGCCTGCCTGCATGACGGGCTATATGCCGTCAGGAGCTCTTACAGCCATGCTACATGGTGGCCTGGCCTGCGAGCAGCATGGCAGCCTTGCCTTGCATTGTAACGTGGCATACTTGCTGATTTGAGATTTCTATAATGCCTGTTTAAAGAATGGTATAAACTAAGCCACGACTCTAACAGTTTTGATACCAGCTGGATTGTTATTATGAAAATTCCTGAACCACCTAAAATAAGTCTGACCGCTCGAAGAAACGGCAAAAATGGCTGGGCACTTAGCACCTATGATTCTGTATGGGTAAAGGACAAGACTGGTGCAGACGGACGTCTTATTAAGGGACATGCAAGGCAGAAAAACCTGCATGTGGTTGGCCATATTGACGGTGGCAATCGCGAGGGCTGGGTGGTATGGAGAGACCGCCAGATCATCAGGGACTATCCTGAACTTGAGTACTATGAGATGTACAGGAAGGGTGGCAAAAACTACTTCTTCCCGAAGAGCCAGTTGCAGCAAGATGATGGTACTGCTGTGCCTGGCGTGAAGCTTGATGGTGAGCTCATTGCTGCACCGGCAGAACTCAATCATGCCTGGTTACATAATGACAGCACCAGTACCGGGTCAGGCGACACTGCCGATGAGTCCTCTGACGACAGCAGTACAGCTGGTACACGGAGCAGTCATTGCTCTGCCAGAGCCGACCGTGAGTCGGCCAGAGCAGACCATGGTGCTGCCAGAAAAGGTCGAGGATCTGCCAGAACAGGCAGGCAATCGCCAGGTAAAGGCAGCATAATTCCTGAACAGTTTGCAATGTCAGGCCTGCAGGGCACAGCTGCCCAGGGCCATATACTGGCAGTTAAGAATGCAGCTGCTCATGCAGTGTTTGCCAGTGCCACAAGAACAGGTCTGGCCCAGGCTGTATATGAGCATTTGGGAAAAAGAGCCGGAAGTCACGTTATGTCACTGGTAGCCAGAACTGTTCTGACTGGAGAGCTCAACGTCCAGGACCTGGAAAGCTTTGTTTACCAGTACGACCTTCCTGTATCTGGTGGAATAACATCGTTAGTTTTGCAATTTTAGTACACTAAATCACTCCCTCCTCAATTTTCCCCCTCTTTTATCTCCTTTTCTTAAAAATTTTTCAAAAAATTTTCAAATTGGGCCTGGTTTTCCAAGATCTTCTGTTTTATAATGTAGTGTAGCGACTACACTACATTAATTCAGAGGTCAAAATGCTAATTCCTAGAATGGTTGTACCGGTGCCTAATCTACCTGGAAAGATTGTATTTAAGCGCCAGAAAGACAACACCTATGTCCTTCTTCTGGTAGGTCTTGAGCGCTGCAATACTCAGAAGAGAACCCCTAAGCCTGTAAGAAAGGCCATTGGTCGTCTGATTGATAACGATGATCGCACTCTTATGCAGCCTAATGACTACTATGCTGAGCATTTTGGTCTTGACGAAGCGACATTCGATTCAAGACTTTCCTCAAGCATTAAGGTGGGGTCTCATGTTGTCATGAAGCATATTGCTGCCCGCGAAGGTATAAGCGATATGCTGAAGAGCGTCTTTGGAGAGAAGATTGCCTGCAGAATCCTTGATGCATCCGCTTTCTTCATCAACAAAGAGAACAGTGCTATGAGCAGGTTCGACGAGTACTCTCGTGAGTTTCCGCTTTTTGGTCCAGCTCAAA
>NZ_JALKIL010000080.1 GCF_023051105.1 Anaerobiospirillum sp. NML120449 | reverse complement strand
GTACGTACTTTCTGAGTGTGGGGTGTGATGATTTAGCTGATTTATATAAGATTCCTGCATGTTCCATAACATACAGGAGACGTATATGGGCGTTAAAAATGACGCAGCTGTGCCATCGTGCAAAAGGCATAATGTTACAGAGGATGTCCTGATGGGGGCCGTTATCAACTCTGGACTTTGCTCCTTTCAAATCGGATTTATGTATGGTGTAGCGCCATCCTATATTTGCAGTCTTGCAATAAAGAACCTTGGAGAAACAGCATTCTGTAGTCTGGAGAAAGAAGCTCTGGCCAGACTCCGCAGCAAGATCGGTGAACTTTTGCTTGCAGGACGTTCCCAAAATGAGGCGGCAAGAGAATGTGGCATATCCAGTCACTCATTCAGGCAGCTGGCCGAAATGCAGGAAGTAAACTCAGTCAGAACAGCTTCTGTCTGCATTGTAGATGACGATGAGGATGATTATGAGCTGCCTGATACAGGCGCTAACAGAATAAGCCTTAAGTATCTTGATTTTGAAATCAGCTATACAACAGGCAAAGACCCTGAGGAGTCTATCCTTTCAATATGCAGATTTCTTATAGGAGGTAGTGATGCTGCTTCCTAAACACACCAGAATCATCATTATAAACAAGCCGATTAATGCGCGGCTTGGTATACCTGGCATGATGAATCTTCTATTCAGTAACGCCTTTGAGCTGCTATGGGACGGGGTAGAGCCCATTACTGTAGTGGCATTTAACCTGAAGCAGAGGATGTGCAAAATCCTGACAGTAGATGATAACGGCATAACCTGCTCAAACAGGGTTCTGAGACAAGGTCGTTTCCAGTACATGCTCAGGCATGAGCTGATTCCAACTGCAATTAGAAGGTGCGAGCTGGAGGCGCTTCTACAGGAGGGAACGATTAAACGTTTCAACAGGCAGAAATTGTGATTGATTATCTGCGATATTATTGGGGGATCATAAACTTATGATCCCCTGTTTTTTTATAAGTAGGACAATGATATATGAGCTCAGACATCTCCAGTTCTTCCGAAATGGCAAAATCCAACTTTAATCTGAAGACCAAGGTGAGTGCTTTAGAGAAGAAGGTTAAAGAGCTTAATAGCAAGCTGACAGCTTCAAATAAGAAGACTGAGGCATTATTTGACCTCCTTTATCTACTGCAGAAACTGTTTCCGTGGCTCAAAAGTATTTTGGCAAGATTTGTTAAAACCTCCACGATTCCTTTTGATGAAGTCGACAAGTATTTATCATGTACTAAAAACTCATCTAGAAGAAACATTGCTGAGGCAATGAATATTGCCTCAAAAACCGAATCAACCAAACCGTCTGCAAAGACACATTCAAGCTCATCTGTTGATGCTAACAATGAGGAGGAGGCAGATGAGATCCCGCTTGCCCGGGTAAATAACACTGTTATGACATTCAGCAAAGACAGATTGAAGGACAATCATGAGCTCGTTAACAATAAATTAAAAAACGGCACCAGAATTCAGGAGATCATAAAAGAATGCATGCCAGCAGGCGGTTTTTGCTTTGAGTTGCCATCCTTTGACGATAATCAGGATACCAAAAAGCAGGCAGATGAAGCTGCTGCAGCTATCATTGAATCATTCAAATGTCTAAATGCAGTCATAGTGTCAGAAAATACCGGAGTGGAGATTAAAACTCCAAATGGTGAGGTTCAAAAGCTTCACTCAAAGGGAGTTCTTAGACACAAGGTTTTAAACTGCTCAACTATCGAGAATGGCTCGCTTGTAATAATCGACGAATACAAATACATCAACCAGAATTGCGAGATGGATGGCTCAACTTCTGAGACTGTATCTTTTAACTCTCTTACCTTAAGTGGCAGTAAGCTTATATACAGATATGATTGCCCAGATATGGCCAACAGTCACCTTCTTAATATTGATGATGCGGATCTGAACAATTCGGCTAATGGTGTTACTCCAGAGATGAGAGATCAGGCAAGGGATGGAGTAGCTTTGCTTAAAAAGCAGATAAGAATCAGGCGAGACAATGATATTAAATTCTTTAAGAAGCTTTCCAGGGCAATCAGGGTGCAGAGTCCTTCTGATATTCGGGCTGTTATTCAGCAAATAATCAAGGCCAGGCGGGAAGAAATTTTAAATTTTGGTCGTCTTGAGTCCGCCTACATCCAGCCTGCATCTCCTCTGTCACTTCACAAGGGCCCTGCACACACCATGCTCTATGGCGGTACTGACGGATTAATTAATGCTGACTATGACTCACAGCTGTTTCAATTTATCTCGCCATGGTTTCGCTGTGGCTACTCTACAAAATTCATTACATCATTGTGTACTGCTTTTATTGGCTTTAATACCTCAAAAAATGCAGTACACAATTTTTTTAAGCAACAACATCAATGTACAGGCGCTCAGTCCACTTCAGTCAATCTTATAAACGCCTTTTGCACTGTCCTTGGGTTATGCACAAAAGCCAGTCTCGATATCATTCGCTCATCAAATCTCATAATAGCGGATGAAGTCACAATGAAACAGATGGAGGAGTCGCAAGCCATAGTTAAGTACATGTATTCATTGATGAATGGCAGGGACTCTGACGAGCGCCACGTTTGTATAACTTATACAGGATCCAGAGAGTTCAAGCATATTCTCTCACTGTTAAAGCCTGAAAGTACGGGGTTTAAGGCTGCCCTGATTCATTCTGACGGCTATATAGGCTACAAGAAGTTTATACGCTACTGCTACAAGACGAAAGGCTTGATCCATGTTACCTGTATTGTGCATGCTCGCCGTTTTGTTATGAGGTACCTGAAAGACTCTCTATTACTGGATGTCTATACGAGCATACTTGAAAAAGCAGCTGAAACAGAAGCTGATGTGTTTGACCTCATAGATGAGTATGCCGCAACAAACGGTAATCTCGGCGAAATAGATGTTAGATTCTTAAAATTCATCCATCTGATAAGCATGCTGTTCGCCATGGAAAACAGATTTCTGTCATGCAACACATCAAAATCAGAAAACAGGTTCTCAGATCCTGATTTCATGAATCGTCTGGCCAATGCAAGGATCGATCATTACAGTATCATCTTCTTTCTTGCTGACTCAATTGTATGTGAGCTGGCAGACAAATTTGGCATGGCACAAATTACCAGGGACCGAGACTCTTACAAGGTTCCAGACAACTTTACTCACCCTGGATGCAGAGCCGTAGTGTACTGGATGAATCACAGAAACACCCTTGTCAGATTCCTTGAGCATCCAGAGGTGGAGCTGAGTACAAACGTTATCGAGAGAATGCATCGTCGTGTAGTCGTATCTTACAATCACTTTCATTTCATGCGCACGCCCGGTGGAAGTGCAGCGTTTGCCCACCTGGTTACCGCCCTTCAGAACTGTGCAATGGCAGGGGTCAACTTCTCAGATTTCCTTGATTATGTGATGTATGAATACATAAAGGCCAGAAATCAGATATATATGGATCCTGACCTCATGGATAAGATTAATTCTGACTACAGGGAAAGGTCTGGAATCAATGACTTTGATATCAGAGACTATCTATGGATGATGCCGTCAAAATGCACTCTAACTTACACTGACAAAGAGACAGGTGCTGAAATTAAGGTCGAAAAGGATCTTAATGATGAGCTTAATCCAACTACTTTTATGCTTGGATACATAGACAGTAAGCCATTCAACCCTTACGTTTTTAAGAAGCACATTCTCAGGAATGACTGGCTGTATTGGGAGTCTGATCAGGTATCCAATGAGCAGGATGTATATGAGAAAACCTCTGCCATTTCACATCCAGCTACTGGAGATGCCCAGTCTGTCAATGCCGCAAAACAGTCTACGCCTGCTACCCGGGATGCGCCGTCTGTACAGGTAGCCTCGCACTCGCCGCAGGCTGCCGGTTATGCCTCATCTGTCAGTGGTGCATCACAGTCGATGCCAGCTACTGGAGATGCCCAGTCTGTCAATGCCGCAAAACAGTCTTCGCCTGCTACCTGGGATGCGCCGTCTGTACAGGGAGCTTCGAACTCGCCGCAGGCTGCCGGTTATGCCTCGTCTGTCAGTGGTGCATCACAGTCGATGCCAGCTACTGGAGATG
>NZ_JALKIL010000079.1 GCF_023051105.1 Anaerobiospirillum sp. NML120449 | reverse complement strand
TAGGGGATAACTCCATTTACATAGAAATTTAAACGGATCCCCTATTCTATCATTTTTGAGTTGTATTTGCTAGCGATTTTTCGCTATTTTTTATCACTCCATAGATACATCATTTTCAGTTTAAAAAACCTCAAAACTAGATACTACTTTTGAGGCTTTAATTAAGCAAATTTTGCTTTTTTTGATGTGTGGCTATGATACAAAACAGGCTAGAGAGTTCAATCCGCAACCAGGCTAATGTTTCTGCCAACCAGGCTGATGCCCGTAGCCGCATTCGTGATGCTGACTTCGCCGAAGAGTCTGCCAACCTGAGCCAGCAGTCCATCATTCAGCAGGCTGCTACCTCCATGCTCATGCAGGCTAACACTCGTCCACAGCTGGGTCTGTCCCTGCTGGGCTAATAACGCTCACAAAGCCATTCCTTGTCAGCATAGCTGACCAATGCAAGAGCCTGGCTGATTTGCAGTCGGGCTCTTTGCATTTAAGGGAAAAGAACACTATTCAGTCAATGAGATTTAGTGCCCAGATTGCACTCCTTGGTCTTTGCATACCCCCTGCGTTTACACAATATATTCAAATATTGTTATTTATATTGGCAGTCATTACACAGATTTTTACAAAGAGCACTATGTATCTATTTTGTTTCTACAGGTACGGTTGAATCGCGGTTTGTAGCTATGAGCAATTAACATTCTCTATACCGTTACTGAGCTTGAGAATTAATTTAGACACATAAGCGATAAATGGAAGCCCGATTCGACAATTACGGCGCTTTCTGGAGAGAAGACAATGGCAGTTTATGTAAATACAAATGTCAGCTCCTTAAACGGACGCAGATACCTTAACAACGTACAGAATCAGCTCACTACTACGTACCAGAGACTCTCGTCTGGCATGAGAATTAACAGTGCCAAAGACGATGCAGCAGGTTTACAGATCAGCAGCCGTCTGACAACTCAGATTAACGGTCTTAACCAGGGTAACCGCAATGCCTCCGACGGTATTGCCCTTGCTCAGACCATCGAGGGAGCCATGGATGAGACCACTTCCATGCTGCAGAAGATCCGCACTCTGGCTGTTCAGTCTGCCAACGGTACCAACACTGCTGAGGACCGCGCCGCCCTTAAGAAAGAGGCTGATTCCCTTGGTCGTGAAATTACCCGTATTGCTCAGCAGACCACTTTCGGCGGTAAGACTGTACTGGACGGCGCAAACGACACCTCTATCTACGGCAAGCCAGCAGGCGGTAATGCAGACAGCGGCAAAATGACATTACAGGTTGGCGCCAATAAGGGTGATACTATCGACTTTGAGGTACAGACCACCATTATGTCCAAGCTGTTCGTAGCCGCTCAAGGTGGTGGTAATGCAGCTGTATGGGATAAGACCAATGGCTTTGCTATGGGTACAGCCGATGAGGCCAGTAAGCTCATTGCTGAGGTAGATGCTGTTATCGCCAAGGTTGATGGTCAGCGTGCTGGACTAGGTGCTATCCAGAACAGATTGGAGAGTTCAATTCGCAACCAGGCTAATGTTTCTGCCAACCAGGCTGACGCCCGCTCACGTATTCGTGACGCAGACTTCGCCGAAGAGTCTGCCAACCTGAGCCAGCAGTCCATCATTCAGCAGGCTGCCACCTCAATGCTCATGCAGGCCAATACCCGTCCACAGCTTGGTCTGTCCCTGCTGGGCTAATCTGAATCACGGAAACATTCAGGAGAAAAGAGAATGGCAGTTTATGTAAATACAAACGTCAGCTCCTTAAACGGACGCAGATACCTCAATAACGTACAAACTCAGCTGACCACTACGTACCAGAGACTCTCGTCCGGCATGAGAATCAACAGTGCCAAGGACGACGCTGCTGGTCTGCAGATTTCATCCCGCTTAACCACTCAGATTAATGGCCTGAATCAGGGTAACCGCAACGCCTCCGACGGTATTGCCCTTGCTCAGACCATCGAAGGCGCCATGGATGAAACCACCTCCATGCTGCAGAAGATCCGCACCCTGGCTGTTCAGGCCGCAAACGGCACCAACACTGCCGAGGACCGAGCAGCGCTGAAGAAAGAGGCTGATGCTCTTGGTAATGAGATTACCCGTATTGCCCGTCAGACCAAGTTCGGCGGCATGACTGTACTTGATGGTGCAAATACTTCTGCTATTTACGGCAAAAACGGCGGTAACGTCTCTTCTGTAGGCAAACTCACCCTGCAGGTTGGTGCCAACAAAGGAGATACTATCGACTTTGAAGTTCAGACAACTATCATGTCTAAGCTGTTTGTGGCAGCCCAAGGTGGTAAAGCTCTTTGGGATAAGGCTGCAGGTTTTACCTTGGCTACTGCCGACGATGCCAGCAAGCTAATTGCTGAAATTGATTCAGTAATTGCCAAGGTTGATGGTCAGCGCGCTGGACTAGGTGCAATACAAAACAGGTTAGAGAGTTCAATTCGCAACCAGGCTAATGTTTCTGCCAACCAGGCAGACGCCCGTAGCCGCATTCGTGACGCTGACTTCGCCGAAGAGTCTGCCAACCTGAGCCAGCAGTCCATCATTCAGCAGGCTGCTACCTCCATGCTCATGCAGGCTAACACTCGTCCACAGCTGGGCCTGTCCCTGCTGGGCTAATGTAGCCAATCAGACAGTTTTAAGGTCACCTTATCTGTCTTAGAAAAAGGGTCTGACTGATTTTCAGTTAGACCCTTTTCGCATTTTTTATTCTTACTTTTTTCTACCTGCTATATTAAGAGCTGATACGCATGGAATTTGCCAGGATCAATACAACCTGTTTACGCAAATGTTTGTATGCAACGCTATAATTTAGCGGTGTTTACATATTTATATTACTAGATTGGTTGTATCTATTTATTTACACTTTATTTATAGATATCATAATTTTCTTTATCGTGCAGGTGATGGTTTTCGTGCCGTTATGTTGGTGAGAACGAACAACCTTTGCATCTTTCCATGGACTTCAGGTCTGTCAAGGTGTAAACGTTTACGTGTGAGAGAGACAAAAATAAATGGCAGTTTACGTCAATACCAATGTCAGCTCCCTTAACGGACGCAGATATTTAAATAACGTACAGACTCAGCTGACCACTACGTACCAACGCCTGAGCTCAGGTATGAGAATCAACAGTGCGAAGGACGATGCGGCTGGTCTGCAGATTTCATCACGATTAACTACTCAGATTAACGGCCTGAATCAGGGCAACCGCAATGCCTCCGACGGTATTGCTCTTGCTCAGACTATCGAAGGCGCCATGGACGAAACTACTTCTATGCTGCAGAAGGTTCGTACCCTGGCTGTTCAGGCTGCTAACGGCACTAACACTGCCGAAGACCGCGCTGCTCTGAAGAAAGAGGCTGACGCTCTGGGCTTTGAAATCACCCGTATTGCTCAGCAGACCAAGTTCGGTGGCAAGACCGTGCTTGACGGTGCCAATGACACCTCCATTTACGGTAAAAATGGTAATAATAATGCCGATACAGGTAAGCTGACCTTACAGGTTGGCGCCAATAAGGGCGACACCATCGAATTCTCAGTACAGACTACCATCATGTCCAAGCTGTTTGCCGGCGGCGGCGGTGGTCAACAGCCACCTCAGCCACCAGCTGGTGGTGGCAATACCTGGGATAAGGCAACAGGCTTCAAGCTTGCTACAGCTGACGATGCCAGTGCTCTTATTGCTGAGATTGACAAGGTTATTGCCAAGGTTGACGGCCAGCGCGCTGACCTAGGTGCAATACAGAACAGGTTAGAGAGCTCAATCCGCAACCAGGCTAATGTTTCTGCCAACCAGGCTGATGCCCGTAGCCGCATTCGTGACGCCGACTTCGCCGAAGAGTCTGCCAACCTGAGCCAGCAGTCCATCATTCAGCAGGCTGCTACCTCCATGCTCATGCAGGCTAACACTCGTCCACAGCTTGGCCTGTCCCTGCTGGGCTAATGTAGCCAATCAGACAGTTTTAAGGTCACCTTATCTGTCTTAGAAAAAGGGTCTGACTGATTTTCAGTCAGACCCTTTTCGCATTTTTTTATTCTTACCTTTTGCTACCTGCTATATTAAGAGCTGATACGCACGGAATTCGCCAGGATCCATACAACCTGTTTACGCAAATGTTTCATATAGACAGACAATCTTGATGTTTTAAGTAAATTGAATAGAAATTGGTAAATATGTATAGGATAACTATGATGTCAATATAGTGTAGTTTTTTGGACTATTGGCATGGGGTCATTATGGTAGTCT
>NZ_JALKIL010000078.1 GCF_023051105.1 Anaerobiospirillum sp. NML120449 | reverse complement strand
CACTAAATGAGAGCAGACGGGTTCTATTATTGTAGTTGAAACCTCGCCATCTGTCGCGCCTTTGGATGTTCTGACCTGCAAAAATCTCAGGTCCATCCTTTATGGTTCCTCAGAACAGCTTTTGCACGAATGACGCTTACACGTCAGCAAAAGCCGGGTACAGCATTAAGCAGCCTCCCTTTATATGGAGCGGCAACGACACTGTCTGCCGGTGCTGAAAAAGCATCAAGGCACCCCACTCAGGCTTAGTACCCCTGAGCATGGGAAGACAGCGACGGCTTAATACTGTCCTTTTAGCCAGGCAAATTGCTCAACCAGCCGCACTGCTGGACTGGCCCTGCCAGTTCAGGGACTTACAGTCGGCACGCAGACTGAGCATGAAGCCGGGCATCCCCTCTCAACTGCTTCAGCAGACAAGGCTACAGCCCTGTCCTGCCCACGTCCAGCACCAGATATGGTGTCCCTCTGACATACGTCAACCTCTGCCTGACGATTCCTGTCCCGACACATTGAACAAAAAGCTGCCCATGCCCACGGCACGGGTATCGATGTGCCTGCACCATTCTGTCTCCTCTTCACTGCAATCACGGCAATGGAACAATCCTCTGCCTGCAGTGCCCCGCATCAAACCACCACCGAAGTGAGGTGGTTTACAGGTTCCTGTGATTTCCTCTGAACTCTGACCGGCCAGCTCTGCCAGCCGGCATTTAAAAAAGCATTGCAAGTACGAGTCAGAGGCTCAGCAACACGCATCAGGCCAGAACGCCCACTTCATCAAACTTTTCAACAAACTAGATGAAACTTTCAAACAACGCCATCAAGTTCCTGATGGCTCAATATCGTGCAATCTACAAGAACGCCTACTTCAAGGGTATTGCCTCTGCAGTTGTTCTGACATCAGTTATGGCTGCTGGCGCTGCTCAGGCCAAAGATCTTAATGCAACAGAATTTGGCAAACTTGCAGCCGATTCGAAAATTACATCAACCTCTGCAGACAATAAATTAGCTATTTCTGGAGCAGCATCAAACTCCAACAAGTTTACTATCACAGTAACTGCTGGAGCAGATCATAAGATTGACGGCGACGCAAGTAATGCAACCGCAGTTGAAGCCAATAAGGGCACTCTTATCATAAATGCCGCTGATGGTGATAAAGCTAAAACCAAGCTCACGATCGCTCCAAACAATACCAATAAGGCGATGACAATATCTTTTGATAAGATTGATCTTGTCACCGGTACTATTGCTGTCTCCAAGAACACAGATAGCACTGGAACAACTATAGCAGCCAACACCATCAACATCGGCCGTGATGCTGCAGAAGGTGTAACAGCTTCGGCTGGTGCTGACTTAACCTTAGACTCAGGAAATACTGTAGGTAAGGCTATTACAACTTATGGTAACGGCACTACTATCAATCTGCAGAAGGGCGGTACAATTCAGTTTGGCGGTGTAGCTAACGCAGCTGAAGGAATGGCTCTCAATGCTGATAATCTCGCTGTCACAGAAGGTAAGATTGTCATCGGAAGCGGCGCTACCAGCCATGCTGACAAAGCAAAGATAAGTATTGTCAGTGGCTCTGTCACCAAGGGTACCGTATCCGTAGGCAGTGGTGCAGAGTTATCTTTTGATGTTTCAGGTAAGAAAGATGCAAAAGGTAAAGATGTCGCTGGCACCCTTTTATTTGGTTCTGGCTCAACTATCGATAATCAGGGCACCATCAAACTCACTGGTAATGGCACCTATGCGTTAGAAAACGGCATTACTCTTACTAATGCAGCAACTGGCGCAATTGCAGTGTCTGGCACTGCTGCAGCAAAGCCAACCTTATCAGCATCTGCAGCAACCATTAAGAGCGCTGTTAAAGCTGGTAAGGTAACCGTACAAAGCGGCAACCTTACAATTACTGACGAGACTGTAAATGTAGCCGACCTTAGTATTGGAGCTGCTGGCGCTGGCAAGCTCAGCTTTGCTGCAGATGGTGTTCTTCAGGGTAACAACATCATTATTGATGCTGAAACCACTGACGCTACAAATATGACTGTTAAGGCAGCTGGTAAGCTTACCCTTGGCAAGACTTCCGGCTCTGAAGTAGATATTGGGACCTTTGCAGCACTTCAGGCAAAGGATGTCGAATTCATCAGCCATGATGGTAGTACAGCATTTAAGCTTAAGAATAGTCTGGGCCTCTCAAGCACAGCAACCTCTGGTTCTATAACTGGCAGTGTTACTGTAGCTAAAGGCGGCACTATAAACGTAACTGAGGGCGCTTATACCGCATCCGGCAACGTTTCTTTAAACGATGGTGCACTTAAAGTAACAGCAGCTGATAACAAGATTTCATCTCTCACATTAGAAGGAGAACTCAGCGTAACTGTTAATTCCGGAACTGATGTTACTGTTACTGGTAAAGGCGCTACACTCGACCTGACTAAAACTACAGCAGTTAAAGGATCTTCAGGATCAAGTGGTGCTGATTGGACAGTTAACAGTGGTAGCCTGAAGATTAAGGGTGACGACCTGAAAACCCTGATAAGTGTCAGTGCAGATAGCGGCTCCATCTTCACTGTTTCAAATGGTGGTACCCTTAATGTTATTGCTGGTGACAATGGTCTTGAGCTGGATGCAGCAAAAATCAGTGGCACTGGTGTTGATGATATGGGCTTAAACTTAGAAGGTGGTAACCTTAAGGTAACTGGTTCTCTTACTCTGTCTGGTACCTCTGCAGATATCGGAACCGGCACCATTCAGGCTGACTCCCTCACCTTTAAAGCTAATGATGCCAAAGTTGCTGCTGGTAAATATATTGCTCTGAGCTCACTTGGCGCTGTTAAGGCTGACGGCACAACCACAACAGCATTAAGTCTTTCAGGCTCAACTGTCACCCTCGGCTCCAAGGATGCTCCAGATGCTGAAGGTACTCTGACATCTGACATCGTTGTTGGATCTGGCACTGCTGCTACCCTCAACGTTACTGGCGGTGTATGGGGTGACCAGTCCACCAAGATGACAGTTGATTTAGCTACCTCCAAGCTTCAGGTTGGTGGCTTTTATGCTAAAGACACTGATCAGGCTGCAGGTAAGCCACCTGTAGCTGCAACCCTTAAGCTTGACACTCTTACTGGTACCGCCGGTACTGTTACAGTTGCTGAAGGTTCCAGCCTTGTTCTCAAGTCTCTGAGTAACACCGGTTCTACTATCACTATTGCTGAGGGTGCTTCCGCAACCACCAACAAGCTGACCACCTCTGGCGCTACTGGTAAGCTGAACATCAGTGGCTCAATGAGTGTTAAGGGTGATTCAACTGTCGCGGATAAGAAGGGAGTTGACCTTGCAAGTGGTAACAAGACTGTTGTTGTTACCGACAAGGGCTTCCTCGAGTTCGGTGCTACAGCAGTAGGCTCCATGCTTAATGCTGACGGTACTGACCTTGGCACCAGCCTCAATGGCTTTACTGCAGGTTCCATCGATCTCCAGACCGGCGGTACCGTAAAGTTTGGCTTTGATTCAGGTGTAACTCTTGATTCAACCGATCTCAAGAAACTACGCGGCGTATTTGGCGTTGCTGACACTGCTTTAACTGCTGGTGTTCTGGATCTTGGCAATGCCACCATTACCGGTGTTACTGGCGAGGGCGGTGTTGTCTCGGAAGATGGCACAGTCAAGTGGAAAGACATCAAGGGCTTTGCTGACGTCAACTCTGACGTTGTTAACAAGGACCTGGCTGATGTCATCGTAACTGATGTTAATGAAGAAGTTCGTGGTAACTTCGGCTCTCTGCAGCTGGCTGCTGGTTCAACAGACGAGCAGATTGGTATTTCCACCTCTTCCAGCTTAAGTGGTGCTGATAAGAACAATGGTCTGTTTGCATCTGACTCCACTGGCAAGAAGGTTGTTGGTCTGAATGTTAAGAACGGCACCTTAACCCTGAACGACTCTGGTAAGGTGGGTAAGGTTACACTTAATGGTTCTTCAGTACTCAAGCTGAATGCTGGTCAGACTGGCTCTATCACCGTACAGGGTGATGTGAATGGCAAGGCTGCAGAGCTGCTGGTAAATACTGGCACTGCCAATGTAACTGGCGCTGCCAACATCGGCTTCCTTGACTCAGTTAAGGGCTCTACTTTAAATGCTGCTTCCTTAAATGCCTCCAGCGCAACCGACGAGAACACCATCAACGGTAACTTAAACGTTACTGGTGATGCTTCTTTCGCCGGCGCTCTCAAGCTCAGCGGTACTGCCTCTGTAGGCACCTTCACCGCCAAGAGCACTCTGGATACCGCCAAGGGCAGCTCTCTGAAGGTAACGACTGGTGCCTTTACTGCAGACAAGAATGTAGATGCTCAGGGCACCATTGAGGTAACCGGCTCCGGCTCAGTTGCCACTTTCAAGGCAGAAGCTGAGTTAGCAGCTGACGGTAACAAGTTTGTTGACGTCAACTTTGATATGGATGCCGCCATT
>NZ_JALKIL010000077.1 GCF_023051105.1 Anaerobiospirillum sp. NML120449 | reverse complement strand
GTGACCCTCAACTGGTCAGGATATGGCATCAATGCCGAGCTCGACCTGAGCCAGGCAATTGGCACAGCCCCAATATTTGCCCAGAACGATGCTGCAGCCCGCTTCCGCGTCAGCTACAGCTTCTAAATATAGAAAGACCATATCCCGGGAGGGCACACAAAACAAAAAACTGCACAAACGAAAAAAACTAAAAATCAGGGCAACACCCCAAGGTGTCACCAGGATAACAGTAAGCAGCGACAGCGCAGGCCGCTGCCCGAGATAACAGTAAGTGCAGCCGCTCCTGCGGCTGCCATCCTGAACAGACAGCACAACGATAAAAGAGATAACAGTTTCAAGGACGGCCGCCACTGGCCGCCTCCGAGATAACACAAAGCATCGCAGCCGCAATGTGCCATGAGATAACAGCAGCATCGCTGCCTCCTGACCGCCAAAGTCAGGCATGGGGCTGCATGGCTCTGCCTCTGGCTCTGCCCATGCCCATGCCCGCAATGCGGCCAGACCAGGGGATCAGGCAGGTGCCGAAAAATGCAGCTGAAAAATTCAGAAAAACACTGTACAAACTGTTTTGTAAAGTGTATAGTAAATACAGTGCGGTCCTGAAGATAACAGTATCAGCAGCCAATAACAGTATGGCTGGCAAATCAAACAGACAAAGTAAAAAGCGACCTGACATCAGTCGCATGGATAACAGTTTTTACCCGGCAGCAGACCGGGGCATACCGAACAAATTAAGGAAGTACTTATGAGCCTTACCACCGCTACCCGCCTTAACAGCGATCTCTCCACCCTCATGTCCATTCCGGTTGAGCTGGCCTCATCAGCTGACGCCTCCACCACCGGCTGTACCCGCGCCGCCTGCAGAGCCAATGCTGCAGCAAAGGCAGCTCACAGAGCTTCCTGCGTCAATGACGCCAGAGTACAGCTGTGCGACAGCCGCTTTACCGGAGCAAAGTCAGCCACCGGCTCTCATGCCTTTACCGCCTCTGAGGCCGCGCTGCTGGGCCTGAACACCTTCCACGGTCCAGCTGAGAGCGCAGCTGCTGTCTGCAGCAATGCTCAAAGCTCTGCCGGTGGCAATGGCAGCGGCGGCACCAGAGTTGGCAGCAATGCTGGCAGCAAGGGCGACTGCAGCACCGACGGCCGCGCTGGCAAGGGCTGTGGCAAGGCCGGAGATGCCGTCCATGGCGCTGGCGCAGCAGGCGCCACTGGCCGTGCTGCCTGCTCAGGCGGCTCTGCCTGCTCAGGCAGTGCAGGCGGCGCTGCTGGCACAGGCGGTGAAGCCGCCTGGGCTGAACAGGAGGCTGGTGTGGCCCGTGAACTTGGGCTGCCTGCCAATTTCAATCCGCTGGTGACCCGCTGCATTATCCGCAACGGGGTTATGCTCAATTCAAAGGAATCACGTCAGCACAGCCTGCATCTTTATGACCTCATCAAAAAGGGTATGACCCGCACTGCTGCCGTGGTGATGGCTCTGACCATGAGTATCCCTGTGTGGGTCAATGATGCCCAGGCCCGTCCGGCAGCCGGTCTGCCGGTTAATATCAGTGCCACCAATGCCACTGTCACTCATAACCCTAATCTCAATGATCTGAGCATTCACAGCACAGCCCCCAACTCCCTGCTGATCTGGGACAGCTTTAATGTCGATGCCGGCCACAGCGTTACCTTCTCCAGTGATGCCCGAGGAGCAGCATCCTTCCTCAATGTGGTCAAAGGCGGCGGTCGCAGCCACATCAATGGCATGCTCAAGACTCAGGCCAATACCACCGGTACCGGCCCGGCTACCGGAGCCAAGTCCTTTAATGTCTATATCATCAATCCTGATGGCATTACCCTTGGTACCAAAAGCTCGGTCTCCGGTATAAAGAATCTCTACCTGGGCACAGCCAAGCCAGATCAGAAACTCATGGACCGCTTCAAGGACAGCAACCCGGCCGCTGCTGCCATAGGCATGGACAGCCTGCCTGATACCCTTGGTATGGGCAAAGTAAAGATGTTCAACCGCATCAGCGCTGACAATATCAAGGTCAACGCAGGTCAGATAGTAATTGGTGAGGCCGATGAAGTGCTGTCAGTAGCCACTGACAAAACCGGTCTTGAGCTGCACAGCTCCACAGGCCGCATCGACATAGGCGGCAAGCTCGACAGCAAGATGGGCAATCAGGTGCTGACCTATCGCCAGTTCCTTGAGAACAGGGGCCTCAAGGCAGCAGGCAAGGACGAGGTCAATGCCCATGGCACCCACGCAAAGGGCCTGTATGTAGACCACTCTGATGCCTTTGCCATTTATGAGGGCTCGGACTTCCATGAAGGCCTCAAAGAGACTGTTAACAATGGCCACGGTCCTGTTACTGAAAACCGCCTCAATCAGAAGCTGTGGCTGGCCGATGACATTGTGCTTGATTACGACAATACCCCAGGTCAGTACGGCTATGAGTTCACCGGCAGCTTTGACGGTGCCTTCAACACCATTACCCTCACAGGTGAGGTAAGGGACAATGGCAAGGGCAATGTGCACGGTATCTTTGGCAAGGCCAGCAACGCCTCTTTCAGCAATCTTAAGATCATGTCTGACGGCCTTGCGCTGGACAGCTCCCTCAATGGCAAAGAGCTGCACTTTGGAGCCCTTGCTGGTGTCCTTGATAATGCAACTGTCAACAATGTGGAAATCCGTGGCTTTGAACTCGACCTCAACGGTAATGCCGTGCATGCTGACTCCAGCATCGGTGCTCTGGCAGGTACAGTCAAAGGCCACAACAAAATGAGCAATACCACAGCCTCATGGTCCACCTTTACAGCCGATGAGATCTCTGCCGCCAGAACAGGCGACAAGGTGGGCAATTTTGCAGGCCGCATCGACGGCAGCATTGATAAGGCCTGGATGGTCTACAGCCCTGCTCACACCCCAGAGCACACCGGCACTGCCGTGCTTGCCGCTGTGGGCAGCGGTGATGGCAGCGCCATTGCAGGCAGCTTTGCTCAGGCATGGCAGAAAGCTCACCAAGAGCTCACCGCCTCAGGCATGAGCTCAGAGCAGGCCACTGACTTCCTGCACACTTCCTACGCCACCGATGGCAGCCTTGCTGACGGCACTCTTTCCGGCCGCTACAAGGGCTTTATGCAGCCATTTTTCATTGAGGACTTCAACTTCACCTATGACGGCACCAGCCACAACTATGCTGACCTCGTGAACAATGAGGGCTTTGATATCAATGCCCACCTCAACAAGAACAATGGCCTTGACTACTCCCAGAGCAATGCCGGCCAGCACGAGTTTGTCTTCACTACCTCTGACAAGAGCGGCGCCGGTGGCCATGACTTCTATTTCAGCTACAGCCATGCTGGTGATACCTGGGATAAAAACGGCGGCGGCAGCGGCTCCATTCATGACCGCAACAACCGCCACGACAGCATGTCTGGCACCGGTACCCTTAACATCAACAAGAAGCAGCTCACCGTTAACATCAAGGATCAGACTGTAGTCGAGGGTACTCAGGCCAACACAGCCATCGACAACACCACTGTAGAAAATATTGACCAGATCACTGCAGCTCTGGGCAAGGGCGACAGCCTTGCTGACCTCAACCTGTCCCTGAAGGTCGATCCTGTAACTGGTGAAATCACAGCCGAGCATAACAATGGCAATTACGAAATCATCGTCAACAAGGGCAATCTGACCGTTACCCCTAAGCCAGTTCCACAGCCACAGCCTCAGCCACAGCCGCTGCCAAAGCCAGAGCCAGCTCCAAACCCACAGCCAGCTCCACAGCCAATGCCAGAGCCTGCACCATTGCCTCAGCCACAGCCTGTACCTCCAGTACAGCCAGAGCAGCAGTTCAGCGCCGCTGACCTTGAGGGCACTGCCGGTTCCCAGACTAAATGTCAGAACTGCAACAGCTACGAAAGCGCTGACCTGCAGGGCCTGCTGTCACTGCACAACCTTGCCTACATGGACCTGAGCCAGATGGACTACACCACCGAGATCCTGGCCGCCCTCGATGACGGCATAGCCCCAGAAAAGCTCGGTGCCTTCATCGCCCAGCGCAACACCTCAGGCAAGCCAGAGCACCAGGAACTGCCAGAGCAGCCGTCACCACTGCAGGTTGCTGACAGCATGACCGAACAGAACACCAGCGAGCAGACCGGCACCGCTGCCGCCGCAGCAAAAGCTGCAGCAGCCGCCAGCACCGGCGTCATCCTCACCATGCAGGCTGCTTACTAAACTGTAAGTTCCGCCCCTGGTCCAGCAGCAAGACACTGCCAGGCTGCCCCCGGACACACGGACACCCGGACAGGCAGGGAATACCACCTCCTGCCGGACCTGACCAGGTAAGGCCAGGTCACGACAGATACCCGGCACCACACAGCCAATGCAGAAACTGCAGGCCGGGCCGCTTCTTACAGGTCAAACCAGTTTACTTATGCCAATAGTTAAAGGGCCGTATGCGCAAGCATGCGGCCCTTTTTTGTGCCAGGAACAAGCACTCACCTGAACAAGGTTCTGTCCCGTGCAGCACTGAATGCTGGCAGCAGCGCAGTGGCATGCCGTCTCAGCTATGGCAGCAGCGAAGAGCCGCATGCCGCCTCAGTCATTGCAGCAGCGCAGCGGCTTGCCTCCTCAGCCATGGCAGCTGTTGCCGCCCATCTGATGATGTCTGGGCTGCAGCTTACAAGCTGCTGGTGAAATGGTATGAGCTGAGTGGCAGGCAACATGCTGTGGCGCATGCGGGGCGATTTGCTGTGAGCTGCTGGAGGCGGAGAATCTGGTTGTTGGCGGCTAAGCTGCAAGCTTAATTGCTTTAGAAAGCATATATGCAATGCTTAGCAGCTGCATGCTCAGCCAGGAACAGCCTGAATACGGTGCTTGAGTGCAGCATGGGGGTGTGAAGGCTGCGTAGCAAGGCCGTGGAGCAGCGGTAGGGAAGGATAGGCCTGCTGCTGGAGCAGCGGTCCGGACGGCAGCTGGCTGATGCCGGCGGCTGCGGTTGAGATGGGATGATGGACTTGAGGGTGGCAGGATGCGCTGCCTTGATGTGGCGGGTGGTAGTGGCCGGCCGTCAGGTCAGGCCAGGCCAGGACGGCCGCGCAGCGGGCGGCGTGGGGTGCTTCTGGGCGTGTGGAGAATGTGTATGGCCCAGAAACGAAAAAACCACCTTACGGTGGTCAGTTCAAAAAGTGGTGCTGATACCGAGAATCGAACTCGGGACCTCACCCTTACCAAGGGTGCGCTCTACCAACTGAGCCATATCAGCACTCAAAAATATAGCCTGGCGATGACCTACTCTCACACAATCGTACGTTGCACTACCATCGGCGTTGCTGCATTTCACTTCTGTGTTCGGAATGGGGACAGGTGGGACTACAGCACTATGGTCGCCAGACAAATCTGTATTTAAAAATGTTCAGTACAAGCTCTGTGCTTAACTCTTTACTATCTAATGGTAACCTTGCCTTTAAACCTTTCGGGGTTGTATGGTCAAGCTTTCGGGTCATTAGTATTGGCCAGCTTCACGCATCACTGCGCTTCCACATCCAACCTATC
>NZ_JALKIL010000076.1 GCF_023051105.1 Anaerobiospirillum sp. NML120449 | reverse complement strand
TTTTTACTATGTGATCAAAATCTCGTTTTTAAGTGAATCTAAATTGTTAAAAAGTGATCCTGGTATCACATTTTATTTTCCGAATTTGATCCTTGGATCAAATTTCACGCTTTGTGCGTAGGCCCTGTCTTTACCGGGGCGGGGCTCAGTGCTCTTCAGGCACTGGTTATAAGGTCGATACTGCAATGATTAAGAACAGATGCGGTCCGGACAGTCCTTATTATGTTCCTGGTAACAGCTTGTTATTGACTTATCTGCAAGTGTCTTTCATTTGCATCATGTTCGCTGACAAAGCTGATACCGTTGCGGCTGCCTGAGTCAGCAGCCGTGCTATGCAGTGAATATTACTGAAAAATAATGGTTCCAGTAACATCACAGCCAGGATTTTTTCCCGTACCATCTCCAAAAAGTGGCTGCTCCGGACCACAACCAGGACGTTCGGTAGCCCCTGTCAGTTTGAGAATACGTTTACACAGTCCGGTCAGTCATGGGCAAAAAGCCCTTATCCAATCTTATTTACAGTGTATTTACAATGTCCTGGCCAAAGTAAAAATGTTATATCTAGGCAGGGTGAAATCAGGGACAGTCAGTGCAGGCTTACCAGGCCATAATATTTTTTCACAAATTACGTATGAATCAAATATACATACAAAAGTAGATCATATAAATGTTTAAAATGTGACTATAATCGCAGTGAAACGCACATCCTGAGAGGTGATATTAAGCATTATCCAGGAGTTTACATATAAATTTATGTCGATAAAACCTGATGAAAAGGCATGTGCAGGCAGTTTCTTAACATGGATTTAACAAACAGTTCTGTATGTAACAGTGCAAAGTCCCTATTACAAGTAATTTTATGAGCAATTGTCTTTATGGTGCATCAAAACAGGGCATAATCGTGGTATAAAAAATATCTATGACTGGTAAAAGTGCATGATTCTCTGTATAAAAACCGGCAGACTTTTGGAGCCCCTTGCTGAGCCTGATGTCCTGTTCACTTAGCTGTCTGAACAGCCACTGCAGCTCATGGTCAAAAAGTCCTTATCCAGGCCTCTTGTCAGTGACGACATTGATTTAGCAGGCAATTATGGATGCAGGACAGTCCCCTTACCCCGGGATTTACCCATAACATTTACTCTTATCCCATAAAATTGCCGCTCATTTCAGGAGCTGGATGGCTGCATAGCCTTGAGGCGCCTGAACTGTTGCGGCATGGCCGCTACAATCCTGACTCTATCCTCAGCACGGCAATCGGCATTTATATGATGCCCTGTGCCTGCCGCTGCCGCAGAAGCTGCAGATGCAGGCCCGGTGCCTTCACTTAATTGCTGTATCCCAGGCCTGTCCGGTCTCCTCTTCTATTTTCTCCCTGCTCCCCCGTTCCTTTTCGTTCCTGCTCTTTCCTTTTCTCTACTGCATTTTGCTTCGCATTTTCTTATCTTCCGTACTCTCCCTATTTCATCTAATCAAGGTTCATCTTCACACACCCTGGCTAACCTCAACTCAAATAATCTCATCTTGCCTCAACATGCCCTATGTCAGACATAGCCTGAGGCCTTGCGCTTACTTCGGCATGGCGCTTTACTTTCGCAAACAGCTCCTCCTCCTCCTCATAAAGGCAAGTGAGCCTGTGATATGTTGTAATCAGGAAATATCTTATAAATTGTTTTAGTTACCATAATTGAGCAGCAGGGAGTTATTACATCAGTGATTGTGCATTGTCTACTGTTATGCCAAAGAAGTCCGTAAAGTGTTATGGTTATTATATTATCCTGGTGTATGTACAATTCCTTTTACCATGGCGTGACACTGTGTGTAAGTTCTGCACTTTGTAGAACTTGTGCAATATGCACAGACACACTTTACAAAATATTATCTAATGTGATTCTATAGCCGGTTGCCAGTCTGGTGCACGTGCGTACATCCAATCACTCAATAATTTTCCCACTCAAAATTTGAGCACAGATAATGCTGAAAGGACTGTCATGTCTCTTCTGGCAATCACTAATGCTTTATAAAATTGTAACAGTAGCATTTACTGCTGCTGCATATGAGCTTACTTTGACGGGCAGCAGTTTGAGGAAATGCCATGACCTGTTAGCAGCAGTCAGGATATTATCCGAGAGGGGGATAGAGAGGCAGGATCACTTGCTGATATTACAGCCGCACTGCCACAGCAACCTTACAAGACAAAGAATAATGTTCTTATGTTCCGCCAGTTGCTCTGAGGGGGTGACTATTAGAGCCGGCCTGTAATGTGAGAGTGTCCCTGGATTTGACTGTCGGGGCTGCTCCGTTTTGCCATGAGTAAGGCATACAGCTGCGCAGGTGGAGCTCAATTAGTCCCATGACTGCTGAATTTGGGGACCGTTTTGTCCACAGGTTCAAAATGCAGGTCTGGCCAGCCTGAAAGACAGGCATGCATGCAATGTCTGCCCAACCATTGAGCCAGTGCACGAGCCTGCAGGGAAAGGTCAGCCGGTTAACCATGAATGTCTGTGGGGCAGGTCAGCCGGTTAGCAAGTGCATGGGACTGCAGGGAACGGTCAGTCAGTGCTCAGAAGTGCAGTCAGGCACGGTCAGACCGGTCTTCGAGCCAGAGCAAGGGCTCCAGCGTATGGGCAGTCATTGCCCAGGAGTGCAGGCAGGCAAGGTCAGCCAGGCCTGTTAGCCAGTGCACGGGGTTGCAGGGAGTAGGCAGCCAGTGAGACAGGGGCACAGGGCTGTAAGGTAAGCTCATGCATATTTGCACAGGCAGGACATAGCATCATTGCTTGCTATGGCTGAGCATTTTGGACCATTGAGTGTTTTGTAAGGCAAGGGGCTGGCAATAAAGGAGGAGAGCATTCGTGTGCCTGCCTGCAAAGCAGGCTGCCAGAAATGAGAACACTTAAAGACAGAACACTTGTTGTTCTCTAATGTGAGCTGCAAGGAAGTAGCCTTGACTGGGGGTAATGACACTTAGACAGAGAGCGGTGCGTGGGTGAGCTGGACAGTAAGGACAGGGCAGGGTTCAATGGCAGATCTGTCCGGTGATGAGCGTGATGGTAAGCTGGTCAGAGCAGAGCAGAGCAGAGCAGCACAGCGCAGAGCAGAGCAGAGCAGCACAGCGCAGAGCAGAGCAGGTCAGAAAGTGCAGCTGATCGAGATAGCGCAGCTGGGAGGGCTGGACCGTCTTTACGGGCAGGACTGTACTGGTGCGGCGGGGACAAAAAGAAAAGCGGTATCCGGAAGAACACCGCCTGAAAATCCAGGCATATGCCTGGACTGAGTTTTTAGAAAAGGTATATGGTCATCATGATGCCATGCATGCCATGCAGCCGGGCCTGACAGTCACTGTCTGTCGGCCTTGCTGCCTGTTACTGCTGCTGTCAGCTTTTAGTTGGCTGGAGCGGCATGCATGGAGATGCTGCGGGCTTTGGTGTTCTGTCTTTCGTGAGCGTAAGCGCTCTGGCTGTCAAAGAAGTTCTTGAGTTCCTTGCGCACAATACGATCTACAGTGCCGTCGGCCATCATCTGGTTGTAGATACGCTGCAGTCTTTCAGAATTTGGGCTGTCCTTCTTGAAGAACAGAGCGATACCGCCCTCTGAGCCTGGCAGTGTAGCTGCAACCTGCAGATTGGCATCAGGCCAGATAGCAATGTATTCGCGGGCGATAATCTCGTCGATAACCAGGGCATCAGCAAGGCCACGGGATACGGCGTAGAAGATCATGAAGTTGGATGGGGTTTCAAACAGGCGGATATTACGGTTGCCAATGAGGCCTGTCATATTGGAGCCGCTCTGAACAGCCATGATACGGCCATTGAGATCATCAAGGCTGCGTACCTTTTCGCCCTTGCGGGTTACGATTACGGCGCTGTTGTAAACATAAGGCTCGCTTACAGAGTAGTACTTGGCGCGCTCCTTGTTGGCAGTGATAGCGCCGGCAACAATATCAGCCTGACCTGACATGCCGAGCTCCATCATGGTGTTAAAGGAGGTGATGTCATACTGACCACTGTCGGTCTTGAAACCGGCACGGCGCTGCAGCTCTTTGACCAGGGCTACGTCAACGCCTTCTGGCTGGTTCATGCTGTTGCGCAGAGTTACAAAAGGAGGGGCTACAGCAAAGGACACCACGAGAGTTTCATTGCTCATGTCTGCCATGGAAGCAGGGGAGGCAAATAAGGCAGCGGCACCAACAGCAATGGCTGTTAAGGTGCGGCCCAGGGCGGCTGACAGGCCTTTACGGGCGGTGCGGGAGGATGAAGAAGATACAGTGATGGCGGTGCTGCAGGAAGTGGCGCGCATTATGATGTCCTTGGATGCTGTGAAATCCGGTTGGCGTTACAGCTGTGATACCTTTTGCAGGTGCGGCTGATCTCCGCCCTGTACAGACCATGGCTCTGTATTTAAGAGCAGGTCTTGCAGATCCTGAGGTATATCCTGGCGGTGTGGCGCCATGGAGTTCTGACCTCTTATAAACAGACTGCTGATTAGAAGGTATCAGGCAGAAAACCTGGTAAACGTCTGTTAAGAATGATCAGCCTTATGTTGCGTGTATTAACCCAAAATCAGGAGGCTGAGTTGATTACTGGTCTGATTAATTCACAGCGGCCCTGCTGGTTGCAGGTGCCTTGTCTGCCGGTAGGCAGGCCTGGTCTCATGTGCCGGGAGGGTGCCCTGGGACAGGGAGTGACACATATATGGTCAGGCTCAAATCGGAAAGGGAGTCCGATGGAAAAAGAGTCAGACAAGGGTTTTTCTGAAGTGAGTCATCAGAGGAACTGTGTGATGCGCTGATGCTCACAGCGGTTACTGAAGACAGTAGCGTAACCGCATTCCCGTGGCTGGTTCTGCACGGGACTTGTATGTAAGTGTCGCCTGGAGCGTTGATAAATCGCTGTTCTGGGACAGGGAAAATATTAAGTGAAAAAATGGTTTTTATGACATCGCAGCTGCAAAGATTTTCTTCTTGCCAGAGATCATTCATGCGCTAAAAATGATAAAAACTTGCAACTGAGTGGGGATTTTTCACTGTACACAGTGCACGCAAAAAATCGTTCCTGATTATTAAGATCCCGATAAGATCTTGTTTACTTTGCATTTACATCATCAAAATATGGCTGAAATACAATAGTCGGTATCTATGAAATATCAAATTTTTTCGATGGTAATGTGATGTTGAACATTTTTAAATAAATTACGCATGAAAGTGATTTACATACAAAATATGGCTATTTGTGAGTTAAAAACAGGCAAAAATTTTTTGTGGCAAAGATCACAAATCACTCAAAAGGAGCATTTTGGTCATAGACATGGTGCAGAGCATACAGTGGCTGTATTGCTGTTGTTTATGCGAAAACTCAGGCAGGCTGCAAAGAACTGGTGCAAAAACGCTCTAATTTGAAACATTTATCAGGCAGGTTTACAAGCAATTGCACAGGTCAAGGACATGGCTAATATCAACTGCAGCTGGTGCAATAAACCGCATGCCTTTGCATCTACAAATTGAACCAGTACCTTCACGCAGCAAGCAATAAATGTCAGAAGAGCCAGATTTGGCAAACTCTCCGGCAAACACCAGATTAGCCACCATTGCTTACAGTTGAGGCAGCTGTGCTGGGGCACCCGGGCATCATTTATAAAGCCCCAAGAATGATCATGCTGCGTCCCTTTCATAGCCGCTTCACTTAAACGGACAGTGCTTACGTCCTGCCACATGCAGCGAGCAGAAATGCAGGGCATACTGGCGTGCTCAACAAACACCATAAGGAAAGACAGAATTGAGGATATGCAGACAGGCTGACAGACATCTGCTGCGTGCATTTACTGACGTCATACCTCGTACTCTCGCCAATGGTTTAAGCACGTGTTGAGAATAAGGAGACGTCTATTGCCGAGATTGATAATGGATAAGAGCCCGGGCCTCGACAGCTGGTCAGCCCCCATTTAACCGGCGGCTGGGTCTGTCCCAGGCCGTGTTGGCAGCAACAGCATGGATTAAAAGAAGCAGGGCATTACGCTGGCTCAGGCATGGACTGAATGGAGGTCGGCTGTAATGATTATGAAGCCGGGCATGGGCCAGTGCTCAGGCGGTACTGAAAGTATGTCAGCTGCAGTGGTTAGGATGACGGGCATGGCCAGTGCTCAGGCATGGGCTGAATGGAGGTCAGCTGTAATGGTCAGGATGTCGGGCTGGCACTGTGCTCGAGTGGTACTGAATGGATGTCAGCTGTAATGGTTGGGAAGCCGGGCATGGCTCACTGCTGTGTATTGGACTGAATTAATTTCCATGCACTTTCTAACATATAGTCGGACAATGTTTTGGAGGACGCACATTCCATTGGACCTTTTGAACCATGAAAAAAAAATTTTTCTTCAAAAAGTCTACAGGATTGACCTGTAATGTAGCTTCAGCTACCGCCTATTTG
>NZ_JALKIL010000075.1 GCF_023051105.1 Anaerobiospirillum sp. NML120449 | reverse complement strand
AATGCAGTAACGCCGATGGTAGTGCAACGTACGATTGTGTGAGAGTAGGTCATCGCCAGGCTTAAATTTTCCTGACAAAGCCCGCTGAGTAGAAACTCAGCGGGCTTTGTCGCATCTGCACATCCCAAAAATCCCACCTCATCCGGGCCGGTCTGGCCCAGCGGTCCAGCCCGACCCGGGCAGCAGCTGCTCTGCAGCCATCCAGAGCCCAGCCTGACACTTTCTGTTACTGAATATAAAGCATACCCGGCATCTCAGCTCAAGAATCCAAACATTGCGCCTGCGCCTACGCTTCACCTCATCGTACAGCATCCCATCCCATCCCATCCTATCTGTTCTTCCCACACTGCGCTCTATGGAGCTTCCAGTACCGCCTGCAGCAGGGCCAGCACCGCCTGCCGGACTGCCGGCCAGGTGGTCACCCAGCGAGCCTCAATACATCTGACATAGCGCTGCTGGCCGCTACGGCACTCAGCTCAGCTCCAGCCAAACCTGAGCAGGCAGTGCTCTTATCTCCGCACCCGGTTTCTGTTGCCGTGCCTTATAAGCTTTTGATGGTAGAGCTGCGGACAAAGAGCTGGGGCTTGATCTCCAGACAGTCCACCTGGTCTTCAATGTTGTCATTTGCATTCATGTTATTGCGAGCCGATACTGACCTCTTCTGATCCGCAAGCAGGCTGTAGGCCTTGCGGGCAATGGCTCTGACCGGTTGCCCTATGGAGCTCAGGTCCATCAGCTGAGTCAGGTAAGTGTTATCAAAGCTGATTATGCCTGCATCATCAGGTATCTTCAGACCTGACTTGAGGCAGGCCTTCTCGAGCGCCACGGCGCAGACATCATTGTAAACCCACAGAGCTACAGGTTCATCGTCGTTGCGGGTCTCAATCAGCCGATCCACTATCATCTGCAGATAGTGCCCCAGCCCCTGGGCGCTGCCGTCGTCTTCGTCAGCTGTACCCTGCCGATAGCCTGAGCCTGAAGCTGCAGGAGCATCACCTGCATCTGAGCTCACGCCATTGCTGCCTCCTGAGCGCACAGCTGCATCATAAGCGCCTGCAGCTGCAACTGCGCCATGCTGGTGCCAGCATTCATCATAACTGTCACCTCCGCTGCTTTTATTGAGCAGTATATGCTGTGAGATGGACTCGGCTATGCCTTTGGGCAGCCAGAACACAGTACGGTTGTCGAGGCTGCAGCAGCTGTTCAGATCAAAGAGTGCATCTTTGAAAACAGTGTACTTCTCCTCATCAACATTACGCTGGCCGATAAAGCCAGCCCGCTTCCACCCCTGCTCTCTTAAATGCATGGCCGCCTGACGCATGCCATCACGGTAATCTACCAGTATGGAGTTAAAGAAGCGGGAGCGCTGCGTAATCACCACGGTGAAAATGCCACTGCGCCTGAGCTCATCGACCAGCTCACCTTCATTCTCTGTAGGTACCCAGAACAGACCTTCGATGCCCAGGGCGATAAAGGAGCGCACTGCAGAACTTTCTTTTTCCGGATTGTTCAGGTGGGTTTTGACAATGATATCCATGCCATAGAAGCGGGCTTCCTGCTCCAGAATCATGATGGCCTCGCTGAAGTGGGGATTGGTCAGGTTGGGCACTATGCATCCGAGCAGACCGGAACGTTTGCCCTCAAGACTGATGCTGCTCTTGCTGGGCAGATAGCTCAGCTCATTCATGGCAGCGTGCACAATGCGCCTTGTCTCCCATGAAACGTTGGGATGGTTGTTGATAACACGTGAAACGGTTGCAGTGGATACTCCGGCCTTGAGAGCCACATCCTTTAGTGAAGCCATAAATCCTCCCTGGTCAGTTGCGTCAAAATCTCCCACCGACGGCCGCAGCAGCTGCAGACAGCGCTTTATTTGCCTGGCCAGTGCTCTTCCAGTCGGGCCTCCGAGAGTCATAGAGCCTGATGCTGTTGCTTCAGGCCAGAGAACAGGTGTAAGAGCACAATGCTCAGTGTGCAAGCGGCCAGCAAGACAAAGTATCTGCAGTCAGCATCAGCAGTTAGCATCTGCAGTCAGCATCTGCAGTCAGTATCTGCAGTCAGCATCTGCATGTTTCAGGACTGAGCTTACCGCCTCAAAGCTGCAGGCTGGCTGCCTGTAAACGGCTTGTGCACAAGTCGTCTGTATTGTGCTGCGCTGTTGCAGGGTCCGCTTTGGGACGTGTGTGCAGTTTGCAGACCGGATGCCGGGCCGGGCGGATGGTGTGGCCTGCAGGCATGGAGCGGGACTGCCGTTAAAGCTTATTTCGTGCACTGACTGAAAAGTGTGAAGTCGATCGGATTTTTATGTAACGAAAATACATGTGATGCATATAACACATTGTATATAAGCGGTTTCTTATAATGCAGCCAATGCAACAAAACGTGAATCAAGTACTTAAAATAGCAGCCCATTTATATCAGTAGGAATGCTCTGCTGTGCTTATTCTGAAGGATGAGAATATGTCTGATGTTTCTTTAAGTTCTCCACAGAACAATCGAGCATTTGAGCAGCTCAGGCTCAATGAAAGAGTGGGATACGGCATGGGCGATGCCGGATCCTGTATTGTCTGGAGCATGCTGGCCCTGTACCTCACCTGGTTCTATACCGATGTCTTCGGTCTTGAGCCTGAGGCAGTGGCAACCCTCTTCCTGGTAATCCGCATTTTTGACGTTTTCACTGATCCTGTGATGGGCTCCATCTGTGATCATACTGAAAGCCGATTTGGAAAGTTCCGTCCATACCTGCTTTATCTTGCTGCTCCTTTCGGTATCGGTGCTGTGGTCATGTTCACCACTCCTGATCTCGGACCTGACGGCAAGCTGATATATGCCTATCTGACATACTTTGTCATGTCCCTGATTTACACTGGCATCAACATTCCATACTGCTCCATTCTGGGCAACATTACCCTAAATGAGCGCGAGCGCATGAGCTGCCTGTCATGGCGCTTCTTCCTCAATGGCTTTGCCACCCTGATCGTAACCTCCTCAATCCTGCCTTTATCTGATTACCTGGGTTCTGGCGACCGTGCTCAGGGCTTCCAGTACTCAATGATGATTCTGGGTGCTGTAGCTACCGTGATGTTCTTCTACTGCTTTGGCTCAGTAAAGGAGCGTGTCAAGGCTCCAAAGAGCAACTCCAGCATCCTGGGCGACATCAAGCACATCATTCGCAATGACCAGTGGCTGCTTATGATTTCGCTGACTTTCGTCAACGTCTTCCCTGCTTTTATCCGTGGCGCAGTCACTATCTACTATGCCACTTACGTAATGCATGCCAGTACCGGTTTCATCACCTTCTTCATGACTCTTGGCGTGCTGTGCAACATGATCGGCAGTGTCATTGCCAAGCCGCTGACCGACCGTTTTGACAAGGTTAAGCTCTTCCGTGCCATCAACATCATTCTCGGCGTGCTTTCCCTGTGGCTCTACTTCATTGATCCTTCCAATTTGTACGTACTGCTGCCTGTCTTCATCGTCGTCAACGTACTGCACCTCGTTCAGTCCGGCCCAATCCTATGGGGCATGATGTCCGACGTCGATGACTACGGCGAGTACAAGCTGGGCAAGCGTCTTACCGGTATCTCCTTTGCCGGCAACCTCTTCATGCTCAAGATGGGCCTTGCCATTGCCGGCTCCATCGTTGCCTGGATACTTGCCTATACCGGTTACGTAGCCAATGAGCCTCAGCAGAATGAGGCTACCCTGAGCGGCATCATCATCATGTTCTCTCTGATGCCAATGGCCTGCTACTTCCTGAGCGCTGTCATGATTTCTTTCTTCAAGCTGGACGCTCCATTCCTTGCCAGGATTAAGGATGAGCTGGCAAAGAGAGCAGCTCAGGCTCACGAAGACAAGAGGTCTGAGCAAGTACAGACCACTCAGGCTCAGGACCAGTAAGGCCATAAAAAGGGCTGTTCCTGGCAGCAGACGCCTTAAGGTACAGCCCTGTAAAGAAACACATAAAACTAATTTCAGACTCCACCAGTCCTGAGTGAGCCTGCTACAAATGCAGACCCCCCTGGCCGCAGTCTCTGATACTGCAGCTGGATAGAAACGTCATAAGGCAACCTGTAAGAGTTGAGCAGCCATCTTCTGTCATGTTCTTAAGACAGAGGTGCTGCATCAAGGTGCCGATGGCCGGGGCATCAGCGCAGATGCTGCTGGTGGAGCAGCAACAGATTTTCCAGGAGATTCCCATGTCACCAGTATGTGCCGGCAGCGCTGACTCTATGAACAGCAATGTCTACGATGTAACCAGATGGCAGGAAGGTAATGCCCATGAGGATATCGGTGCCGTCATCAACAGCATCATTGCTCACATAAAGCAGCGTCAGAACTGTGCTGAGCATGGTCTTGACCGCAGTGAAGGCAAGCCAGGTGCCGTCATCTACATTCCACCAGGTGACTACCACCTCAAGACACAGATTCTGGTAGATATCAGCTATCTGCGCATTGAGGGCAGCGGCCACGGATTCATCTCTTCCTCCATCAGATTCAATACTGAGAAGTCAGCACTGGAGCAGTATCAGGACATCTGGCCAGGCGGAAGCCGTATTCTGGTTGATCTCAATGTAACCCCTGAGCAGTACCGTACCCAGGGACCGGAAGCCGGAGCAGCAATCCTGGTTAAGCGCGCAGGCATGCCACGTATCAGCTCTGTTGAATTCTCTGGCTTCTGCATTGACGGCCTGCACTTTACTGAAATGGACGGCAAGATCGATGAGAACAGCTATCTTAATGGCAAGACCGGTATTTACATAGGCTGCGCCAATGACTCTTTCTGCTTCAGAGACATGGGCTTTATCTACCTTGAGCACGGTCTGACCATTTGCAAGGCTGATGCTCTGAGCGTGGACAACAACTTCATCGCCGAGTGCGGCAGCTGTGTTGAGCTGCGTAAGTGCGGTCAGGCCTCCAGAATTGCCAATAACCTCATGGGTGCCGGCTACAACGGCCATACCATCTACGCCGAGAACCACGGCGGTCTGCTGGTTACCGGCAACAACGTTTTCCCACGCGGACGCAGCAGCGTTCACTTCAAAAACGTATCACGCTCAACCATTACCTCAAACCGTTTGCACTCCTTCTACTCAGGCATGGTCATCCTCTCGGGCAAGTGCTGCGAGAACCTCATCGGTTCCAACCATCTGCTGCGTGATCCCGAGCCATGGGAGCCAATGAAGGGCTACAACAACAATATTGAAGACGACTATGGTCTGATTCACATTGAGGGAAACAACAACACTGTTACCGGAAATCACATATCCAGCTCCATTGGTCCGGACAAGCTCATCTTCTGCGAGTGCAGCTGCAGAGAGGATCAGGCTCCAGTAATGATTCGCATTGCTGAGGGTCACGGCAACTATGTAGCTTCCAACCATATCGTAGCCACCGATCCTGATGCCGGCAAAAAGCATGACGATACTGCCCGTGAGGCCAGTGAGTGCTTTGCTACTCAGGTAGAGGCCATGACCAGCATCACCAATCTCAAGGATCTCGAAAAGTGCGTAGACGTGCTGATAGACGAGACCGCTGGAATGAACAGCGTTATTTACAGCTCCCGCAAGAGCAAGACCATTGATAACGGCCGCGACAACATGCTGGTCACCATGCCAGGCTGATGTCTTTGAGATTTTCTGATTTCAGATTTCTTAAACTGTTCACACAGACACAAGGAAGAAGAGGTGGCACCGGCGCAGGTATCAGGCAGATGCCACCAGATAATCCAGATAATCAAGGTAATACGATTACTGTAGACTCCGGTCGGCCGACATGGCTGGCCGGTCATTACCATGTTAAGCCCCTGTCAGGGACAGTCGCATATCACACACCATTGGCGGCTTCCCACAGGGGCTTTTTGTTTTAGCAGTTGCGGATTACAGACCCAGATTGGTGATTCACCAGCAGACGATTGCTGCAGCAGCTGCTGCCAGGACTTGCCATAGCTTGAGCTGTTGAGGGGACACGAGGCAGGCAGGATGATGATGAGTGCTGATGACTGGAGGCACACCCAGAGCTGCTCGCGGAATTGTCAGGCTTATGGTTCTGCACAGCTGCAGCTGCAGGGGAGGCATCTGCTGGTGGAAAAGGTCTGGCCACAGGCAGCTGCAGTTCTGCTCGAGAGCAGGTGCCTTTTGCTACGCGACTTGCTCAGGCTCGTGTCTCTGGAGCCATGAAAGAGCTCGACTCTGTGGTAGACGTGCTGATAGACGAGACCGCCTCTGGCAATACCGTTATCTGCAGCTCCTGAAAGTCCAGGACTCAGGCCTTGGTCGCAACAACGTACTTGTGACCATACCTGCTCCTCAGATGCAGAAAGAATGAGAACAGCTATGCAGCATATATGGCTGCCGGGTCTTTGCAGATACTGAAAAAGACGCTTTTGATCTGGCCTATATCAGGCGATCAGGCGGCAGCTGACGCAAGTCAGCTGCCGCCTGATGCATTTTGATGGCAGTTGTGATGGCATTTATGATGGCGGCTCTGGCCTTGGGAAAGGGCGGTCCTGCTCTTTTATGTGGTTTTTTCCTTTATCTGGTACTGGGATGGGGTGGTAATGCCAGGTCGGGAGTAAATTTCGGGAGTATAGTCCGTGGCTGTTTTGCTGATAAACAGACATAATTGACAGAAATGTATGTAAAGTTGTGATTAGGGGAATGTGTGAGGCAAAAATATTTTGCCTGACAAACGGCATATATATCGTGTTTATTTGATGGTGTTAGAAAAAAGTTAAAATTTTTTAGAAAAAAGTGTTGACCCGGTGGTGAAAATCATTAAAATACGTTTCCGCTGTGACGCACTGAGCGAATCAGCTGCAAAAGCCCAGCGCTTTGAAGTTCTTTAAAAATCAGATAAGTACAGACAATCTG
>NZ_JALKIL010000074.1 GCF_023051105.1 Anaerobiospirillum sp. NML120449 | reverse complement strand
ACCGCATCATGGATGGCACTACCGCTGGTGTTGACGCTGAAACCGCTGCCCGTCTGGCTGACTTCGGTGGCGTAGCTCAGGCTGCTCTGCGTGCCGGTAACACCACCTCTGACGCCATTGCTGCCCGCATGGGTGTAGGCGTTAACGGTACTGTTACCTTCGCCGCTAACGGTCAGGGTTCAGGCATGTGGGTAACCCCTGTCTACAAGACCGCTGATTCCGACAGCTTCGGTGCTGACAGCGTTGACTACGGTACTGACATGAACCTCTACGGCGTAGCCGTTGGTGCTGATGTCTCTGTAATGGAGAATGTAAGTGCCGGTGTCATGTTCAACGTAGGTTCCGGTGATGCCGACGGTCAGGGCCTTGGCTCCAACGTCAAGAACGACTTCGACTACTACGGCTTTGGTGCTTACATGGGTTACACCATGGGTGCTGCCTCCGTTGTAGCTGATGTTTCCTGGACCACCGTTGACAACTCTGTTGAGGGTCAGACCGGTCTTGGCACTCTGGCTGCCTCCATTGACAGCTCAGCTCTGTCTCTGGGTGTAACCGGCAAGTACGCCATGGACTTCGGCGGTGTTAACGTAACTCCACACGCTGGTTTACGCTTCACCCGCATCGACCAGGACGACTACACTGTTGGTAACGGCACTGACGTATTCGCTCAGTACAGCTCCAACTCCATGAACGTATTCTCCGTACCAGTCGGTGTAACCGTTGAGAAGGAGTACACCTTCGATGCCTGGAGCGTCAAGCCAGCCTTTGACCTGACCTTAACCGGCAACTTCGGTGATGACGAGACCTCCGGTACCGTTGACTGGGAAGGCATCTCCAACCTGAGCACTGACATCAAGTCAGAGTTCGTTGACACCTTCACCTACAGCACCGCCATCGGCGTTGCTGCTCAGACCGGCAACTTCGGTATGGGTCTGGGTGTTAACTACACCGGTGCCTCCAACGTCAAGGAGTTCGGTGTTAACGCTAACGTACGTTACGTATTCTAATAACAGTTTGTGATATTCATTGTCACCGTAGCCGGGGCAGCGCCCCCGGCGTCTGGTGGTGATGTAACATCACGATTTCCAGGCAACCTTTACTCAGGAAGACTGTTATCAGAGCGTTGCATACGTTTGCACACTCGAAAGTTTTACAAAGCATTTAAACCAAAACCATGCTCATGCCATGACAAACTCCCTGCACATGATAGGCAAGCTCATATGTAAGGAATGAGTCTGAAGCATGAACACAGTACATATTTAATGCTTTACAAAATATTAAAGGCGACTTCTGGAACAATCCGGAAGTCGCCTTTTTCGTTTTGAGGCAGGCGCCACTGCAACTACAAGTCGATAATCTGGCGTGATTGAGTTTGAAATTTGGACGTTTCAAAACTCAATACTTGCTAAACACATTATACATAATCGCTTTACATAATGGTTTGTAGACTGTTTAGTAATGGACTTACAGTATGACGATTAAGAAAATGTCCTGTCAGATAAAGTGAGTCCGCCAAAGCAGTCGTAGGCGAATAAAGCATTATGATACTTTACAAATCAGAATGTAGATTGTTATATGTTATGGAGCACTGGATGATTGTACTGTGCAGTCCGGTACCAGGAAAGCTTAGAAGGTCGATGCTTTCATGATTATGCGGTTTGACTGCAGCCGCATATAGCCCCCATTCACCTGAGCGGGATACATCCTGATTGTTACGTTGCATTGCCCCGCCAATGACGTACTACCATGCAGTCTGATTGTAGATGTTAGATGTGTAACGCACGCAATAGTGGGACTGGTTAAGAGTACTGAGGTTATGACAGCCAATACACGGCAAGCAAAGGCAAAGCACATGAAGAACACGGCAGAATCAGGGACGGGTAGTCATCATATTGCACCAGCTTAAGCTCAGCTTAGGAGCACCGTGAGAACGCCGTATTAGCCTTGGTGCGGGATGGTAAAGCCATCACAGCACACCAGACAAGCTGGAGAACAAATGATACTGTTCGCCGCTGCTACCGTATATGACGAGCCTGTTCCCAAGCGATATATGAACTAATGCAGGTAGAACAGGACTTCAATAAGGTGAGATTATCAGGGAAAGACTGAGATGAAAGACGGAGGGAGGGAAGGGCTTTTGGGTATGAGACGGGCAGATAGATTTGCATCATGTGTCATATGCAGGCAGCACAAAAAGTGACCATTAAGGCTCAAATAGCATTCTGAAATATACTTTTGCCAATGCGCCATTTAAGGGCAATCGTCGCGCCGCAAAACAGTTGACATGGCTCAATTCGCGGAGCGAATTTTTATATGAACTTTAAGTTGGCACTAAGTATGCTTTTTTTTTTTTTTTTTTTTTTCGCACCTCTGGCGATGGGCCCGTCTTTAAATTTCACAGCTCGTGGACCTGATATTTAAGCCATTCCTGGCGAAAATACTTGTCTACTAGTCTACCAGTTCTGTCCTGACCCTCCGCTCTGGACAGGAGCCCATTTTGGCACTCATGCGTAATTTATCTTTTTATACCTACGCACTAAATGAGAGCAGACGGGTTCTATTATTGTAGTTGAAACCTCGCCATCTGTCGCGCCTTTGTATGTTCTGACCTGCAAAATTCTCAGGTCCATCCTTTATGGCACCTCAGAACAGCTTTTGCACAAATGACGCTTACACGTCAGCAGAAGCAGGTACAGCATTAAGCAGCCACCATTCATATGAGATGGCAACGACACTGTCTGCCGGTGCTGAAAAAGCATCAAGGCACCCCACTCAGGCTTAGTACCCCTGAGCATGGGAAGACAGCGACGGCTTAATACTGACCTTTAAGCCATGCACATTGCTCAACCAGCCGCAATGCTGAACTGGCCATGCCAGGGACTTACAGTCGGCACGCAGACTGAGCATGAAGCCGGGCATCCCCTCTCAACTGCTTCAGCAGACAAGGCTACAGCCCTGTACTGCCCACGTCCAGCACCAGATATGGTGTCCCTCTGACATACGTCAACCTCTGCCTGACGCTTCCTGTCCCGACACATTGAACAAAAAGCTGCCCAGGCCCACGGCATGGGTATCGATGTGCCTGCACCATTCTGTCTCCTCTTCACTGCTACCACGGCAATGGAACTATCCACTGCCTGCAGTGTCCCGCATCAGACCACCACCGAAGTGAGGTGGTCTACAGGTTCCTGTGATTCCCTCTGAACTCTGACCGGCCAGCTCTGCCAGCCGGCATTTAAAAAAGCATTTCCAGTACGAGTCAGAGGCACAGCAACACGCTTCAGGCCAGAACGCCCACTTCATCAAACTTTTCAACAAACTAGATGAAACTTTCAAACAACGCCATCAAGTTCCTGATGGCTCAATATCGTGCAATCTACAAGAACGCCTACTTCAAGGGTATCGCCTCTGCAGTCGTTCTGACATCAGTTATGGCTGCTGGCCAGGCTCAGGCAGCCGACTTCTCTGGCAGTACCGTTCTTACCGGCAATAAGGTAGTCATCTCATCTACTGATGTAGAAGGCTATACAAAATTTGAAAAAATTACTGTAACCACAGCTCCAGATAAGGATTTTTCTAAAGTAGACTTCCTTGTACAGAGCGGCGATGCAACCTCAAACAAATTTGATCCTGCCGCACAAGGTGGCCTTACATTCACCGGTAAGTCTTTAACTGTTTCCGCCAAAGGAGCTGGCGTATCTATCGCAGCCAGCGGCGCTGATGCAACCAAGGTAACATTCACAGACCTTGTGAATGTTTCTGAGGGCACAATCAAAATTAATGCCTCCGGCAGCACTGGTGCAGGTTCCCTTGAATCCAAGGTTATTACCATTGGCTCCACAGCTGCATCCGGCTCAACTGCACCGGAGGCTTCTGTAATAGTAAGCAAATCAGGCTCTGTAGGTACTACTGTGGCTACTGCTGATATCTGCAATCTGAGCCAGATTAAGCTGTTATCCGGCGGTACCTTAGCTACCCAAAGTGGAGCTGGTGGCGCAATTTCTGATGTAACCATCAATGCTGGTCGTCTGGTTATCGATGGCGGTAAGCTGCAGGTATTTAACAAGACTGACAGCGGTGCATCTGCAACATTAAACCTCGTTAGTGGCCAAATGAAGTCAGGCGAGATTAACGTAGGCACCAGCGGCGATCTTACCATCAAGTTTGATCATGCCGCTAATGTAACTGATGCAACCATTGAGGGCACTGACAAGAAAGTAGAGAAGACCTTCGACATTCAGGGCGGCAAGCTTGCCTTAACTGGCTCTACAACTGTCAGCGGTGTAGGTACCATCAAGATTGCCGATGCTGTTGAAATTGCAGCTGACGCAGCTACATTAAAGCTATCAGGCAGTGGAGCTGCTACTGGCCAAACTGCAAACCTTAAGGGCACTTCTGCCAAGATCTCTGAACTGCTTGGTGCTACCAAGACCACTACCAAATTTGCTGTTCTTGAGATCACTGATGCTGCCACCAATGCATTCGATGTTAAGGCTCTGCAGTTCTCTGGAGATGCCTCTACCAAGGGCAAGATCCATGCCTCTGGCACTACAATTATTCTGGCTGATAACCTGGCAGTGACTGAGTCTGGTGCAAATACTACTAACGTCAATCTCGAGGCTCGTAACAACCTGACTCTTGGTGCCGCAGGTACCGACCTGACCAGTGGAATTGGCTATGGTTCCTTGAAGGCTAAGAACGTTAGCTTTGTAGGCCAGAACGATGCAACTGCTTTTAAGCTTGCAAATGCCCTTACCCTCAGCAGTACTGCCGTGAATAATGGCCAGACTGTTGCCGACAGTGGCACCATAAGCGGTGACGTTGAGTTAACCAAGGCCCTTACTGTTGACGGTGGTATCTACACCAATTCCGGCAAGATTAAGGTAAACGCCGGAAGCATCGTTGCAAACGGCGCCTCAGTTGACTCCAAGTTTACTGCCGCAAGGGACACTACCATTGAAATCACCAACGGCTCCGGCTCCGCAATTACTGCATCTGGTTCCAAGGCTGTTGTCGACCTGTCTAATGCCAATGTTACTGTAACTGCACTGAGCTCTGGTACTTCCGGTGATGTTGCTGTAACAGCCAATGATGGTAAGGTTATAGTAACTGGTGAGCAGTTTAAGACTGTTTCTGCAACTATTGGCGGTAAGTCCGGTTCCTTTGTCATTAAGGGCAAGGGCACCTTAAACGTAACTACTGACTTAGAGCTTGCTCAGGGCGATTTAAAGCCTTCAGGCACCAAAATTAGCAATGTTCCTAACTCCTCCGGCATTCACTTTGACAGTGGCTCAACTGGCACCCTCAAGGTAGACGGAGTTCTTACTATCACTGGCGCTCAGACAGCTGTTGCTGTTGGAGCCAAGGACAGTGTAATTGCTGGCACCCTTGCTCTTCAGGGCACTGGTACTGAGAATAAGCTGGGAGCCGGTAACTTTACTGTTCTGGATGGTATTACCTCAGTTGGCGGCACCACTGCTGCTCCTGTAACTGTTTCAGGCTCTGTACTGACTCTTGGTTCAGCTGCTGATGATGGCGGTGAGCTTGGCGCAAGCATCACTATAGGTGATAGCTCATCTTCAGGCGCCATGAGCGTTGCCGGTGGTACATGGACCGGTTCTGACAGCGATATTACTGTAACCTCAGGCAGCTTAACAGTTGGCGGTCAGGTCGTTGATCCAGCTGCTGCCGTTCCAGTCAACGCCGCAGCCTCCTTAAGCGCAAATAAGCTTACCGGTACTTCTGGTGATGTAGCTGTTAAGAAGAATGCCTCTTTAACCCTTAAAGAGCTGAACAATGCAGCCTCAACCATCACGATTGATGAGGGTGCTGCCGCTACAACCAACAAGTTAACCATTACTGGCGGCAAGATCAACATCAGCGGCACTATGACCGTAAAAGGCGATGCAGCTGATACCACCAATAAGGGTGTAAGCCTGGCTGGTTCCAAGACTGTCGCTGTTACCGATAAGGGCTTCCTCGAATTTGGAACCACTGCAGTTGGCTCCATGCTCAATGCCGATGGCACTGACCTGGGAACAAGTCTTAATGGCTTTGCTGCAGGATCAATCGATCTCCAGACTGGCGGTACCGTAAAGTTTGGCTTTGATTCAGGTGTAACTCTTGATTCAACCGATCTGAAGAAACTGCGTGGCGTATTTGGTGTAGCTTCAGGCTCTTTAACTGCTGGTGTTCTGGATCTTGGCAATGCCACCATTACCGGTGTTACTGGCGAGGGCGGTGTTGTCTCAGAAGACGGTACAGTCAAGTGGACAGACATCAAGGGCTTTGCTGACGTCAACTCAGACGTTGTTAACAAGGACCTGGCTGATGTTATCGTAACCAACATCTCTGAAGATGTACGTGGTAACTTCGGCTCTCTGCAGCAGGCCGCCGGCTCAACAGGCGAGCAGATTGGTATTTCCACCTCTTCCAGCTTAAGTGGTGCTGACAAGAACAATGGCCTGTTTGCTTCAGACTCTACTGGTAAGAATGTTGTTGGTCTGAACGTCAAGAACGGCACCTTAACTCTGAACAACTCCGGCAAGGTCGGTAAGGTTACCCTTGCTACTGGTTCAGTACTCAAGCTCAACGCCGGTCAGGGCGGTTCTATTACCGTACAGGGCGATGTTGCTGGCGCCAAGGCAGAACTTCTGGTAAATACTGGTACTGCTAATGTAACTGGTGCAGCAAATGTAGGCTTCATTGATTCAGCCAATGGTTCCACATTAAATGCTGCCTCATTAAAGGCCAACAGCACCACTGATGCTAATATCATCAATGGCGCATTAAATGTTACAGAAACTGCAGAGTTCGCTGGAGCTGTTCAGCTTAATGGCAGTGCCTCTGTAGGCACCTTCACCGCTAAGAGCACTCTTGATACCTCAAAGGGCAGCTCTCTGAAGGTAACAACTGGTGCCTTTACTGCAGACAAGACTGTAGATGCTCAGGGCACCATTGAGGTAACCGGCTCCGGCTCAGTTGCCACTTTCAAGGCAGAAGCTGAGTTAGCAGCTGACGGTAACAAGTTTGTTGACGTCAACTTTGATATGGATGCCGCCATTCTGGGTAACACCGAGGCTGCCGGAAAGGTCA
>NZ_JALKIL010000073.1 GCF_023051105.1 Anaerobiospirillum sp. NML120449 | reverse complement strand
GCAAACTGACCGTAGCTGAGGCTGCATTACAGGTTAATCCTGTAGACTTTTTGAACTCAAATTTTTTTTTAGTAGCTCAAAAGGTCCAAGGCCCCATGCCTAATACAAAACATTGTCAGACTATATGGCAAATGTTTGTATGTGACGCTATAATTTAGCGGTGTTTACATATTTATATTTCCAGATTAGTTGTATCTATTTATTTACACTTTATTTATAGATATCATAATTTTCTTTATCGTGCAGGTGATGGTTTTCGTGCCGTTATGTTGGTGAGAACGAACAACCTTTGCATCTTTCCATGGACTTAAGGTCTGGCAAGGTGTAAACGTTTACGTGTGAGAGAGACAAAAATAAATGGCAGTTTACGTCAATACTAATGTCAGCTCCCTTAACGGACGCAGATATTTAAATAATGTACAGACTCAGCTGACCACTACGTACCAACGCCTGAGCTCAGGTATGAGAATCAACAGTGCGAAGGACGATGCGGCTGGTCTGCAGATTTCATCACGATTAACTACTCAGATTAACGGCCTTAATCAGGGTAACCGCAATGCCTCCGACGGTATTGCTCTTGCTCAGACTATCGAAGGCGCCATGGACGAAACTACTTCTATGCTGCAGAAGATTCGTACCCTGGCTGTTCAGGCTGCTAACGGCACTAACACTGCCGAAGACCGCGCTGCACTGAAGAAAGAGGCTGACGCTCTGGGCTTTGAAATCACCCGTATTGCTCAGCAGACCAAGTTCGGTGGCAAGACCGTGCTGGACGGTGCCAATGACACCTCCATCTACGGTAAAAATGGTAATAATAACGCCGATGCAGGCAAGCTGACCTTACAGGTTGGTGCCAATAAGGGCGACACCATTGAGTTCTCAGTCCAGACCACCATTATGTCAAAGCTGTTTGCAGGCGGTGGCGCTAACCCAGCACCTCCACCACCACCTCCTCCAGCACCAGGCGGTGGCGGTGCTGTCTGGCATAAGACCAATGGCTTTACCCTGGCTACTGCAGATGACGCCAGCAATCTTATCGCGGCTGTTGACGCCGCTATTGCCAAGGTTGACGGTCAGCGCGCCGACCTAGGTGCAATACAGAACAGGTTAGAGAGCTCAATCCGCAACCAGGCTAATGTTTCTGCCAACCAGGCAGATGCCCGCAGCCGTATTCGTGACGCCGACTTCGCCGAGGAGTCTGCCAACCTGAGCCAGCAGTCCATCATTCAGCAGGCTGCTACCTCCATGCTCATGCAGGCTAACACTCGCCCACAGCTGGGTCTGTCCCTGCTGGGCTAATCTGAATACAGATATCTGAATACCGATAATCGCTGGTCAGCACAGCTGACCTCTCAAGAGCCTGACTGCCTTGCAGTCAGGCTCTTTTCGTTTATGCGCCGCATAAGGGCTGTGTAGTGCTTATCTGGCAAGACACGGGTAATGCTCAGCAGTCTGTTCGTAGCGGCCTCAACGGGTCGATCATGCTGCAATGGGACTTTCTGTAAGAGTTTTTGTTTTCGCCCGGCATGGTGTTCTTTGCTGGCTATGAAGGTGATCGAATATGTTGCTTTTGTTCATATTCATGGAGGCGGCGATGATGCGTTGCGCACTGGTGTTCGGGGTTTTGTGAGGCCGGGCTTGAGCACGGCCTGCGTGCTCTATGGCGTGCAATTATTGTTATAAATCTGATATATATGCCAGTGCGTAGCGATTGTGCTTATGTGTCAACGGGCACGCAACTGCGGGCTTTTTGGGCCGTGCGGGCCATTGCCCTTAGCATGCCTGATTTTCTGGCCTGGCAGGTATTTTTGGCTGCTGCTGTTATAAATTTTCATGCATAAAGAGCATGATTCCGGTCTTTGTAAGCTGACATCCTTAAAATTTGCTGTTTATTGGTACGCAATTTTGGCTTAATAAGTTCAGATTTATGGACAGTCATGAAAACGCTTTCGTGCCTTTATAGATATCAGCACGTGGATTGAATCTGGACATTCTGATCAGTCAAAAAGCCGCTTATATATCAGACTGCAATCGTTTGCATATACTGGCTTGGCTGATAAAAATACGGATTCGTACTTTTGCTTTTGTGGCCTCTGTTCACTGTTTCGTAGAAAACGTGATCAATATCATAATTTTGCAAAGTAAATTAATGCAATCGTTGTCATTTGCGCAGTTGAAACTTTCTAACAATGGCTTAAACAGGCCCGGGGTCATACTCTAAGTAACCGTTTTCATGCCCATTTTTACCGTTTTTTCTCAAAATTTAATTTCTGATTAAAAATTGGAGAGGGATCGCAGTTTTTGAACGGACAAATCAATATCATGTAACCAACTTAAGGCCGAAGCGCAAATGAAGCTGCATTCGCGAGCTTTGCCCTGCCCGGTATCGAAGAATATCGAGCCTACCTGAATAAATTCAGGAACTTCACTGAATGCCTGCGCTGCGACTGTACTTTTTGACTGACACCAGGAAAGCTGTTGTTAACCTGATGATCAGAACAGTCAGTAAAGTACCTTAAGCTATTTTAGTTACCTGGAGGATCAAAGATCTATGAAGAAGTCTCTTACTGCTATTGCTGCCGCTGCCGTCTTAGCCGCCACCATGGGTACCGCTCAGGCTGAGGATGTCCTCGTTGGCTCCTGTATCTACAAGTTTGACGATACCTTTATGACCGGCGTTCGTAACAACATGCAGAAGGCCGCTGACAGCTTAGGCGCTGAGATTGAGTTAGTAGACTCCCAGAACCGTCAGCCAATGCAGAATGACCAGGTTGACACCTTCATCACCAAGGGTGTTAACGCTCTGGTTATCAACCCGGTAGACCGCTCCGCTGCCGGCCCTCTCGTAAACAAGGCCAAGGCTGCTGACCTGCCAATCGTCTTCATCAACCGTGAGCCAGAAAAGTCTGTTTTACAGAGCTGGGATAAGGCTTACTACGTTGGCGCAAAGGCTGAAGAGTCCGGCACCATTGGTGGTCAGTTAATCGCCGAGTACTTCAAGGCCCATCCAGAGGCTGACAAGAACGGTGACGGCAAGCTCCAGTACATCCTGATTAAGGGTGAGCAGGGCCACCAGGACGCTACCTTACGTTCTGAGTACTGCGTTAAGGCCATGAAGGAAGCCGGCCTCGACATCGTTGAGATTGGTTCCGACAACGCCAACTGGGACAAGGTTCAGGGCCACGACAAGATGAAGAACTTCATTACCTCTCTTGGTATTGAGGCCATCGAGGCCGTACTGGCCAACAACGACGACATGGCTTTAGGTGCTGTTGAGGCTCTGAAGTCTGAGGGTTACAACCTGGGTAAGGATGGCAAGGATCCTTCCAAGTTCATCCCTGTTGTAGGTGTTGACGCTACTGCTCCAGCCTTACAGGCCATTTCCAAGGGCCAGATGTTAGGCACTTCCTTAAACGACGCTGTTAACCAGGGTACCGCTGCTGTACGTATTGCCAATGAAGCTGCTCAGGGCAAGCCAGTTACCAGTGAGTCCATCGGCTACACCATCACTGATGGCAAGTATGTATGGATTCCTTACGTACGTGTTACCCAGGAAAACTACAAGGACTTCATGTAATCATCTGATTACTTAAGCCCGGTTTCAACAGCCCCCGAAGCTCTTGAGGGGGTCTGTAAACCCAAAAGCCCGGCAGCATTGCTGTCGGGCTTTTAAAGAGCACAAAAAAGCAGCCCTGAGGCTGCGCAATGTGTGTCTAATAAGCCGGCTCCTGCCAGCTTATAAATAAAGTGCTCAGGCTGACTTCCCCAGCATGAGTATTAAAGGTCCAAGACTGAGACCTGCCTGTCACCTGCTTAAATCCCGCATAAGAAATAAGCCGCAATCCCGCATCTGTTTGTAACCTGCCTGATATCTCAAATCCAGCTGTTTTCAATGCAGTTACGGCCCAAGTTGCGCCCTTTTTTCGCATGCAGACCTAATCAGGGGACTGCATTTATCTGTTCAGGGCATCAAAGTTATCAACGATGACACCAGATCTTGAACCTGTATAAGGTCAAGTCAAGGGGAGCAAGACCAGCACTTCCCAGGCGCAAGCCCGAAAGCGGCAAGCCCGCGCTCTTTGAGCTCAGGGCAAAGCTGTAAAGCGACCAGACTGCGGTTATCAGGGCATTGAATATGCCGTTGCGCCGCTGTTGAAGTCAACACACCTGCCAGTGTGATGGTCACCTGAAGATAAGGTTAGCTGTTTTCTGGTTCTGGCCTGACAAGCCGGACTTATCTGTTTTTACATGTCATTCACTGTCCTTTGCCTGAGCGGCCCCATCTATCTGGTCCCTGCCAGATAACGGAACCACCGGTCCCTGCAGGACTGACAGTTTCAGGTTAGGCAGCAGTCTGATAAGGCTGTGTGCAGTGATTAGCAATCATACAACAATAAGGTTAAAGGCGAGGCGGTAGTATTTATCGCAATCAGTTTGCAGCGCCCGGTAAGAGTTCATAAAGGACGCCTTCTCCCTGAGCAACTCTCAGGCAGAGGTCTGACCTGCTGCAATGCAGATGTCTGCAGTCTTTAAAGCTGTAGCAACTGACTTAATTAACTTTATTAAGCTATTTAACGTCCACTGTCTTCTGCTCTGATTCATCCCTCCCTCCTCGTTTTTTCCCTTTACTGAAGAAGGTGTACTCAAGGCTCAGGCCTGAAAGTATTCCTCTCTTATGCATGCAAAACGGCATTATCCTGTGACTGCACGTCTCCAAGGCGGTTTAAACGGTCAGAGGCCGTATGCCGCAGGTATGATGCCGACTGTAAAAGCAGCATGGCATATCTTAGATACTTCGATAAACAGATCTATGCAAAGCGTCAGACACGCTGAGTGTGCCTGATATCTGTGGTCACAGCTTTGAGGCACAGCAATAGCTGCTCATTAAGGCTTAAAACCTTGATGCTGCAGGGCAGTCAGAGGTTCATCACCCCCGACAGAGCTGATGCCGCAAGCTCTCAGTCTTACAGAAAGTGAGGATCATTTTTCATGAGTCAGTACGTCCTTGAGATGAACGACATTGTGAAGCGATTCCCTGGTGTATTGGCACTCGATCATGCCAATCTGAAGGTAAGACCGGGTACTGTTCACGCCCTTATGGGTGAGAACGGCGCCGGTAAATCAACGCTCATGAAATGTCTGTTTGGTCTGTATCATCCTGATGAGGGTACCATTCTCTACAATGGTAAGTCCATCAATGATATTCCTAACACCAAAGCTGCTCTGGCCATGGGTATCTCCATGATTCACCAGGAGCTCCACCCTATACGTTTCCGCTCAGTTATGGAAAACGTATGGATTGGACGCTTCCCAACCAAATTCGGTTTTGTGGATCACAAGGCCATGTACGATCAGACTGTAGAGCTCTTCAAGAGCATCGGTCTGGACGTAGATCCAAAAGAGCGTGCCGGTCTGGTTTCCGCCTCTAAACTCCAGCTTGTGGAAATCGCCCGAGCCATTTCCTATGATGCCAAAATCATCATCATGGACGAGCCTACCTCATCCCTGACTGAGAACGAAGTTGAGTATCTGTTCAAGATCATCAACAAGCTCAGAGATGAAGGCCGCTCCATCATCTACATCTCCCACAAGATGGAAGAGATTCTGCGCATCAGTGACGACGTAACCATCATGCGTGACGGCAAGTTCATCGGCACCTACCTGGCCAAGGAAATCGACCAGGACTTCATCATCCGCAAGATGGTGGGCCGTGACATGTCCAACCGCTTCCCTGTACGTGAAGACAAGCCATCAGAAGAAGTCGTTCTGGAGGTTAAGGACTTCACCGCAGCTGCACCGCGCTCCTTCGTTAACGTCAACTTCCAGCTGCACCGTGGCGAAATCCTCGGTATCGGTGGTCTGGTAGGCGCTCAGCGTACCGAACTGGTAGAAACCATTTTCGGACTGCGTGCACTTAACCACGGTCAGATTTTCAAGAACGGACAGGAAATTCAGATCAAGTCTGTGCGTGATGCCAAGCGCAACGGTATCGCACTGCTTACTGAAGAGCGTCGTCAGAACGGTATTTTCGGTATTCTTTCCATTCTCGATAACACTCTGATTGCAGCTCAGCAGAGCTTTGCCAGGATGGGTATTCTCGACGATGACAAGCGTGTCCCTGCTGCACAAAGCTCCTGCCGCGAGTTACGAGTCAAGACACCGGATCTGCAGACCCCAATTAAGAATCTCTCCGGTGGTAACCAGCAGAAGGTTCTGATTGCCCGCTGGCTGCTGACCAACTCCGACATCATCATCTTCGATGAGCCTACCCGTGGTATTGACGTTGGCGCCAAATATGAAATCTACAGCCTCATGCTTGACCAGATCAAGCAGGGCAAGTCGATCATCATGATTTCCTCTGAAATGCCTGAACTGATGGGCATGTCAGACCGCATTATGGTTATGTGCGAAGGTCATGTCACCGGCTTTGTCGACAAGGAAAACTTCGACCAGGTAGAAATCATGCGTCTGGCTTCAAGCTTCAAGAAGTAGAGAGGAAACTATGGCAAATACAATTACTCAGAGCTCCTACTACAAGGCCCTTACCGGCGTTGGCGGAGCCGTGATCTTATTAGGCATTGCTCTTTACTTTGCCTCAATCAAGACCCTGTACGACTTACCTGTTATCATGATGCTGATCGGTGCCTGGATGACCATCCAGAACGGTTACCACGTCATGCGCCCAATAGCTCATGCTCCAGATATCGTTCTCAATGCCAGGACCCTTAACAATGTCCTGACCAACTACGCCATTATTATTGCGATGGTGGTACTCGTATTAATCATCTGCTTCCTGCAGCCTCGCTTCATGCAGATTCGAGTAGTTCTGGACATTATGACCCAGTCATCCACCAAGCTCATCATTGCTCTGGGTATCTGCTTTACCCTGATCATTGCTGGCTGTGACCTGTCTGCCGGTCGTATCGTTGGCCTCGCTGCCGTTATCTCCACCTCAATGCTGCAGACCGCTGACTACGGCAACCGCTTCTTCCCAGAGCTTGCCCAGCTGCCTTTATTCATCCCAATTCTGGTAGCAGTCTGTATCTGTATGATGTTCGGTGCCCTCAACGGCTTCCTGGTTGCCCAGTATGAAATGCATCCATTCATTGCAACTCTGGCTACTTCCGTAATTGTTTATGGCAGCTGCTCCCTGTACTTCGACCTGCCACCAAACAACTCCCAGCCAATCGGTGGTGTACGTCCTGACTTTGCAGCCTTAGGCCAGACCAAGTTCTTCCAGGGCGGTGGCTTCCCAGGTGTCTCCATTCTGATTCCTATTGCAGCTACCATCACCGTAATCATCTGGTTCGTACTCAACAAGACCGTATTTGGCAAGAACGTATACGCTCTGGGTGGTAACCGTGAGGCTGCCGTTGTAGCCGGTGTTAACGTATACGCTACCAACCTGTTCATCTTCGTTCTGGCTGCCGGTCTGTACGGTATTGCCGGTGTGCTCGAGGCTGCACGTACCGCTGGTGCTACCAACCAGTACGGTATGGGTTATGAGCTCGACGCCATCGCAGCCTGCGTAGTAGGTGGTGTATCCTTAATGGGTGGTATCGCAACCGTATCAGGCATTATCGCCGGTGTGTTCGTATTCACCATTATTACCTACGGTCTGCAGTTCATCTCCGTATCCCCAATGTGGCAGCAGGTTATCAAGGGCATCATTATTGCCACCGCCGTTGCTATCGATATGGGTAAGTACCGTAAGAAGAACTAATCTCAATATCCGGTCTGCAGCTGCTGCAATGCTGCACCAGTGCAGACAAAAAGGGCAGGCCCGCCTCAACACAAGGTCGCTGCCTGCCCTTTAAGATTAAACAGAACAGTACACTGACAAGTTTTCAGCCCCTGGCCGCACACACGCGGATGCAGCCTTAAGCGGCATGGCACAGACGATAAACCTTGTCTCAAATTAGCACCTCGCATGCATGAGGTGCACCAGGGCGTATCCCTTCACCGGGACACGCCTTTTTGCTTTTCAGGCGCACCACAATCCATAACCATTTTGAACCGGACCGCCTCCGCAACCCCAACCGGCC
>NZ_JALKIL010000072.1 GCF_023051105.1 Anaerobiospirillum sp. NML120449 | reverse complement strand
TATGACTCATACTCATTAACGAGAGCTTCAAAAGCTGCAGGACTCATAATATGACCATTAGATTCAACCAGCTTCTTTTCCTCAATGAACCTGTTTCTTATCTCGTTAATTTTCTGCTCAGTAAGTTTCATAAGACCTTGCTCCAAATAACTTATTTAAGCCAATTTCAGCAAGTTCTATGCCTGAAAATTGTCAATATTTTTGATTTGTCAAGGCATTTATGAACTATTTTTTTGATTTTTGAACCATGTCATTCATAATTTCGCCGTACATTGTCTGTTGATGCTTTCGTGTGCTCACTCATAGCTGGACGCTTCCCTATGAGCCGTGTCCAGCGCATGGTAACCGGCAGCTCGGTGGCTATAAGCTTTGGCTTTTTCCAGTTTTTTATGCCGGTACTGGGATTTATCGCCGGAAATCGGCTGCATGACAAGGTAGCAGCCTTTGATCACTGGATAGCTTTTGTCCTGCTGGCAGGGGTATCCGCCCAAATGCTCAAAGAAGCATGGGGCAAAAGAGACGATGAGCAAGACTCAGATCAGAACTGCTCATCTGAAAGCGATCGCGGCCGCCTCATGATGATTGGTATTAATACCCTGCTTGCCATGGCTGTAGCAACCTCCCTTGATGCTCTTGCTGTAGGAGTATCTTATGGTCTGGTCAGTGACAGCATTATGCTGCCAGCACTTATCATCGGCCTTATCTGTGCCGTATGCTCCCAGTGCGGTTTTTCCATGGGGCAGGCCCTGTCCAGGCTGCGTAGCCTTGATTCCCTTCTTAACACCATTGGAGCCCTGGTACTGCTGGGTATTGGTATCAAGGTACTTGTTGAGCACGATGCCTTTGCGCAGCTTACAGCAATTGCATGACCGGGCTTATCTCAGACCAGAAGCCCTGACCTCTAATCAAACAGAGCAGATTTGAAGCTGCCTGAAAAAGCAAAGCCCTCTGTCTACTTTTCAGACAGAGGGCTTTGTTATTTCAGGCCATGGCCCGAAACTTCATTTCAGAATTTAGAGATTCTCATCAGAGACGTAGTTGTCGCCTGCAAGACCGGCCTTCTCAAGCTGCTTTTCCTTTTGCTCAGGTGTCAGCTCAGCAGCAGGCTTTGAAGATGATGAACCATCATCGGACTCATCCTGTTTGTCTGCGTCGTCATAATCTGGAGGCGGAGCATCGTCAGCATATCCCTCAGGAGCTTCACCAGCTTCAGGAGATGGAATATTCTCATCTTCAAACTCGGTACGGACACGGCCCTGATCTACACCAATCTGAGAAAGAATGTAGGAAACAACCTTGATGGATCCGGCCCATGAGTAATGCAGACCGTCCTGATATACAGGAATAAACTTGCCCACCAGGATCTCGCAGTTGCCATCAACACAGATAGCATCGTTTGGATCGATATACTTTACCGGCCAGTCCTTTTCATCAAGACCCTTATTCTGAGGCAGTTCAGAAATGGCTTTATAAAGTATGTCGTTGAAAGGAATCTCGTTGAGCTCCTTGTTCTTGATGCAGGTAAAGTGCGATCTCAGGAACTGACTGAGAGGGTTCTCAAGAGCATGCAGGAACATACAGGTACTGCCCACATCAAATACGGTCTGACGAGGAGTTCCCAGAACATATACCTTGCGATCCTTAAACTGACGGGCCATGAGCTCCAAATCACGGATTACAGCCTGATCAAAAAGGTGCTCCGGTACCTGGTAATCATTCTTGCGGCGTACCAGAGAGCTGCGGTAACGTGGCCAGTCCTGAGCAATAACTACAGGAAGGTCAGGATTATCGGCTACAGCTTTCTTGGCATGGGTATAACGGGTAGCACACTTCTTGTCTATGTAACCCTCAGAGCGACGGTTGACATAGGCGCGCCATGAATAACAGCCGTCACGGAATACGGTCACTACATGCAGGCCACGGTCAATGAGATCAAGAGCATAGTGACGGGCAAAGCTGTCACCAATAAGCACGAAGTCAGGCTTGCGCTCCAGATCACCAATGGAGTTAACCTTACCCTCAAAAGGTACGGTATGGCCGCCATACTGGGCGTAGCGGGTTACCTCATGATTAAGGCGGAAAGTAGCACCGTAGCTGGCTACACTCCAGGTTCCACAGACAGTGGCTACGTATACGACGAAGAATACCCAGCCAAAGTTACGTCTTCTCTCCACCAGATAGTGCAGCAGCACACCAAGAATGAAGATAGGAATCAGCAGCTCCAGACACCAGACATTAAAGCCCAGCTTGGTTACAAAGACGATTAATGGCCAGTGAGCAAGGTAAATGGCATAAGACCACAGACCAAGCTTCTGGAAGACTACATTGCGCAACAGCGAGTTGGTATTGTTGGCAGCAATACACAGCCAGGCACCGAATAATGGTGGCAGAGCCCATAAGGTAGGCCAGCCATGGGCATCATCAACAAAAGCCAGAGAGACAAATATGATGATAAGACCACCGGCTTCAGCGGCCCTTGGAGTAATGGAGCTGATAAGGCGGGCCAGGAAGTCAGGCATGGCACCACGACGGGCTGCACTCTGGAACCAGCTTAAAGGATAGAACCAGGCCAGACCACCAAAGAGCATTTCAAATGCTCGTGATGGCAGAATGTAGTATGAGTAGCGTGGATAATTGGTAGTCAGGTAGCTGGCCATGATTACGGACAGAACTGTCATTACCAGAATGGTACGTCCAATGGACGGGATATCCATGATACGGCGCAGACCCAGAATGATGAGCGGGTAGAACATGTAGAACTGCCACTCAACAGACAGTGACCAGGTATGCAGGAAAGCCTGATCAAGAGCCGAATTGCCAAAGTAGTCTGTCTTCTGGGCAAAGTACATGTTGGAGACAAAGAGCAGTGCGCTGAATGCCTCTCGGGTCATGCGCTTGAGATCGCCTTCACCTATCAGGAGCATGGCCAGAAGTACGAAGACTATGACCGTAACCATCAGAGCAGGACAGATACGCTGAGCTCTTCGTTTATAGAAGTCATAAAGACTGAAGTTGCCCTTTTCCACACCCTTCATAATGATCATGGTCATCAGATAACCGGAGATCACAAAGAAGATGTCTACACCGAGGAAGCCACCTCGCATCCAGGTAAACTCAGGTGTGAGGACGTGCACCAGATGGTAAATGGTTACCGACAAAACTGCGATGGCTCGCAGTCCGGTTATGTCCATTCTCAAGTCTTTGGCCATAGCCATATCCCTCAAATCAGCCTTACGGTAATAACATGTGAACTCTGGAAATATCCAGAACGCAGGCTGTTCTCAACTAATGTTTTCACAAATCTTAATGAAGCACAGCAGCACCTGTTCCCGTCGGAAAATGCTGCAATGCAGGCTTAATGCTCAGACTGACAGCTCCACAAATTACTGAAGTCAGGCACTCAGGCACTCAGGACCATGCGCACAGGACAGGACCGCCCTGCAAAAATCAACTGTGGGTGAAATATATACTGAAACTGATATGGCCTGTAAGCCACGGATAAACAACACCAGCCAACAGGCTCATGAACCTGAACACGAGCATGAGCACAGGCATGAGTACGAACACAAGCGTGAGCACAGGCATGAGTACGAACACAAGCGTGAGCACAGGCATGAGTACGAACACAAGCGTGAGCACAGGCATAAGCACGAGCGTGAACATGAGCATGAGCATGCCATGAAATCATGGTGAAGACAGGATGATAACCATCCTGCCATCAGCTCCTCGTAATACAACACTCACCGCCCATAACCTGCACACAGAGCTGTCAGAGTGTTATGAGCGGGCATTATCAGGTACGGGCGATAATCTTTAGTGAGCCCTTGGTCATATCGACCAGCACACGCTCGAGATTATCGGCCTCGTGTACAGGCAGAACTATGTCGAAATAAGCTATTTCAGCGTAGTTTTCCTTAACTACAGTAGCTCTGAAATCAGGCAGCATATGCTGCAGCTTAGGTATGTAGCGGTGCTCCAGACCAATGCTCATGCGGGCAGCAATCATACGCTCGGTAACCGGCAGAGTCTGCAGTGCCTCCTGAACAGATCCCTGATATGCCTTTACAAGACCTCCAGTACCCAGCAGCACTCCGCCAAAGTAACGGGTTACTACGGCAGTAAGCTCACCTACTCCGCAGTGCAGCACTACGTTAAGCATAGGCTGTCCTGCTGTGCCCTTTGGCTCTCCATCATCAGAGCAGCCGCAGAAGGCTGTAGAGCCGGGAGCTGTAGCATTGAATGCAAAGCAGTTATGACGGGCATCTTTATACTCAAGAGAGACCTGATCAATAAAAGCCTTGGCCTCATCAACTGATGGAGTATGAGCAATGGTGGTAATAAAGCGGCTGCGCTTGATTACAATCTCATTGACATGAAACTGGCCAGGTTTAAGAGCAGGCACCTGATAGCTGTCCTTTGCTGCATCCTTTGCACTGTCTTTTCCTTTATCCTGAGCCATGGCACCGTCCTTTAATGTCTGAAAACTGGACAGATTATCCCATAATCATGCCCCTCGCACCACAAAAAAGCGCCCCATATCACGCGACCATCCATACAAGGTCACGCCCTTCACCCTGACCTCACAGATCATAACCACGGCAAGCTCAACCAGCTATTACCTGCTACGCAGCCGCACCAGTACTGACTTACCGGCAAATGTCCTGTCAAACAAAATCATCATCACGACCAAACATCCACCAATCAGGCAAAGCCCAAAACACGTCAGTGATAAAAGATCCCGAAAGTAAGAAAAAACTCAATAAACACACCCTGCCCCTGCAACGCCACGGCATTTTGACTTCTGACTGAATGGGATAACTTGCGATGATTTAAGAACAAAAAAGCCCTCGGGCAGTAATGCCTGAGGGCCTTTGGTACAGATCCTGTTACCAGGACCTGTCTTGTACAGATTTATGTCGTAGCTTAGCCTAACAGGGACAGACCAAGCTGTGGACGGGTGTTAGCCTGCATCAGCATGGAAGTAGCAGCCTGCTGGATAATGGACTGCTGTGACAGGTTGGCAGACTCTTCGGCGAAGTCAGCGTCACGAATTCTGCTGCGGGCATCAGACTGGTTGGCAGAAACGTTAGCCTGGTTACGAATTGAGCTTTCCAATCTGTTTTGTAAAGCGCCAAGACCAGCTCTGGAACCGTCAATAGCAGCAATCATCTTGTCCATGCCAGCGATTGCAGCCTCAATATTTTCTGTGGTGTCGAGCTTAATTTCTTGCAGATCCTTAGTATTGCCCTGATTGTTAAATTTAGCGAACTTAGCAAGATCCTGATCAGTAACACCGCCATTCTTTGCAATCTGAGAGAACTTGGCTGATAAAACATCAAAGGTAATGGTATCGCCCTTATTGGCTCCTACCTGCAGGGTAAGAGTACCCTTTGAGCCACCACCAGCGGCGCCACCAGCCTGTCCGGCTGCCTTACCGTAAATAGTATTCTCTACCGCAGCAGCACCACCTTGACCAGCGCCATCAGCTCCGTCCAGAACTAACTTGCCACCAAATCTTGTCTGAGTAGCAATACGTCCGATTTCCTTTGCCAGAGCAGTAGCTTCCTTGGACAGGGCAGCACGGTCATCAGCAGTGTTGGTGCCGTTATTGGCCTGAACAGCCAGAGTACGAATCTTCTGGAGCATGCCAGTCATTTCGTCCATGGCGCCTTCGATGGTCTGAGCCAGAGCAATACCATCGGAGGTATTACGGTTACCCTGGTTGAGACCGTTGATCTGAGTCGTCAGACGGCTGCTGATTTGCAGGCCGGCGGCATCGTCCTTGGCGCTGTTAATTCTCAGGCCCGACGAGAGTCTCTGGTATGTGGTCGTCAGCTGATTCTGTACGTTATTGAGATACCTGCGGCCGTTTAATGAGCTCACATTAGTGTTTACGTATACTGCCATTTCCTAACCTTTTATAAAGCAAATTCTGTATCTTAGAATTTATAAGGATATCTGATTCTGTTATGGCGTTAGCCTAACAGGGACAGACCAAGCTGAGGACGTGTATTGGCCTGCATCAGCATGGACGTAGCAGCTTGCTGGATAATGGACTGCTGTGACAGGTTGGCAGACTCTTCGGCGAAGTCAGCGTCACGAATTCTGCTACGGGCATCAGACTGGTTGGCAGAAACGTTAGCCTGGTTACGAATTGAGCTTTCCAATCTGTTTTGTAACATAGCCACACATCAAAAAAAGCAAAATTTGCTTAATTAAAGCCCCAAAAGTAGTATCTAGTTTTGGGGATTTTTAAACTGAAAATGATGTATCTATGGACTGATAAAAAATAGCGATAAATCGCTAGCAATTACAACTCAAAAATGGTAAAATTGGGGATCCGTTTAGATTTCTATGTAAATGGAGGAATCCCCTAGTGTGCCACATAATAATATCATCGACAAGGACTGTCAACGCCGCAGCGGCCAAAATTGCCAGGCAATTTTTCCATATATACCTATTTTTTCCGGAGGAAATGCTGTTTTTCTCGCCCAGAAAAACTTTAGCGCCAAGCCTTTTGCATGCTTTAAGGAGCCGATAGCCTGGAACTTTGTAGGTCCATTCAAGCCGATAGACATCAGCTTTTGTCTTGAAATTGACTTGTCCGACAAGTGTGAATCGGTTTCAGCTGAGCGCAGCATGCGCAGATGCCGTGCTTCGATCAATCGAAAGCACAGAAATACCAAGCTTCCTAAAGGAAAGAAGAGCAAGAGCCTTAAGAAGCGCGGTAAAAAGGGCAGAGAGGCTCTTAGTACGCATAGAAACTCTACTAGAGAGTTTCGCTCCAAGTATAAAAAGAAGGTGAGACTTCGCCGCGCCAGGAGGGTTTTTGCCATCGTTAGACTTCTGCGCAAGGACCTGAATTCTGTCGAATATATCGGCAAAAAGGCGATTTCTATTCTTGCCCCGTCAGTACTGGACAATGAACATGACTTTCATGATCAGTTCCTGAAGAACACTGACTCTGTCTGCGATGTACCAGAGACCTTTCTGGCGGCATCGGTACGTACCTGTCTTGAGCTGCATATGGATCAGACAGACAAACATGACATTCTTGGGGTTAGTAACTACTGTGATAAGGACATTGCTCTTGAGCTTGCAATCCTTGAAGAAAGATTCAGGAAGGAGCCGGGTCATTATGGGCAGATGTTCCTGACCGAGGATTGTTATCGCGGTTTTAAATCATTTGATCATGCTACCGGGAATGCAGACTCAGACAAGGATGAGGATAAAGCCCGTGGCGAGTCCCCTGCAGATGCTTCAGATGGTGGTGCTGCTGAAGAAACTGTTGGTGATACCCCAGCAGATTCTTCAGATAGTGGTGCTGTCGAAGAAACTGGGTGTGATCCCCTGGCAGATGCTTCAGATAGCGTGGCTGCTGAAGAAACAGTGCCTGGTGCACCGGATGCGGAAACCATGCAAGAGCTCATGGAGGGGGTTGACGGCGAGGAGGAAGATAAAAAGGGCAAAGCTTTGGAGGAGGCTTTTGGCATAAGCAGCCTTGAGACCAGACTGCCCGAGGATCAACTGCCGAAAGTTGATATAAAACTCGGCTTCGCCAACAAGAATGTCTATGTTTCTGGGAAATATGTAGGAAAGGAACGCCCAAGATATCATGTCAGGATAAGGGACTATACCTTTAAATTCACTGTTGCTGATCTGGTCAATCCTGACGTGATCGATGAGGTGTTTAAAACACTTGGATCTACCAGCAGGTCCAGGAAGTTTTAGCCATCAGAGCTGATTCTGTCTCTTGGACAGGTGATTGAGCAGCAGCGTCCTGCTAATGGAACAATGTGCATAAGTTCCATTTCCAGATGCGTCAGGGACGACTTCGACATCAGCAGTAACAGCATCATTTCATGGATGGCTGACCCTGATTTTACCAGGGATTTTGTAGATTACTCCTCTGTGCTGATGCAGATGATCTACTTCGAGAGTAAAAGACTTGCCCTGATGTCTAACGATGCTGTGACCAGAAAAGTCCTGAGCTTTTTGAAGCTGCATTCGTATGATGACATCGTGATTCAGGATGGCTCATACGTTCAGGCTTACGTTCAGTCAGGCAACTATTATGATACGAGCGGCTCTGGCGCGCTGCGTAAAAGCAAGCGCCCTGATGGTCATAAACACAGGGGCGAGACCAGGAATCACCAGCTCAAGTATCATTCAGCATACTCACTGTCGACCATGACTCCGGTATATATCCATATCACCGAGGGCACAGGAGCTGAAAACCACAATGTTAACTACGGCGTCCTGAAAAATATGGGCAAGGTCCTGTTCTGCGGTGACCGTATTTACCTTGATTTCATCAATATAATCAACCTGCAGGAGAACGGCATCGATTTCGTTATACGAGAGGCTACAGGATGTCAGTTTAAAATCCAGGAATGCCGTACAAATCAAGGTTTTGTACTGAATGAGCTGGCAGGGCATAAAATCAACAGCAAGGAGGTTATTCAGGCTGCCGCAAAGTACGGGCAAATTGAAACAATGGTCATTGCCCAGCGAAGTATTGAATTGCACCGCTTACCGGAGCATTTCATCGGAACGTACTCCGCAACACCCAAGAAACCCGACCAGAAGTCAGTTACCACTACTGCAGATAAGCCTGTCAGGGTTAATGTTTACTATAACGATGCTGTTAAAGCTGAGGAGCAGGACAGTCTGCCTCAACATAACAGACGTGATCAGTGCATGTATATCATCACCAGCCTTGACT
>NZ_JALKIL010000071.1 GCF_023051105.1 Anaerobiospirillum sp. NML120449 | reverse complement strand
CAGCCTCAAGCAGCTGATTAATAGAATCTTTGTTTAAAGTGACCTGAATCTGGTTTGCCATAAGGTTCCTCCGTTCAGGTCATTATACTTAAGAAATACAAATCATTTTAATTACCTACAGTTCCTTATTTTCTGGCCAACACCTCCGGATTATGTGCTGCAGACAGTCATGCAGTTATGCTGAAGTAAGGCTTACAGGTCTGTGCTGTGAGCAAGGCTACATACTCAAGACTTCACGACTAACTCACATGAGCTTATGTGCAGCCTGCTCCATGATGAAAGTGATCCTGCAACTGCCATGGCTGAACCATAGTCCAGGCATTACCATGCCGCGAGGCCATGCTGCCTGGCCGTGCCATGTGGCCATACTGCTGATGCCGGCCGGTTATGAGATTAGTTGCCAGGCAGGAATAACTGACAGGCTGACCGGGCTGTCAGGGCTGTCCTGCGGTGGACAGTTTACCGGGCTTTTGCCCTTGATGACAGCATATGCTAATCTCATGGCCCAATAGTACTTTACCGACAGGGGATATGCCCAAGGAGCCTTGATCCATGCAGGAACTCAAAAAGAACGAACTCTACCAGAAAATCCATAAGAGCTTTGCAGCTGCCGGCTTTGAAGAGTCCATCGCCTGCGTTCAGGGATTCGTGCTGGGCCTTATCAGCCGTGGTCACAGCTCCTCTGACCCAAAGAGTCTGGAGCTTACGGTAAACATCCTCAACGGCGGTACCCGCTTTTCCGGTACCGGCATAGCCACCTTTACTACCATGGCCATTGAACTGGAAAGAGAGCTGGAAAATGAAAAGCTCAGTCTTTTCATCCCTGGCAAGGATGAAAGCAGTCCAAAGAAACTGCTGCAGGCCATTTCTGACCTTGCCTATGGCTTTAACCTGGGCCTTTGCTGTGAGAGCAGGCCAGTTGCCGGTTCCATTGTTCAGGAAGACTATCCGCTGCGTAATACCATGCTCAATGAAAACGTTGAGATGCTTAATGAGATAGCCAATGTTGATACCGAATGTGAGCTTGACGACGAAAGCGTCGAAGTTGTTGCCGAGCAGCTCGAGCGCAGCATGATCATTATCTACGGCCTCATGCACGGTAAGGCCCTGCCTGCCGAAGCCACCGATGACGACAACTGCCCGGTCAGCCTCTCAGTAAAATAAGCCACGGCCTCTGCCCCGGCAGGCCATCTCGCAAGAAACCTGATCAATGGTGTCTGCTGCGCAACACTCCTGGCTGAGCCCAGCCCTGCAGTTATCCATGCCCATGGCATTGATATCAAGGCAGCATTGATATCCAGGCGGCATTGAAAGTTCTGATGGCACTGCCTGCGCTGCATGAACCTGTAGCCATGGCAGCCCCGGCTCACCAGAATTAAGGCCTGCAGCCAGCTGGCAGTTTGCAGCTGGCAGTTTGCAGCAGGCAGCAGCTCTCTAAGTCTTAACGTACAAAAGGCATCTTATACAGATGCCTTTTGTGTTTTTGCTCTGATCACAGGCCGCTGTGTCTGCTCTGCTGCGACCAGCTGCACTGCGCTGTCCAGCGCCGGGCTGGACCATGCCGGGCTGGGCAGGACCATGCAGGGCTGAGCATGAAGCGGATGGGCTGAGGATGTTGCCGGGGATGGGTGCTTATACTGGTAATTCGCTGTCACGTCCTGGCATGAGCATCATGATTTTCTCGAGGGTGCGCATGCGGTCGCGCAGTACGGCTGCCTCCTCGAATTTGAGCTCATGAACGAGCTCCAGCATGGCCTTTTGAATGGAGTCTATCTCTTTTGTCAGTACCTGAGCCTCAGGCAGGTAGCGACATGCCACAGGATCGCGCATCAGCTCGTTTACAGACTTCTCACTGAGCTTTGAGAGCAGCTCCAGATCAAAGACCTTACGCTCTGTGCTGTTGGCAGTTGCGCCAGGAGGAGTGCCTTTAGTTCCCTTTGCAGTGCTGCGGCGGCCCTTGCCTTTGCCTTTTGTTGCAGACTCAGCGGCAGCACGGCTGCCGGCCAGCATGAGATCAACAGCCATCTCACGGGCGTCATCGAGCTCAAGGGCTGCGTCCAGGCCTTCGGCTGCAGCAGCACCACGGCCGCCCTTGCCCTTACGGGAGGTGCCCTTGAGGCTGTCCAGGCCATGCTCCTGCTCCCACTCACGGCGGTTCATTGATGGCATCATGCGCTCTTCATCAGGTACCTTGAAGACCTCGGAGCTGTTGATGGCCAGTTCCATGACGTCAACAATCTTCTTTTTAATCTGCTTTGGCTCTATGCCGTGATCTTTGTTGAACTTGTCCTGAATAGAACGACGACGACTGGTTTCGTCCATGGTCTGCTGCATGGAGTCGGTGATCCTGTCAGCATAGAAAATGGCCATGCCCTTAACATTACGGGCCGCACGACCTACGGTCTGAATAAGGGAACGGGTCGAACGCAGGAAGCCTTCCTTGTCAGCATCAAGAACAGCTACCAGGGACACCTCAGGAATATCCAGACCTTCTCTTAACAGATTAATACCGATGAGGGCATCGAACTCACCAAGACGCAGATCTCTGATGATGTCCATACGCTCTACAGCATCAATATCTGAGTGCATGTAACGTACTCTCAGACCATGTTCAGTAAGATAGGATGTCAGCTCCTCGGCCATCTTTTTGGTCAGGGTAGTAACCAGAGTACGCTCACCTGCCTCCGCTCTCTTTCTGATTTCAGACATGACGTCGTCAACCTGAGTAGCTACCGGTCTGACCTCAATAACAGGATCGAGCAGTCCTGTAGGTCGGATAAGCTGCTCTACCACCTGAGAGGACAGATCAACCTCATACTGGGCCGGGGTAGCAGATACGTAGATAGTCTGAGGCTGCATGCGGGCAAATTCCTCAAACTTGAGCGGACGGTTATCGTATGCTGAAGGCAGACGGAAGCCAAACTGGATGAGATTGTCCTTACGGGAGCGATCACCACGGTACATGGCGCCGATTTGAGGAACAGTTACATGGGACTCATCAATGATGAGCAGACCATCATCAGGCAGATAGTCAAAAAGACATGGCGGAGCCTCACCTGGCTTTCTTCCCGTAAGGTAGCGTGAGTAGTTTTCGATACCTGAGCAGTAGCCCACTTCATTGATCATCTCAATGTCGTACTGGGTACGCTCACGGATACGCTGCTCCTCAAGAAGCTTGCCCTCATTGTAGAAGTAGTCACAGCGCTCCTTGAGATCGACCTTAATCTCCTCCACGGCTCTGAGCAGAATCTCACGTGGAGTTACATAGTGGGTCTTAGGGAAGATGGTGATACGTGGCAGCTCACATTCGATATGACCGGTCAGAGGATCAAAGCGGGAAATACGCTCAATCTCATCATCAAAGAGCTCAACTCGTATGGCATAGCCATCAGATTCAGCCGGGAAAATATCGACGACATCACCACGAACTCTGAATGTGGAACGGGAAAAATCAACGTCATTACGAACATATTGCAGGGCAGCCAGCCGCTTTACAATTTCCGTCTGGCTGATCTGCTCTCCACGAGAGATGTGGAGCATCATCTTGAGGTAGGTTTCTGGTTCACCCAGACCGTAGATAGCTGATACCGAGCACACTACTACAGTGTCACGTCTTTCCATCAGAGCCTTGGTGGCGCTCAGACGCATCTGGTCGATGTGGTCATTGACCTTGGCATCCTTTTCAATGAAGGTATCAGTAGCTGCCAGATAAGCCTCAGGCTGATAGTAGTCATAGTAGGAAACAAAGTACTCAACAGCATTATGAGGGAAGAACTCCTTCATCTCACCGTAAAGCTGGGCGGCCAGAGTCTTGTTATGTGACAGGATCATGGTAGGACGGTTAAGTCTGGCAATGACATTGGCCATGGTAAAGGTCTTGCCCGATCCGGTAACACCAAGCAGGGTCTGAGCCCTGTCCCCCTTTTCAATGCCATCGACCAGCTGTGCTATAGCCTCAATCTGGTCACCAGCCGCATCAAATGGAGCCACCAGCTTAAATCCGTTTTTAACCGCCACTGCCTCACCTCAACTTGCAAATAAAAGTTCCATGCCCCGTGCAACGAATCGCCGCCCCTGCCCCCAACAGCCAGCAAACCTGCCAGCCAGTCGCCCGGCAGCTTACCATCCCCTGCCCGGCCCTGTACTGACCAGCCGCAAGGCACTGCCCGTCAGCCCATGCCCGGCCTGATTTTGGAGCTGGGCTGGTCGAGCCTTTGCCCGGCCAGTTTTTGGCGCTGGGTTGGTCGAGCCTTTGCCCGGCCTGTTTGTGGCGCTGGGTTGATCGAGCCTTTGCCCGGCCTGATTTTGGGGATTACAGAAACAAAAAACCCTGTTACTGCACGGATTATAACCGTCTGTAACAGGGTTTTAAATAATTCGTATCTTAGTTCAGCAAGTCACAGTCACTGCTGTGCTTCTGAAAAATAATTCTTAGGCGCGAACGTCGATGTTGCTGCCAACACGGCCACCAGCAGATGGAGCGGAAGCGTTGATCTGCTGTACGGACTGAGCGGTGCTCTCAAGCATCTTTAAAGCGGCCTGGCCCTGAGCCTCGGTAGCACGCTTGGTCATGGCAACGCTTAAAGCCTCGAAACCGAAGTTGCTGTTCATACCGGTAATTGAGCTCATGATGTTCTCCTCGTGGAACTATTGATCGATCTTGCATATGGTAGCGACATAAAGGCCTGTTTTTCAAAGGCAAATTTTCTCAATGAGATTATCACCTCTGCTAAAAGACTTATTGTCGTCGCAATGCACCCTGATACCAGATGCAGATTGATCTGGCACATGCACCCAAGATACAGCACAAAAATTCGTGTGGCTCATAGGGATTACGTATACAGACCTGCTCTGATACCATGGCCGCCTGCAGACAGCCACTGACAATGATACAGCAGGTCATACTGTCCAAAATTAGGACAAAATCAATGACAAACTGTACCAGCACCATAACCAGGCCAGAGCGGCAAAATCCTGCCGGAACAGACAGAGCCGTCAGGAAAATATTGCCAGAAATCCCGAAATAAAGTCCTGCCAGAAAGCACAGAGCTCTATCAGGGCAGTCGGCCACTGAGGGACTGAAAAACAATCACAGCACCTGTGTCATGTAGATAAGACAGGCACTGCTGTGCTTCAGCCCGGCACTGCCATTGTCAGTGCAGTCACTGGCGTGCTGCACCATGGCGTCAGTTGGGGTGCATTGCTACAGATGCACTATGCAAGCCAGATTAGCCTTGCCTGCAGACAGGAATATGAATCTCGCCTGAAAATCATGGCTATCTCCCGAACAGACAAAACCATGGTCATAAATCATGGGCCTGAATCAAGCCCCGGCATATGACAGGGAATAATGTCCCGGCACATGACTGTGCCTCGTGCCCTGGCACATGGCAGTGCCTCGTGTCCGGGTACATGCCACCTGAATCGCGCCGGTCAGATAGCAGTGACATGCCACAACACAAAGCCCTGAGTGATGGACTGAAAGAAGCTCTGGCTCGATATGGACTGGAAAATTAAAGGCACCATCAATGACAAAGGGCCTGCGATCTGCGATCGGAGGCCCCTCAGGGCACAGCACCTTAGTGCTGCGCTTATGCCTGTATGTCAGATTAGCTGACTTCGTAACTACTTACAGTACGGCACCAAGCTCCTGACGCAGGGTGGCTGCAGCGCCCATCAAACCGGCCTTAGGCTCGGTGATGACATAGGTTGGAATGCGGGAGAGGTAGCTCTTGAAACGTCCCTTGTCTTCAAAGGCCTCACGGAACTTGGAGTTCTTGAAGAACTCAAGGAAGCGTGGAACTACGCCACCGGCAACATAAACACCGCCAAAGGTGCCAAGGGTAAGAGCCAGGTTACCGCCAAAACGGCCCATGAGGCGGCAGAAGGTGCTTAAAGCCTCTAAGCAGTCAGGATCAGGATTGGCGCTTAAGGCAGAAGCGGTAATGTCTGCAGGGGTAAGGCCTGTTCTCAGACGCTCATTGCGCATGGCAATGGCTTCATAGAGATTGAGCAGGCCAGGTCCGGAAAGCACACGCTCAGCAGAGACGTGACCAATACGGGCACGCAGAGCAATGAGAATCATGTCTTCAGACATATTGGCCGGAGCCAGATCAACGTGACCACCCTCGCCAGACAGTGGAATCCAGCGATTACCGTTTTTAATCAGATGAGCAACACCAAGGCCGGTACCGGCACCGTATACAGCGACAGGAGCATGAGCAACAGGCTCACCTTCACCAATCTTTACCATGGACTTCTTATCAAGGCAGGTAACAGACATACACATGGCGGTAAAGTCGTTGATAACCAGCAGAGTCTCAAGACCGAGGTTTTCCTTGAGCTGAGCCTTGGAAAACTCCCATGGATTGTTGGTCATTTTGATGTAGTCCTGATCTACAGGACAGGCAATGGCAATACAGGCAGCCGAGAACTTGGCACCGGTATCCTGACGGAACTTGTGGATAACAGACTCAAGGGAGTCATTCTCCAGAGCCGAATAGATAATAGGATCAGATAAAGTGCCGTCAGCCAGATTGCAGATGGCCAGACGGGCATTGGTTCCACCAATGTCTCCCACTAAAGCTTGTCCTGATAAAGCGGTCATAACACTCCCCTTAACACATCACAGTCCCAGACCCGCAAGGTACATCATCAAATACGGGCAAAAGCCCAGGATAAAGGCCACTGCCTGACATCGCAAAGCAAAAGCATGATGCATTATTCCTGATGCAAAATGCCTCATGCAGGATGCCTCATGCCTGATGCACGATGCCCAATGTCTGACATATTGCTCCTGACAGTTGATACCAGCCGACTGCAGATCACAGGGCAGCCCAACACTGAAAAACAGGGGCAGCTCCCTGGAGCAACAAGGCCACCGGCCCAGACCTGACAGGATTTTTCAGACAACAGGTTCGGCAAGCTCAAAGACCACATACCCCCGCATATTCATCCCGCTCCTGCCACTACAGCAGAAGAGTCACAATGCACAAGGCAATGGCACGCAGATCAGCTGCAGATGCAATTGCCATGAACTGCATGACTCTAAGGCGGCCGTACAAGGCCTGCTGCGAAGCTGAACTGAGCATAAACCGTACAACTGTCTGATATTAGCAAATGCCTGCAAGTTTCACAGGGCATTTTTGTCAAATTGTGAATATAGCAAAGTCAAAGGTCAATCCAGTGTATATTTTCAGGGACCTTCCCCCACCGAAGACGCGTATTAAACGTCAATACGTTACTATATGATATGGCAGTATCGTACACTTCAGCGCAATGCAGTGCACTTACTGGATCCGCCTCTGACGCCATGGGCTTTTGGGCATTCCCCCAACTGCGCCTGAGAGCGCTTGCCAGTTCTTTCCTGCATTGCCCAGTGCTATCTAATATTTATTGCATATCATCCCTGTCCTACCGTGTACTTCCAGCCATCTACAGTGCAGCACAGCCGCCCGTCATCTAATCTGCATCCAGCAGTCCCGCCATTTACTGTCCATCTGAGCCCTGCCCTGCATCTACTGTATCCGCCTGATTTTCCGGCATTCCCTGTTCCGATATTGTGCTGTTAAGTATGAAGAGTCAGTAAAGCCCTGCTGGTCGGGACAAAACAGCCGAGCCTGCTCCGCATGAAATGGATGCATGCATGCTTGCTTGCATGCATGCATGCATGACTGCACAAGAACATGCACGTTAATGCATGGGATACATGGCTGCAGATGGCCGCAGCAACGGGCAGTCGGCTGTGACAGGCCGTATTAGAGCGTGCGCCGTAAGTGCGTATGGTCGGGAACAGTTTACGAACAGTGTTCCTAAAGCCTGTTTATGGCATTTCACATATACATGAGGATGTGACAGCCCTGCCAGGTGCTCTGAGGGCAGGAGACAAGTATTCAGCTAAGCTCTCATTGTGAGACAGCGCTGCAATGAAACAGTGGACGTGACTTTTGTTGCAGGATTTGTTGCATAAAGTAATGCAAAAGAGTGAGTGTGATACCCCGAGCAGTGGCAATACGGACAAAAGGAGATCGTGGCTGCTGACAGAGGCTGTTTGCCGGGGATGATGTGTGGGATGGAGGGGCAGGGAAGCTGGTAAAAACCAAATAAAAAAGGCCTGGTTTCGCGCCAGACCTTTTTTTAAATAGGAGGATTGTCTATAAAAAGGAGTTTAACTACGAGTTTAGTTAGTGCAAAACGACCACTTTGCTCTGTTCGTTTTGTTGGGTACATGATATTCAAAATTGAGATATGGATCAAGCTTTTTACAAAAAATTTTTTAGCTTTATTTCACTGTGTTACCAGTAACAACGCATGGTGTCAGAAGTTAGGAGCCCCGCTGTTATCCGCATATATCAGCCTTTTATCTACATGTTTATCTCTGTCTTTATGTTACTTAACACTGTCAAACTCACTTTTGGTGCAATGATTTGACAAAACAGTTTTACTTACCCATAACTAACTGATGCAACTTTTGCAGAAATGAAAAGTTTTGTTTCATTTTTTGCATTTTTTAATGCAACACATCTCTGCGCCAGCAGCACTGGAAATTTGTTAACCAGGTTAATTTTTACCCCGCACTGTAAGGCAATAAAGCCATATCTGGCACCATGTCTTTGTAAACTTCATTTACTATATTATCTGTAAACGCTTACATTGATGTACATTCGACTTACATCGCATCCGGGAATCACTCCCGAGTAAGCCCAGGTAATAAGGCCTGTACCTTGCCCCAAATATATGCAAAGGCCCTTACAGCCCCCCATTTCCAACGATAAAGATCGCAGTACAGATCAGCAAAAATCTATTCTCATGCTGCATAAACAGCTAACAAAATCATGAACTTTCCACCGCTACGCAGGTCTTAATACCTGTTATAAAGGTATGCACAACGCAAAACAGCCATTAACAGCAAGGCACGCCCCATCCACGAGCACTCAGGGGCTACGCACAAAGCGTGAAATTTGATCCAAGGATCAAATTCGGAAAATAAAATGTGATACCAGGATCACTTTTTAACAATTTAGATTCACTTAAAAACGAGATTTTGATCACATAGTAAAAA
>NZ_JALKIL010000070.1 GCF_023051105.1 Anaerobiospirillum sp. NML120449 | reverse complement strand
AGAAGAACGCTGTGCGGTTCAGATCACCAGAAGCGCCTGATAAAGCTACTTTACCCTGTCGCAAGGTATGGCTTAATTATAGGCTTTTGTAGAAATATCTACACCCCACACTTAAACAGTACGTACCTGAGAGAGAAGGGGTGGAGTGAGACGAGATGAAGATGAGACGAGATTGGGTGGGATGGGGTAAGACCAGATGCGATGGCAGAGGCGGGGAGAATGCAATTGGATGCGTCTGGTGGCTTAGTGCGGCCACTGGGGGTGAGATTTGGAATTTCCTGGTTACGGGCAATAAAAATGGGCCTTGCGGCCCATTGATTGAACAGAAATCTACGGAATTCTGTCGCTAAAGTAGTCTTTTTAGGTATCGAGACTATTTCTTGTTAATAGCGTGGTCAACAGCAACGGCTACGGCTACAGTGGCGCCTACCATTGGGTTGTTGCCCATGCCCAGGAAGCCCATCATCTCAACGTGTGCAGGTACTGAAGAAGAACCGGCAAACTGAGCGTCGGAGTGCATACGGCCCATGGTGTCGGTCATACCGTAAGAGGCTGGACCAGCTGCCATGTTGTCAGGGTGTAAGGTACGACCGGTACCGCCGCCAGAGGCTACGGAGAAGTACTTCTTACCGGTTAACATGCACTCTTTCTTGTAAGTAGCAGCTACTGGGTGCTGGAAGCGGGTTGGGTTGGTGGAGTTACCAGTGATGGAAACGTCTACGCCCTCGTTGTGCATGATGGCAACGCCTTCACGAACATCATCGGCACCAAAGCAGCGAATCTGGGAACGATTGCCCTTGGAGTAGGCAATTTCCTTAACGATGTTTAACTTGCCGGTAGCATAGTCAAACTGGGTCTGTACGTAGGTAAAGCCGTTGATACGGGAAATGATCTGAGCGGCATCCTTACCAAGACCGTTTAAGATAACGCGTAATGGGGTCTGACGGGACTTGTTGGCATTTAAGGCAATACCAATAGCACCTTCAGCGGCAGCAAAGGACTCGTGACCGGCCAGGAAGGCAAATACCTTGGTCTCATCGGTCAGCAGCATGGCGCCAAGACCACCGTGGCCGATACCTACCTGACGGTCCTCAGCTACGGAGCCAGGGATACAGAATGACTGTAAACCGATACCGATAGCGTTGGCAGCCTCAGCAGCAGTCTTTACCTGCTTCTTAACGGCAATGGCAGCACCGGCAACATAGGCCCAGCAGGCATTCTCAAATGCGATAGGCTGAATGGCACGTACCATCTCATATGGATCAAAGCCCAGATCAGTACAGATCTTGCGTGCTTCGTCCAGGGAAGAAATACCGTTCTCGTTTAATGCTGCGTTGACCTTGTCAATACGACGCTCATAACTCTCGAATAAAGCCATCTTTAGTACACCTCATTACTCATGTCTTGGGTCAATGTACTTGGCAGCATCATCAAACTGACCATAGTGACCTTTTACCTTGGCAATTGCTTCTGAACCCTTAAGCTCAGGCTCCTTCTTCAGGAGGTCAATTAACTTGCCCAGGTTTACGAACTCGTAGCCGACGATCTCGTTCTCGTCATTTAAGGCCAGACGGGTTACATAACCCTCAGTCATCTCAAGGTAGCGTGCACCCTTGGCCTTGGTACCGAACATGGTACCAACCTGGCTGCGAAGGTTCTTGCCCAGATCCTCAAGAGAAGCACCGATTGGTAAGCCACCCTCGGAGAAAGCAGTCTGGGAACGGCCGTAAACGATCTGTAAGAACAGCTCGCGCATGGCGGTGTTGATAGCGTCGCATACGAGATCAGTATTTAAGGCCTCGAGCAGGGTCTTGCCTGGGAGAATTTCGGAAGCCATGGCGGCAGAGTGGGTCATACCGGTGCAGCCGATAGTCTCGACTAATGCTTCCTCAATGATGCCGTCCTTAATGTTTAAGGTCAGCTTGCAGGCGCCCTGCTGAGGAGCACACCAGCCCACACCGTGGGTTAAACCGCTGATGTCCTTGATTTCTTTAGCCTGGACCCACTTACCCTCCTCAGGGATTGGAGCAGGACCGTGGTATGCACCCTTCTTGACGGTGCACATTTGCTCTACTTCGTGTGAATAGATCATTTGCGATACCTAATTGACTAAATCCTAACATCGATTCCCCATGACCGTTGCCGACCCTAACTGTCGACCCCAGTTGAGAAAACGATTCAATTATAGCGGTTATTTGATAATTTGGTAGGGACGATTTTCACTAAATGCAGCATGCATGCGTGCCCGGCGCCTGTTTAAGGGATTTTTTCGCTCAAATCTTTTTTCGTATCTAGCAAAAGCTCTGCACCATATGAGAAATCCGATCATATGAAAAATAACTTTCAATTCCGTACAAATCTGATATCCATCGTACTTGTGACGGAATTTTCTGGACAAAATTCCATTTTCAACTGCATGTACAGATGAGCAAAAAAACTCACAGACAGCTGAATATTTCCAACAAAACATGGCATTAATTCATCATATTTAATTAATAACCCTTGCATGTCACGACTTACAGTGGTTAGCCTGCACTCACTACGCTCAGCCATCATTCCGGTATCATTTTTCCCGCCGATTAAACAACAATTTATGCAAGGGCAACCCACCTTATCAACAGCCTCATTCAGCTCTCCGCTATAGACCCGCCAACTGAACCTGCCAGCATCATCAACAAAAGACTTTGTAAAGTGTCTGCAATATCACATTCATTCCGGGAAATGACATACACTTTCTAAAACGTAAAACAGATTATGCCACACCATGATGTGTCCACACTTTTGCCGCCGACGCTGTGAGCCAAATCGCATGCTGCATACTCCACGCTGCATGCCACACCTGCGTGCTACACGCTGCGTAGCACACACTGCATGACACACCTGCTGCCACATCTGCATGCTAAACGCTGCGTGGCCCACACTGCATTCTAAACATGCAATCCACAGCTGCGTGCTCCATGCTGCATCTGTTCTTGACTGAGCGCGCTCACTTGCAATGGTACATTCCATTTTTGAAACATGGCGCTGCCAGCGCTCATGGATTTGTCAGCGTGCTTGCATGCTTCTCTGCTGGTTTTAGTAAGCATCTAATACAAAGGGCCATCCCCCTTTGCAGGAGATGACCCTTGGTATGATGGCAGTCAGCGTGACTGTGCAGCCATCTTATGCAGCCGGAACTGACCTGGTTATGAGCCTGAGGATGGAGCCGGAGCCGGGTCAGTATCGGCGCGGCGTACGGCCTCCTTCATGGATTTGACGTACTCACCTACATATGGGGCGGCATCGCGGCCATGCTGCTCAATCAGCTTGATAATTGCTGAGCCCACAATGGCGCCGTCAGAGAGCGAGGCCATCTGCCAGGCCTGCTCCGGGGTGCTAATGCCAAAGCCCACAGCACATGGAATGTCTGTGTTTTCGCGCACCAGTCTGACCATTTCACTGATGTCAGAGCTGATTTGCTCCCTGGTTCCGGTTACACCCAGTGAAGATACCACGTAGACAAAACCACGGGCCTCACGGGCAATTTTGACAATACGCTGATTGGAGGTAGGGGAGATGAGGCTCAGTAACTCAACACCATGACGCAGAGCCACACTTTCAAACTCCTCCTTTTCCTCAAAAGGAACATCAGGAAGAATTACACCCTCTACTCCATCCTCGCGACAGCGCTCAAAGAAGGCATCAGGACCGTAGGAGAACACTACATTGGCGTAGGTCATGAAAACGAAAGGTACGCTGACTTCATCGCGCATCTTCTTGACGAGATCGAAGACGTCATCGGTAGTAATTCTGTTCTTGAGAGCTCGGATATTGGCTGACTGAATGGCCGGACCCTCGGCTACAGGATCGGAAAAAGGAATACCAAGCTCGATGAGATCAGCACCGGCATCAGCTGCTGCCTTAACTACCTTGATGGTGGTTTCCATATCAGGATCACCGCAGGTGATAAAAGGAATAAAGGCCTTTCCACTGGCAAATGCCTGAGAAATCTTACTCATGGATCTCTTCTCCTCTGTAGCGGGCAATGGAGGCTACGTCCTTATCACCGCGTCCTGACAGGTTAACTACAATGATCTTGTCCTTGCCCATCTGCGGAGCCAGCTTAATGGCGTGGGCAACGGCATGTGCTGACTCAATAGCCGGGATAATGCCCTCAGTGCGGGACAGATACTCAAAGGCACTTACAGCCTCTTCATCGGTAACAGGCACATAGCTGGCACGGCCAATATCATGCAGCCAGGCATGCTCAGGGCCTACGCCCGGATAGTCAAGACCGGCAGAAATGCAGTATACAGGGGCAATCTGACCGTACTTGTCCTGACAGAAATAGGACTTCATGCCATGGAAGATACCAAGGCTGCCAACATTAACTGTTGCTGCAGTTTCAGGAGTATCCACACCACGTTCTGCACCCTCACAGCCAATCAAAGCAACTTCTTTGTCATCTATAAAGTGATAGAAAGCACCTATGGCATTGGAGCCGCCACCAACACAGGCCAGCACGGCATCAGGCAGACGCCCTTCTTTGGCCAGAATCTGCTCTTTGATTTCTTTGGAGATGACGGCCTGGAAATCACGGACAATGGTTGGGAAAGGGTGTGGACCCATTACTGAACCCAGGCAGTAGTGAGTATCAGACATACGGGTAGACCATTCACGCATGGCCTCGGATACAGCGTCCTTTAAGGTTGCAGTACCGCTGTCTACAGGACGCACCTCAGCGCCCAGCAGCTTCATGCGGTAGACATTGAGAGCCTGACGCTCTGTGTCCTCACGGCCCATAAAGACCACACATTCAAGTCCCATCAGGGCAGCAGCTGTTGCTGTGGCTACACCGTGCTGACCGGCACCGGTTTCTGCAATCAGACGGGTCTTGCCCATCTTTTTGGCCAGCAGAGCCTGACCGAGCACATTGTTAATCTTATGAGCGCCGGTGTGATTTAAATCCTCACGCTTGAGGTAAATACGTGCACCACCCAGATCCTCAGTCATCTTGCGGGCAAAATACAGCAAAGATGGACGATCGGCGTAATCGTTAAACAGTTCCTGAAGCTCAGCCTGAAACTGTGGGTCATTCTTAAAATGCTCGTAGGCCTGTTCAAGTTCCAGAACAGCATTCATCAGGGTCTCTGGAATGTACTGACCACCGTGAACACCAAAACGGCCTTTGGAATTAGTCATGGGAAAATCCTTATATTTACCCGGCGCACGCACTGGGCCGCACCGGGCATTCCCGCATCATACATCTGCCCTGCACCGTGCTGCACAGCCTGCAACAGCGCCAGGCGCTGGCTGGTGCTGCAGCTGCAGCTGGCACCGCCTCGCCTTGTGTCACTGGCGCCAGTTGCATGGCTCCCGGGCGCTCGCGACAGATGGATGGCGCCGCAGCGCTGGCTGCTGCTGGATGGCGCAGTGCACTGGCTCATCAGAGCTGATTATTTGCGGGTTACTAAGCCTGCAGTATTACCTGAGGGCCGGCTGCCGGCATACGATACTGTCCCATGAACTTTCATAAAGACAGCTCAGGTGCCGACGACCTTACAGTCTGTGCTGCCCTCCGTGCAATGACGGGCAGCAGCCTGAGCGCTGTAAGGCCGGTCCCTTCAGGCCGACTGTCTGACGCGGCAGACAAAATCCTGCATCTTGGCAAAATCCTTAACACCGTCAGTCTCAATACCCGAGCTGACGTCTACTGCCATGGGGTGGCAGGCAGCCAGAGCCTGTGAAATATTGTCACAGTTGAGTCCTCCGGCCAGAAAAAACGGTCTGTCCATGCTGGCCACAAGGGCCCAGTCAAAGGTTTGCCCCGTGCCTCCCCTTCCGGAGTCAAGGAGCACCCAGTCGCAGTCCAACTGGCATGCCCGGGCAATATCCTCTTCACAGCTGACAGAGCAGGCCCTGATTACAGGAGTGCCTGCCTGACCGGCTTGTTGCAGAGCCTCTTTGAGATCAGCAAGATAGTGCTGATCCTCACTGCCATGAAGCTGAATAATATCAATGGCGCCACTGGTCACCATATGAACAACGGACAGCACCGGCTCATTTACCAGTACTCCCACTGATCTGATGGTACTCTTAAGCTCACGTCTGAGCTCCAGAGCCTGAGCCGGAGTGACATAGCGGCGGCTGTTCGGCGCAAAGACGAAGCCCACGAAATCCACATCAAGCTCATTTGCCCATTGAATATCTTCCGGACGCCTGAGACCACAGACCTTGATTAATGCTGTGCTCATAGTGCTTTCCAAAATTTAATATAAAGTTATTACCTGCAGACTCAATCTGCAGGAGTTCAGAGGTGCTGCAGCAGCAGTGCAGCACTGCTCATTAAGCTGACAATACCTGCTGAGTCAGGTTCGTGCTGGTGCGGCTGCGTCAGCAGCCTGTGACAGCAGCCTGTGACAGCTCCAGCTGCCCCTGCTGCCGGTGGCAGCATAGGCTGCCGCCGACTCCAGGTGCAAATGGTCAGGCATTGCGAAATTCTGCGATTTTGGCTGCCTTGTTGTCTGCACGCATCAGGCTTTCACCTACCAGAATAGCGTTGACTCCTGTCTGCTTGAGAGGAGTGACATCAGCAGCACTGTGCACGCCACTTTCAGCAACAAATATTCTGTCCTCAGGAACCAGATCACGCAGACGGCGTGAGTTGTCAGTATTAACGGTAAAGTCCTTGAGGTTACGGTTGTTCACACCAATCATGCGGGCTCCGGCTCTTACGGCAAGAGCTACCTCATCAGCGTCGTGAGCCTCAACCAGAGCTGACAGGCCCAGGTCCTCGCATACTGAGAGCATGCGCACTATTTCCTTTTCCTTAAGCAGCGAACAGATAAGCAAAATGCAGGAAGCTCCCAGCATGCGGGCTTCGTAGATCTGATAATCATCTACGGTGAAGTCCTTTCTCAGGCATGGTGTCTTTACCTGAGCTGCAATCTGCTCAAGATAGCTGTCAGAGCCCAGAAACCACTGAGGCTCAGTAAGGACACTGATGCCATCGGCTCCTGCTGCCTCATAATCACGGGCTATTTCCAGATAAGGAAAATCAGGGGCAATCAGTCCCCTGGATGGTGAGGCCTTCTTGCACTCACAGATAATGGCCAGCTCGCCCTTGCTGTTGCGCTCCTTAAGGGAGTTTTCAAAGGCAAAGCCGGCAGCTGGCTCAGCCAGAGCACGCTCACGGCAGGCCTCAAGAGGAAGCACTGCAGATGCTGCAGCAACACGCTCACGGGCATGATCTGCAAGCTTGTCCAGAATGGTCATAATCACTGCCCCCTGTTCTTAAGGCGGTTGGAGTGCTCAATGAGACTTTCCAGAGTCTCAACAGCTTTGCCATTATCAATAAGGCTGGCTGCCAGCTCAATGCCCTCGGCAAAGGTCAGGGCGGCACCACCAAGGTAAAGTGAAGCACCTGCATTGAGCAGCACTACATTGCGCTTGTGACCGCTCAGTGAGCCGTTGAGAATAGAGCGGGTAATACCGGCATTAACCTCAGGAGTACCGCCGCGCAAATCCTCTTTGGTACAGCGTTCCATACCAAAATCCTCAGGCCTGATGACATAGGTCTTATACCAGCCGTCCTTGAACTCGCACACTGTAGTAGGGGCACTAAGTGAAATCTCGTCAAGACGGTCCTGACCGTAAACCACCATGCCTCTCCTGATACCCAGATCCATGAGCACCTTTGCCAGAGGCTCAACCAGGTACTCGTCATAAACGCCAAGGAGCTGGATTTTAGGACTGGCTGGATTGGTCAGTGGACCCAGAATGTTAAATACGGTACGAAAGCCCAGTTCCTTGCGAATGGCGCCCACATGCTTCATGGATGAATGGTATTTCTGCGCAAAGAAAAAACACATTCCCACCTTGTCGAGCAGCTCCACACAGTCCTCTGGGCTAAGATCAATATTAACGCCCAGAGCCTCAAGGCAGTCAGCTGTTCCACAAAGGGATGATGCTGCACGATTACCGTGCTTGGCTACTTTCAGGCCGCCAGCCGCAGCAATCAGAGCAGTAGTGGTTGAGATATTGAAAGAGTTGGCATTATCGCCACCGGTACCTACAATCTCAAAGACATCAAAAGGTGTTTCCACCCTGGTGGCATGAGCGCGCATGGCTGCGGCGCAGCCGGCAATTTCCTGAGTGGTTTCAGCTCGGGCACTCTTGGTAGAAAGAGCTGCAAGGAAAGCTGCATTCTGGGTAGGTGAGGTCTGACCTGACATGATTTCATTCATGACTGTGTAGGCCTCATCAAAAGTCAGATCCTGCTTGCTGACGATTTTTACAATAGCTTCTTTAATCATTTTTCTGTCTAATCCTGTCTCCCGTCCCCTGCATCAGTGGCTGTCCACAAAAAGCACTGTCACCACCGCATGACAACTCCGTCAATGGCGGCACCTGCGCCCCATAAGAGCACGCATGGCACTGAACTGGCGTTAACGCATGGCCAGGACTGGCCTTGCCATGACCGGACCGGCCTGCACAATCCGGACGCCAGGCCGTCAGATCGTCCGGCCGTCAGGTCGTCAGGATGTCTGGTCGTCAAGCCGTCTGAACGCCCGGACGCGGCATGTACTCATACCAGTGCCTTGCCAGCCTGCCGGCCAGGCGGGCAGGAAGTGGACGGGTAATTGTTACGCTAGAGCGTTAGGAAATTCTTAAGCATGGTGCGGCCATCAGGAGTCATGATGGATTCAGGATGGAACTGCACACCAAAAACAGGAAGTGAACTGTGGGCAATGGCCATGACCTCACCTGAATCAGTAACAGCTGTCACCTTGAGTTCAGGAGGCAGAGTATCAGGGTCAACTGCCAGCGAATGGTAGCGGGCCACAGGCGCACGCTCCGGCACGTCCTTAAACAGCGGACAACTGGTGTCGAAGCTGACCTCAGATTGCTTTCCATGCATGAGCTGACGGGCATAGGTCACAGTGGCGCCAAATGCAGCGCAGATAGCCTGATGACCAAGGCATACTCCCAGCACCGGTATCGATGCGCCAAGCGCTTTTGGCACCTGCATAATGATGCCGGCATCCTCAGGACGGCCTGGTCCTGGTGAAATGATGATGCGCTCAGGTCTGAGTTCAGCGATCTGCTCTACAGTTAGCTCGTCGTTACGTATCACTTTGATATCAGGATTAATCTCACCTGTGAGCTGATAGAGGTTGTAGGAGAAGGAGTCGTAATTATCAATAAGCAAAATCATCTAGAGCTCCTCCATGTCCTGAGCCATTTTCAGAGCGTTAACTACGGCCTGAGCCTTGTTGATGCACTCCTGATGCTCTTTTTCTGCCACGGAATCAGCCACAATGCCGGCTCCTGAACGGACAAAGACACGTCCGTTCTTGCGGTAGGCAAGACGTATGGCAATGCAGGTATCCATATTGCCCGAAAAATCGATATAGCCTATGGCGCCGCCGTAAATACCGCGCTGATTGTTCTCAAGCTCACCTATGATCTGACAGGCTCTGATTTTTGGTGCACCAGAAAGAGTACCAGCCGGAAGAACTGACGAAATGGCATCCAGAGCATCGCACTCAGGACGGATCTGGCCGCGTACTGTCGAGCCTATATGCATGACATGAGAGTAGCGCTCAATGCTGTGGAGCTTTTCCACCTCCACTGTGCCAAAGCTGCAGATACGTCCAAGATCATTGCGCCCCAGATCAACCAGCATATTGTGCTCGGCAATCTCCTTTTCATCGCTGAGCAGCTCACGCTCCAGCGCCAGATCCTCTTGCTCAGTGGCACCACGTGGACGGGTACCAGCCAGAGGAAAAGTGTGCACAACACCATTATCAAGACGCACCAGAGTCTCAGGCGAAGCGCCGGCCACCTCAACATCGGTGCCGGAAAAATAGAACATGTAAGGCGAAGGATTGGTAGTACGCAACACACGGTAGGTATTGAACAGGGAGCCCTCGAAATCAGCATCCAGTCGATTGGATAGCACTACCTGGAAGATATCGCCCTCGTAAATGTACTTGCGGGCTTTTTCCACCATGGAGCAGAACTGCTCCTTATTGAACAGTGCTCTGAAATCACTGAGCAGACGCCCGCCCTCACCATGGCAGCAGGCCGCATCGGCCCCGGCCCTGGCCACAGTCCCTTGTGCGGCCGCACCACCGGCACTGCCTCGATCTGTGCAGTTGCTCATGGTGGCCTCTGCAATATCATCAGCGATGTTGCGGACCATGCCGCCTCTTCCGGCGGCTCCGCTGCCGCTGGCACCGTTGTGGCAGCCACCATTGCTGCGGCCAGCGGCGCTGCTGGCATCCGGTGCAAGTGGCGGGAATGAACCAAAGGCAGTACCTGCCATGCGGCTGACCGCGCTTAAGCCACTTTCGCTCTGACCGGCACCATGAGCTGCACATTTACTGGCACCGCCATGGGAGATAGAGCGCAGCATATCTGCCAGCTCTTTGAGTCCGGCTACGGCTCGTGAGTAGCGGGCTGCGACATCGGTCTGTGAGGAGCTCAGAGTAATATTGGCAATGAGCACAATCTTCTGACGGAAGTTGTCAAAGGCAATGACCTTGTCAAAGAGCATGAGGTCAAGGTCATTAAAGCACTCCTCATGATCGACAGCTACGCGTGCGGCCGGCTCGGCATAGTTGAAATAATCGTAGGCAAAGTAACCTACCAGACCTCCGGTAAAGGCAGGCAGCCAGTCAAAACGCGGGCTTTTGTATTGAGCAAGCAGTTTTCTGATATGGCTGTCAGGGTCGTCGGTAGTAAATTCACTGTCCCCTATACGCATGACGCCATCGCGCAGTGATATGGCGGCAAGAGGATCAAAGCCCAGGAATGTCCAGCGGCCCCACTTTTCCTTGCCAGCAACAGATTCGAGGATAAAACAGTGAGACGAACGGGCTTTTAAAGTCCTGAGCGCCTCGATGGGGGTACAGATGTCCGAAAGAATCTCGCAGGACAGAGGCAGAGCCTTATACTCACCCTGCTGCGCGATCTTCAGGACTTCGTCCAGATCCGGCAATACTCTCATTTAAACAGACCTTATGAAAGGAAAAGTGAAACAATAAGAAATCAGACAAACATGGAACATACCGCCATAACCCTCCGCTTCTGCCAGCATAACACGGGGGCATCAGCCATCATGAGGCAGTGCAGCGTTCAGGGCGACCTGATAGCTGCTGGCCGCTGTGCATGGCCGCAAAAGGATGGGTAAGGCAGTTTTTCAGAGGTCCGACGGAGAGTCACAGTTAAGACCAACTCAGCACGTCGGGCAGAGAAAGGAAAATCAAGGACAGCGTACGCAGCTGATCTGCTTTTGCAGACCACAAGCAGCGCAACGGCGGGGCTGATGGACACGCAATCAACGGTCTCAGCTGACAGCTAAACATAGTAGCACGCGCCATCATATGGCACTTGCAAAGTATTTTTCGGCGAAAAATTGCACCATTAACATGCAGTCACAGCAAAGATGCCTGTTATGGAAAAAATGCCCAATAAAGGGACTGAACATGGTAAAACATGTGCCCACAGGCCATTGTCGCCGCCTGGCATCTCAATTATGCCGGCAGCAGCAGTAACAAAAAGATTCACAGCAATGCACCATTTAAATGCATTACCTGATGATTTTTAAAAACTGTCTTGCCACTGCCTTGCCCTGAAATATCGGCACAGCATTGCAATTACCGTTTATGCGGTCAAATACGGCAATTTCCTTTGCTAGAATTAAGCACCAATCCCGCAAACATACCAGTGAGGAACTGTAGATGAGCATAAATGAGACCATGGACAAAGCAGAGGCTAAGGAGCCGGATAACATCCAGGCTTTCTACGATCTGCTTGAATGGATAGATCAAATATCTACCGATCCGCGCGATAAGGGCACAAGATTTGAGAATCTGATTCTTGATTACCTGCGCAATGAACCAACCTATAAGGATTTATTCACCGAGGTTCAGACCTGGGCTCAGTGGACCAAAGCTCATCCAGAGTACGATTATGATGCCAATGATATAGGTATTGACCTTGTGGCAACCGATGCTGCTCCCGGCGAGCAGGGTCAGGTAACCTACAGCGCAATCCAGTGTAAGTTCTATGCTGAAGATGCGGTAGTGCCAAAAGCAGAACTGGATTCCTTCCTTGCAGCATCAACTACAGGCTGGTGCAAGTGTCGCTATGTCTTTGCGACCAACAGCAACTGGTCAGCAAACCTGAAAAAAGAGCTGGAAAAACAGTTTATTCCTGTTGAGATTGTAGCTCGTGAGGCGCTGGCTAACTCCGTTATTGACTGGGCTGTTT
>NZ_JALKIL010000069.1 GCF_023051105.1 Anaerobiospirillum sp. NML120449 | reverse complement strand
ACATGGCCTGCGTAAGGAATATTTTGACTTCAAAGACCACAGAAACGGATTTGCCACCAGTGTCGGCAAGCTGGTCGCCCAGTACGATAAGACCCATGATCAGCAGGATGTATTTGAGTTCACCAAGACAGTCAGAACCGATTCTGAAGGTAATCCGGATCAGCTTGTAAACTCCTCTGGACGTAATCCTGTTGGCATTCCTCATGGTGATGAGAAGTTAAACAAATCTGCAAAGTCCCAAGGAAAGGCCAATGATGACCTTGAAGATGATGTGAATCAGGCTGCTACTGAGCTTGAAAACGAGGAGGAAGAGCTTTCAGATGATACTCAGACGCTTTTAGATGCAAATAAAGCTTCTCAGAAACACCATGATTCCTTAAACAAGAGCAAGAGCAAGAAAAAAGGCAAGAAGACCGGCAATAGCACTGAGAGCTCCAGGCCACAGGTTAAGAACGCCCAGGCATGCAGCCTTTTCACGATCTTCAAAGAGGAGTACAGAGAGCTTTGGGAAAATTATGGCAATGAAGGTGCAAAACTTATTATTGATAAATATCACTCGTCGAGCTTTTTACCAGAAGAGGCAATAGCATCTTGCAGTGAGGACGGCTCTCCAATGATTCTGGTAACCTGCTTTAACTCACAAAAATACATTTTCAACTTCAGGCTGTTCTTGAATGAGTTTCTGGCAGTCACAAGCGTGATCCCGATTATGTACTGCCCTGAATGCAAAGAGTTAAAGCTTGGCTATATTGACGGCATGGACTATCCGGCAGCTGGAAACAGCATGCTGAGCATAGCTTTGGTTAATGATATTCTTGAAGGTGTTTTCACGAAAAGACGCTCAATCAACAGTTATGTACCTGATATTCAGCGGGACTTCTGTTTGGGAGGTGATTACCTGAATAGAACCTTCAGATATCATCAGCTGTTTACAACACATATTGGCCACTTTCTGATCAAATCAGTGCTTTCATTTCTGGCAAAGGCATCTACTGATGAGACCCCGATCTCTGTACTGTCAATTCAGGGGCGCTCCAAGGTAAGCGACGAAATCAGGTCAAACATGTCTGAGGACGATGTTTCCCATATAACTGATACTTCTCAGCCTTATGCTGCGGTATGGAAAAGTAAAGATCCTGATATTCCGGCTGTTGCCTGTAACCTTTCATTCGGACGTGGTGTCTTCAGTCTTGAAGCAGCTGGTCAGATGTACTGGACTGATGTGGAAGCCGTGCTCAATGGCGGAAAGCTCATATACCTGAAGGAGATGATATCCGATGGCTACCCGGTCTATGTCTATGAGACATCAATGTATGGTATTGAGCTTTTCATGTGCCATGTCCATGGACGCAGTGAGTTTTTTAAGGCTGGCAATCCTAAGGCGCTCAACAGGTTTATCAAGAAGTTTGATAAGAATCATCGCATCAAGAAGATTAAGAGCTATCTGAAAGGAAACAACAGCAATATTGCCTGCTCCATTATTCTTTCGCTGTATAGTGCATTCTTTGCCATGGAGCAGAAAGTTCAGGCACTGCTTGAAGAGTCAAGAAACCTTAGTAACGGCAAAAACGTCACTGACGAGGACCTTGTCAAGGCTGAGGCCTGTCGTAAAGAGGCTGCCGCCCTGCGCTCTGGCCCTATGCGCGAGCTTATGAACTTCATCTATGATGTAATTGATACTATGAGGGAGCTCTATACATTTAAGAATGGCAAGTGGGTCAGCATCTCCAAGGGAAATGACTATGCAGCTGCCTGTGTGTATATGCTCAACAACAAGGAGTATTTTTACAATTGCCTTGATAATGTCGACATGGTTGTTCATAACAATGATACTGAGCAGGTTATGAGCCGCATCGCTTTACAGCGCAAGAATGGATACCTGACAGTATCTGTCAAAGGGGCTGAGCTTGATTGTGGTTCCCGTTCAGTTATTGAAACCCTTAAGGCTAACGGACTTGATATTACTCAAGGTCTGAGTAAATTGTCTCATGCTTCCTACAAACAGCTGTATACACTTGTCATGCATGATGAAGCCAGACAGGGTAAAATCGGCCTTAACAAGGAAGTAGACAATACTTACTCCACTGGTAACCTGATAATGCCTGACGAAAACCGTCTTCTTGAGATGCTGCCAGGCATAGACTTTGTGAAACTTATCCCGGTACTTTTTAATGAGACTGCTCAGGCCGCCATCAAAAATCTTGGAAACTCAGATGGCTCTGGTGAGGATATTTACCAGAAGATCAATGACAGAGCCCATGAGCTCCTAATGGACTGGCTAAGCAGATATTATGAGCAGGAATTCCGCAAAACCTATGCTTCAATAGACGGCCATGAATCAGAGTTAAATGACCTTGCAGATGAATTTAACAGGGTGGCTGATGAGTATGAGAATCATGCACAATCATCCGCCGCTGCTTCAGGTGGTCAACCTGATTCATACGCCGACCCAGACCATGGCACGTCGCCTGGGCCTGACATTGACCATGGGGAGAAGCCAGGACCTCAATCCGGGCAGGATCAGGATAATCAGACACAGTCATTATCTGAAGCAGAAGAGGAGGAAATCAATCAGACAGCTCGGTCGAACCAGATAATAGACATTGTTAAGAGGGCCAGAAATGCAAACAAGCGAGCCAGGATTAAGTCCAGTGAACTTGAGAGAGCTCTGACCGGAGAACTGGAAACTGACGCTGAAGCCGAAAACGCTAAAGCTGATGAATTTGCAAAGGAGTGTGGGCTGTTAGCTGATGATGAACATGACAGAGCCACGGGCAACCGCCCCCTTTCCGTTAAAAGCTTTTTGAGTTTTATAAACAATAAAATCGGTCACGTGATAGATAAATGTACATTGATGCAACATAATCTTGAAGGTGACACCAGCTCGGGAGATTATGATTTAAAGCTTGTTAAAGAGATCATCGAACCTGGTGTGCTCAAAAAGTTTACCAGTGAGCTTAATCTCCTTTCAAATACTGACAAGAGCCTGAGAAGCAGAGGCATGGCCGGGTCAAATATTTCATACGGCATAAACTTTTTGATCGACCATGTATCTGTAGCCTGGCATAACGCTCAGATGGCAACTGGAGAAAATCGTGAAGAACTCAGGAAGATTGCGGTCAACTGCATTAACTGGTTGTCAAGTTTTCTCAAGGACTGCAGAGAGCACATGAATATTGTGTTTTTCCAGATAGCTGAAGATGCCCGCTCAAGGAGCAATGCCATGGAAGACATGGTTAAAAGGATTGAGGACAGGATTATTGCCCTGCGCATATCACTTCCTCCAAGACCATAGTCGTCTCTTGAACCAAGACGCTTTCTAAAACATTTTATTGCCTGTCAGGTATGATTGACTACGTCTTCAGCAGCAGCTGTCAGACCGGTTGACCATGTCTGAACCAAAGTACTGATACCGTCTATTACCTCTGGGAAGGGATACCGACCCAGGGGTTTTGTGCGTCCGCTTCCTGCCATCGAACCACCTTTGCCTCTGAATCTAAAACCCCTGTCCTGAACGGTAAAATATTTTTCATCCCGCATTAGACAGGGATCTGTCACTATCGATTGGGTGTATAAGGCACCGCCTTTCCTCCAGACAGGTCGGGCCGGTCTGCCAGTTGCCAGCCACCGGATGCGTGAGCAGTCAGGGGACTGGCTTGCCAGTTATCCGCTCATCGGTCCCTCTACAAGTCAGGGCTGCGCGCCTACCGAGCATCCGGTCACCAGCCGTGCTACCTGTCATGGCAACCAGGCCTGCTGGCAATCCAGCCAGCGTCCGTGCCATCAGTCAGGGATGCCAGGCATGTTGGTCATCCGGTCACCGGGCGTGCTACCAGTCGGGGCAGCCCGGCCTGCAAGCCAAATATCCGACGGACATTCCACCCGTCATGCGGCCTGGGGGCTGCCATGCGGCATATCAACCCCTGTTCGCATGGCACTATTTTACCCAAGATAACAATCAATATGTTGCCGTCAAGGAAGCCTACTCTGCAGTTCCGCGAAGCAGGCAAACCTGAGCAGGCACGCCTGCCCTGCTGTACAGGCTTCATGCATCACGACCACCAGCGGCTCAGCCACGCATCCTGCCCATAGCTGTACTGCAGCACCAGTGAGCCCGTGACTTACCACTCTCCTGCAGCACCAGTGAGTCTGTGGCTTACCACTCTACTGCGGCGCCGGTGAGCCTGTGGCTTACACCCTTCGGCAGCTTGCTACGCATGTCAATACTCATTGAGTCCTGAACCGGCACTGACAGCTCTTCACTGCTGAGCGAATGATTTGGGGTGCTGGCTGAAGCTGGGCTTACGTACCGGATTCACACTATGGTACTGGTGACCAGGCGCCACTTCACAGGTATATCAGGGGCCAGCAGAGGGCAGGTGATCACCAAAATGCACATGCTCAATGGATGGTGCTCTGAGGTACAGCCAGGTATTTGTGTGGTAAGGTATCATCCGCATGCTAAATTACTGATGACTTAAGGAGTCCTGCTATGGGCCTGTTTTCCCAAGATAATCAAGCTCAGCTCAGCCGACCTCGCCGTCGCAGGCTATGGGCTGGTCTTATTGCCAGTGCTGTGTTGCTGGCAGCTGGAGCCGGTACATGGCTTTGGACTGAGCGCAATGAGGTTGTGGCTTCAACTGTAGTTAAACTGAGCATGCAGACCATTGCTCCTCTTCCTGAGCTGGAGGTAGGTGACATTTTGCTGCGCATGGGCGTTGGGGCCGACAGTTACGTCATTGCCGCTGCCAGTGACTCGCTGTATTCTCATGCCGGAATAGTCAGTGCTGTCACCCCTGAGATCCTGGTAACTCACGCAACTACGGCTGATGATGCAGGGTCAAAATTTGAAGGCGTGATTACCATTCCCATTGCCAACTTTGTCTCCGAGGCCTCACGCATAGCCGTAGTGCGCTATCCGGGCCTTGATGAGGCAGAAAAGCCGCTCGTAACGTCCTATCTTAAAAGCATGGAAGGTGAGCCTTTCAGCCTCAGTCAGGACTCTGACAGTATCTACTGCTCAAATCTGGTGCTTTATGCCCTGCAGGATCATGTTCAGATCAAAGTTGAGCCGCAGAAAGTCGACATGCCTCTCTTTGATGGCACTTTCTACTTTCCTCAGGCCTTTCTTGAGGACAGTCAGGCACAGCTGATATACGTATACCCTGATGTTCAACCAGCTACGGTCCCATCCCCTGCCACTGCCCATGGCTCTGGCCATGACACTGTCACAGCTTCAACCGGTGACTCAGCACCGGCCTCAGCAACAGCCCAAGACCCAGACCAAGGTCAAGGACCAGTCCACACCTCAACTCAGGGCTCATTACCAGCCTCAGGCTCAGTGCCAGACTCAACTAAGGCAGGGCAATCATCATCCTCTGAGCAATCTGACAAGCCATGATGCCCGGTAATTCCAAGGGCCTCCTACCGCAAACCTCCTGCACGGCAGTTACCAGTCAGGCCCTCGCAAAAACGGACCTGTCCACTGCAAAAGCTGTTTCCGCTCATGCAAGCCATAGAGCTGCTCCTGGAGCTGCCATACCTCAAGTGTACGCCACAACATGCTACGGACATAGCCCTGCTGCACCCATTGCGCAGTTCTGCATGTGTGTAAGTACTGAGTGTCTCAAAAATGGCAGTATGATTCATTTTCCGGTCTAATGCTCATTTCGTCCCTTCATGCTGAGCCCCGCATCAGACAACTCCACCTTTGACAAGCATTGACACTCTATAAAATACATTATCTATGTCTGTCATGGTATTTAATGGTCGTACCACGCATTCTATCGCTGATTCTCATAAGCTATGGCTGACTGTTACCAATTGCCTCAAACATACGTTTATGCTCTATAAAACCATAAAGATTGTTATGACGGCCTAATTACCCAACTGACATAAGGAACAGTCACGAATGTCACGTTAATCTTTCATACATGAATCTCTGCATCAAACAGACAGCTTTGCTTTACAAAACTACATAAAAACCGTTTAAAACATTTTGTATGCACGGCTCCAATTATATCTACATCATGCATCACATCATGATCGATGCCGGTAGAATCAGCTGTAATTACTCTATAAAACGTTATGTAATATTATGATTTACCAAGGCATGCGCTGACTGAATTGCCAAACAGTTAACCTGGTCTGAGATCAGCAATATGTGCTGAAGACAGCGTGGCTACTTTTGCTCAGCTGATGAAGTCTGGATAACTTGCAGGTTGCAGAGCTAAAACTCACTCAGCTGAAGTTGTCTGGATGACTTACAGGGTTCAGGGGCTAACCCCACTGAGCTGCAGGCCAGGTGATGTATGAAGCGGGGAAACTAAACAGACGCTATGTTATGTGATCCTGCCCCTTGCAAAGGCAATTAGCATGTCTATGCTCATGATCTCACAGATAGATGGCCAGATCTGAGTTCGTATATGCGTACTTGACAGGGGATCTGCTTTTGACCGGTGATGGGAAATGACGGGTCAGGGGTCAGGGGTGAGTGTGAGATTATGACTAAAGGAGGGAAAGGCTGAAGAATTGCCTTATGAATTGCAGGTTAAGACGTTACAAGCCTGTCGCGTGTTCTGGTCTGTGCTGGTATTGAGTGGCTGTGCTCCTAAATTGTGATTTGTTCGTGGCTTGCAAGGCCTGCTGCATGGCAGCGGCCGGAGGCCAGCCCGGACGTTGCGCCTGGGCTTTCTTGATCATTAACGTGATTGCGGGCCGGTACGGCTCTGACGGCGGCTTCCTGAGACAGATTCGCCCACGTTATCATGATCATCAAAGCTGGTGCGTATGAGATTGCAGGCTGTGTTAGAACGCAATGAGCAGGCCTGATGCAGGTAGCGGTGAGCCTTTACATAGTCAGGCGACACTGTGGTGTTGTCAGGAAAGACAGCACCATTTAAATAAATACGGCCCAGCTCCAGGCAGCCAATACCAAGATTAGGGTCGATAAGACGCAGCTCGTTAGTGATGGTACGGGCAATACGGCATGAGCGCAGATACAGCTCTATACCCTTTTGAGTATCAGGCTCGAAACCGGCATATCCGTTAATGTACATCGCGGCCAGATTGGCACAGGAACGTGGTTCTTCAAAGTTGCATCCTGTCTCCAGATAGCGTGAGCCCAGCTGGCGGTTGGCAATAGTGGTCTTGCCCATGGCGATAATTCCGCCGTAACGGCCGTAAGTGGACAGCAGCAGGCGGCAGCTCAGAGAGTGCTTGAGATGACAGCCACGTCTGAAAAACACAATGGAGTGCAGCAGGTGATCAAAAACGGCGCCCGGTATTGGAGCTCCTGGATAGTTGTCATGAGCATGAGCCAGATCTTCAGCAGCCTGCAGACGCTTTTTGTTATTGCGTTCCATGCTGGCCAGGGCATCATAATGACGTCCTGCCAGATAGCACGAATAACCTCTGCCATTGATGCACGATGATGACTCTTTCTGTAAATCTCCATGGCTTAAGAAAGGATCTTCACGGAAACGCAGGGAATATGAGGTTAGACGGGTAAAGGTCACTGGATTACGAGCATGAGTTCTGACCATAAGCTTATTATGACTGTGCTCAGGTTCAGAGCTGGCTTCAGGCTTTGTCAGAGTCGGAGCTTTAACCTTTGCTGCGCAGACCTCATCTTCAGGCTTATGCTCCTCTCCATCATCAATATCAGCATTTTCACTGTCTTCAGATTTCATGAGATACACGCCCATGGCAACCTGCTCAAGGGTAGGACCACCAATACCCGGAACTCCGTCTTCACTGCGACTGCGGGCACGCTTAAGTTCCGGAACTTCAGACCAGTGCTCACCTTCTGATGGAATCTCGCCCAGTACCTCACGATCACCCTCCAATGGGGTATAGCTTTCCTCAACGCTATTGACGGCCCCTGATTCATCTGACTGACCTGAAGCAGCTCCAGAGTCAGTTGCAGCTGTATGTGCATCTGCGTCTGTAGATTCAGAAGTGGCCGACGCAGCTTCTGAAGATGGTTTGTAAGCGTTTGCAGACTGACCAGTCTTCGCACTCTGTCCGGGCTGAACTGTCAGGAGTGAACTGGTCGTGCTTTTCTTGCTGTCCAGTGCAATGAAACGGGGAACATCATAACGAGGGTCATCGAACATGGGATGAGAGTATGTACCGCTGCTGCCAGTGGTAAGACCGGAGCTGTAGTTGCCATGACTGTCATCCACCCCATTCAACTGTCTGATATGCTTTTGCAGCCTTGCGATATCGGTAGAGCCACGGATCATTTCATGCAGTTCATTTACCGCACGACGGGCGCGCATATCATTTATGGTTGAAGTAATGGGGAGCTCTTCGCCTGAAGGGGCAGGTTTATTGCTGCCATGTGCGGAGACATGGTCGTAAAAGGCCAGAGAGTCGCTTTCATCATGTCTACGTCCGTAGCGCAGGCTGTCATGACTGTGATTGGTGAACTGATTATAGAACTCAGCATGATTGATGACATTACTGGAGTAGTAACGCTGTTCTGGCTCTCTTTTTTGCTCATCTTCAAGCAGCTTGTCGAGGTCATTATTTTTCTGTATGTAATCACCGAGCCTTACAGTTCCGGCAAACATACCTGGACGGCTGATTTGTGCAGCCTCAAGATTCATGGATGAGTTCTTTTCAGTACGTGTACTGCTTTCATAGCTTTGATCGCCTCCATATGATGACATGTAGGCATCCATAAACTCATCTGTCCACTGCAGCTGGTTCTTAATATGCTCATTATCATGAGCTACATCATTGTTTTCATACTGGAAGGCCTGAGCTCCAGTTCCGGCAGCACCTGCAAACGATCCGGCGCCCACGCGCCTGGCACCTGAGGCCCCGGCATCTGCGGCTGCTCCAGCAGAGGCGGAGGCTGCGCCAGATGGAGCAACAGCCGAACTGTTCTTGCCCCCATCACTGCCTTTCACTGCCGGATTGTTATGCTGAGCAGCTGCCTGAGTCTGGCTGTCTGCAGGGACTCTGCTGCGACGCATCGAGTCGGCCATTTCCTGAAGATCGATATCAGTGTCTATCTCATCTGATGACGCATAGACCAGAGAGTGGTCATAAGGCAGATCAGGATGGCTGTCACCACTTATTCCCTGATGAGAGGAGACTGACTGAGCATTTCTGTGCTTGTGCTGACTTTCACGCATTTTGCGGTTTTGAGCAGCGGCGGCATGGTCAGGAAGGTCAGTGCCATAAAGATTTGGACGGTAATCGTACTCCTCATTTAGTGAAGGGAGCTTTTCCTTTTGGGCGGCACGAACAGCAGCAGCATGAGCGGCGGCGGGTCCCTTATAAGAGGATCGGTTGGTAATATGGGCAGCAGCAACATCAGGGTCTCCGGCTGCACTATTATCATCACTGACAGCCCAGCTCCGTCCCTGGTTCTTCTTAATCTGGGAGGAGTAGAAAGCAGGTGCGGAGATGCGTTGACCAGAATCAATATCACTGTTGCGATACTTTGACTGATCTTCATGCGATGCATGGTGATTATTCAGTCGGGTATTTGATTCAGAGTCTTTAGCCAAACCAGAGCTTTTTGCCTTTGCTGTCTGCCCAGTAATGTCCACCCCGGCTCCAGTGAGCTCAGTGGGATCTGATCCTGCAGTTGCAGGAACATCACGCCCCTGATTCAGGCCAATTTCGGCATGACAGGCTGATTTATCTCTGGATTTATGGTCATGATAAGAATCAGCAACAGCCATTTTGCGGCGCTGCTCAGACTGTAACAGATCCTGCTGAGAAGACGACAGGCCCAGCTGATGGCTGTTCTGTGCCAGCTGATGGCAATGCAGGGTCTTCTCATGGCTGTCCTGTGTCAGCTGATGGCAATGCAGGGTCTTCTCATGGCTGTCCTGTGTCAGCTGATGGCTGCTCCGTCCCAACTCATTACTGCTCAAGGCTGACTTATGGCTGTCATTGAAAGGCTGTGGCTGGGAATTGAGAGCCGTCTGGTCACTGTCTGAGCAGTGGCTGTTGCGAGGCTCATTTGAATTACACTTTTCTTTGGCAGGCACCACACTGGTGTCGCTGACCTGATGAGGAGCAGGGACAAGGGCGGTATCAGAGAGGATTGAGCTTTGTGCAGAGGCAGCATGGGCTGGCCCGGCTGCGGATGCAGCAGGCTGGTCAACCATGGATAATGAGCTGTCCGGTGCAACTGTAATTATCGGGGTAACAGGGGCAGGCACCTGCTGCTCAAAAACATGAGCTGCAGCAATAGGATCGAATAGCAGGTCAGGCAGTGACGGTGGAGTCAGGACAGCTGCCCTCACTCCGGCTCCAGGCAGGGCCAGTGCAAATATCACTATCAGGCTTCGACAGTCGACGGATCCTGATACTGGATTGTCAGACTTGATGAGCATGTTATGGCTTATACCGAAAAAACAAATAAGGCTGACGTTGCCTGGACATGATACAGGGCGCCGGTTGTGAACACTGATTCTAGATATTAATAATACAGCAAAATTCTGGGTAAAAAGGCCATGGAGCGCACATATCCAGACAAAAATAATAAGGCCCAGATTACGAAAAATACCGGATTTGTGACCAACTGTCCGATCTGAACGACAGACATCTGTCCCCTCACAGACAATCATGTCATAAAGATTCTCATCTATGGATTTTAATCAGTACTGAAGCCCAGTTATTGGAGCTCAGGATATTCTGTTTTAATAAAACTTTCCCAGAGTTTTGAACTATAAAAAGCTCTCTAATTAATAGATCTATGCAAATATGTACATAATTCTTAGTCAAGAGTTAGACATATACCCTTGTAGTCTTGCTGCCCGGTGGCCTTCCTGGACGCCGTTTTGCAGGCATAGGTCCTACAAATGCAGCATGAAACTCTCTAGTATGTTTTCGAGAGTATTTTGCCCATGGCCAGATTTTAGAAACGGGTAATGATGACTCCAAGGAAGTGGTGGTTTTCTTGTTTTTGGAGCCTGCTGGACGACCTGGCTTACGCTTTGCCGGCATTGGCCCAACAAATGAAGCCTCAAACTCAACAAGCTTCCTGTTTCTACTGCCAGCAGGTCGACCGCGTCCTCTTTTCTTAGGCATTGGTCCAACAAAGGCAGCTTCAAACTCAACAAGCTTCCTGTTTCTACTGCCAGCAGGTCGACCACGACCTCTTTTCTTAGGCATTGGTCCAACAAAAGACGCCTCTTGTAGTAGCGTCTTTTTGTTTTTACTTCCTTTAGGTCTGCCAGGGCCTCGTTTAAGCGGCTTAAGCTCCGTTCCTGTCTCATTACATCCATAATCATCAGGCTTGTCAGCTGCCCTTGTTTTGGACTTTGGTGACCTTCTTCTTTTAGAAGATATACTCTCTAAATAACTTTGTGAAGCATCAGCAAGACCCAGCTTAACAAGCAGCTCAAATGCACTGTCTCTGGCTGGAACATTCCAGCAGCCATCGTCAATGTGACCGCGAAAAGGTGCATCAACATTACGGTCAATGTCCCTGAGATCTTCCAGTCTGGTTCTGATTGAAAGTCGTGTTAATTCTCCGTCTTTCTCAAGCTTCTTGATGGGGGTAATGATCTTGCAAAGCATCAGCGTAGCAATAAAGTTTATAAACTCATTGCCAATAACAGCCTGCTTTGATTGAACCCTGGTAATGTCCAGATCAAGGGTGTTTTTGTAGTGATCAAATACGATTTCAAGAAGCCACCTGTTACTGTAATACTCAAGTACATCTAATGGATCAAGATCCCTGTCTGAGAGAAATGTAATCGTTCCATGAATCCACATACTTTCCAGGAACTTATCACCATCCAGCGAGGCTGTATCGTCATTGATGCGGTGTAAGATTGCGTGCTTTTCGGCTTCTCCTCTTGTTACATCTCTTACGGTGTACATAAATGTACCATCAGCCAATTTAAGCTTCTTGTACATGACCATATGACCGTTGTTGAGTATGGCAGTACTGTCACAAGCCAGCATATTGTGCTCGAAAATGCGCTTGTCATTCCGCTTAATCGGAGCAATGTAGTGAAGATCAGGGTACTGTTCCAGAAGATCAGAAATCTTGCTTACATTGAATCCCTTATCACATACGATTGTGCCTCTTTCAATCTTGTTATCAAGAATGAAATCTCGAAAAGCTTTAGCATCAAGCATATTTCCCTGATACGCCTTTGCGCAGATAACCTCTGCCATGTCATGGTCGTATGCATATATAACAGAGATCTCCTTATGACCTTTGAGATGAGTTTTAGCTGATGGCATGGAAAGGGTGTTATCACCGGTATCTTGCTTGAGGACACCATCAATCATAAGGTTGCTTGATTCTGCAACGTTGTTCAGTCTTAAAGCATAGAAATCCTTTAACCTTGTTGGCGCTTTGCCCAGGTTCTCAAGAAGCTGAGTTATGCTGTTCTTAGAAAGCCCAATGCATGGGTAAAGCTTGCTTATGAAGCTCATTCTGGCCTTAGAAGCATAGCGATTACATGCTATACCAGGGTTGGTTACCCTGAGAGATGCTATGGTGAAAATACGATTTGCATCCTCAACGGTAAAACACTCCAGAAGATCTGAGTAAATATCAGCACAGGTAGCATGAACAAAAGCAGCAGCACCGTACTGAAGTCTCTCACTGGTATTCTTCGAGACATCGTTAATGAACTCGGACTTTGGGATAAATCTGCCACTACAGATGTACCCAATAATCTTGCCATTGCGAGGCCCAGGGTTGTTGCCGGCGGTCATTTTATAACCAGCTCTCTCCCTTACAGCGTAGCGTCTGCCGCCGGAGCTGCCAGTATCGACAACTACGGTGTTTTTAGGCCTATCGACACTTTTAATATCGTCTGGTACCATAAACTCTCGAAGATAAAGTTAACATAAATTCCAGACTGTATTATAACCTTAGTTCAGATATCTTGTGAACTATATAAATAATATTTGTCAATAGTTGTGTCTAATATTATTTAAATTTGTTTTTGTCTTATTCCGCTTATTTATCGCAAAACTAGTATCAGATTTCAAAAGTTTTGACCCACTGAGTACTAGCACTAAATACGTATCGTAATCTGCAAATATATAGTAGAATCAGGGCTTATGAAAAAAGTAGAATGCCCTGATTCACAGGCTGCCCATGCCCTGCATAA
>NZ_JALKIL010000068.1 GCF_023051105.1 Anaerobiospirillum sp. NML120449 | reverse complement strand
GACAGCTCAATAAAAAGGCTCGTTGTGCGTCTGGCTGACGATGCTCAGCTGCTAAATGCAGTAGGCATAATTGCTGCCGCTTTAGAGCTTAGAAAAGCCGCTTAGCACGTATCATGCGTATGCCCTGCCTCAGTGCCGGACACAGGCACTCATTTTCAAGCTTGCTTCTGATACCGCTCCATGTGGCCATAGCTCTCTCTCCCAACTGCTCTGACAAATAACAGGCTCATTATGCATCAACTCCGGGCCCGTGTCCTGACCCCACAGCTCTGAACTCCAAAAATGCCTGTTTGCGCTGATGCCGCTGCACTAAGCCGGCACCCCGTCCTGAGTACTTTCACAGACGCTGCTTCGCCTGAGCCTCAGTTTCTGCAGTTGAGGGCAGAGAGTCCGCCATATCCTCTCAAACAGAATCACCTTAAAAGTGGCACCGCCTCTCAGCAGCATCTCTCTCTTGCTGGACATTGAGGGGCTGCATGAATGAGCAGCCAGACCAGCATTCAGGTCTATTCAGCCCCGGCATCGGCCAGCGGGTGGCTGCAGCTGCAACTTCTTGCTGTGGTCACAAGACCAGATGTCTGGTAACAGAGAATGCGATGTCTTGCCTCATGGCCAGTCCGTCTCCTTTGAGGCAGGTTCTATACAGTCTTACTCTGCGCTGCTCGTCTTTGTGGCGCCTGGCTACGGTACTTCTTGTTAAGCCGGCCAGTCAAGAGCTGACCTTTCGGTGTTGCTGGCAGATATGAGCTCAACTGGTTGAGCAGGATGATCCGTATGAACGGGTGGGCATGGTGAGCATAGCAAGTATGGGCGAGCATGGATAGCAGTGCAGACTGGCGCGCTCTATGAGTCGAGGTGAAATAATCCGAAATGCTCAGAACCATCATCAAATAACAGCTCTTATCCCATCCCCCAACCAGGAAGACGGAGCTGACCTGTTTTAACAGCCCATCCAGCAGCTCATGAATGATCCTGATACAAGGCACTACAGTGCAGTGCGCAGTACAGCAAAGCAGAGCCGGGCAATTACCAGATCATACAGACGCATACCTGCTCATACCGATACGATGATGAATCAGGCTGCAGCAGCTGGCATGGCAAACGTTTGCAGCTGCCTGAATGCTCAAAATGTGCCCGTTTCTGCATCATTTCAACGAATTTGCGGCCTGAAACAGCTCAAGTAAGCTTTTGGGAGACCTTGTTAAGCCGTGAATGATGACAAACGATTGCAATGGCTTATAAACGGCATAAGTGAGCAGGGCAGGTGATTTTGGGGGTGTGGCTGAGTAGGGCTGGTGCGCTGCAGGTGCGGCAGCGGCTGCGATGGTTGCCGGTGCCGGGGCATCTGCATTGGCAGAAACCATTGGCGCTGCTGCGGCATTGTTTGCCGATGGAGCTGCATATGCTCAGATGCTCTTCAGGCATAGGCATAGGCATGGGTATGGGTATGCAGCCGTGCTTTGCAGGACGTGCTCTGGTGAGCAGGAAATGCTTTAAGGGCTGAGACGGGATATATGTTGAAGCCTGGAACCAGGCAGGAACCATGAGCGGCGGATCGGGTTACGGGGTATAGTTCAGGAAAGGAGGGCTCTGAAGTCCGGATGGCCTGATGGGCCTGGCTTTGCTTTTGAGGGCTGAGAAAGGTCGGAATTGCAGATTTGCAGGTGTCGATGTGTGGGTTGAGTGGAGGGGAGGGCCAGGATGGGATTTTGGGAATGAAAAAAGCGGGCGCAGGCCCGCTTGTGTGGAAGGGCTTGAAGCCCTCGCTCTCAGATTAGAATCTGGTATGGTTCCGCTGCAGCCGGGCCTGAACCCGGCGGCGGCAGCGGCAACAGCCGGGGCTGCTGCCGCGCTGCCTGAATCAGGCAGCTGCCATGGCGGAAAGAAGATTAGATCTTCTCTGGGACCATGTCGATGTGACCGCAAGGGCACTCCTGAGCACAGACACCGCAACCCTTGCAGTAGTCGTAGTTGAACTCATAGTGCTTGCCTGGGCCCAGCTTGATGATAGCGTTGTCTGGGCATACGCCGTAGCAGTTGTCACACTCCATGCAGTTACCGCAGGACAGGCAACGACGTGCTTCGAATACGGCGTTCTCCTCGGTAAGACCGTGCTGAACTTCGTCGAAGGTGGAGGTACGACGGGCCAGCTCGAGCTGAGGACGAACCTTCTTAGGAGCGTCGGTGTAGTAGTATGGGTGCATGTCCTCGAAGCGGGCGTCAGCATGCTTCTCAGGACGGGTGTAGGCGCGGCCGTTTAACCAGCCGTTGATGCCACGGGCAGCGTGCTTGCCCATACCAATAGCGGCAGTTACGGTACGATCACCTGGAACCATATCGCCGGCGGCGAACAGACCCTCATAGGTGGTCATGAAGGTGTTGTTATCAACGGTAACAGCGTCCTTCTGTAACTCGAGGCCTGGTACATTCTTGAGGATGGAGAGGTCAACGTTCTGACCGATAGCCAGAACTACGGAATCGGCAGCCAGCTCCTCGTACTCGCCGGATGGCTGTGGGTAGCCATTCTCGTCGAGCTTCATCTTCTCGATCTTCAGACCTTCCTTGGAGGCGGAATCAATGGTGGATAACCACTTAACATTAATACCTTCCTCGATAGCGCCATCCATTTCTTCCTCGTTGGCTGGCATCTTGTCACGGTTACGACGGTAAACGATGATTGGCTCAGCACCTAAACGACGGAGGGAACGGGCTACGTCAACAGCGGTGTTACCACCACCGTATACGGCTACCTTACGGCCGATCTGGATGTCACCCTCGCTGGAAACCTTCTCCAGAACGTCCAGAGCGGTCATGATGTGGGTGGTGTCACCAGATGGGATGTCTACGTTGGTGGACAGGGAAGCACCCATGCCCATTACAACTGCATCGTACTTGCCGTTGGCCTTCTCAGCCAGAACGTCGGTAACCTTCTTCTCGTACTCGATGGTTACGCCCATGTCGAGAATACGCTGTACTTCAGCGTCGAGAATGTCACGTGGCAGACGGTATACAGGGATACCGTAGCGCATCATACCACCGGCCTTCTTGGCCATTTCCATGATGTGAACGGTATGGCCGAAGCGACGGAGGTGGTAAGCGGCGGACAGGCCGGCTGGGCCGGAACCGATAACCAGAACACGCTTGCCGGTCTCACGGGCTGGCTTCTTGAAAGCCAGGTTGTGGGACAGAGCGTAGTCGCCCAGGAAGCGCTCAACAGAGTTGATACCTACGGTCTCGTCGAGGAAGCCACGGTTACACTTGCCTTCACAGGTGTGGTAACAGACACGGCCCATACATGCTGGAAGAGGATTGTCCTCAACCAGAACGCGCCATGCGTGCTCGTAGTCACCCTCAGATGCGTAGTAGAGCCACTGCTGGATGTTCTCACCGGCTGGGCACTGCTTGTTGCAAGGTGGCAGCTTGAATACGTTAACTGGACGCAGGGTACGCCAGGAACCGGTCTCGTTGCTTAAGGAAGAGGCTGGATCAAGGGTAGTAGCGAAAGGTTTCTTCATCATTTCTCAAAAACTCCTTATAACAGCTCTTTACGCTCGTAAGCCTGGATGGCAGTTGGTACGGTCTCTGGGATAGAGTCGCCGAGCATGTCGTACTGACGGATGTTCTCTTCGCACAACATCTCGAGACGCTCAAGGATCTTAGGATCGGCCTTCTTGCCGCTTAAGTGAGCGTAACGGCGCTGGAGCTTCAGGAAGTTGATGATTGGCTGCTTCTCCTTGATCTTGTGTACGGAGGTAACCTTGCCGTACTCAGCTTCGAATACAGGGTAGAAGCCAGTCTCAACAGCCAGACGGGCAACGGTAACGGTGCTTGAGGAAGCAGAACCCCAGCCAAGTGGGCATGGAACGAAGATCTGCAGGTAACGGGCACCGTGGTAGCTCATGGCCTTCTCAACCTTGTACTCAAGGTCGCGCAGGTCGGCAACAGTAGCAGTAGCTACGTAAGGAATACCGTGAGCCATGGCAATTAATGGAACGTTCTTACCAGTGCCCCAGTCGGAACCTGGCTCGGCACCAACCAGCTGAGTGGTGGCGGTACGGGCAGATGGAGGGGTAGCGGAGGAACGCTGTACACCGGTGTTCATGTAGGCCTGGTTGTCGTAGCAGATGTACAGAACGTCATCGTTACGCTCAAACATACCGGATAATGGACCAAAGCCGATATCGGTGGTACCACCGTCACCGCCCTGGGCGATAACGCGTACTTCCTTACCGCCGTACTTCTTGGCACGGACCTTGGCAGCAGCGGCCAGACCGGTACCTACAGCAGCGGCATTACCGAACAGGGAGTGGATCCATGGCAGACGCCAGGCTGACTCCGGATATGGAGTGGAGAATACTTCCAGACAGCCGGTAGCATTACATACCATCAGCTGGCCATTGGTTACGCGCATGGCGGCGTCAAGGGCGGTACGGGCACCCAGAGCTTCACCACAGCCCTGGCAGGCACGGTGACCGGAGGTCAGGGAGTTTGGACGATCCATGGCAGCCTGAGTGGCACGCATGGAAGGGTTTAAGAGACGGTTACCTACAGTGTTGGAACCAGTCTGATAAAAGTGAATCTTGTCAATCATTGCGATCTCCCAAACTATGCCTTTTCGGCCTTGACGGAGCTGATAATGTCGCTGTCGGAAATTGGCTTGCCATCAGCGAAGGATACACCCTCAACATCCTTTAAGTAGTTGTTGAGAACCTTAGGCTCTACGTCAACCCAGGTAACTTCATCCTTGAGCTCGTGAGCCAGAGCGAGGTCAGCGATGCGCTTGACGGTTGAGCCTAATACGGCACGGCCGCCCAGACCGCAGATTACGGAGTGAACCTCTGCACCGGTACCCTTTACGGAACGCTCAACCTCAGGGCCGATAATGCCACGGGCACCGAAGGAGAAGGCACGCTCGACAACTACAACGTTCTTGCAGTCACCGATAGCCTCACGCATTGCATCGTAAGGGAATGGACGGTAGGCCTTTAAGGAGATGATGCCAACCTTGTAGCCCTGCTCCTTGAGACGATCGATCTCGTCCTTGGCGGTACCTACGGAGGAACCGGCCATAACGATCTTTACGTCAGCGCCTTCGCAGTTGTAGCACTCAACCAGACCACCGGAGTTGCGGCCGGTCAGAGCGCGGTATTCCTTGGTTACACGCTCGATAACTGGCAGAGCCTTGTACATCTTGCGCTGCTGGAGGAGACGAACCTCAGTGAAGGCCTCTGGGCCTACCATGGCGCCCATGGAGATAGGCTCCTTAGGATCGAGGTACTCGGTAGGCTGGTACTCAGGCAGGAAGGAGTCAATCTGCTCCTGAGTAGGCATGTCCAGACGCTCGAAAGCGTGGGTTAATACGTAACCGTCCATTAATACCATTACTGGCAGGCCAACTTCTTCAGCAATCTTGAATGCCATGATGTGGGTATCAACGGCGTCCTGGTTGGACTCGCAGAATAACTGCAGCCAGCCGGAGTCACGCTGGGACAGGGAGTCGGAGTGGTCGTTCCAGATGTTAATTGGGGCACCGATAGCACGGGATGCTACGGTCATAACGATTGGCAGACCCAGACCGGAGGCATTGTAAACACCTTCAGCCATGAACAGCAGACCCTGGGAAGCGGTAGCAGTGTAGGTACGGACACCACCGGCAGAAGCACCGATGGAGATGGACATGGCGGAGAACTCGGATTCACAGTTGATGAACTCACAGTCCTGCAGCTTGCCTTCCTTAACCAGCTTACCTACGTTCTCTACGATGTGGGTCTGTGGGGAAATTGGGTAGGCACATACGGCGCCTGGACGGCACAGAGCAACGGCCTCAGCGATACCAAGGGAACCTTCGATTTGCTTAAGCATTTGTGCCTCCGTTCTTTACATTCATAATAAATTCGTAAGCTAAAGCTGCAGTCTCGGCGTTGGCATCACCAACCTTGCCAGGATAGCGGGTCTGGAAAGACTTCTGTACAGACTCTAACTTGAAGATGCCAGTTACAGCAGCCATGGCAGCAAGAATAGGGGCACCTGGTAATGGCTTGCCGATCTTCTGCATGGCGAAGTCGGTAGCTGGAACAGTGTAAACGTGACCGGCTGGCAGACGCTTTACGAGCTCTGGAACGATGTCCTCAGGAGCTTCCTTGGTGTTGATGATGGCGTAGCCATCGTCATCAAGGCCGGCGAATACGTCTAAGGCGGTTAATAAAGTACGGTCCTGAACCAGAACGGCATTTGGGCACAGAATTGGCTCGTGGGTTCTGATTTCCTTGTCGTCGATACGGGCATAGGCAACAACCGGAGCGCCGGTTCTCTCAGAACCGAAGCTTGGGAATGCCTGAGCGTGAGCGCCCTCAAAGAATGCAGACAGAGACAGCATTTCAGCTGCGGTGACTACGCCCTGACCGCCACGGCCATGTAATCTAATCTGAAGCAAAGTAGGCTCCTTTAAAAATGCATCAAATCTTATTTTTCTTAGCCTTAGCTAACTGTTTATGACTCGTGCATAAGAAAAGACCTTTTCCGAACCATCTGATGCATTGGGGCTCCGGTGACGCCGTGTGGCAGACAGCCGGGCTGTAATGGCCGGTGCAGATGACCACTCCTGACAGTAAACAGGCCCTGCAGGGCCCTGTACTGCTGCAGCCGGCCTTTCAGGCCCCTTCCCTGAGACCTGCTGCTGACCTGTGGTCAGCTGCCGTAACTGCAGTATGTGATATCAGCTGCGATGACAGTGTGACAAAGACTGTCGGGTCTTCTCCCAAAACTTAAGGACATGCCAGCTTGACAGACAATCCTAACGTTCAAGTTAACTAATGGGAAAGATCCAAAAGAAATCCCGTTTTCAGTCCTGATCTGAGTTGCTGCTGTGCAGCAGGTCAGGTTAAGAGAGCGGGCAGCATGGTGATGGCGGGGCAGGTCAGTACAAAAGCCTCCGGCTCGACACGGTCCGGGGCGCAGTGAATGGTCATCATCTCTGTTATGAGGATGCATTCAATTGCACGTTGATCTGCAGCCAGCAGCCTGTGCTGCGGCCTCAAGTACTCCATTACTGCAGTCAAGGGAAAGACAGGCAACGTATGTCCATAATCAGATTGCTGTGTATTAAGACATCGTTTTATTTGCCCGTTGCGTTCACTGAACAGTAAAACTCAAGGCGTGTTTCTTTGTGGATTCATAGTAGACAAAGAACTTGTAAAAAGCCATGAATCGGAAAGTGAAAATGGCGTAGCAGTCGTTCATAAAGTGTGATGCAGGTCACAAATTTACCGGGGATTTGATATCTAGAATCCGAAAAATTGTTCCTGAAAATGCGGCTAATATTTCTACAGGTACAAAATATATCACTGCAAAAGGGCATTTATCAGCGATGTATGTGAGTTAGTTAGGGCTAACTAATAGCCTTAGCTAACACGAAAAGTGTGCCCAGATCACATTTCGATTAAGACGGTATTAATATTAAATACTATTATTAAAACAATTTTATAAAATGCTAAAACCGCATTTAAATGCGAAAATCCCCTTTATATCAAAACTTAATCCCATCTTTATTACTGTAATGTGATGTGACCTGCAAATTACTATTAGTTTTTCTTATGCTTTCTTTTATCAGCAGTATGCATATTCATGGACAACAATGTACGCTCAAAATGTTGCAACAAGCCCGCAAATACGGCAAACATAAACACAAAACTCCGTAAAAACCCCTCTTCTTTGGCAGAAAAAATTTTTTCATGCTAAGCTGCAAAACATGGAATAAATAACCAGATTTGCCCTCAAAGTCATCATTGTGAATCCATGGCACCGTTTACACAGGCCAGGCGCACCATATAAGTGAAAAATCAGCCACACTTTTAAAAGCTCATCAACCACTGCCCCCAAATGATGCCAGTGCACCACCGCAGCTATCACAACAGCTGCCAGCAGCAACGCCCCGCCAGACCAGCAACCACGCCCCATACCAGCCCACCGCAAGCTCACCGCCAGCACATCATTGCACAAAAGCGATTCAATCCAGCGCCAATCCCGTGAGTACATTCCGACTGACGGTCTTGGGATTAAACCGCTCACCATTACATCCCAACAAGCTCAATGAGCTGCAGCTACTATTTAATGAGGTAGGCCAGCCGTGTTCCTGTGCTCAGCCCAGTTCTGTCAAACAGCCGCTTTCCAGAGCTTCAAAGACAGAAAGGCCGCTGTCGAGAGGACAGCGGCCTTTCATAATGGGCAGATGCAGGACTGACATACAGTCAGATAAAAGCATTACCTCGGGTCTGGACGTGCTCCAGTATGCGCACAGAAGCAATAGTTTCACTGAGCACGCGTGGGTACAGGGATAAGCTGTGACCTATTTTTTGAGCTTGAGCTTGCCCTGCAGCCTGTCTATGTAGAACTTGTGAAGGTCATTTGCCATGATGTGTTCAACCACCTTGCAGGCAGTGTCCACACTGACGGTAAACCACTCTTTTGGACGGTAGGTTTTACCTTTACTGTCCTTGAGGGTTATATCCGGTCTCATGGGGGCCAGCACTGTATGCAGGGCCTGCTCAAGGGCATGGGCATCAAAGTTCTTACAGGCAATGGTGCACATCACCTTTACAGGTGCATACAGGTAGGTGCTTTCATTTTCTGCGTTGGCGATACGCTCCTCAACTGTCGTGCTGGTGTAGCCAATTTTGATCAGATGACTGTGAGTCTTGAAATTAACAATGACAGGGTCAGTGCTCAGCGTATCAAGAATGTAAACGTATCCATCCGGCTTATTACTGTTCTCAAGCTCATTGAACAGAGGGTCAACTTCGTTGACCAGCCTCTGTAAAAACTCACGTCCGACATCATCAGTCGGGACCAGTCTCATGCTCGGTGTGAGTCCAGTATAGAAAGAGGTCTTGATAGAGGTGCTGAAAGGGCGGCTTTCCATACCATTATCGAAGATCTGTCTTACGCGGTACCTCCTCTTGTTTGAGGAGTTGTCTGTGGACTTCATGCCATCGGGACTGCCCTCTACAATCAGGCTCATGATGCCATCGATGATAAAGAACTCGCCCGGTTCAATGTTGATGTCATTACCGCCGCCAACAATTTTTCTGCCCTGGTAGTGTCCCTCTTTGAGCAGACGCTTGACCTCATCGAAGTAAGGAGCAAAGCGCTGGAACTCTGAACACTGTGTAGCACGGGCTGCTTCTTCCTTGATGTTGAGCTTTCTTGCCTTGTAATGCTCAGTATCACGCCAGTACTCGTGCTCAACAACGTATGTATCATCAGCACCATCGTCATTGAGCAGTCCCAGCGGATCTGCATCTGCAAGAGAGTTAATATCATTAAAGAGCCGCGAGTGAAGTTGCTCGACCTCCTTTTTAATGAGTTCGTCTCTGGTAAGGGTGCTTCTTTTCTGCAATTCCTTTCTAACAGAACGCAGCTCTTCAGGAAGAAGCGCTTCGCACTCATCCTGAGCTGCTGCATGTACGGAAATCACACTCCTGTAGCTTGAATAGAGCAGCCTCTCTTCAAAATCATCGCTGTTCTCATCTGGAAGACGCTGTTTTTCAATGATGAACTGCTTGATCTTTTCCAGCTTAGCAGAGAGCTTCTCACTCACTGTCATGGAGATTTTGGCCTTTCCTACACCTTCAAGCAGGCCGTTAGGATCATTGCTGAAAAGCTCCTGGAGCGATGCAGGCCTTTTGACTGGTAGCTTGTTTCTCAGCTTCATACAGGGAAATATCCTTTCAGTAGCAGAGCCTATTGGCCGACTGTATCTGCATTACTGCGTGAGGCAGCTTTTGCTTTTTCCTGACGTCTTTTCTTCCGGAGATAGTCCAAAGCCACAGCAAGGCGACGCTCAAAATCGTTGCTTGATTTAATATCAGGCTCACGTTTGTGCTCTTGGGAAAAATCATTGATATGAGGCCATAATTGCAGAGCAGCCTCTTCAGTCATCTTTTCTCTCATAATCAGCACTTCTGATTGCATGGCTTTCAGAAGTTTAGGGTCAAGAGACTTGGATATGAACATATAAGCACCCTGAAAAGGATTGATAGCTCCAATCATGTTGAAGTCAAGATCATCAAGGTCGATCATCTTGTCTTTAATCTTTACAAAAGCCGTATTGTCATCTTTTATGATGCTTATCTGCGGTTTGTTTCCAGAGCCGGAATCCGTATCTGGATCCTGCTCAGGATCAGGATCAGGGCCAGGGACTGGCTCTGGTGGCTGATTGTCAGGCACGTTCTTAGTAAATATAGGAAGTGTCTTAAGGATCATCTCAGAAACAATTGCTTCAGACATGGCATAAATGTCTTCATCACTAAAGTCAAGATAGCTGTCACGAATGACCTTTGACACGTCCTCTACCGCAATTGATTTATTCAGACCATCCCCGCCATTTATTATGGCCTTTTTCACCACAGGTGATGAGGTTATTACCTTTGCGACAATATCGCTATACTCTTCATTTACCACTTTGAGGGCATCATCAGACATAGTGTCGTCATCAATGACAATTTCAATGCCGCTGCTACGTATCTTATCTTTGATCCGCTGTTCCCTACGCTGCTTCTTTTCTTCAGGGGTAACAGGATCAACCGTTCCTCGTTTCTTGAAATGTATGTTTGGAGCTAACACCTGCTCCATAAGCAATGACAGCGTAATTGCCTTGATAAGGCTGTTAACTGCATCTGTTACGTCGTCAAGAGCTGCAGACGGCATGGCTACCAGGTTGGTGAACTGAGCATGCTCCTTGCCCGGGAAATCACGTGTGGCACGGCCAATAATCTGTACGACCTCGGTTAGAGAAGAGCGGTAGCCAACGGTCAGAGCATACTCACACTGTGGCCAGTCAAAACCCTCTTTTGCCATTCCAAGGGCAATGATGATATCAATGGTGTTAAGAACCTCAGGTTTACGAAGAGCTGCCAGGGTGACTCCCTGCATGCCTGCTACTGTATCAGACACCAGATCAGCAATACGAAGTGTTTTTCCGTCCTGTGTAAGTACGGTGATGATGCCGGTTTCAGGATCTGTGGATTGACGCTCACCACAGAAGTCGATCAGCCTGCCAACTTCATTGAGCTTATTACCACTGGATTCTTTGGAGTTTACACTTGGAATATGGATGATGGTTTTCCTGTTGAAGTCGATAAGCTTCTCGATAGCATCAAGCCAGCTGCCTTCATAAAAGGCATAGTCAATACCCAGTGACTTCAGGTAGGTATAGCCATTGAGCTGCTCGTAGTAAGTGTAGACAACCTTGTCGAACTTCTGCTCATCTTCGACGGATAGCACAGGAATGCTGTCACCTCGGAAATATGAGCCTGTCATGGCAACAATGTGTGCCTGGCTCTTCGTCATCAGACTGTGGATAACACTGCCCAGTCTGTTGTCTGCCTCTTCTGAGACATGGTGGAACTCGTCTATAGCGACAAGGGTATTATCAAACAGAGACTTGTCTTCAATCTTCTGGTAGAAGTACACCAGAGTTGCATGTGAGCACAGGAGGAATCTGGCATCCTTATCCTCCATAAACTTCTGAGCTGCAGCTACCTTGCTGTCCTCACCGCCAGGTGCGCACAGATTGTATTTTGAGTCGATATGCCAGTCAGCAAAGAATCCGTTTCTGGTCAGTTCGGTGTCGTTGAAGCTTGAGCCGATAGCAATCTGAGGCACTGATATAATTACTTTGGAAAGCCCCTGGTTAGTAACTTTATCCAGAGCAAGGAACATCAGAGCACGTGACTTGCCGCATGCAGGAGGGGCCTGAATGAGCAGATACTGAGCGTCACGCTTCTCATAGGCACGGGCCTGCATTTCACGCATGCCCATGTCATTGGACTGGGAACTTTCACCTGTGCGCTCAAACTTGTATGTTCCAACATTGTGTACCTGCAGACGGCCCACAACTACTTCGTTGCTGTTGTTCTGCTCACTCATAAGCAATCCTCATATGTTTGAATTCGTACTGTCTGACTGTCTTCCTGGCAAGCTCAAAGACAGTTACCAGTGCCATAGATTTTGACGTGGCCATAAAATTCAGCAGTAAAGCTGACTATTTGACTGCAGCCTTTTTGGTTTTAGAACGTGTTTTCCTGGAAACCTTTTTCTCCTCGGCAGCTACTGCTTTGGAGTAAAGGTCCAGTAGAAAAGCAAGTCGTTCTTCATCATCCTGGAAAGGCTCATCGCGATATGCCCTCTCAACAGCAGCATCAAGAGCTTCGTGAGCCTGTCTGAGATCTTCAGGCATGGTGTCAGGGTTGTACATCTCACCAAGGCCCATATTCGTATCGTAATTAACCCGGATCATTCGGATGTTCATGGCAAGCTGCTCAATTTCTGCATGCTGCTCCTGATCCGCATCTGGCCAGACAAATGTGTTGAATGTCAGCTCTTTTGAGTAGCGTATGTCTGACTTCAGGCGACCTGAGCTGAACTTGGCCCATACGTTGTGCATTAGGGACATAAGAATGCCGAAGTCATAGTTAGCAGCGTTCGGAAGCATATGAACCTGCGCACATCCAATAGTGTCTTTATCTAAAAAGTCGATAGGAATGTACTTGCGTTTTTCAGATGAAACAACAGGTATAACAAGCGTTTTATCTGCTGTATTTTGCTCCCGGAATCTCCATGGACAGGTGCGCAGCTTGTAAGAGTCTGTAGATGTTTTCTGTTCAGATCTCCATTTAGCACAGGCTTCAACATGCTGCATGATTACAGGTATTGATGACCATGCATCTCTGTCTTCTTCTTTGAGCCATAAACAGTATCTAAACTCACCCTTCATCAGCTCAGAGCTGCCTATAAACTTTTTTAGAAACGGCCTGGCCTCAGGATGCTTCGAAAGTAGCTCCTGGCCTTCGTGGAAACTGAAAATCAGATTGCCACCATCGGCCGGCATGTTTCCATAGGATAGTATTAAGGAATTAGATATAGCTGAGCCTCTGCTTTTAACAATAACAGGCTCATTGCAATCAGTAAGGTAAGGAGATATTTGAGTACATTCCTGACTGTAAACCTTATCGTCATTAGGCTTGGTCAAGAACAGCATTGGGTTCGTAGGCTTGTTATATGAGAAACCAACGATAATGCATGTAACAATTGCTTTTCCTGAAGCATCATTGCTCCATGGGAATGAGGTGTAAGCAAAATTTATGTAAATTCCTTTTTCAAGGAGTAATCCCCATAATGCATTTACTTGCTGCCCCTGACAAATTGAGTTAGTTGCTACTAAAGCACTCATTATTCTGGAGTTCTGACTCATGAAGTCAGATGCCTTGACAAACCACGCTGTCACAAGATCAGTAAAGCCAAGCTTGTATTTA
>NZ_JALKIL010000067.1 GCF_023051105.1 Anaerobiospirillum sp. NML120449 | reverse complement strand
GACCGGCGGTCTGCAGCCGCTTAATCAGCCCCGGCATGGCAGCATTAGCGCCATGCTCAACGAAATAAGGGGCTGGTTCAGGCTCTGCAACTGTAATGAGCAGAGCCTGCCCAAAAACAGTCCAGACTGTCTTAATCCAGCAGGAGGATCCCTGTAGAGCCTCTGCTGAAGTAAACACACAGATTAAACTTTACCTGCGCCTTATCAGGCGCCTCCTTAAACCGCATCCTGCGCATATATGAGGGCAGAACAGGCCCTTATCACAGACACCTGTCAGCGGTTTACAGTGATAATTTGAAGGATCACGACTATGTTAATGGAAAAAGCCCGCTTAGAATTAGTTGAGTTTGGTAAGAAGCTCGTTACTTCCAATCTGACCAAGGGCACCGGTGGCAACCTCTCCGTTTATGACCGTGCTGCCGGCACTGTAGCCATTACTCCAAGCGGCATCGATTTCTTTGAAATCACCCCTGAGGACATTGTCATTATCGATCTGGACGGCAAGACCATCGAAGGCACCCGTACTCCATCCTCCGAGTGGGAAATGCACCTGATGCCATACCGTCACCGCACCGATATCGATGCTGTTATCCACGCTCACACCACCTATGCCACCGTACTGGCCGTACTGCGTCAGGATCTTCCTCCATCACACTACATGGTTGAGGTTGCAGGTCACAATGTTCGCTGTGCTCCTTATGCTACCTACGGCTCTCACGAGCTGGCAGTAAACGCCAATGAGTACATGAAGGACCGCCGCGCTGTTCTGCTGGCTAACCACGGTATTCTGGCCGGTGCCAATGACCTGCTCAACGCCTTTAACATCATTGAAGAAGTTGAGTACTGCTCACAGATTCACTGGATGGCCTCCTGCATGGGCAAGCCAGTTATCCTCCCAGATGAGGAAATGGAATTAATGGCTGAGAAGTTCAAGACCTACGGCCAGCGCAAGGCCAAGGACTAACAGTCTGCAAAGCTTAAGGTCCAGAACCTTAAGCCAGTGCAGGAGCGCTATTCCTGCATATATATACAAGGGAGCCCGGCACCAGCCGGGCTTTCATGTATACGGCTGCTCATACTGCCATCTTAAGGGCAGCCGTCCGGCCTTTCTGGCTCAACATCTCCACTGAACTCCAGACTGGCCCCAGCCCTGCAAAGTCAGGCATTTGGCGCTGCCATGTACCACATAAGGTTCAGCCTTATGATGCAGCTGGCCGCCAGAGTATTCACATGGCCCTGCCATGATCCCAGGCTGCTGCTGCCATCATTGACGCTCCGAACCCGTCAGGCAGTAAAACCTCACAGCCCCGGCCATAGCTGCATCCTGCACAGCTGCAGCAAAAACTCAATCAAAGGCCGCTACAGATCATGTCCGGGCCTTTTTGCCCGGCTGTGCCCTTCATGCCAGCAACAACCTGCCAGCAACCACCTCCGATCCATCACAGTCTCTGGCCCCTGCCCTGTAAGCGATCTCTCTACCGCCATCTCATTGAACCCGGCTAAGCTCTCTACCGGCAAACTCATTGAACCCGGCTAAGCTCTCACCACCTCATTCCCTGCCAGCAGAACTTAACGCCAATGGAAGTGCCTTGCTGACTCCTGAACTGTCCATTGCCATACAATGCCATGCCTGCAATGCAATGCCATGCAATGCAATTCCATGCCATGCCTTCACCACTGCTCGAAATGGCAGTGCATTGTCTACACTGCTGCTAACCAATAGCAATACATTTCAAATGACAATGGTTTTTATCGGACGCACAAGCAAAGCAGACGAATAATCCATCATAAATCAGGGATTAATCAGACGCTGTACATTGCCTGACAAGGACTTGTTCTCGCGATGCCCCTCCATGGTACATACATGAGCAAAGTTTCATGCACAGTGCTAAAATCAGCTCTCAACAAAGCAAACAAAGAGCTTAAGACTTCTTAAGCCCCAAAGCGGTCATCCCAAAGGATAACCGCTTTTTTCATGTCCTAAATCAGCAAACATATGTCTGGCCGCTGTACGCAATCTGTACGCATCAGTATTCATCCATACGTACGTACGGCATATCCCGGGTAACTGCCCAGTATCCGTACGCGGCTGTACGATACATCACGGAGAGCCGTACGCATCAGTACGGCATATTCCGGGCAACTGTCCGGTATCCGTACGAAGACGCACAGCTTATCTGTTAATTGCTCCTCCATAGCCAGACAACACGGAAAAGTAATGACATATGACAGAGTCAGTACGCTGCCATGGTATGTTGCATGGTATCAGCAAGTCTCACAGGTGTGGCATATGCCGTTACATTGCAATGCAATACAGGTCATGCAATGCCATGAAATGGCATGATGCCGCATGGCTGGCAGACTATGCTTTGCTCATGACTGTATGCTGATAGATCTCAAAGAGACGGCTGATTATCTGAGGCTCGTTACTGTCAGCCCTGAGCCCATAGGCCTTGAGTACAGCCTTATCATTTTCCTTGTGCGCCTTACGCAGAGCTGCAGGCATAAGATCAGGGTCATACATATCGGCAAGAGTAGCCCCTGCAGACAACTTACGGGCATCAAGAATGCCCTGACCTGTCTTTTTGAGTGTATTAACCAGTTTTCTGTCCATCTCAGGCCAAGGGAAGTTGTTATAAACAATATCCTTGCTGTAACGATAACTGCTTTTCAGTCGCCCACCTACAGTTCGCATCCAGGCCATATGTACAGATGAGGTCAGCACGGCAAAATGATGGATTTGAGCATCAGGGATAATCGATAAAGAATTAGCTGGTATGCTGCCATTATCAGCAAATCCCATAGGAATATATTCCCTTCTTTCAGAGGAGGTGTTGGGAATAATCAGATATGCATCAGGATTTGATGTTTCCCTGAATAACCATGGGCGATCAGCTAGCTTTTGCCTGTCAGGAGCACCACCCATACGGCTTGCCTTACATGCCTTAACCCTCTTAAGGGTAAGCGGCAGTTTCCTGATTATGGACTCTGCTCCGACTATACCTGCAAACCACAGACAGTATCTGCGTGTTCCTTTAATAAACTCATCAGCCCCCACCAGCTCCTTAATGAAAGGCTTTACCCCGGGTTCAGCAGCAGTAAGTTCATCATACGCCTGCTCATCAAGGATCAGATGTCCGCCATCGGCCGGCCGGTTGCCTGCTGACATCCTTGGAACATCATAAAGAGGCTCCTTGCGACTGTCTATAAAGAACATGGGGGCATCAACCAGATAAGGATTGATATTCTCAGCGACCTGAAGTCCCTCTCCATAAATCAGCTTTCTTTCATCTTCCTTATCAGCTGTAAATCCAAGAATTACGCAGTGTACATGAGCCTTGTCCAGAGCCTCAGAGTTCCATACAAAAGTACGCCTTGCAAATGTGAAATGAACGCCAAATCGCTCAAATAAAGGTCTCCATATTGATGAAACCTGATCTCCCTGACATACGGAGTTAGTTGCCACAAATGCAGTATGGATGGATGTTCCCTGCATCATCGAAGCAGCCTTAAACATCCAGGCTGACACATAATCAATCTTTCCTGCATTAGGATACTGACGACCGCTCTCATCTTTCCAAATGGAAAGCACCTCCTGTTTTTGAGAAGGACTCTGAAGAGAATAACCAATAAAAGGAGGATTACCCAGGATATAGCTTAAATCCTGTGCCGGCACAATCTCAGACCAGTCAACAGTAAGTGCATTTCCATTTACGATATGTGCATAATTCCTGATTGGCAGATACTCAATTTGTCTGTTCACTATCTCTTCTGTTTTACGAAGCATCTGTGCTTCAGAAATCCACATTGCAGTTCTGGCTACTGTTGCGGCAAAATCATCAATCTCAATGCCATAGAACTGCTCTATGCTGACCATTACCGGATTGAATATGTCTCCCATAACAGCGCGCCCGTCAAAGAGCTCTCTGAGAACTTCGTTCTCAAGTGTCCTGAGGCTTATATAGGTCTGAGTAAGAAAGTTTCCCGATCCGCATGCAGGATCCAGAAACCTCATGTCTGCAAGCTTCCTCTGAAACTGCTGGAGCTGTTGTCTGCGTCTTGAAGGAGTCTTGAGCGCACGTATCTCCTCAAATTCACGGATCAGTTTGTCCATAAACAGAGGGTTAATCAGACTTTCAATATTCTCGATAGAGGTATAGTGCATACCTTCTTTGCGTCTGATATCAGGGTTAATAGTGCTCTCAAACACAGCGCCAAAGATTGTAGGAGAAATAACTGACCAGTCAAAAGGATCGCCGGCCTCATCAATAAGGATGGATTTAATTTCATCCGTAAATCTTGGAATTATGATGTCCTGACGGCTGAAAAGGCCGCCATTAACGTAAGGGAATGCTGCGAGATCATCTGGCAGAAAAGGTGAACGTTCCTCATAACTTGTATTCAGCTCACGGAAGAGAACCTCCAACATAATATGAAGATACTGGGCATCAAACTTTCTAATGAAATTCCTGAACATGCCTCTTTTGCTGAATATTCCAGAATCATCAGCAAACAGGCAAAAAACCAGACGAACACATAATATGTTCAGGCTGGAATAAATCTCACTGTTACTGTAGCTGCCCAGATGTTCCTCACCCTGCTCTTTGTCTTTTGAGGAACGATTATTTTCGCAGACCTCCTGAACATTGCGAAACTGTGCAAGCAGCCTGTCATAAAGATGGCCGACTATGTTTCCCGCCTCAACAGATACAGCGGTAAGCTTAACAATCCGATCATTATCAGGACTGATAAGAAAATCCAGATAATGATAATCCCTTTTCAGATTCGAAAGATAAAGGACAAAAGGCGGCGCTTCCGGATTCTCCATATCAATGATGTGGAAAGTACTGAAGTTACAAACAACTGTCCAGCGTGGACGCAGTGAGTAAGGAAGCATTGATGAGTAACGTTGAGCCTGCTCTGCAGCATTGAGCATCTGCCCATCGCTTTGACGGCTCTTAACATTAAGATCAGTACCGTACGATTTCTGCTCAATGAGCACTTTGGTGCTTTCAATGTATGCATCAATGTACTTTTTGCCAGCACCACCTATCTTGAGCTCAAAAGATATGAACTGAGATGGATGCTTTATCCCCATTACTTCAGATAGCAGCTCAGCCCAGAAAAGCTGTGTCTGACCTTTCTCATATCCCTGACCAGACCACCTTAGAGCAAACTCTTCTGCGGCCTTGCTTCGCTCAATGATATTACTCATATAACTGTTCCTTAAAGAATCGTACAGTTTATAAACTGTACCGTACCAGTACTTAAGAGCATACTAACCTGAATAACAGGCATATTCAACTGAAGTAATACCGTTATTTATCGCAATATCACATGCAAAAAGGGCAGTCACCGTATAAACGGGACTGCCCTTATCAGCACTTAGTTTTTGAGGATGAATTATCCAAATTATGCTCATGGAGAGCCCGGCTCGTGATGAGCACACAGCCGTCTGATGCAGCTTAAACAGCTGACTTTCAGCAGGCTTTAAATCTACTACCCTACAGCACCTGATATCTTACATGCTCCATAAGCCTGTATGAATGCCCCGGGAATCTTACATGCTCCATAAGGCTGTAGAATGCCCCGGGAATCTTACATGCTCCATAAGGCTGTAGAATGCCCCGGGAATCTACCATGCCCCCGCATAACCTGTTATGAGGCCCTGTGTACCAGACTCGGCCCAGTATGGCCTGCTATTATGCCGTGAATACCATTCTTACCAAGGTCTGACCTGCGATTAGGCCATGGGGACATACCATCAGTCCTGTCTGACTTCTTTATGCATTGTCAGCCATATCGTTTTACAGCGCATCATAACACTTTCTAAAACAAAAAAGACTGACATGATGTTAACAAAACACCACTTATGATGAAGAGCCAGCCGGGCTTGAAAATGTCTGTACGGAAGATTTTCAGTTATTTGCAGGTGGGTCCACGGTCTGCCGCCAGGACTGGCGGCAGTGTGGGCTGGGAAGCCATTGCAAGGCGATCTGCCCGGGGAAGGCAGTCGGAGGGTGGCAAATTGTCAGTTATGCTGCCGGATGCGATAGTTTCAGACAGCAGATTGAGCTGCCCTGACTGTCGCACCGGTGGCTCTGAGATATGCCCTTCATATGTTCAGAGCCGTACTAACAGGATAAACAGTGAGCTGATTAGCGGTATAAGCAGACGCTGATGGCAGGATCGTTCATGTTGTCCTTGTTGTACCACAGAGCGCCAGTGTCCACGTCCTCAACCTTCTTGCCGTTTACGGCCTCAACTGCCAGACGTACTGCCTGATAGCCGATCTGTACAGGGTTCTGGGTTACAGCACCGGAAAGAATGCCCGCTTCCATGGCGTCAAGTACCTTGGTGCCGGCATCAAAGCCTACAGCGATAACCTTGTCAGAGCCCAGCTTGTCCAGACCTTCATTGGCGGTAATAATGGCATTGGTAGCGAACTCGTTGGAACCGTAAATGGCAATCAGATCGCCCTTCTCAAGAATAGCGGATGCTACGGCAGCTGCGTCAACGTCCTTAACCTCAGCTGGGATACCTACTTCCAGGATTACTGGAGCGCCCTTCTTTACAGCACGCAGAGAGTCGTGACCCTCAACAGAAACCTTGTCAGCACCAACGATCTTTACGAAAGCATCAACAAAGCCCTTGGTACGCTGTACGATGGACTGGGAGTTGGACTCCTGAGCGATAACACCGATACGTACAGGCTTGTCCTTGGTAGCGGCATCAACCTTGGCTTTAATCATCTCATGGAGTTTGCTGGCAGCCAGACCACCTGCAGCGGTGTTGTCAGTAGAAGCAGTTGCCTTGATGGCGCCCTCTGGAGCATCAGGTACACCAGAGTCAAAGCCAATCATAGGAATGCCTTCGTCCTGAGCCATCTGAATGGAGTCAAGCATGGCACGGGTATCAAGAGCTGCAAGACAGATAGCATCTGGACCGGTGGCGATAGCGGCATTGAGGTACTCTACCTGCTGAGCGATGTTGGACTCATTGTCCGGACCCTGGAAGTCTACGGTAACATCAAACTCGTCTGCAGCTTTCTGAGTGCCCTGCTCTACAGCCTTCCAGAACTGATGCTGGAAGCCCTTGGCAACTACGTTGATGTGCATATCAGCAGCAAATACACTGCCGGAGAATAAAACAGTGGCGGCACCTAAGGCTAAGACTAACTTCTTGAGCTTCATAAACAAAACATCCTTATAAGACTTGATAAATTCAGAGAGCATAATCAGCACTCTGCCCTGTCCATCTGCGAAAAGCCCATCATACATAAAAGGGCGATGAAAAGGGATGATACGAGCAGCATCATATGCAGTCTGCATCATGACAGCAGACAGAAAGCTGTCATGTACAGGTAACACAGTCGGATCATTCTATCCGTATGTACCTGTCATCAGCTGTATGCACAGGCCTGACGGTAAAAACTAAAGTGCAAAGATCGGTCAGGCGGTCAGACAGCGGAATCCGTTACAGAAGTAAATTGATTGTTACAGTTTATGCGTGTACCGCTGCGGGCTCCCGGCTCCACTGCGGTCGGTTAAATAAAGATGAGACATTGGCAAAAGACTTAACAGCATCACGACCCGAGGCTCACAGCTCCAATGCAGCTGAGCCAGGGCTCTGTACCCAGGCAACACAGCTGTTGCTGGGGCTGAGCCTGGCGCTCTGTGCCCAGGCAGTGCAGCTGTGGCTGACTGACTGGCTTGCGGCCTGATGAGGCTGTTGAGTACTTACTGGCATTGCGGATCTTACAGCATCCGCATACTCTGTTGTTAAGTTGAAATAACGATATTAACTGAAGGGAATTTTCTGGTCGGCGCCCATTAACTTTCACCTGCGGACCATGGGTCCGTCGCGCCGCTTCTTATCCTTTTGAGCCTGTCTCATGATAAGAGAAAAGCCCACGCTCAGATGCAGTTTCTGGCAGTCATATTTGATTTGTGTGATGTGCATCGCGTTTAGCGTCTGTACTGCACTAAGACGCATGCGCATGCGCGATTCAGGGCGGCATAACGCCCCATTTATGCCCACGTCATGGCCTGTTTTGAGGCACTTGCTGTCCTGTAAAAGGCGCATGTCATTTGGGTGTCCTGCTCAATGTTTAACAGGCAGGTCGACAGTAGAAATCGGGCAGACTCAGGCTGCTGTTTCAGCCCTGCTGCAGGCGCGGATTGAGTGCAGCTGCCCGCAACTGCTCGCGCATTTGAAATGCCTGAATTAACAGGTGATGTCGCCGGGCACTGGCCCAGCTAATGCCAGAGTGGCTAAGCCCACTCAAGGGCGTACCTTGCCGGAGCAGTCGGGAGTTTCCATGAACTGCTCCTGACCTGTCAGGCTTTTGAGCCTTATCGGGCTTCTGGCTTCGGTCCTCATGGGGCGCACAAACTGTGCGGCTGATGAGCTTTTTCAAGGTAGCGCCCTTGCGACATCTTGATGTGGCAGCTTTATGGTCTGGCATCTGAGTTAAGAGCATCAGGTGCAGACCTGCTGGTGCTGCCTGCCTTCTCTTGCACCGTGTTTAAGGCTGGTATGAGAAGGCTGTTCCGGCCCCATAGTGGAGTGACATACCTGAGGGTCGATCCGTCATCAGTGCCGGGGCTGGCCTGATGCTCTGTCGACCGGCTGCCCTGTCTCAGGCTGCTGCAAACTCAGCGCGATGACGTGGGGACATGCCGTATCAGAACTCCCGGGTCAGTACAGGACTTACCGCTTACGCGAGCCTTATCAGGCAAGACCCTTACGCTTGCGGTTGATGATGTCAATGTACACGGCAATTACCAGAATAATACCGGTGATAAACATCTGATAGTGGCTCTGTACACCAATGTATGGGAAGCCAATCTTAAGTACGGTCATGATGAACACACCAAGTACCGTTCCCAGAATCGATCCCACGCCACCTGCAAGCGAAGTACCTCCGATTACCACACCTGCAATGGCATCAAGCTCAAAGCCGTTACCGGTATTTGGCTGTGCGGTAGTAAATACGGCTACATAAGCGATACCGGCCAGAGCGGCAAAGAAGCCGGAGATTACATAGGCAATGGTCTCGTAGTAGTCAACGTTAATACCTGACAGACGGGTAGCCTCACGGTTGGAGCCGATAGAAAGAATGTAACGGCCTACCTGAGTACGGTTGAGCACCAGAGCCATGACTACTACAGCAATGGCCAGCAGGATAAAGCCTGTTGGGAAGTTGCGTGGCAGGAAGCCATCACGAGAGGTAATCATAAAGAGCTCACGGAACCAGGCGCCATCTGCTGAACCCTGAGGGAAAGAGATGGTCTTGGTACCTGAAACGATGGAGCCCAGACCACGGGACATCATCATGGTGCCCAGAGTGGCAATAAAGGATGGCAGTCCCAGTCGCGTTACCAGCAGTCCATTAATAAGACCGAAGATAACACCAGTTGCCAGCATGGTAAGCAGTACCAGAGGCATTGGTGCTCCGGCCTCCATGAGCGTACCTCCCACCAGGGCCGAGCAGATTGCTACCGTACCAATGGACAGGTCGATACCGCCCGTGGCAATAACGAAGGTTACGCCAATGGCCATAAAGGCAATGTAGTAGGCAGACTTTGAGATGTTGGTGAAAGTTGTAGGCTGCATGAAGCGATCAGTCATGAGCGCAAATACAACACAGATAAGCACGAGGGCCAGCACTACAGCGGCCTGCTGGTTCGATACCAGCTTTTTGATTTGATCCACAGGAGACTCCTTTTCATAACACTTTATCCTGCAGTCAGGGCTGTCCCTGCTCTGCTGCTGAAGATGAGCTTAACTGCTCCGGCTGTTGCCACTGTCAACCAGACCTTGTGCAGGCCCGCCACAGGCTTTATGGTTACCAGGCATTGAGCCCTGATCAGCTGTGAGGATAAGTTCAGAGTTCAGCCGGTCGTTTCCGGCTGTGTGTATGCATTGATTTCGACAGTCCCTGTACCGGCTCAGGACCCGGAGGGCTGCTGATCCTGAAGCTCAGCTCCTGGAGGGGATGCTGCGCGCCGGGCTCAGCCCCTGGAGGGGGTGCTGGGCGCCGGGCTCAGCCCCTGGAGGGGGTGCTGCGCGCCGGGCACAGCCCCTGGAGGGGATGCTGGGCGCCATGTTCAGCACGGCTCCGGCAAAGTGGTCACCGGGAAACACCGGCAGCACATATGCTTACCGGTGCTGCCCTTAACAGGTCCTGCCACAGCAGGACATTCTGTTAACAGGGCCGGCACGGCCGGGACTGACAGTTAACGGGTTGCCAGGGCCATGATCTTTTCCTGAGTTGCCTCCTCAATAGGCACGATTCCGGTGAGTCTGCCTTCGCACATTACAGCCACACGGTCGGACATACGAAGAATCTCAGGGAGCTCAGATGAAATCATGATAATGGCCTTGCCCTGCTTGGCCAGGGTCTCCATCAGATTGTAGATTTCACTCTTGGCGCCTACGTCAATACCACGGGTTGGTTCGTCGAAGATCAAAATGTCACTGTCATCAGTAAGCCACTTGGCAATAACCACTTTCTGCTGGTTACCACCGGAGAGCTTCTTGATGATCTGCTTGACACTTGGAGTCTTGGTTTTCAGCTCACTGACATACTTTTTGGAGACCTCTTCGGTCTTAGCCTGGTCAATGAAGTTGAATCCTGAAATGAACTTGGCCAGGGAAGCAATAACAGTATTCTCCTCAACTGACTTGTCTACCAGCAGACCATAGCGCTTTCTGTCCTCAGACAGATAGCCAATGCCATGGGCTACAGCATCCTTTGGAGAGTTGATCTTTACTTCCTTGCCATCAATGAAAATCTGACCTGAATCCATGCGGTCAGCGCCGAAGATAAGTCGTGCTGTTTCAGTACGTCCTGCACCCATCAGACCGGAGAAACCAATAATCTCGCCGGCATGCACTTCAAATGACACATCGCGTACAAACTTGCCACGGTTAAGCTTCTCGCAGCGCAGCAGTACCTTTGCACCTTCAGGGACCTGGGATTTGGTCTTTGGCTCAATAAAGACTGTTCGACCTACCATCATCTTGATGATATCGTCCTTGGTACAGCTCTTCGCATCAAGCACGCCCACGTACTCACCGTCACGCATGATGGTGATACGGTCTGAAATTACGTTAATTTCATCCATGCGGTGGGAAATGTAGACAATGGCGGCACCCTTGGAACGCAGGTCACGAATTACACGGAAGAGCTCTTCAATCTCATGATCTGTAAGGGCTGCAGTAGGCTCATCAAGAACGATTACCTTGGCATTCTTGGAGATAACCTTGGCAATTTCCACCATCTGCTGCTTACCAACAGTAAGCATGCCTACCTTTACTGAAGGGTCGATATCAACATTAAGGATTTTGAACAGCTCCCGTGCCTTGTCCTCCATGGCCGCATCGTCGATGAACATGCCGTTCATGGCCTCGTGGCCGATAAAGAGGTTCTGAGCAACTGTCAGATCCTTCATCATGTTGAGTTCCTGGTGCACGATAGCAATACCTGCTGACTCTGATTCAGCTGGTCCGGAAAATTCGACATCCATGCCATCGTAAAATATTCGGCCCTCATCACGCGTATAGATGCCGGTCAGAATCTTCATCAAAGTAGATTTACCGGCACCGTTCTCACCCATCAGGGCATGAACCTCACCTTCATACAGATCAAGTGCGCCGTTCTTTAATGCGGGCACTCCGTTGAAGGATTTCTTAATTCCCTGCATGGACAGAATAATATTAGCCATACTCAGTCATCCTCATACCCGGTGATATCAATGGCAAGCGCATCAGGCAGTGCGCAGATTCAGGCTTTTAACGTACATTCTGTACGCTCCGGAGCTGCTGCGAAAAATCAGATCCGGGGCTCAAATTCCATATACCAGTCTGCCCTCAGGGCAGTTACTATTCCGGGCTGCACTCTCTTTCCCAGGCTCAGGCAAAAACTCAAAAACCTGAAAACACTCTTAAATCTGCAGCTGCACAGGCCGGGCAAACATACCCGACTGAATTTACCTTTTGATACTGCGCTGCAGTATGTGTTCTGTAGGGAAAGCAGCCATGGTCACCTTGCGGTGCCGGCTGACAAGAGACAAAACCATCCCGCCGTGCAAAGTCCGGCGCTGATTCCTGCCTGCCTGCAGGTTTCTCCATAAAATCTTATGTAAGATGTTTCTTCCCTGAAAAGAACCGTACCTGACTGAACTGACCGCCCATGCGCGTTTACCGGTACATCTGCCACTGCTGCAAGGAGGAAACAGCAGCTCTGGCATCTGAAGTCCGGCATGGCATCTGCTGCGGCCCTGCGCTGCAGCGCCTGCTCATGCCCGGAGCATTCATTTCAGGCCGGTTCCAGGATTAAGGAGAGGTAACTATGGAGAAAAAGATGGTCCGTAAGTTTTCAGGCTCTTAACGTCCTGAAAAAACCACACCCGCCATGGGCAACAGCCATCGGCCATTGCCCGCAGCGGGTGCAAAGTATCTATCAGTCCTTGGCCTTACGCTGACCGTAAGTCTTGAACTTCTCAGCCATTAACTCCATCTCTTCATCAGGGAGAATGACTGGTTTGCCCATGCATGAAGCCATCCAGTGGATGTGAGAACAGTACTCCACCTCCTCAATGATGTTAAAGGCATTGAGAAGGTCATGGGCACCGGCCAGAATACCGTGGTTGGCAAGAAGCACGGCACGGCGGTCCTTCATGTACTCATAGCTGTTTACAGCAAGTTCATGGGAGCCGTAGGTAGCATAAGGAGCGCAGCGTACGTTGTGACCGGCAACCTCAACCATGTAGTGAGATGGAGGCAGGTCCTGACGCAGTACAGCCAGCACGGTAGCATAAGTGGTGTGGGCGTGAATTACTGCATCAATGTCAGTACGGTGACGATAAGGCATGAGGTGCATTTCCCACTCGGATGAAGGAGTGCGGGTGCCCTCAATGGTCTTGCCCTCGAGGTCAACAATAACAATGTCCTCAGGGGTAATCTCAAAGAAATCGATGCCGCTTGGGGTAATGGCTACAGTGCCATTGGCGCGGTCAAAAACTGACAGGTTGCCGCCTGTTCCCTTGGTCAGGTTGGCGTGAACCAGCTTCTTACCGTATTCAACCAGATCGTGGCGGGCTTTCTCCATTAACATACGTTTATCCTCTACTGCCTGATTTAAGGCATTAATTCAGTGCTTGCAGTTCCCGGCCTTACGGGGCAGTCTCACTTTTGAAAACTGTACCTGCTGGCCGGGATGTAAGGCAGCGCAAGTATCTGATGCACAAAAAGCTAAATCAGAGCTGGCTGCCTCCATAAGGCTGCCCTAAGGCAGCCCGGTTAAAAGCTGACGGCGTTAAGCCGTAAACTGTGCGGCGTTT
>NZ_JALKIL010000066.1 GCF_023051105.1 Anaerobiospirillum sp. NML120449 | reverse complement strand
TGCCACCTAAGCCACTGCCCCCGGCATTGCTGCCAGCTGCCTTACCCGACTGTGCAGAGCCACCTGCAATAGCCACAATGGTGCCGCCACCCCTGAACGGCACAAGAGCATTGGGCGACATGCCACCTAAGCCACTGCCCCCGGCATTGCTGCCAGCTGCCTTACCCGACTGTGCAGAGCCACCTGCAATAGCCACAATGGTGCCGCCACCCCTGAACGGCACAAGAGCATTGGGCGACATGCCACCCAAGCCACTGTCCCCGAAATTGCTGCCAGCTGCCTTACCCGACTGTGAAGACGAGCCAGGCACTGAAGATGAACCATGCGCTGAAGCTGCCCCAGGCAATGAAGCCTTCCCCGTCACTGCACCAGCGCCCTTGCCAGGTGACTTACCTTTGTCACAATCCCTGAACAGCTTCGCATGACTTAACCAGCTCAGCTTGCTTACCAGAGTTTCAAAGCCCGGCACAGAATAAAACTGCGCAAGCGGATTTTCACAGGTAAACACTCTCACCTTAAGACTTGCAAAGGCGCTGCTGGCAAGAATATCGCCCGATACTGACTTGCCAGAATGGCAGGCAGATTTACCCTTACCTGCTCCAGCATGCTGCGACAGGCACTGACCTTGATGCTCTATAAAACTTACAGCAGAGCTATGCTCAAGAGATGATACGCCCGGTCTGTCCTTTGCGACAATGGTGGCATACGGCATGAAACAGCCGTTTGTAAGCTTAATGCCTGTAATAAAGAGCGATTTTTTTGCAGGCAGCTTAAATGAAGGATGAAAGACAAAACGGATACAGACAAGCTCCTTAGCTGCCTTGCCATCTCCTGTTTTTATTTTGCTCACATAGCACAGCGGCAGCTGATCATCACTGGGAAATACCTGCTGTAAAAAGAACCTTGATAACCGATTATTACTTATTTGAGACAGGTTAGAAGTGCAAACAGGAGGTACTGTATTGTCAGGAAGTTCCTTGAGCATTGCTCTAACCGAGCCTGCAAATACTTTAAAAGCTTTGGGGCCTTGATTATTATCCGGCATTACCCATTGAACAGTACCGCTGTCTGTCGGAGGTACAAGTGGCGACGGCAGAGTTACGCCCCGGTTTGAGGCAGATTTTTTATTATTTTGTGAACTCATACGAGTTTAACCCTTTAACTAGCAATCAGTTCTCAGGCTCATATGAAGAAATGACAGTGCATCAGTGCGCAACAGTAGGCTTTGTCCTGGTGCCTGCATAGCAGCACCGGAGAGCATGGGCATGGGCATGCGCCCATGCACGCACATGCTCAGGTCCGTCCATGGCGTCAGCCTTGGGCTGCAGGCATGCTGCTACGGGCATGCGGCTGCAGGCTTGCAGCTGTCGGCATGCGGCGGCGGGCTTGCCTGTGCCTGGCCCTGGTGCTGGTATTAATGCATCAGATGCAACGGTATATGAAGATGTACAGAAAGCTCGTGCTTGAAGATAAGGTCAGCATATCCATGGCATGTCATAATGCGGGCTCTGTCACCTGCAGAAGGAGACAGAGCATGCGACATTATGATTTATAAAACATTTTGTTTATAAATATGCACTCATCTTTGCTGACAGACTCAGGGCATTAATCAGACACTGCTAAATGGCGAACTTAAGTTTAAATACCATCTGTAGCGGCCATAGTAACCGTAAGCATGGTTTTAAGTGCTCAGACGCTCATTAGCAGGCAATCATGATCAAAAGCTCGCTGGTCCTTTCATATCAGTCGTTATCAGTTATTTCCTGGATTTTACAGAAGATTATTTTGCTGTAACTGCAGCTGCTGCAACATATGGCCTTTTGACGTGCGGGCACTGCTTTCTGAGGCAAATTTGCTCCTGACAGGGACAAAAAGCATACTCAGCGCAGTGCTCCGTGGTCATGACAATGCCATAGCCTGCTGCACAGACTCACAGTCCTGCGGCACAAATACTCTCTAAAACATAAAATATATCATGCAAGCTCAATACTGCTTTTTTCTTCATGACCGGCTGCTGACTGAAAGATGACTGCCGTTTACCAGTCCTGGCGACAGCACTTGATAATGCCAAGGTGTGTCGGGCTTAACATTCTGCACAGCTCTGGCCAAACTTTTACATCACACTGTTGCAGATCCATACTCATGGCCAACTTTGCCAGGAGGATCTTTTATGAACATGTACTGATGTACTTTGTGCTTCAGGTGTATTGCAGATGCAGGTACCTCTACGGACGAAGTCTCTGTTAACAGTTGCAGTTACTGCTCATATTAAAAGCATAATATGCTGCATTGCAGATTTAATATCTAAAATGTTTTAGAAAGACGGTAAGCAAGGAAAGCTACATTAAAAGACGGGATCAAATGCGACTCTGCAGCTGACTTTATTGTATCAGGACAGAGGTGCTGACCATATCTGTTTATATATCTGTACTGTATATACCGACTGTCATTTGCTCATACTGGAGACAAAATTCCCCTAACCCCAAACAAAAGGGCCTTAAGGAAATCATGATTCCTGCTGAGAATAATGATGGTATGTATATATTGCTGTGTGCAGCTGCCACGACATTGTCATGACATTTCCCGGGGCGCCATGAATAAACATGACGCAACCGGGTATGACATGAAATGTCAGCCATTACGGGATATGACTTATCCCGTCATGACATGACGGGGTATGACCTGTCCTGTCATGACATCATGTATCTGGCATGACAGGGCACAACAAGTCCTGTCATGTGATTCATGTACAGCTGCACACTTGAATTGCATGCCTTTAAGGCACGAGTCCTGATATCCGCAAGCTCAATATGAGTCTTTAACACTGCTGAGCAGTATTGATGTGGAAACGGATAACAGGACGAGTAAGGAAAATGTAAAGCCATCAAGCCTTTGAGACTCTTATGCCTTACATTGAGAAATAAGATATAGCCAGCGCCCAGGAACGACGGGCACCTTATTCAGCCCTGCATTACTTTTACAGCACTGAACGCCGGTCTATCTCATACCGGTATCAGTAGTGCAAAGTCACTCAAAAACTCAGGGACAGAATAAACTTCAGTTCAGACGGTACTGTGGCAGCATATTTCCACTTATGCTGACATAGAGACCGTGCAGAGAAATCTGAAGGCTCAATGCTGTCCTTGCTTACTCTGACAAAAACAGCTCTTACAGATTTACTTAAACAAGTAATAGTCAGCCTCGCAATGATTAAAAATCTGTAGCAGTATTTTCCTGAACAGCTGTTGCTGTTCAGGGCAGCTTCGCTGACACTTTCGTGTGAAGCTGAAATCATTATGAGGCGGGTGACTGGCACAGAAGGTCAGATACCTGACCTTAATGCCAGCTATGCCTGCAGCATACAGAACCATATTGCCCCGTGACAGATGCCCTGAGGCATCAGTCACTCGCTGCACTCGTGCATATCTGCATGAGTGCAAAGGCACATCAGCAGCGCAGCACAACAAGTGCACAGGCACAGGCACAAACGCCCGACGGCATGAGCACCGCAATGGCACAAACGCCTGACGGCATCAGTGCCACCAACGACACAAAAGCCTGACGGCATCAGTGCCACCAACGACACAAAAGCCTGACGGCATCAGTGCCACCAACGACACAAAAGCCTGACGGCATCAGTGCCACCAACGACACAAAAGCCTGACGGCATAAGCGCAAAGTCACCTGCATTACTGCAAAGGTGCATGCGCATATAGCGCTTATGGAACTGTAAAGGCAGACGGCCACAGGTTATGGGGCCTCTGTCCTGCAGAGCATAATGGTGGATTTCTGGCCAGAATGCCCAGTCCTTACACAGTTAAGGACGGCACTGGTTTCAGGCCAGAAAGGTAAAACTGTTGCAGCATTGCGCTGACAACAAATGACTGATAAATCACGCATTTTCAGCCATTCCTATTTTTATCACATTTTGGCAAAAGAAAGCAAACCATAACGTCGGATAAATTTACCTCTTGTGGTTCAGATCAAATATACTTCCCATGCCTTGCTGGCAAGCCCTGCCCTCCCAGCCCGGCCATGGTCATATTGTATGGGCATGATATGGTCCTGTTGCAGGCGCTGAAGATGCCAAAGAGTCATTCAGGCCCCAATCATGAAAGCATCGATCGCCCGATACAGACGCGCAAAATTCATCCCCTGTGCACGGCCATGACCATATAACCAGATTCGGATCACGTTTATCACCGGCTTACATAGAGGAGTCTGAAAGGGGCTGATATCATCAGCTTAAGGGCCATAAATGGTATTTGCACCTGATTTCATACCCGGATATCATGGTCTGCAGGTACTGGTACAGGCTCATATCTGTAAGTACTGATGCCCATGTCTGCAGTGCAGTGCAGTGTTGATTTCAGTCTTTTAGTGGCTGTATGTTTTGAGATTTTAAGGAGTTCGACAGTGACACATAATGATGAAGCCCCTTCTGAACTTGCCCAGGCAATGATGGATTACCTTGACTGTCCCTGCACCTTCTTTGGACCTGCCAGTGATGACAGCCGTCTGATGAAGGCATGGCAGGAGACCCGTAAGCGCGGAGCTGTTGAGGGCTTTGTACCTGTAATTGTCACTGTTGACGATACTCTTTTTGAGATGATGCTGCTCAACACCGACGCCGACAAGGACGTCCCTGACAACAGCAATAATCTGAGCTTTAACAGCGATATGGTCAGACAGTATCGTCAGCGTATGCTCGACGGATCTCTGCCTGATGGCCGTCAGGTTCTCAATGACATGATCGATACCCGCCGCAGTGAGGCCGATGACGATGAGATTAACTGGGAAAATGAGGTTATAGGAGAGCCCGGACGCAGCTGGGCAAACGACAGTTTTGAGTCCTATGGCGACTACGAAGATGGTTCACAGTGCCCTGTTATTCTGGCCTGCATTCCGGTGAAAAACCCGTGGGAGGTCTTTGCCTGGATTCCCATGGGCAACTGGAATGAATGCCCTGATACCCCTGAGCTCATGGCCGTAGCAAGATACTGGTATGAGCAGCACCAGGCCGTACCGGCAACCATGAGTCATGACGTACTTGAGTTTACTGTTCCTGCCGCCCCGGATGCAGAAAAAGCACGTAATCTTGCACTTGAGCAATACTCCTTCTGCCCGGACATTGTTGACCAGTCAGCTCCGGGCATGAACGTGGCAAGCCTTGCCGAAGTACTCAAAAAGTCATCAGTGTGGTACTTCTGGTGGGACTGATTGTCATTTCCGGTCCATAAGCATATTGCTCATGATGCCTGAGTATCACTTTACATTTTATTTTACAGAGCATATTTCAGCATACCGTTCTGACATATTGCGACATGCCGGTATGACATGTTGCAACATTTTGCTCTGACATATTGCGACATGCCGCTCTGACATGTTGCAACATTCTGGTCCGACATGTCGCAACATTCCTGTCAGGCATATTGTGGCATGCTGACCAGGCACATGGTCAGCTCAGTTTATGAAATAAGACCTTACTGCAGACAGCTTCCTGAATGCGCCTGCTCAGCAAGATTGAAGGCAGCCGTCAGCTGTCATGTCACTTTACAAAAATTTTTACAGAGTACATTGCAAGTACCTGACATACTCAGCTTATGCCCGGACGCGCACTGTCCATGGTCTTGCTCAATAACGGCTGTCAGGAACGCTGCAGTAAACACCAGGACAAATTCAGTAGACAGATTCTCTTACAGCCCCTGCAAAAGACCAATGCCATTGTTATTGCCAAAGCCTGGAGCAATGACATTGTCATTGCCAGTATCAGTACCACCTCCATGGCCTGAGACAATTTACAAAACCAACAGGTTGATTAGCATGTATCCTTATGCCCTGCTTAGCTCTGCCGTCATTGCTTTCACTGCTGCACCAGTTGCTGCTGCCGCTCCCGCTCCTGCAACTGCCACCGCAGATACATCTGCACATGAGCCAGCTGCTGCACATGAGTCTGCAGCTGCTGGTTCAGATGCCAGTGTGGCAGCTGAAAGGCGGGCTCAGTCTGTCAGTCCCTTTATCTTTGACAATGGACCTGACTACCTTTCGGAGGGTATGTACCGCGTAGTTGATGAACATGGGCGCATGGGCTTTGCCAATGCCAGGCATCAGGTGGTTATAGCACCGCAGTTTTCCTTTGCCTTACCCTTTGAGCATGGACAGGCCAAAGTTACCCTCAAAGGGAAGGCCCGCTGCGACTCAGTCGGCTGTGAACACTGGTACTGGGACAGTGATGACTGGTTCTGCATTGATGTCAGGGGCAGTGAAGTCAAATGCAGATCTGATCTAACCGGCATGCATGTCGATCCTCAGCCATCATCGCTTTATGGCACTGATGATCAGCGCCACTTCGTCCTGAGCATAACCCCCAGCCTCAGCGCAAGTGACAAACGCCGCTCCGGCCTAAGCCCTGGCAATGACAGTCCCCATGGCCTCAGCCACGGCAATGACAGCCGCCACGGCCTTAGCAGCAGTGATGACGGCCGCCCATAGCATGAGCATTCATTAACTGGTAAATCCTCTGCAGCACAGCTGCAGGCAGCCATTAAAAACTGTCTGATGCCGATACCCTGTAGCCACCCCTGTATGAGCATGCAGCGTCCGCCCCGACTATGAATGGAGGTTCCTCCTGCTAAAGCTACCACCACTGACTGTTTGTACTTTGACCGGCTGTTGTGAGGCTTAAGGGCCTTCATGACCGGTCGCGCCCTGGTGGCTGGCTGCTGGGGCTGGAGCTGCAGCTGCATCGTCAGCTGCAGCTGCCATGAAAAGTGCGCAAGCATGGGGCGCATGGCAATGCAGGCAAGTTCTGCAGATGCAGGGGGCAGGCTTATGTAATCTTATGGAGGTTCCATGGCCCATATGGATGACCTGCTCACCAGGATTTTTTCTGAATACCGGGACTATATCTGGCTGCTCTTTGGCCTTATCCTGGTGGTGGGCTCGGTGCGTAACTGGAACTGGCTTTGTGACCCGGTGGGCAAGCCAGACTATCTGCTGCTTACCCGGGGCATGCTGCGCTTTATCTTCTTTTGTCTGGGCATATTGCTCATTGGCTGCAGCCTGTACTTCGTAATCTGAAACAATAAGAGCCTGCAGCTGCCAGGGCTGTCCTCAGGGCCACAGTAACTGCTGACCGTGCTGCTTCATAGCTGCATGCATCTGCTACTGTCATTGGCATGGACCAGGATCAGAGGCAGGAACTGGGCCAGGCTCAGAGGCAGGAACTGGGCCAGGCTCAGCTGGCTCAAAGGCCGGCTCAGAGGCAGGGCCTTAGCCATACCTGTGGCTTTGCTCTGGCTGAGGGCATAAGGCAAAACCTGGGCATCTCCTGAGCCCAATGATGTCCCATGCAGCGGCGCACACGTATGTGTAACTGACAGCCTCCCTGCAGGGCTGAAAAACACTTTGGAATTTGATTATCCGGAGGTAAGACATGACTGACAAGAAAAACGGTAAGGCTGACAGCAATGCTGAAAGGATTGGCGACGGGGCTGGATTTAAGGGGCCCTATGTTCTGCTCCATGGTGTTGATAATGTCACAGAGGAGGAATTTGCTCAGGCGGATAAGTGCATTGAAGATATCCTTGCCGGTAGTGCCCGCTTCCATAAGGACAGATTCCCTGTAACTGTGGAGTCTGAAACAGGCTGGCACTTTCTGCCTGATGACCTGTTCCAGCACTTTCTGGAAAGGCTGGATCAGTCAGGCTTTGACTGTGACCTCGCTGTTATGCTTTGTAACATCCTGATCAAAAGTACCCGATGGAATAACCTTGATTACAAGGTCGACAGATTTCTGGACCATGCCTTTCGTGACCGCTGGTTTGACGTGGACAGCACATCGGACCGCTTCGGCCACCGCCATGAGTGCAAACTCAAGCCTGGGATTACTGCCGCTGACTGCGATGAGCAGCTGCTCCGCTTTGTCTGCCATGTCGCCATATGTCACAAAGTATACGGGCCATCGTATGCAACCATATCCACTAACTACTATCTGGATATGGTAAGTCAGATTCGCCCTGACATGGTCAATCGCCTCAAAAAGTACGGCACCGGAAATTTGCCTGCCGAGCTTGCTTCAGTAAGTAATGATTTGTTCAAAGCAAAGGCCAATGATGCCTTTGGCACTTTGAAAATCACCGCCCTTGCTGATACTGCTGCATGTTATGAGGGCATTTTGCATTGGCTGTGCAGTGTTATTGTCCATGAAGACTTTCCTCACAGCTATGCCATTGAGTTCAAGGGCCCAACAAAGATCTTGCTGCCGATCAGGGGACTGCCGCGCAAGGGCATCAATCAGCTTTTTGCCTGTGCTGCCCGCTTTACTGAGCTTCATCCGCTGCTTGAGATCTATGCCTGCCTTGCCATGAGAGAGGATGAGTTTTATACCTGCCTGAGCGATGAAGACTGTGCCCTGCCGGGCAGTTTTGCTGTCTTTGCCCTGGGCATGGCTGATACCAGGTGGATACCACTTGTTTGCGACTATCTTAAGATGTGCGATGACGAGCACTCCTCACTGCAGGTCAAATTTGTCAGAGACATGCTGCTCAAATGGGGAATTAACAGTCAGACTGTGGATGTGCTTGTTTATGCCGTACTGTCCACCCAGTCATTGACTGGCTTCAAAGCCCTTGCAGAGCCTGCTGCCTGCAGGGAAAGCCTGGAGGCCCTGCTTGAGGCCCGCACTCATCTGAGCGACTGGCTGACTCATCTTGATTACGATGATGATGACCCATTTGATGACGAGTATGATTGCGATGATGATGATGCAAATGCAAGGCACTCATCCTCCCCGGCCCGTGGGCTTGAGGACAGGCTCTGGGAGGACATCAAGTTTGCCATCTGGGGCAGAAAAGCACTGACCAGTCCCCAGACCATATGCAGCAAGGCCCCTGAGCAGCTGCGCTCCCTGTATGCTGACCTGTTGCTTTGAGAGTCTTCGGGCCCCGGCTGTGACTGAAGTTAAGCCCTGCTGTGCCGTGCAGCGCAGGGACGCGCAAAACAAAAGCAGGTACGCTATTATGCAGCTAAGAGGCAGCCGCCATAGCCGCCGAGTTCTGACCTCAGCCCCCAGGCAGGCCACCCTGCCTGCCTCCCATCATCAATCCCTTCCGCCCTGCACTGCCCTGAGCCATGGCCGCCACCGGCCATGGCTCAAACGCCTCTATCCCCTGCAGCAATGCCTCTCCTGCCCTCCCTTCAAGCCAGTCGGCTTGCATGCCGGGCATGCCCTGCATGCCCTGCATGCAGAGGCTGGCCTGGCAACACGACCAGCAAGCGCTGCTCAAACGCCCAGGACGCATTGGCCATGCCGGGCTGGGCTGGGCTGGGCTGGACTGGGCTGGTCCGGAATGGCCTGCGTGTGCCTGTGGTCTGAAAAGCCAGCCATGGCCAGGCCTGAAAGCAACTGCCAGGAGTAATGAGATTACAGGCGGGCATGGGACGCGGCTGTGGGACACTGCCATGAGATGCGGCCGTGATGGCTGCGCCATGCCCAGGGTATGCAGAGCTGTCCCCTGATGGGAGGAGTCGCGGTGCTGGCTGCTGGCTGCGGCCTGAATGTGCAGCTGAAGGCCGCTGGCCTGCTGTTGGGTTTATTGCCCTGGCCTGTCATGGCTGTTGCTGGAGCAGTGCTTCAATGGGCTGCTGCCGGCGGATGAGGGGGCGGGGAGTGAACTGCGCGGTCGGCATGGTCCGGGTCAGCTCTGGTCAGGTGGGGCGCTCAGAGGGATGTCAGCTGGATAGCCGTTTACGGTGATGGTGCCGTCGGCACCAATGCGCCACTCGCAGCTGACTATCTGAGGGCGGGTCTCAATTTCGCTGGTGTAAAAGTCCGTCAGGTAGATGAAGTTCTGATTGGTCGATCCGACCCAGTTGCGCACCTGTTCTGATTTGTTTCTGAGGTAGGGGCCGTCTACCAGCACATCAATGTGCTCAAGCAGCTCCCGGGTGCCTTTGAAATCACATCTGCTTTTCAGCCAGCTGTAGTCATAACCGGTAAAGCACATCACTGACAGTCCGGCCTCCTGAGTCCTGCGCGCTACCTGTGCAAGGCCTGCAGCCTGTAAAAAGGGCTCGCCGCCCAGCAGAGTTATGCCCTCAATATTGTTTTCCTCCCGTGAAGTACAAATGCGGTTAAACAGCTCATCGCTGCTGATAATATGGGCCGGCCTGAGCGGCTGAAACTGCTGATTGCAGCACTCAGCACAGCGCAGCAGACAACCCTGTGTCCATATGGCAAAACGCCGTCCCGGCCCTTCGGCCTCGGTACACTCCATAAAGCAGGCAAGATTCAGCCATGCCATTGTTCTATCCTCCACTCCTCAACTGATTGTCACACGGCACGCGCAGGTCATATCAAGTGCAGGCCATCCCGGCCCGTACATACCGGTATGTCCCTGCCCGCACGGCAGGACCGGCCATTCCTGCCCGGACCATGCCGTGTCGTGGCCTGCCGTGCCGGGCACGATCAGGCCATGAGCCGGCGCGGCTGCAGCCCGGCGGCCGCACGGCGGACGGGCTGCGGACGCATGGCGGACGGGCTGCGGCCGGGCTGGTCAGCTGATATCGAACAGGAACTGAGGGCCGATACGGGACATGGTGATGCTGCGGCCACGCAGCTGACCTGCCATGCCGCTGCAGTCGAAGAGGAATTCACTGAGCGGGTCAAAGAGGTAGCTGATCATGGCATTAAGCACGCCACGGCCGCCACTGCGCAGATCTACCCTGGAGACAATGAAGTCAAGGGCATCATTGTCATCCTCAAACTCAAGAGCAGTGATGCCCCACTTCTCCTTAACACGGTTTCTCAGCGGCTCAAGCTTGGCACGGGCAATCTGCCTGAGAATTTCCTTATCAGTGATGAAGTTGAAAGGAATGATGTTGGCATCGCCGATACGGCCCAGCAGCTCAGGACGCTGCAGCACTGAGGTGAAATGATGCTCCACAGCTGATTTGAACTGTGCAGCCACGCTGCGTTCATCTCCCTGCTCTACGGTAGCGGCGCCGATGTTGGAGGTAAAGACGATGAAGGTATCGGCAAAGGAAATGGTCTCGCCCTTGCCATCTGACAGACGTCCGTCCTCAAGAATCTGCAGGAACTTGTCCAGAATGCGTGGATGGGCCTTTTCAATCTCATCAAAAAGCAGCAGAGAGAAAGGTCTGGCTCGAACGGCATTGGTCAGCTGACCGCCCTGCTCATATCCTACATAGCCAGGAGGAGCACCGATGAGACGCTGATCGGCATGCTCATGGTTAAACTCGGACATGTCAAAGCGAATGCAGGCATCTTCATCGCCAAACAGGAACTGCGCCAGAGCCTTGGCAAGTTCAGTCTTGCCCACACCTGTAGGACCTACAAAGAACAGTGCACCTTTAGGAGTACGGGCCTTTGAGGAATGCTGCAGACCTGACAGACCGGTATAGGCACGAATGAGCACCCTGTATACCGAATCGATGCACTGATCCTGTCCCTTGACCCTCTGGCGCAGTTCATCTTTTGCTGCAGCCAGCCTGCCGTGATTGAGCTGCTCCCATGGGGACTGTCTGGTGCCGTAGCGGTAGAGAGATACCAGCGAGTTGACATCGACGCTTTTTTCCTGCTGATTGGACAGTCTTACCAGATTGTCGATATCTCTGAGGTTAAGACCATCAGTCAGAGTAACCATCTCAGCAAAAGTGCGGCCTGTCCTGACCAGCGGCTCTTTGAGCTTGAAGTGCGAGGACCTGGCTGTCATGGCAGCCTCTCTTTCTCTTATGGATGGCAGAGCAATGGAAATGCTGGCAAAGAGCGGGTTGTTGATGAACAGATCCGGAGGCAGACCTGCAGAACCTGCACACATAAAGATGATCAGGCTGCGCGGCTCTTTCATCTGCATGCTGCTTCCTGATACCGGACTGTCACAAAGGGCATCGGCAATCAGTGACAGCCAGCTGCGCTCGACCTCGGTGAGGTTGTTGACCTGACCGAAGAGCAGGTTGGACCAGTCAACAAGAAAGGCCACTTTTTCGGTATCGTTTTCATCAGTCAGAACGTTTTTGACTGTGGAAAAGAAAGTAAGCGGGTCAATGACATTCTGACCTGGTCCGCCCAGCAGGCCGCCACTGCCCCTGCCCGACCCTGAAGTACCGCCTCGTCCTGAGCTGTCCAGGCTGTCTGAAGCGGACTGTGAGTCGGCTGCATCGGGCTCGTCATCGCCCATGTCATACTCATCGCCCTGCACAAAATCACAGGATGGAGCACTCAGTCTCAGGAAGTCCTGGACGTTCATTCCGCTGATGCCGCTGACACGTGAGTAGGAGACCACATACCTGAAGCCAAGTGCCTTGAGGCTGTCCTCAATTACTTTTTTGACCGGCATCATCCTTGCCATGCGGCTGAAAGCCAGATCCATGATATTGCCATTAATCTGAATGGCACGTCTGATCATGCACTGGCGCTCAAAGTTATCCAGCCATGAGTTGATGTATGAGTTCATAATTCTGATGTCCTGAATCATTATCAGCCCCGCCTGCAGCCTCCTGCATGCCCCATGGCACGCAGGCCAGCACACAGTGCGGCACGCCGCCCTGAGTACTTACAGGGCCGCTGCGCCCCTTTGCGTACCTGACATGGCCATCCCAGGCCATGAAAAGCATGGCCCGCCCTCCAGGGACGCCACGGCATGCCTGAAGGCAAGCTCCTGCCAGCACAGCTGCACGTCCCCAAAAACAAGCCGCAATGCTGCGCCCTGAGCTGCAGTCAGCCCGCCACTCAAAAGGCCTGTTAAACGGCCCAGGCCGGTTCGCTGCATCCGCCGGGAGATCGGTGCTGCTGCAGCAGCGAGGCGGCCTCATGCCCGCCCATATTTATGCTTAGCCGGCATCCCATGCAAAGCCTGCTCATCCAGAAACGAATTTAGGGCGGAGCAACCGGAGCAATGCTGTGCACTGATGTTCAGCTGTACACATGCCTCAAAGGCATGGCCGCGCATGGCAATGCAAGTAAGGCAAGGCCATGCAAAGCTGCAAGCCCGCGCCGGGCCTCTCTGCACGCATCGTGAGCACGCCCTGAGCTGGCCCAGTCTGCACGCGTCGTGAGTAATGACTGCGCGGGCAGTCCCAGGCTGCACTGAGCGCCTGCATGAGACGGCCTGACCGGTATTCCCGGCCTGTGGGCCTGTAGTGATGCCGAAGCCGACACCAGCCCGCGCAGTGCCCTTATGGCCTGCAGACTGTGTAATCGCCGTGTTGGCTTATGTGGGTGTTGCAGTGGCTGCCAGAGCCAAAAGCGATGGCCGCAGCAGCGGCTGCTGCAGCAACGACGGTGACGGCGGCAGCAATGGCTGCGGCGGCGATGGCGGCGGCCGGAGCGGGGCGGGGGTTACTGAGCGGAGCCTGTGCTGCTCTGCTGTACAGGTGCTACCGGGCGGCTGGTGGCAAACTGGTCGTCCGGGTTTGACCACATTACACGCTCATCGCTGAGCTCAATGCCGTAGATTTCACTTAGGGCTGGCAGCACCTTGTCCATGTCCTCACGGCATGTCTGTCCTTTGTAGTTGTCAAACTTCCATGAGATACGTCCATCAAGATGAACGGTAAAAGCCGCTCTGTTACCGGCAGGACGGGCTCCCTGGATCAGCACCACATCAGCACCGTCTTCGTTCACCTTGACCGGCTTTGAAACAATGAATCCGGCATCCTGCAGTGACCTGCTGACAGCCTTTACCACCATGCGGCGGCCCTCTTCCGTACCCTCATCAGGTACATTGGCCATGACATCGTTAAAAGCAAAGAGGCCATCCTGCGGGGCACTGTCAGCTGTCTCTGCAGCCACCTGCCTGTCTGAGTCGGACGCATCTGAAGAAGCCCCGGATGTAACCTGTCGATCATCAGATTCATTTGCCTGTGCTCTGATCTGCTCATCGCTGCCAGCTTCACTTCCGCTGTCGCTCCGGCCACTGCCCCGTGTGCGTCCGGAGAAAGGAGTCCTTCCATTACCGGCAGCTGCAGCGGCATGGCTCTGCTGACGTCTTGCGGCAATATGCTGTTCGATTTTGCTGTAAAGCTCCTCAAGAGCCCCGATAACACCGCAGTCATCGAGCTCCTGTTCCATGGATCTGTCCTTAATCTCAGCAATATAAGGAAGAGCATTGTTGTAGATACGTACATTGGTCCAGCCGCTCATGTGACTGTCAATAAGCTCATCAATTTGGCGGCTTCTTCTTTCCAGCTCCTGCTTTCTGGCCTCCTGCTCCGCCTTGATACGGGCCAGCTCCGCAGCATGCTTCTTTGCCCTTGACTCAAGCAGTCTTACCTCGCCTATGAACCTGAGTATACGAGGGAATAAATCTCTGGCATTCTTTTGATTGTTTGAGGCAGTAAAACTGTCAAGCCGCTCTGACGCCTTACTAAGTTCTTCGTGCAGGATCTCAGCACCCTGCGATTTCTGTACGTACTTTCTGAGTGTGGGGTGTGATGATTTAGCTGATTTATATAAGATTCCTGCATGTTCCATAACATACAGGAGACGTATATGGGCGTTAAAAATGACGCAGCTGTGCCATCGTGCAAAAGG
>NZ_JALKIL010000065.1 GCF_023051105.1 Anaerobiospirillum sp. NML120449 | reverse complement strand
TATCGATCTGGTCGAAAGCTCTTACTTCACCACCGAACTTCTCAGCGAGAACCTTGGTTAAAGCAGCGGTTAAAGTGGTCTTGCCGTGGTCAACGTGACCGATGGTGCCTACGTTTACGTGTGGCTTGGAACGGACAAACTTCTCTTTTGCCATTTTGATCTACCTATAAAGTGGGTACCTGGTACCCTTACTCATTTTGAATTCTTGACAGGGAGCCCTGTAACAGCTGTGAACACAGCGGCCTGTGGCCGGTTTGCGAACTCAGCTCACTTCAGGCGTATCCCTCAAATTTAACAGATTATATCGCAGTATGGCCTTAAAAGTCCGATTTTTGCCCGGCACGGACAAATACGGTCTCAAATTATGTGAAAAGTCAGGGACAGCATTTACTGCCCCCAACTTTTGGATCAGGGCCATGGCCCAGGCCGACCGGATATTTCCTCCGGTCTGCGCAATCTGATTTTATGCTGTCAGGTTCCGATTACTTGGTCTGACGGGCAGCGATAACAGCGTCGGCGATGTTCTTAGGAGCCTCAGCGTAGTGACCGAACTCCATTACATAGGAGGCACGGCCCTGAGTCTGGGAACGTAAGTCAGTAGCGTAGCCGAACATCTCTGCCAGAGGAACCATGGCGCGTACAATCTTGCCGGTAGGGCCGTCTTCCATGCCTTCTACCATGCCACGACGACGGTTTAAGTCGCCGATAACGTCACCCATGTACTCCTCAGGAGTGTCAACCTCAACCTTCATTAAAGGCTCTAATAAGGCTGGGGTAGCCTTCATAAAGCCAGCCTTGAATGCCATGGAAGCGGCAATCTTGAAGGCCATTTCAGAGGAGTCAACTTCGTGGTAGGAACCGTCGTATACAGTAACCTTAACGTCAACGACTGGGTAGCCGGCCAGAACACCGTTGGCGATCTGCTCCTGAACACCCTTGTCAACGGCTGGGATGTATTCCTTAGGAATAACACCACCAACAACCTCGTTGGCGAACTCGTAGCCCTTGCCAGCCTCGAGAGGCTCGATACGTAACCAGCAGTGACCGAACTGACCACGACCACCGGACTGACGTACGAACTTGCCTTCCTGCTCGACCTTGCCACGGATGGTTTCACGGTAGGCAACCTGAGGCTTACCTACGTTGCACTCAACCTTGAACTCACGACGCATACGGTCAACGATGATGTCCAGGTGTAACTCACCCATACCGGAAATAATGGTCTGGCCGGATTCCTCGTCGGTGTGTACCTTGAAGGATGGATCTTCCTGGGCAAGACGGTTTAAGGCTAAAGCCATCTTTTCCTGGTCAGACTTGGTCTTAGGCTCTACAGCTACGGAAATAACAGGATCCGGGAACTCCATACGCTCCAGGATGATAGGAGCGGACTCGGCACACAGGGTATCACCAGTGGTGGTCTCCTTTAAGCCGATAGCGGCAACGATGTCACCGGATAAGATTTCCTTGATTTCCTGACGGTTGTTAGCGTGCATCTGAACCAGACGGCCGAAACGCTCACGCTTGCTCTTTACGGAGTTGAGCACGGTGTCGCCGGAGTTAGCTACACCGGAGTAGCAACGTAAGAAGGTCAGGTTACCAACGAATGGGTCGGTGGCAATCTTGAAGGCCAGAGCGGAGAATGGAGCCTTGTCGTCGGTCTTACGCTCGTCTTCCTTACCGTCTGGGGTCTCACCCTTAACAGGTGGAACGTCGGCTGGGGAAGGCAGGTACATTACAACAGCGTCGAGCATTGCCTGAACACCCTTGTTCTTAAAGGCAGAGCCGCAGCACATTGGAATGATTTCGTTGCGTAAGGTACGGGCACGTAAGCCGGAAATGATTTCTTCCTCAGTGAGCTCCTCACCGCCGAAGAACTTGTCCATTAAGGCCTCATCAGCTTCAGCTGCAGCCTCAACGAGCTTGGCACGCCACTCTTCAACTTCTTCAACCATGTCAGCTGGAACGTCCTTGTACTCGAAGGACAGGCCCTGATCAGCCTCGTTCCAGTCAATGGCCTTACGCTTTAATAAGTCAACAACACCAACGAAGGAGTCTTCCTTGCCGATTGGGAGCTGAAGTGGAACAGGGGTACCCTTTAAGCGGGTCTTGATCTGCTCAACAACGCGTAAGAAGTTGGCACCGGTACGGTCCATCTTGTTAACAAAAGCAAGACGTGGTACGCGGTACTTGTTGGCCTGACGCCATACGGTCTCAGACTGTGGCTGTACACCGCCTACGGCGCAGTAAACCATCACAGCACCGTCGAGAACACGCATGGAACGCTCTACTTCGATGGTAAAGTCTACGTGTCCTGGGGTATCAATGATGTTGAAACGGTACTGCTTGTCAAACTGACCAGCCATACCCTTCCAGAAACAGGTGGTAGCTGCAGAGGTAATGGTAATACCACGCTCCTGCTCCTGCTCCATCCAGTCCATGGTGGCAGCACCGTCGTGAACCTCACCTAACTTGTGGCTCTTACCGGTGTAGAACAGAATACGCTCAGTAGTGGTGGTCTTACCAGCGTCAATGTGGGCACTGATACCGATGTTACGGTATAAGTTAATAGCTGTAGTACGTGCCATTTATTATGAAAACCTCTTGTCTTACCAGCGGAAGTGAGCAAAAGCCTTGTTGGCTTCAGCCATACGGTGAACGTCTTCACGCTTCTTAACAGCAGAACCCTTGTTCTCGGAGGCGTCCATCATCTCACCGGCTAAACGTAAAGCCATGGTCTTCTCGTGACGCTTGCGGGCGGCTTCTACTAACCAGCGCATGGCTAAGGCGTTACCACGGGCTGGACGAACTTCTACTGGAACCTGGTAGGTAGCACCACCAACACGGCGGGACTTAACCTCAACAGCTGGACGAATGTGGTCAAGGGCTTCCTCGAACAGGGCGAGGTGTTCCTTGCCACTCTTCTCAGAAATGGTGTCTAATGCGCCGTAAACAATGCTTTCGGCAATAGACTTCTTACCGTCTAACATAACAACGTTGATGAACTTGGCAAGAAGCTCAGAACCGAACTTTGGATCAGGCAGAATCTTACGCTGACCTACAACACGACGTCTTGGCATTTATAAATTCCTCGTTTCTTCAGGGTTATCCAAAACAAAAAAGAAAGTTTTTAACGAATTTCCACTGCCCGTGCTCATGCATCAGAGCAGGGAACAGTTCACCAGGAAAGCTCTGTTCTCAGTGAACTTTCGTTGGCTTCGTTTGGCCTTACTAGGCGGGGAGTCGATTAAGCCTTAGGCTTCTTGACACCATACTTAGAGCGGCGCTGCTTTCTGTCCTTAACACCGGCACAGTCAAGACGACCGCGCAGCACGTGGTAACGAACACCTGGTAAGTCGCGAACACGACCACCACGGATCATTACTACGGAGTGCTCCTGAAGGTTGTGGCCCTCGCCACCGATGTAAGAGGTAACTTCGTAACCGTTGGTTAAACGCACACGGCAAACCTTACGCATAGCTGAGTTAGGCTTCTTAGGCTTGGTGGCGTATACACGAGTACATACACCACGCTTCTGTGGGCAGGCTTCCAAAGCTGGAACTTTGTTCTTTGGAACTGACTTCACACGTGGCTTGCGTACTAACTGATTGATAGTAGCCATTAAATAAAATCTCCTGTTAGTCTCTGAGATATCAGCTCAAAGACAGACTTTACTGTATTCCTGTCGCCCTGTTCCCAGGAAAATCCCAGGTTCTTAAAGGGGGCAAAACAAGATCCACGTATTCTAATACTCCACAAAAACCAGATCAAGTGCACAAAACAAAAATTTTGTTGTACAAAGATCCCCATGAAAAAGCCATTTTTACCGGCTGAGCACCTGCTTCAATTCAGCTCTTCAGCCGGGAGTCAATCCCATGCTCTTACCCTCTGAGATGAAATTCTGCCCATCGCCAGCGCAGTCGAAAAACTGCTCAATACGCGCACTGTAAGGCCGCTGACAGTAATCCATTACAGCCCCATCCACGCATTCCTGTCTGTAAGACAGACCTGAAAAGACGTCGTATTCCAGCTCCGTTAAGAAGTGAAAACGATAAATGTACAAATTAACCTTTTCTTATTAGCCCGCTGTTAGCAAAACATTAAGGCAAGGTTCAGCCCTGGCATACCCTCCGGCTTCCAGCCGCCCCTGTGGATCACAGCTCCCACTCTCACTGCACCACCACCTTCACCTGCCTCTGGCAGTGACCACCATCCTCTTACTACTATTGATGCTTTGCAGCAGCAGCCGATTTGCTCTGCTGCTGCCGCCTATGTGCACTGCTAATACTGATGTTGCTGTTGCTGTTGCCATTAATGCCGGTACGCTGATAACAACAACCAAGGCAGATCACAGCATAGTATCCCCTACCTTGCTCTACTCAGATGACATGCATACAGTCAGGCGCCTTAGCCCAGCTATGGCAATATGACGACGGTCTTAGCCCAGCTATAGAAGTCAGATGGCGGCCTTAGACCTGCTGTGGCTGTCTGTCAACTGCTGTGGACCTGCATTGGCAGTCTCCATTCTGTCAGATGACGTGGGCCTGCTGAGGCAGTCTTTCAGCTGCCGAGGGTACGCTGCGACCGTCAGTCAGCGGCCATTGGGCAGGTATAGAAGAGGGAGTGGCAGCATGAAACCTTGCTTTCGTGAGCAGAGGTAGTAGTAGGTAAACAGGCTGTGGGTTCTGGGTAGGTGTCTTATGAGGGCCGTCATTTGATTGCTGAGGCCCCCCTTAAGCCCTGCATCATGTTGATTAGTATTCTGTTTAGTGGATTTGTGACAGGACTGCAGCCTGTTCTTTCTCTTTATATAGTAAGTAGAGTATGTCGCCCTTTTGCAGTACAGACTGTCTGCAACATATGTGATCCATATGCCAATGCCCGGCGATAGTCCGTGCCTGCAGTTACAGCCCTGATATAATCAGATCAGGGCTGCCCGAGCGTTCCAGCCTTAACCGGGTCAGACAGCAGATTAACAGTCAGGCTTCTGCCCAGGGCTTAACATTAAGATCCGGAACTACGCCATGCTGCATCTTGTCTTTAATATCAAAGCTCTGAATAAGGTCAAGAAAACCATAACCTCATTTGATCAGGTTGTTCTTTTCTTTGAGGGTCGCAGCTTCCTGCTTGACAGCGAACGTTACCTCAGTGACTACCTCAATAACAGTGATATCACTCCGGCCAATACCGATGCCTGCAATGCCATGATTGCTGACATAGGCAAGCCAATCAGCTCTACTGAGCTTAAAAACCACCTCAACGAGGCAAGCTCAATCAAGAGCACATACTGACTCCCTCTTACACTCCCCATTCTCCCCAGATTCCAGCTTCCGCCACGGCCTGCAACAAAACCACCAGGCCAGTGCCCCCTTCTTTTCAGCTGTCTATCGCTGACCGCATGTTCTCAACTTAAGTCTCATCCCTGACTGCAGGCGCTACGTCCTCGTCTTCTCTTCATTTCCCATATTCCGGCATTGCTGTAGTGCTGCTGTTATAAGGCTGCTGCAATAAGGCAGCTCCTCAGGTCTCTCTGCCACTGTCAGTTGTCCCATGCCGGGAGGTACTTTCACAATCACCTTCTGTGCAGTGCCGGGCATCATGTCTGTCACACGCCATTGCTCTGCTATCTTGCAGCGCCTGTCAGCTATGGCGCACCAGAGCACAACTCAATTACCCTTTCTGACCGCTCATACCTTTATACATATGCATGAAACTGAAGTGAGAAATTGGGCATGCCTCCATGCTCCAGCAGCCATTACCACTCTTACTCAGTATGGCATCGCCATGTTCAGCGCAGCTGTGCCGGCTTTCTGGCCTCGTGGAGGCTCTCAGGAGGCGGCTTTCTGGAGGAGGTATGTCCTGGCGTAGCATGAGGAGTATAGGAAGCTTTTATACGTGCAGGACCTCGGGTAGCTGCAGGCTGAAATTCTGGCGGCGGACGGCACTGTATCTGTCATGACCTTAAGCTTTGCCCTGCATGCCACATGGTTATGGTATGGGCATATTGTTGCATTCCATTGGTTATGGTACCGACATGAGCATAGTGCTGTCAGCATTATGCACATTTACTGGTGTGGGTCATATGCATTTTTAACCAACAAACACTTTTGCTATCAGTCAGGAAACTATCCCCATAAATGCGGTGTAAATAATTTTGTAAAGCACGTCTTAATGCGGTCTGGGAGCTATGTGTGGGCGGTTAACTGCTTCATGGCTCTGGTTAGCCAGAGCTGAAAAGGTGTCAGTAAAATTGGCGGTCTGTTTAAGGAGCTGGCAGATTTGGCAGGGTTCAGTAAATGAAATCAGTGCCCGGGTGGATGAATGGGTGCATGTTGCGGGCTTTGAGCTGTTAATTTTGCTGAAATCTCGCGTTTGGCCGGATTTTTCCTGGTTTTTGGGGCATTTTTGCCAACGTTTGCACTGATTTGAGATCAGCTGCGCTTGTTGCTGTAGTACTTGAGTTTCAGAGGACTTTATAAACTGGCTGTGTGAGGTTAGTGGCGCGGGGTGGGGTTTGGCAGTTTTTTGATGATTTTGGGCTGATCTGGGGTCATTTTTGAGTGTTTTGCGGGGATTTTGGGCTGTTTTTTGTGAAATTGCAGAGTATCTGGGAACGTGTGGTGCAGTGATTTTTTGATGCTGCTGGACGGGCCTGGGGCGGTTGTAAATGAGATGAGGAATGTCTGGGGATGGGTGGTCTGTTTTGGGGAGTTTTTGTGTGTTTTTGGGCAGATTTTAGTGATTTTAGCGATTTTTATGGTGTTTTTGATGTGTCAAGCGGTGAGTATGGTCCGGCTGCTCAGTCAGGGTATAAAAACGTTGTCATTCGGGATTGAACTGCAGTTATGTTACAGAACAACAGTAACATGGATATGAACTATTGCGCACAAATACACAATATTAATATTTGTCTGTTCTGCCTGGTTGATTTGGCTGGCCATTGATTTTTGCTATTTTTGCCGGAAATTCCTGGGTTTCAGATGTATGGGAGGGAGATACTGAAAGTACGCTGTATTAATGAGACAGGATGGTTTAAAAATGATCAAAATTTGCAACAAAGGGGAGTTTTGGCAGTTTTTTCCGTGTTTTGGTAAAAAATGGGCGCAAGATTCTATGGGCACTTTGATATTCATGCAAGTGGTATTTTGCATGAAAATACAAGTACATTAAAAATCTGTGATCTGAATCTTAGTCTGAACAGGGATTCGTCAAAAATCTTTAGGCTGTTTTCCAGGCCATTGGTTATGATGATTTTCGTATTTTGGAGGGCAAAACATGTTGCAGACTGATGTGGTGATCATTGGTGGCGGTGCCACAGGTGCAGGTATTCTGCGTGATTTATGTTTGCGTGGTGTAAATGCTGTTCTCGTGGAGAGAGGCGACCTTGGTTGCGGTACCAGTTCCCGTTTCCATGGTCTGCTCCACTCTGGCGCCCGCTACGCCGTAAAGGACATGAATGCGGCTATTGAGTGCATCGAAGAGAACCAGATTCTCCGCAAGATTGCTTCAGCCTGCGTTGAGCCAATTTCCTCCATTTTCATCCGTACTCCAGAGGACGATCCTGAGTACGAGGGTCTGTGGGTAGATGCCTGTGCCAAAGCCGGTATCAGTGCAAAGCCGCTGACCATTGAGGAAACTCTTACTCTTGAGCCAAACGTTTCCCCTAAGATCAAATCAGCATATCTGTGCCCAGGTGCAGCCATCGACGGCTTCCGCCTGCTCTGGCACATCTTCGACAGCTCCATCAAGCTTGGTGGCAAGGTTCTTACCTACACCAATGTAGTCGAAATCAATTCATCCAACGGTGTCATCGAAGGCGTTACCGTTCAGGACAAGTTCACTAAGGAAACTTACAAAATTGGCTGTAAGTATCTGATTAATGCCTCAGGCCCATGGTGTGCCCAGGTAGCTGGACTTGCCGGCATTGATATCAACATCAAGCCATCCAAGGGTACCCTCATTGCCTTTAACCACCGTATCAGCACCAATGTAATTCACCGTCTGCACAAGCCTTCGGACGCCGATATTTTCGTACCTCATGGCACTGTAACCATTCTGGGCACTACATCCATTGATGCCAGCCCTGATGACAACTCCACCTCACAGGATGAGGTCAGGGCCATGATGGAAATCGGCCGCGCGACCTTTGAGAATCTGGACAAGTACCGTATCCTGCGCGTCTTTGCAGGCTGCCGTCCTTTATATGCAGGCGACGACAAGAATGCCTCCGGCCGTGCTGTTTCCCGTGACTTCGTAGCTCTTGACCACGGCACCCGTGACGGTCTTAAGAACTTTATGTCCGTATGTGGCGGCAAGTTCACTACCCACCGTCAGATGGCCGAAAAGGTCTGCGACATGGTCTGCCCTGTTCTTGGCAACCACGCAAAATGCGTAACAGCTACTGTACCTCTGGCACCTGAAGCTCCTGCTGATGTTATGGAGCGTGCTGCCAAAGTATTCCCTGCCTACGGCATGCAGCTTTCTGAGAACCGTCAGGGCGCTGAGCGCTTTGCCCGCATTGTTTCCCGCATTGAGCAGGATATTGAGCAGGGCGAGATCATCTGCGAGTGCGAAAACGTCACCCGCGCCGAAATTGAAATGGTGGCTCAGGAGCCTACCACCCACTCCATCTCCGATCTGCGTCGCCGTACCCGTCTGGGCATGGGCACCTGCCAGGGAACTTTCTGTACCTACCGTGCTGTAGGCACTGTTCAGGAAGTATCCGATCGCTGGAGCAATAATACCAAGGAACTGTTCAAAGAGTTCCTCGAGGCCCGCTGGAAAGGTATCCGTCCGGTTATGTGGGGCAATCAGATTAAGGATGTTGAGCTTACCCGTGGAATTTATGAGGTATCTCTGAACATCAACCATGAGGATGACACCTTCCTTACTGAACACAACAGGTCTGGTGAATGCTGTGCCGGGCAAAGCAAAGGCACATGCAGTGGCAAGGAAGTTCAGAATGACGGCAGTACTGCCGCAAAAGACGGCGCCAGTGCCGCAGTACAGGAGGGCAGATAATGGCTGAGGTTATTGTTGTTGGAGCAGGTATCTCCGGTTTACTTGCGGCCTGTTATGCAGCCCGTGCCGGCCACAAGGTCAAGGTTCTTACCTACGGTCAGGGTGCTCTGACTGTTGCCGGCGGCATTATCGACCTGTACGGCTATGACAAAAACGGCAATCTGGTTACCGATCCTCTGGCCCATATTGCTACTTTAAAGAAGCCACACCCTTACGCAATTATGGGTGCTGCCCGTGTCGAAGAGGCACTGGAGGCTTTCAAAGAGCTCACCGCCTCCCAGAACTATATATATGTAGGCGACGGCCACCACAATCAGAAGGTTCCAACAGCCATTGGCTCATTCAAGCCATCCTGTCTGGTACCGCCAAGCATTCAGTCTGATGCAGTTTTTGCACGCAGCAAGATTGTGGTCGTAGGCTTCGAGCTGCTCAAAGATTACTACCCTAAGTTAATTGCCAAAAATCTGCAGCACTTCTTCGGTGACAGCAAGAAAGTCTCCGTACGCCAGGTAACCATGAACTGGCCGGTAGGTCGTGAATACCGCGACGTAAGTGCCCTTGATCTGGCCCGTGAGCTTGAGACTCCAGTAGGCCGCCTCAATTTTGTAGAGCAGCTCAAGGCTCACTGCGATGCAGATACTACCCTGATTATCCCTCCAGTTCTGGGTGAGCGTCCTGAGATGTCAGCCGCCATTCAGACCGAGCTTGAGGAGCGCCTCAATACTCACATGGTAGAGGTTTCCTCCATTCCGCCTTCAGTAACCGGTCTGCGTCTTGACCGTCTGCTGCGCAATGCCTGCTTTAACCTGGGCGTTGATATTGTGGAAAAGGGTCAGGTTATCGGATTTGCCTCCATGGCTGATGACAGGACTGATCTGCCAGCAGACAGGGCAGCAGCAGCCCGCAAGGTCTGCGCCCGTCTCATCACCGGCGGCTTTGGCCATACCCATGAATATCAGGCAGATGCCGTGATTATGGCAACCGGCGGTTTCTTCAGCTCAGGTCTGATTACCCAGATGGGCCGCATGTATGAGCCTGTCTTTGGCATTGAAATCAAAGTTCCTGAAGATCAGAAGGACTGGTCTCACCAGTACCTCTTCTGTGGACAGCCTCAGCCTTTTGCAGCCTATGGCGTCAGCGTAAACGAAAACATGCAGCCAGTTGATGCTGCCGGTGATGTGCTCTTCACCAATGTTCAGTTCGTAGGCCGCAGTCTGGCTGGTTACGATTTCTGCTTTGAAAAGTCCGGCAATGGTGTAGCCATTACCTCTGCCTACCATGCCGTAAAACAGCTCGACGAAATCCTTGCTCAGCGCAAGGCTGTCTGCGACTCACTTTAACCGGAGGGTGAACTATGGTTCCTAAGATTAAGCATGATAATCCTGATGCATGCATCAGCTGCAATATCTGTCTGACCTCCTGTCCGGTCGCCAAGGCATCCCGTCTGTACCGTGGCCCAAAGCTCAACGGCCCGGCACTGACCCGACTGCGCAAGCTTGTTGAAGAAGACGATCCAATGGTCCAGTACTGCTCCAACTGCAAAAACTGCGACCGCGTCTGCCCATCAGGCACATCAATTTCCGCTTTCAACATGAAAGCCCGTGCTGAGTATTTCAAGCACAACAAGCATGACATGGCTGACATGATTCTCGGTAATAACGAGACCATGGGCAAGCTTATGACCTCCATTCCTTTCGTTTCCGGTCCTGCTGCCAACCTTGGTATGAAAGTGGCCCGCATTACCGGCATGATCGAAAAAATGGGTGTTACCTCCAAGGCCCCTCTGCCATCTTATGCCAAGGTTAATTTCCCATCTCTGTTCAAGACCATCAAGCAGCCAGGCTGCACTGACAAGGTCCTGTTCTTTCCGGGCTGCTATGTCAATTACAACGAGCCACAGCTGGGCGCTGCCTTAATTGACATTCTCAACCGCAACAATGTTGAAGTGCTCTGGGATAAGAGACTGATGTGCTGCGGCTCCCCTATTCTGTCTACAGGATATCTGGACAAGGTAGAGAAGCATGCTGTTAACAACATAGCCATTCTCAAGGAGTATGCCGATAAAGGTATCGACATCATCACTACCTGCACCACCTGCTCCCTGTTCTTAAAGCAGGAATATGAGGAGCTCTTTAATATTCCAGGTGTGCATGATTATGCCCACCACGTCTATGACGCCATGGAATATCTGATGATGCGCAAGAACAAGGGTCTGCTCGCCAGCAGCTTCGGTACCGTCAAGGCCAACCTTTCCTACCACACCCCTTGCCACCTGAGAGTTCAGGGCATGGGCCGACCAGGTCTTGAAGTAGTACGCCAGATTCCTGGTGTTGAGGTTGAGGATCTGCAGGCTGGTTGCTGCGGTCTGTCCGGTGTTTATGGCTACAAGAAGGAAACCGCTCCTATTGGCCACGTCATCGGTACTAACCTGCGTGACAGGCTGACCGTATCAGAGGCCGACTACGGTATCTGTGAGTGCAATATCTGCCGTCTGCAGATGACCAATGGCACAGGCAAGACCGCCCGTCACCCTCTGTACGTGGTACAGGAATCTTTTAACCAGAGCGCCGGCAGGCAGTAAAGCCAGCTCCAGCCTGGCTCGATCAGGCCCGTCCCGGCAAGGCATGTACTGCCATGTCCTGCCCTGTCTGACCGTCCCGACCATCTCCAGTCTGGCCAGGCAGCTGAAATGCGCTGCAGTTTTCCTGGCGTGCGCCTTTAATAATGCAGCTGATCAGCAGTCGATGATGCAGGCGCTGGTGTGCCAGCAGCCACACAATTTGTGCAGCATCAGCTGCACTGCATGGCCCGCCTCCTGAAAACGGGCCATCACATGCTTAAGACCGCCTGGTGCGGTAAGACACAGAATTTCAGGCAGCGTGCTGCTGCCTGTGCGGCATTAAACAGCAGGGACTGCAGTCCCGATGTTTGTTACTTCCAGAGTATGTCCCCTGGGAGAAAGTGCAGTGTGCCGCCCTTCGTGAGTTCAAATGAGAGACTCCCGAAGCATAAGGACTAATCCAACCTGAAACAAAGTAAGGCTCCGCAGGAGCCGTAGCGCAAGCGCCAGCTGCTGCGGGCCTGACTTTTTTCCGGTTGCTTCACGTGCATTTTGTTTGCTGAGCACGTTGACTGAATTGTGGTTAAGCCAGACCGCAATCTGGCCTCAGGCAGAGCAGTTGTCAGCGCCATGGCGCCGTACGACTGACCTGAATAAGAAGATGACTTTCAGGAGTTTGTTTTTCCTGTTCCCCTGTCAGCTCACCTCTTATCTGAGTGCCTGAATTACTCCAGTTTATGGGGTTGTTGGCTGTTTCTTGTTGTTGATATGCACCCGTTATCTGATGCGTGTAAGACGCCTGGGATTACAACTGCCTGACCCGGCAGTTATAAAATTACGAAATCATGTTCGTAACAAAACAATTGTTCCAGGCCGGTTAAAGGTCGAAATTAATGGTTATTCCATCAAAATCTTGACCGGCACTGTTGAGTGAGCTCAAGTCAGAAACGCCTTATTCTTCTACTTTTTGAAAGTTACAGGGGTGCAAGGAGTAATTGAATGATCTCATTTTTAAAGCCGGCACCGCACATAGAGCGACTGCCTGCTGATCAGATCGATCCACTGTACAAAAGATTACGCTGGCAGATCTTCATCGGCATATTTGTCGGTTATGCAGCCTATTATCTTGTACGAAAAAATTTCGCACTGGCCATTCCTTACCTTCAGGAAGAGGGATTTACAAAAGCCGATTTAGGCTTCGCTCTGTCAGCAATTTCCATTGCATACGGCTTTTCCAAGTTTATTTCCGGATCTTTCTCTGACCGATCAAACCCTCGTGTTTTCTTACCACTGGGTCTGATTCTGTCAGGTGGCATCATGCTGCTGATGGGACTGGTTCCATGGGCTACCTCTTCTATCACAGTAATGTTCGTACTGCTGTTCCTGTGCGGCTGGTTCCAGGGTATGGGCTGGCCTCCATGCGGCCGAACCATGGTTCACTGGTGGTCCCACAGGGAGCGTGGCGGCATTGTATCCGTATGGAACTGTGCTCATAACATTGGCGGCGGTCTGCCACCTCTGCTGTTCCTCTGGGGCATGTACCTCTTCAGTGACTGGCACAGTGCTTTCTACATGCCGGCTATCGGTACTTTCATTGTGGCCGTATTTGCCTACATAACCATGCGTGACACCCCTCAGTCATGTGGTCTGCCACCAATTGAGGAATACAAGAACGATTACCCTGCCGACTACTCTGAAAAGAACGAGCAGGAGCTGACTGCCAAGCAGATCTTCATGACCTATGTTTTCCCTAACAAGGCCCTGTGGATGATCGCTTTTGCCAACGTATTCGTTTACCTGCTGCGCTACGGTGTTCTTGACTGGTCCCCTGCCTACCTGCGTGAAGTAAAGCACATGACCCTCGACACCTCTTCCTGGGCCTACTTCTTCTACGAGTATGCCGGTATTCCAGGCACCCTGTTCTGCGGCTGGGTATCTGACAAGGTATTCAAGGGCAACCGCGCCATTACCGGTGTTGTCTTCATGGGTCTGGTAACTGCAGCAACAGCTCTGTTCTACCTCAATCCAGCTGGCAATCCTGGCATTGACATGCTGTGCATGATTACCATCGGCTTCTTAATCTACGGTCCAGTTATGCTGATCGGTCTGCACGCCCTTGAGATTTCTCACAAGAAGGCTGCCGGTACCGCTGCAGGCTTCACCGGTCTGTTCGGCTACCTCGGTGGTTCCGTAGCCGCATCTGCTCTGATGGGCTGGACTGTTGAGCACTTTGGCTGGGATGCCGGTTTCGGTATCTTAATTGGTGGCTCTTTAATCTCTGTCCTGCTGCTTCTCATCACCTCTTTCAGTGAGAAGTCCCAGAAGGCTCAGGTTGCTGCTGAAGCCGCTGCCGAGAATGCTGAGCAGAACAAGTAAGCAATCCGAATAAATCATTAACCCAGGTGGTTTTACACCACGTTCCCCGGGATGCACGCTACAGTCCCGGGGCTCTGCAGGTAAACCATCAGAAGGTCCCACGGCTATGCAGCCCCTGGCTGCACCAGCCCTGCGGGCAGCAGCTCCGGCGCCAGCAGCGCCAGCACTGCCATGCCCCAGGCGTAAAGTAGAGTTTGCAGCCTGCAGCACCGTCAACAGGGAGCTTTGAGGCGTTTTGAGCTGTTTTCCTTTTTTGAGGAGTTTTAAGACCTTTGTGGCGGTTTTCAGGATCTTTTCCTGTTTTTGATGGTTTTTCGAGTTTTGAGGAGCTATTTGGCTCAAAGATGTGTCTTTTTGTTATTGCAGTGAGCACATGGCTATGCCCGGGCACACTGCAATAACAAGAGGATATGTCATAAACATGATGAGTGCGGATGCCGGTTTTTATTCCGCACCTGTGGCGCACAGAGCAGCCATAGCAACTAACAAGGCCCCGGGTCACATGCTGTAAAAGGGGCCACCTTACAGATATTCAGGCTGCCACTGATGAGCAGCCGTAACAATTAACAAGGCCCCGGCTCACACGCTGAAAAAATGGCCCCCTTACAGATATTCAGGCTGCCACTGATGAGCAGCCGTAACAATTA
>NZ_JALKIL010000064.1 GCF_023051105.1 Anaerobiospirillum sp. NML120449 | reverse complement strand
TGTCTGGCGACCATAGTGCTGTAGTCCCACCTGTCCCCATTCCGAACACAGAAGTGAAATGCAGTAACGCCGATGGTAGTGCAACGTACGATTGTGTGAGAGTAGGTCATCGCCAGACTTAATTTTTAAATGCGGAGCGGTAGTTCAGCCGGTTAGAATGCCTGCCTGTCACGCAGGAGGTCGCGGGTTCGATTCCCGTCCGTTCCGCCACTTATACTGATGTCAAGATTGCAATATAGTCCACCAGTTTTCCTGGCGACCATAGTGCTGTAGTCCCACCTGTCCCCATTCCGAACACAGAAGTGAAATGCAGTCACGCCGATGGTAGTGCAACGTACGATTGTGTGAGAGTAGGTCATCGCCAGGTTATGAATAAAAGAAGAAACCGCCCCAGAGGCGGTTTTTTCGTTTCTGCACCCCTCATTTTCATCTCTCCGGCCCGCCCGTACCACATTCGTGGTCCGGCCGGGCCAGGCGGCATCCGCCGCCGCTCAATACCTCCAAATCCCCGATTTTCTCAATAAATATCCGGCCTGCAGCCTCAAGAGCGCTGCCAGCCGCAAGACCTCGTCTGTCATACGCCGCAGCGCAGCTGGCAGCTCCAATGGCTCTGAGTCTGCGGCTAATATCAACTGTGCGCCACGATGACGGCGGCAATGCCCAGCTCAATCAACGCCATGGCCTGATTCCCTTCATCCCTGGAAGCTCTGGTAACGACAGGGCTCACAAACCGGGCATTGCATGGCAGTAAGAACCGTCTTTTTGATACCTTTGTCTTGTTCGCATGAGATGCGGGTCGTATCATTGATATGGTGCCCGCACGCTCAGGCGTGCCTTTGACTGACAGCCTCAACGGCCACATTCAGCCGCATAGCCAACAGCTGTCGTTGTGCAGCTGTCGCTGCGCAGATGCTGTTGATCTGCAGTTGCACTTCAGCTGCGCTGCAGCTGTGGCGACGGCCTGGCTGTGCTGCATTCAGTTGAAGAGGGTAATGAGGATTATCTGCTTTGAGGTATTTATGAAGAGTATCAGTTTCTCCATCAGACCTGACAAGAGGTCTCAGCTTCCGGTACGTGCTCTGGTATTTGGTGATGGCGGCAAGGCCCGTGGTCTGATCGACTGGCTCATTTTCAAAGCCAATAAGGAAGGTGTCTTTAATGGCCGTACCCTTACTGTCACTGATGATGTCAAAGGCGCAAGGGAAATGCCGGTACGCCGTGGACCGGCAGCTGCTGCAGCTGATGCCCAGCCTCAGGGACCCGTATGTCCTGTAGAGCTGCTCAAAAAGCAGGACTGCCTGTATACCACTTTGCTGCACGGCAGGGTGCAGGGCGGCCAGCTGGAGGAGGCTGCCGTCATTAACTCAATTGCCTCAGTGCTTAATCCTCGTGATAGCTGGGAGGCTGTCATGGGCGCTGCCATGGATGCCCAGGTAAAGTTTGTTTTTTCTGATACCACCGAAGCCGGCATGGTCTTCAAATCAGAGCAGCCTTTTAATACCGATGTCTGTCCTGATACCTTCTCAGGACAGCTGTGCGCCATTCTCTTTGAGCGCTTCAAGGCAGGTGCTGCCGGACTGTGGGTAATTCCATGTGAGTCTGTTGAGGACAATGGCAGTCGTCTTCGTGATCTGGTGCTGCGCCATGCTGCCGAGCAGAACTGCGGTGATTCTTTCACAGCCTGGCTCGACAGTGACTGCCGCTTTGTGAATACCTGTGCTGACCGTATTGTCAGTGGCTATCCTGAGCCTGTTGACTGCCAGTACTGGAATCAGCTGGGCTACGAAGATTTCAACATGGTTTGCGGTCAGACCGTGCATGAGCTCGTACTGCAGGGTGGAGAGGAAATTTTAAAGGAGCTGCCATTTGATCAGGTGGGTCTCAACGTCAAGACCACAGCTGATGTAACTCCATTTGCTCTGCGTCGCAGCCGTGTCATTGATGGCGGTATGATGGCTCTGGCCCCTGCCGGTCTGCTCATCTCCATGGAGAATCTGTGCGATGTAATGGCCGACAAGGGACTGGGCAGCTATGGTCGAAGTGTCATTAAAGATGAAGTTGTTCCAGTGCTGACTACCGGCGCCGATCTGCCTGGTGCCTGGGTGGATGAGGCCATTGAGCGTCTTGCTGACAATGACCTCAAATATGCTCTGCCAGAGGTTCTTGAGCATGCCTCACTCAAGGTTAAGGAGCACCTGATACCTTCTCTGCTCGACGCCCGATCCCGTGGTGTAGTACCTAGAAAGCTGTGCTTTGCCCTGGCAGCCTGGACTGCGCTTTATCAGCATGCAGCTTCCAGCTGTGACATTGAGGTCAGATGCTCTGATGGCAAGTCAGTAAGCTTTAAGGATGATTCCGCACTGGCTGAGCGCATGCAACAGGCCTGGAGCCACTATCAGAAGAGCGAGGCCACAGCCCGTTTCACTGTCAGCGCTGTACTGGGTGACACCACCCTTTGGGGCCGCGACCTGTCAGCTGATGTGGATGTAGTCTCAGTTACCGCCTGTCTGCTGCACGCTATTATTTCTGACGGTGTTGCCCTTACCGTTCAGGACCTGATGGAGCACGTCTAATCCCCAATCATGCCCCAGAGCTGTCCCAAGCCCCCTGGCTCATCCAGGCAGCCTCCAGAAGCAGGCATATGCCAGCATATGCCAGCATTCTTCCTGTGGAAGGAGCGCCCGTCAGGGCCGCCGCTGGGACAGCCGCTGGGGCAGCGGCAATGTGAATGTGCGGCACAAGTTCTGCCGGGCCGGCTCATCATGGTGAGCTTTAATCAGAGGCTCCTTGAGATCATCTCAAGGAGCCTCTGCTCATTTTGCAGTCCATGTTTTATATGAGCGTTGTGCCTGGACTTAAACAGGACAGTTGTGGGCAGCCTCTTTTGTGTTCATTGGCCTGTGGCTGGCTCAGCATTGGCTCGTGACTTTTGTCGACTCTGGATCTGGAGGGCGATATTGCAGGCAGACGGGCATGAGACTGTGATTTTTGAGCTGCGGCGAGGCTGGATGTCATGGTGCTGATACATCATGTGCTTTCTGTGCCCCAATTGTTGTTCGCATGTTAATACAGTAGAGCAATACAGTGTACTTTTTAAAGAATGCAAAAATTGCATACTGTTACCGGTTTTTTCATCTTTTACAGTGGGGGCATATTAATGAATCATTGGCAAAATGGTGCGTAATCCCAGGCTTATTGGGAATGTCTGATAAAAAATGGCGTCCAATAGCCATTGGCAGTGCGGTTATTTCAGATTTGATTCCTGACGATGCACAAATATTGTGCGCCGTTTTCAGCCCCTGAAAGGTCAATAAAGAATATTTTTACGAAAACGTTATCGCTGTCATATTTGTGGCTATAATCACGCCAGAAACGAAGTCATTAACAGTGGAAATATGCCATGCCCGGGGCAGTGAAAGCCTGGGTTATGAGCCGATATTCGTGACTGTGCCACGTCGTGCTCGGAAGTGTTATTTATCCCCTTCTTCATACCACAGCCTTAAAAATACCGGGCTGCTTTCAAGTTTATATCCCATTGGTCTTGTGCCCTGAAGCCGGGCCAGCAACCAGAAAGCCAAAAGACTCATCATGTGCGCACTGTCCGTGCACGGGCCCGCATGCCTTTGTACGGTCATGCGGGCCGGCAGGACTGATAGCAACAGCATATGCGCTCAGCGTCTGCGCTGGTTTGAGCTGTCAGGTGAGTATGCAGGTGGCTGCAGAAGGTTAATGCGGTCAGTGCAGGGCCTGACAGGGCCCGACAGGGCCTGGCAGTACAGGCCGATAAGGGCTGACTGTTCAGCAAAGGTCAGGCAGGAGCATAAGAGCTTAAGAGTGTATGAAGGCGCCAGCTGCGCAGAGCTGCGCAGAGGGCGCAGTGCGAAGGGCGGAGGGAGCCGGGCGCATGACCCTGTATCAATGGCGTCCAGAACGTGCAGACAGTCTCAGTCGTTACAGATTTCTTTTCAGGAGCGCATCAGGCGCTGCAACAGTTTTAAGTTTTACTCTTCTTTTTTGAGTGTTTCGATAATGCATATGCAAGAGAAGCAACAGACCAGGGAAGAATCCGCACAGGATTTAACTGCTGTTTCCCCTGTACAGGCACAGGGCACATCCAGGTCAGACAAGGCAGGAGCAGATGGTCTGCATGCCCCGCTGACAGCAGCTGAAGAAAGGGTTATTGCCCAGAGTATCTCTCAGGCATCAGATCTCAATGAGGCTCTGATGCTCAACGATCAGGCCCGCCTTAAGGACCTGGCTCAGGACTATACTCAAAGTAATGATGCCGGTGTCGCACCGTCAGGTGCGGCAGCTGGCGCGGCAGGCGCAGCTGGAGCTGCAGCAGGCGCCGGTCAGGCTAATGAAGGGCAGAGAGCCAGTGGCTCACTGGGCTCCAGTGGCCCGCAGGGCTCTCATGGCAGGGGCAGCTTTTACTATGATGCTGAGGAAGCCTCATGGCCAGCTGGCAGTGATGGAGCCGAGGTTAACTGGAATTTTGACCTTGATGAGGCTGCACGTGTAGGCGTGCAGGCTGCTGCTCCAATTGTGGTTGCATCCAATACTCAGGCTCTTGAGGCGGCCCGTATTGCGGCTGTGATGACAGCTGAGGCCGGTGGTAACCGCAAGCTTCAGGAGGCAGCGGCTGTTGCTGCAGCTGCAGCTGCCGCAGGTAACAGCAATATCAATGTTGATGTTTACAATCAGCAAAGTGAGCTGTCGGCCACAGCCTCACCTGCTGAGGTTGAGCGCCTTGATGCCGAGCTGGACAAGAGTATTAACAAGCTCGACCTGCAGGAACCTAAGCGTTCGCTGCTGTCGCTCACCTGGCCAATTTTCATTGACCTGTCCCTGCACTTTGCCACCCTCATCATCAATACCATCATGGTGGGCATGGTTTCGGTAAAGGCTGTGGCTGAGCTGACCATTGGCAATCAGGTGTTTGACCTTGCCCTGATCATCTTCAACTTCTTTAATATCGGTGTGTGCGTAGTATGTGCCCAGGCTCTGGGTGCCAATAACAAACGCCTGGCGCGCCGCATTATTCACGTGGGGCTGGGCGTCAACCTGATTATCGGTACGCTGGTATCTGCGGCTATCTTCTTCTCGACAGGACTGATAGTGGACATCATGCAGGTGCCTGAGGAGATTAAGGCCAGTTCGCACAACTATCTGCAGATTCTGTCACTGTCCTTCCTGCCACTGGCAATCTGTCTGGTAGGCTCAGCTATTCTGCGTGCTCATAACTGTACCCGTGATGCCATGTACGTTTCCATGCTGGTAAACGTGCTTACTGTGATTGGTAATACCCTTTTCCTCTTTGGCTATCTGGGGGTACCAGTGCTTGGCGTTGAGGGCGTGGCCATGAGTACTGTGATTGGACGTACCATCGGCTGTCTGGTCTTTATACCGCTGATTATTGCCCGTACCAATACCCGCATCATTCCACGCTTCATGTTTGTGTTCCGCCGCAATGTAATCAAATCTATCCTGAGCATTGGTCTGCCAGGAGCCGGTGAGAACCTGTCATGGCACACTCAGTACATGTTCATGACCGGTGTGATTGCCTCTATGGGCGCCATGCAGCTGGCAACCCACGGCATTTACTTCCAGATTGTGCAGGTGCTGATGCTCTTCAGCGCTTCCATTGGTATGGGTACTGAGCTGCTGGTGGCTCACTATACCGGCGCCATGAAGCTTGATCTGGCTAATCGCCAGCTCATTCGCAGCGTCAAGATTGGTGAGGTGGTAACCATTCTGCTCACCTTCTCCATGCCACTGGGCACAGGTGCGCTGCTGATCTCCCTCTTTACCAGTGATCCTGAGGTTATGGCCCTGGCCTCTACCCTCTTTATCATTACTGTGTTCCAGGAGCCGGGACGTATCTTAAACGTCATTATCATCAACTCGCTGCGTGCAACTGGTGATACCCGCTTCCCAATGATCATGGCCATTATTTCCATGTGGGGTATTTCAGTGCCGCTGGGCTGCTACCTGGGCCTGTACCTTGAGTGGGGCCTGATGGGCGTATGGATTGGCTTTACAGCTGATGAGTGGTTCCGTGGCATAGCCATGGTGCTGCGCTGGAAGTCACTTGCCTGGCAGAAGTCAGCAAAGCGCATTTACGAGCATACTCTGTCCATGGAGCGTGACCGCTCTAAAATCCATAATGCAGCTCATGCATGATGATCACTGACTGCCAGAAGGCAGCCTCGGAGCCAGATTGGCTTCTTAAACCAGGTATGCCTTAATTAATTGCAATCCAGCTTTCCGGACACAGTTTCGGGAGCTGGATTGCTGCTTTATGGATGCCTTACTTAAGCCTGCGCTGCTGTGGCCGGTGCCTGTGCCGGAGATCATTGCCTTGCTTGCGACGGCGCTCATGCCGGGGCCTGGACTGGTGCTCATACCAGGGCCTGGACTGGTGCTCATGCCGGGGCCTGGGCTGGTGCTCATGCCGGGGCCTGGACTGGTGCTCATGCCGGGGCCTGGACTGGTGCTCATGCCGGGGCCGGGACTGGTTCTCATGCCGTAGCATGGGCTGGTGTTCCTGCCGGGACATTGCTCCATACGGTGCTGGGTAGTCAGAGCGGCCGTTATGCCGTCATGGCGTCATGTGACCGGGATGGAGTCAGTCTGGCGGACGGGGCTTAAGCTGCTGTCCCTGCATCTGCCTGCCCATGCCCTTGACCATGGTCCTGACTCTGACCTGGGCTCTGCGCTGAGTGACAGGGTGGGGATGGTGTTGTGTTGCTGGGGCGGAGCAGGGCCTGGGTGGCATGGTAATGAGGCATAACGCGCAATTTATGGGAAAGTGGTGGGATTTGAGGTGAGGTAAAGTCCGATATTGAACTAATTTGGTGCACTGTTTTCTGGTATTTTATGGCTGTTTTTTGGGACTTTATGCGTGATATAGTCGCTGAACAGCGTGTTTATGAGATTCACGCCCTTGTGCCTGCTTGAGGAGCATGCCTCAAGGCTATGCCCAAATTTTGGGATAAAGGGCCTGAATATAGTAAGACTTGCATATAATAGACGCACTCGTGTGTGCACTGCCTGCACGGCTGTTGCGGCACACAGCTCACAGTGTTCCATATGCTGATTACAGGATGGAACCGGATATGAGCGCAGGACTGTCCACAGTTATACGCTGCAGCTTCAGCACTTGCTGTCTGCATGCGCCGTGTTGACTGGCTTACATAGCTTTTTTGACACATGACAGTCTTATTATCCTTGCACTGTGCAGGGCAAAGGCAAGAGCGGGACTGCAGTCCTGATATTTGCCGGCATGTTGCCACCCTCGAGTGCCGCTGACCTGTCTTAAAGCTTTGAGCTAACGGCAGTCAGGTTCATGGATAGGCGCTGTTTACAGGGCCACAGGCTCTGAATTTTGAATGATTGCAGCATCTTGAGATGCTCAATGTCAGGGATGTATATATGTTTTTTGATCACTTGGAATTAGCTCCTGCAGATCCAATTCTTGGCTTAACCGATGCTTTTAAGGCTGATACCAACCCTAAAAAAGTTAATCTGGGTGTAGGCGTCTACCAGGATGAGACCGGAGTTACTCCAGTCTTAAAGTGTGTTAAGGAAGCTGAAAAGATCCTCGTTGACACTGAAGTATCCAAGTCCTACCTGCCAATTTCCGGTCTGCCTGAGTACGGCCAGTTAACCCGTGAGTTATTATTCGGCCGTGACCACGCTCTGGTAAACGATGGCCGTGCCGTAACCTGCCACTGCCCTGGTGGTACCGGTGCCTTACGTATTGCCGCTGACTTTATCTACCAGAACCACGTTGCCAGCCGTGTATGGATCTCCGATCCTACCTGGGGCAACCACTTCCAGATCGTAGAGGCTGCCGGCCTTAAGACCGAGCGTTACCCATACTACGACCGTGCTGCTCACGCTCTGGCTTTCGACCGCATGCTCGATACCCTCGAGCAGGCCAGCGAGGGTGATGTTGTTATCATCCACGCCTGCTGCCACAACCCAACCGGTATCGACCCAACCAAAGAGCAGTGGGACGAGCTGGCTGCCTTCCTGGCCCGCAAGAAGCTCCTGCCATTAATTGACTTTGCCTACCAGGGCTTTGGTGAGGGTATTGATGAAGACGCTTACGGCTTACGCAAGATTGTTGAGCTCAACAGCGAAGTAATCATTGCCTCTTCTTACTCCAAGAACTTCGGCATGTACAACGAGCGTGTCGGTGCTTTAACCTGCGTAGCTGCTACCAAAGAGCAGGGCACTAACACCCTGTCACAGATCAAGCTGGCTATCCGCTGTGCTATCTCCAACCCTCCAGCCCACGGTGAGAAGGTAGTTATTACCGTTCTGTCCAACCCTGAGCTGCGCGCCATGTGGGAGAAGGAGCTGGCTGAAATGCGTGTCCGCATGCACCGCATGCGTACCCTGCTGGCCCAGAAGCTCAAGGATGCCGGTGCCGGTGACTTTGACTTCATCGTCAAGCAGAACGGCATGTTCTCCTTCTCCGGCCTTTCCAAGGAGCAGGTTGATCAGCTGCGTGCTGAGTACGGTATTTACATCGTAGGTTCAGGCCGTATGTGTGTAGCCGGTATCAACGACGATAACGTTGACTACCTGGCTGACGCAATCGCCAAGGTAGTAAAGGGCTAATTTTCAGCCCCTGCATATTCAGGCCGTTGTCTCCAGTGTAACGGTCCTGATAACAGCCTGACCGGCTGCGTCCCCTCCTGCAGGGACACAAAAAAGCCCCGGCTCTCAATGATCCGGGGCTTTTTTGCGCTTTGAACAAATAAATTGATGTTTATAAATTTCCGGTCATGGCACGGCCGCTTCGGCAGGTCTGGTGGCTGAGCGTGCGATGGATCAGAGCGTACAGTCAAATTCTGGCTGGGCACGGTTCAGCTTAGAGATTCGCTCCAGTCGGCTGTAGTAGCTGTCATCTGAGAGCGCAGCTCCTGTACCATTTCTCTGGTCGCAATGCCGTCTGTGGTAGCCGTAGCTGAACCTGTGGCTACAGCCATATAGGCGGCGCTTTCAAGATTATGGTGCTCGATATAGTCTGACAGGAAGCCTGCAATCATGGAGTCACCGGCACCGGTACGGTCAATAAGCTCGCCACCTGGGGCTGCAATGCGCAGAGCGTTGTGGTGTTCATCCATGAAAATGGCGCCATGGCGACCCAGTGATACCAGGATATTGCGGGCACCTTCAGACTGCAGGCGCTGACAGGCCTCAAGGGCGCTGCGGGCATCGGTAATCTGCATATTCAGATAATCGCCCAGCTCCTTGAGATTAGGCTTGATTAAAAATGGCTGGTACTTGAGTACGTACTTGAGCTGATCTGCCGGGGCATCAACTATTACCTTAGGCTGAGAACCGTCCTTAAGGCTTTCAAAGAAGGTAGCGTAGATATCCTGAGGCAGAGATGGAGGTACCATGCCTGCCAGCACCAGATAGTCATCAGAGGTAAGGCCGGAGATCTTGCGCACCAGGTACTGAATATCATCGGCGCTGACCTCAGGACCAAGACCGTTGATGCTGGTCTGGGCAGGCTGCTCCTTGATACGCACATTGATACGGGTACGGCCACGACGGACGCGGATAAAGCCTGTCTTTACGCCGGTAGCGGCAGTAAGACGCATGAGCTCATCGCCTGAGAAACCGGCTACAAAGCCAAAGGCTGTAGAGGTAACTCCCAGGTTGTAGAGCATGATGGAGATGTTGATACCCTTACCACCAGGGCGCAGCTCTTCTTTAATCGCTCGATTATTCTGACCGACGCACAGTGGTGTCTGCAGCTGCATGAGCAGGTCCAGAGATGGAGAGGTGGTAACGGTATAAATCATGCGGGGTACCTCTGTGCCTGTGTCTGGCACTGTGAGCATAAGGCTTCTACAGTGAGGCAGGTAAACCTGAAAGGGTAACGCGTACTGGCCTTGCAGCTCATGCACGCTAAGACAGAGCGTGCCTGGCATGACAGGCGTGCCTGTCATGGCCGGGACTGGCCAGGCTTTTCCTGAATGAGCCTGTGAGCTCTCAAGGCCATGGTGCTGCAGGGACTGACCTTTCAACTTACATGTCGGGGCTTGTTTGTGCCTGGCAGCTGGAGAGGGCTGCAGCGGGCTGGAGCAGCTGTTGCCTTATGGCCGGCGCTGATATGTACAAGGCTTACTGGTCACTCATTAACCTGCAAAGATGAGATACATGCTTTGAGGCTTTATGGCCTGTAACGGACAGCTGGCGACAAGCAGCTGCCAGTAACTCCCGGTGCAGAATGGGGATTTTGGCCTTACAGAATATCTGTGAGTTCAGGTGAAGATCTTATGCTTATGGTCAGACGGGAAATAATGAAAAACCATAGCTGCAGGCGCTTTGAGGGCGGCTGCTGCATCGATGATAATGTAACATTGTTTGCATGATCTGTCCAAAAAAGGCCGGGTCTGCGCTCACTGACGCCCACAAACAAAGCAGCCCGCCAGCACAAAGATGCTCAGCGGGCTGCTCAATGGCTTGCCTGATGGTGGCCAGTCCTGGTTATGCTTGCAGGTCCATGAGAGGGGCTGCCTCAGAACTGTGGCCAGAACAGTACCCTGGGGGCTGCCTGTCCTTAGCTTACCGTAGCGGGACAGGGCAGGGGCTGTGGGCAGTGGAATTATTTGCCGGCAGAGGCGGAAACAACATTGTTCCAGGTGCGGGTCATGAGGCGCTCAACCTTGGCAGGAGGTACCACAATGTGCATGCGCTTGAGAGTTTGGGCGTCATAGTAGATGCCTGGATTGGAGGTAATTTCCGGATCAACCAGAGGTGTGGCATCGGCATTGGCGTTGGCAAAGCGAACGTAGTTGGAGATTTTGGCAATGACCTCAGGACGCATGATGTAATTTAAGAACAGGTGAGCGTTTTTGACATTGGTGGCATCACGGGTGATGGCCAGCATGTCATAACCCATCAGGGCTCCCTCTTTAGGAATTACATAGACAATCTTATCCTTTTTGGCCTCAAGAGAGCGCTGATTGGCCAGCTGAGCATCACCGGCCCATGCCGGAGCAATACAGATTTCACCGGCAGCCAGATCGTTTGAATACTGGGCGCTGTGGAAGTAACGTACGTATTTGCCCATAACCTTGAGCAGCTCAGCGGCATCACGGTAGTCCTGCTTGTTCTGGGACTCAGGATCACGGCCCATGTAGATAAGAGCAGTACAGAGCATGTCTGACGGGCTGTCCAGGGATGCTACGCCACACTGGGAGAGCTTTTTGAGATTCTCTTCCTTAAAGAGCACGTCCCAGGAGTCAACCTTGAAGTCAGGGCCCATAATCTCGGCAACCTTACGCTCGTTATAGGCAAGACCGGTGGACAGCTCCATATAAGGAATGCCGTAGGTATTACCCTCATCAACTGTGGCTACCTTGGCCATCTTGCCTTTGTCCATGTGCTTGAGATTTGGCAGCTGCTTCTTATCAAGAGGCAGCAGCAGGTCAGCCTCGCCAAGGCGCTTTAAAACATGCAGGGAAGGGGCAATGATGTCATAGCCGCTCTTGCCTACCATGAGCTTGGCTTCAAGCACCTCATTGGAGTACATGACATCGTAGTGAACCTTGATGCCGTACTCTTTTTCAAAGTCAGTAATAACAGAAGGGTCGATATAGTCAGACCAGTTAAATACGTAAAGCTCAGTCTCGGCTTTGGCGGCGGTATCGCTTTTATCTGTAGCTGGAGCGGCTGAGGCACATACGCTTACGCTCATGAGGGCAGCACCGCCGGTGATAATGGCAGCCATGCGCACGCTGCGCCAGATGCTGCCGGCAGTCTGAGCCATGCGGTTTAACACTGAGCGGCCCTGTGGGTGGACAGAGGTGAGGGAGGCGCGGTAAGAAGTACCGCATAGCTGATGTTGATCCTGGAGCACCTGGTGCTCAACCATGTCACAGTTGTAGGGAAGTAAGTTATCCATAATTTTTGCCTGATTACAGCCGGACCTAAAAGTCCGAGCATGATGTTGTGCAAAATGAAGTTGCAGGGCCGGTTGTCTCCTGCGCCATCTCTGATGGGTATCCTGCAGACAGCAATCCTGAAGTCTGCACGGGTCAGCACTGCTGCCACTGCACCCCTGCGCAGCTGCTGGCGCAGTGCAGCCTCGTACAGCTGCAGTCCCATGCGCAGCTGCTGACGCAGGTACAGATACGGAACATGTCTATATTAAACCAGAGCCGTACTGTGAAAGATAAGGTCTTCAAAAGGGGCACAAACGGCCACTTATGGCACAGCAAAGGTTATTCAAAGTGCATGAGCTCTGCCTGCATTGGCCAGTGCTCATGCAATGGTGCCACATATTTCCTCATGGACCTGAACGCCCTTTGAGCAGGGTGGCGTGTCCTTAGCTGTCCTGTATGTCTGCTGGCCTGATGGGCAGCCCTGCAAGGCTGATGACCATGAATTGTAGGAGATAATTATACTGGCGCCAAAGATCTGCATCACAGTATTGCACCGTCAAAAGGCCTGCGCACCGGATGTGGCTTCACTTTCACCTTTAAGTCACAGTTATGCCGTACAGCACTGTACTGCGTATGAGCAGCCTGCAGCGGCATCTTCATGACGTACTGTACGCCAGGTTAAGGCACTAATGACCATAGCCTGATCCCATTAAGACTAAGGTGCGGCACCGGGGCAGGCCCGTATGCCGAGCCGTGGCCGGCATGCGGAGCACTATCCCGGATGCATAGTACCGGTCTGAATGCGTAGTAATGGCCTGAATTCGTAGCACCGGTCTGAATGCGTAACAGTGGCCTGTATATCGCAAGGGCTGCCTGGGACGGTATTCAGCCGTGGCCATCGCATGGGAAGAAACGATATTCTAATGATGGATACGCCCGTTAATACTGGCGGTCTGCCCCATGGTGATGGTGCTCTGGGCGGGCGCTATGACGGGAGACAGTGCCGGGAGTTAGGGGGATGTAGGGGCATTGGCGTGCCCGGGCATTTTCAGTCAGCTCATTATTTTCTAAGTATGCAGTGTTAATATATGAACAAGCATACATGCACAGTGCATGTAATATGCTGCATTTCTCGCCAGGTAATCAGCTTCTGCCTTATTCAAGCAACTGAAAGGCTGGACAGCTTATCTGATGTACCGGTTCTGCCCCGGTAAATATTTCTGCCAATGCAGCTGTCAGGAAAAGCATCAGGGCCCTTACTGTTTTGTTTGAGCGCCCGGCTCCATAGGAACAATAATTTTGCTGGTCCTTTTACATGCTTAAGGACCTTTATTCAGGGGTGATTTGATGGATAAGATTAAAACTGTACGCTATGGACTGGGCGGTATCGCAGGCCTGGTCTTATTATGGATCTTGGCTGTAGGCCTGTTCAGCACTGCTGGCAGCAAGCCATTCAATCCTGAGCCAGTAGATGGCACTGCAACTGAGCAGCAGCGCGCCACCATCATTGCTCAGGGCCTTACCTGGGCTCTTGATCAGGAGCTGTCCTCTTTCTTTGGCTTCCTGCCAAATGACCTGATTTCTCCATGGGTTATTGATAACACCACCAATTACCAGCGCGGTGTAATCTATGCAACCCGTCCAGCTTCCGATGTCATTGCCAAGGAAGTTGCCCGTTACGGTAACCGTGACACCATTGATCAGCGCCTTGCTGATGCCACCTCCCGCTACTTCAGCTACTCAGAAAATGCCTGGGGCTTCCTCTTTGTCTATGACGCTGAGGGCAAGTACCGTCAGGGTATCAAGAACTGGGCTGACTGGGCTGCCTCTGTAGGTACCGACGCCAAGAACGCCGGTGTTTACAACATGAAGTCTGATGACGTATACAGCATAGTCAAGTACGCTATCCACATGACCGACTTTGCTCTGGGCATGCTCAATGACAACAACATCGGCCACTTCAACTCCGATAACAATATCTACTTTGCCAAGGGCGTATGTGCTGTAACCGGCAATCTCTTCCGTGCTCTGCTGGCCGTAGACGGCACTGTAGCCGAGCGTGGTGGTGCTGAGAACGTGCAGGAAGCCTTAAAGCGCTTTGAGTACATTGAGGAGTTCGATCCGCTGTACATCACCGCAGGTGGCAACAAGGTGGGCGACGCCATGATGCCTAACCACGTAGCCGCTCTGGCCCGTCATATCGACATAGCCAATAACCGTCTGACCGACATCCTTTCTGCTCTGGCCCGTTAATCGTAAGCTGCAGCAGCAGGAAAGAATAAACACACAAAATGCCGCTGCCACAGCGCAGCGGCATCATACACAAGACAAAAGGCCGGAACTGCCCAGCAGCACCGGCCTTTTTGTTTAGTAAAACCAGATGTCATCATTACCGCTGCTGTCGTATCCCCGGCCAGCATTTAAGGCACCACTACTCCGCCCGTCCTCCACCATACTCCATGCTCCTTATTCCTTCCTTCCTTCCTTCCTTCTTGCTTTTTGTCAGCATAAGCGGACACTGCTAATACACTACGCAATTCATACACTGAGCACGCTTCATGCGCTGAAGAACTCCACGCCCTGTTAGCACGCTGTGCACAGCTCATTAATGCTCAATGTCAGTATGTAAAAGGTAAGGTAAGGTAAGGTAAGATTAATTATAAATATTTTAGAAAGTGTCTCACTCAGGTGACCATAAAAAATACATGCACACATTTAAGTAATCTACAGTGTGAAGTTGGCGCATGCCTTTGAGCAATATTAAGCACTTGTGCAGTATGGAACTGTAAGCAATTAAATTGATCTTTTAAAACCATTGATTCGATAGTTCCAGAGAGGAAATGGCCCAATGGGTTCCATGTCTATCGATTTCATCTGGGCATCACTGATTTTGATGCCTGTTTCAT
>NZ_JALKIL010000063.1 GCF_023051105.1 Anaerobiospirillum sp. NML120449 | reverse complement strand
AGTCTGTCAAAAGGCAAGTCCACTCCTGTCTCTTACAGCTTCACACTAAATCGCATGAGCAGCATGAGGGTTAGTAGATTGTTTGAGTACGTCATACGAAACTACTTTATGAACAACTACGAGCCAATAAAGGCATAAATAAGCCAATATTTGGCAAATACGCCTCAACAACTAACACTGGTTATTTTAAAAGTCAATTAATTTCAATTATTTTTGAGAGGCATATCCTTCATCGGTTTGCCGTACAGACAATGCCAGTGCTGTAAATATGATTTCCATAAGGGACATAATGCCCTCCAAAACAGATCCTGTGCGGCGGTCAGTTCAGGCCGCATTAATACCGGCAGGACATAAAGCCCAGCATGGTAAACAGGTGCCGATATTACAACTAATCAGACAGCTTTTACAAATAATGAGCACGTCATTGCTACCTGGACAGGAATCGAACAGACTGCAGTCCTGAAACATGCGCAAGCAGCGTGGGGCGTCATATTGTGCATCACGATAATACATTTAAAATCTTGTATGTGTTTAGTTGGCGATGTATTGCAGGCGACAGCACTGGCATGCATAGAGGAGCTGGGGGCATGTGGGGAGGGTATAAAAGCGCCAGGAGAGTAATAAATGGGAGATGCACTGCCATGAGGTGGCCAGGTGCATTAGCAGGCATATGCTCATGCCTGCCGGCGTTTAGTTCGTCGGTCGAGGCATATGTGCAGGCATATGCTCATGCCTGCCAGCGTTTAGTTCGTAGGTCGAGGCATATGGCAGGCATACGCTAATGCCTGCCGGAGTTTGGTACGTCGGTCGAGGCATATGGCAGGCATACGCTCATGCCTGCCGGAGTTTGGTACGTCGGTCGAGGCATATGTTCAGGCATACGCTCATGCCTGATGACGTTCAGAACGGCGGTTGAGGCATCTGCATGCAAAGGTGCATGGTTGCATACGCGCTCAGGCCAGCAGGCATGAGCAAGGATGTGCTGGGGAGGGCAAGCCAGCGTGACGTGCCCTGAGCTGTAGCAGGGCTGCCATCATCATGGGGAATGGTAGTCCTCCCTTGTTTGGCTGGTTTAGCCGTGATAGCGGCTTTTATTCAAATGGGTAGTGGATGTGCCAGCGTGTGCGCAGGCTGTCCATGACACGCATGACATCAAGGGTTTCCTGATGAGTCATTTCCGGACACTCAATGGCGCCTTCCTTGATGGCCTTGAGACAGGAGATTACCTGATGCTCATAGCCGGAGACCTGCTCTGGCAGTGGCAGTTCTTCAATCTTCTTGTGGTCAGCATTGAAGATCTCAACCTTTTCAGGATTGTTGATGTTGGTAACCACCATATAGCCCTTGTCACCGTAGATAATGCCATTACGGTCTGCAGGGCCCATGGCTGTAGCATGCAGGGTTGCTGCCTTGCCATCAGCAAAGATCAGAGTCATGCTGTCAATCATGTCGACACCGCTTTCGCCTTTGACGCAGGTGCCGCTGATTTCCTTGATGTCATGACCAAAGAACATCATGGCAAAATTGATTGGGTATACACCAAGGTCAAGAAGGGCACCACCAGCCAGCTCTGGCTTGAAAATACGCTCCTTGTTAAAGATTCGGTAGCCCAGATTGGCGGTTATGGTATGGACAGAGCCTATTTTGCCGTCTTTAAGAGCCTGAGCAATGATGCGGCGTGATGGCATGTAGCGGGTCCAGATAGCCTCGGTAACAAGGGTGTTCTGCTCACGGGCATAAGCAAGCACCTCACGGGCCATTTTCTCATTGGCGGTGAAGGCCTTTTCTACCAGAAGAGCCTTTTTGTGCTTCAGGCAGAGCATGGCATGGGTATGATGTTCTGAATGAGGAGAGGCAATGTAGATAAGGTCCACAGCTGGATCAGCTGCAAGCTCTTCATAAGAGCCATAGGCTACAGGCATGTTGTGCTTGCGGGCAAACTCCTGGGCGCGCTCAACAGAGCGTGATGCTACAGCATAAAGCTCGATCTCAGGATGCTTGAGACCATTAAGTGTGTCAGCCATTTTGGCTGCAATTCCACCGGCGGCAAGGATACCAACTTTCATCAAATTAAACCTCACATGCTTATCTGGTTAACAGCAACAGCTGTAATGTTACCTGGTAACATAATCTAACAGCATACCAGTGTATGTCTCAATACCCACCTTTTACAAACATGTGTCCAGTCACGCAAATATGATAAAAATCGTGCAAACCATGCCACTTGAATACAAGTAAATACCAGTAAAAAGGTGTCTATTTAACCAGCGAGACATCACTGCGATTTTCCGTAACCCTTTTATCAGGCACGCAGCACAGTCCTCAGCCATCACCATCATCGATACTGTGCACATGCGTATGCATCAGCGTCTGCATCTTCATTTGAACCTGAGCCCGCGCCTGCATCTTCACATGCACCTGTGCCTGCATCTTCATCTGAACCTGAGCCAGCATCTTCACATTCACCTGTGTCGGCATCTGAACCTGCACCGGCAAGTCACTGAGTAAGTCATAATTCTGCTTGCGACACCTGCAAAGCAAAAGGGAGCCCTGTCTGGGCTCCCTTTTAGCTTAAACTTAACTGTTTTGTAAAGCGACAGTGTTTATGCGCGGGCACTGCAAAGAAAGTACTTAGATTGATGGTACATCGCTTTCAGCCTGCATGGCTTCCTGTTCTTCAGCCATGCTATGACCCTCGGCACCGCCAGCTGCAGCGGCAGCCGATGGGGCAGGCTCTTCAGTGCCGTTAGTCTCGGCAGCAGACATGGAGTTTGCTGCATCATCCTCACCTGCTGGAGCGACAGCATCATCGGTATCAGCTCCGGCATTGGCCTCAGCGGCAGACGGAGCACTTTCGGCGGCATCAGTCTTAGCGCCTGCGCTGTCTGCAGTATCGGCGGTGGCAGCGGTATCAGCTGCTGCGGTATTATCTGCGGCAGTATTTTCTGCAGCTGCGGCTGGTGCGGCAGCTGCAGGAGCTGCTATGGTGCTGGTAAGGTCAATGACCTTGTTGCCTACTGGCTGAGCACTGTCATCAACATTAACACGTGGGGTGACTACCAGGGTAAGCTCATCGATTGGGCCTGAGGTAAAGGTGGTCTGGTACAGATAGCCGTGGGTAAGAACATTGAGCGGCTCAAAGTTCTTGTTGTCCTCATTGGCATCAAACTCGGGAGTTACACCAAGGCTGCTCAGAACAGTATTGGCAAGCTTCTCATCAGCTGCACTGTCAAACAGACGCTCGTTGGTAAGAATGAAGGTACGGAAAGCTACCAGACTCTCTGGAGGCAGGCCCTCAGGGTAGCGGGTCTGAATCTGTACACTCTGCAGCTCACGGGAGTTTGGCTTTGCGGTGCCTTTCATTTCAACAGCAGTGGACAGCACGGCTACAAAGCCCTCTGGGGTGTCATTGGCATTGGCTGTAGGCAGGGAGGTGTCCTGCTCATTGATAAGGCTGTTAAAAGTATCACGGAAAGCCACAGGATCCTTTAAAGGATTTGAGATATTTGCTGCAATGGTGGCATTTGAGGCGTGCTCAGACTCCTGATACCAGGACCATCCGGCTGAGGCGAAATAATAGGCGGCAATGACCAGAGCCACGATACGCAGATTGCGTCTTACGCGGTCATTTTTCTGCTCCTTGCTGCACTGGCCGTCAGAGCAGTTGCTCTGTGATTTTTCCTGAGCACTTCTGAGGTCGTGAACTCGTCCATCTGGTGGTACTGGCTTAAAATCCATGGTCTTTACGTCCTGTGAAAACTAAGTGACACGCTATTCTATCATGGTCAGACTTCAGTCTAGTGTTCCAGCCCCGTGCATGTGACAGCGCTCACTGATGATTTTATGAATTGCACAGAGACTCAATTACGGTCAGGTGTTCAAATGCGGGAAGATGGATGATGCATATTACGCTGCTTTCCAACTGTTATAAGCAAGATGATGCATCTTATACTGCATGTTTATTTGGCCATAACTCTTATGATATGCAGCCAGTGAACCTGTGGCTGAGCGGGCTGTGTGGGACGTCTGGCCATACAGGGATCAGCTTTGTAAGACGCGCAGGTATGAGCACAGATATGCACAGACAGGGCGATATAAGCTGAGGTATTAGCAGTTTATGGACGGAGCTAATTGCCCGGCTGCAGTGACAAGTGCTTACGGCAAAGGGGTTTAGATTAATCGCCGCAGAATCGATATCTACAAAATGTCTTTATAAAACGATTTATTTCACAGGGGCATCATGATTATAAATCATGGCGTATCTGCCCATAATGCTGGCGAGTCCGGGCATAAATCATGGCATGTCGGCCCATAATGCTGGCGAATCCGGGCATAAATCATGGCATATCGGCCCATAATGCTGGCGAATCCGGGCATAAATCATGGCATATCGGCCCATAATGCTGGCGAATCCGGCCATAAATCATGGCGTATCGGCCCATAATGCTGGCGAATCTGCCCATAATGCAGACGCATTTTCGCATAATGAAGGGCGTATCTGAGCGCGATTTGGGCGTGCATACTATGGATGAAGCACCGCGTGCGCGCAATATGGAGGGGCTGGGGGTAAAACAAAGGCGGTCAGAATGCATCTGCCATTATGGTGATGCAAGCTGACCGCCTGAAATTTTTTTCTTGATTCTTTGCAGAATATTTTAGAAAGCAGGTGATACCAGAATAATCAGGGAGCGGCTGTTGACCTTAATCTTGTCGCCGGCATTGTAGCGTGGCATGGTAAAGATGTTAACCACATCATCTGGCAGGTTATCGGCTGTGTCTACCAGCAGGCTCCACTGGCGCTTGGAGTTGAGTGGCAGTGGTGGCAGCTCTACATCAAGATCTTCCCAGTAGGCGTTAACAAAGATGTAAGCATAAATGCTGTATACGCCCCAGTAGGCCATCAGACCGATAGTGTGGGAGTTATCGGACCAGTCAGGCTGGAATGGCTTGACGCCGTGCCACTGCAGACGGGTATTGCGCAGTACACCATCGAGCATGGTGTAGTTGCGACGGCGCTGGGCATTGGCTGAAGCACGGGTTCTGATGGTACGACGGCGGATCATCTGACGGGTAAAGTGCAGCATCTCCTTCTGGCGTTCATTGAGATCCCAGTTCATCCATGAAATTTCATTGTCCTGGCAGTAGGCATTGTTATTGCCGTTCTGAGTACGAAGAATCTCATCGCCCATGAGGATCATAGGAGTACCCATCGACAGTACGGTAAGTGCCAGCATGTTCTTGCACTGACGCAGGCGCAACTCATTGAGATGCTCGTTATCAGTCTCACCTTCTACTCCGTAGTTGGCAGAGTAGTTGTCATTATTGCCGTCACGGCACATCTCTCCGTTGTCCATATTGTGCTTGTAGTTATAGGACACCAGATCGTTGAGAGTAAAGCCGTCGTGACAGGTGATGAAGTTAATACTCTTCTGAGGATCGATTTCACGCTCATTGTAAATGTCAGGTGAACCGATAAGACGCAATACAAACTTTTTAATAGAGTTACTGTCGCCACGGATAAAGCGGCGTACATCATCACGGAACTGACCGTTCCACTCTCTCCACTTGGAACCGGCAATGTTGCCCAGCTGGTACAGACCGCCGGCATCCCATGGCTCGGCAATAATCTTGGCATCAGCCAGACGTACATTGTGGTCAATATCAAGAAGGGCAGGAGCATTGTGCAGCGGAGTACCGTTGGCATCACGGGCCAGAATGGATGCAAGGTCAAAACGGAAGCCGTCGACGTGCATCTCCTCTTTCCAGAAAATCAGGGAGTCGAGAATAAGAGAGCGTACTACAGGGTTATTGGCATTGAGGGTGTTACCACAGCCTGAGTAGTTGTAGTGATCGCCCTGGTCATTCATGATGTAGTAATTGCGCTTGTCAAAGCCCTTGAAGCAGTAGCATGGGCCGTTGGCATCACCCTCGGAGGTGTGGTTGTAAACCACGTCCAGAATCACTTCAATACCGTTACGGTGCAGTGCCTTGACCATGTCACGGAACTCATCAAGCGGACCCATTATGGATTTGTCTGAGGAGTAGGCCTCGTGCACGGCAAAGAAGCTCATAGGGCAGTAACCCCAGTAGTTTTCCTTGCCCGGAAGAGCATCATACTTGTCGTACTGATAGACAGGCAGGAGCTCTACAGCGGTGATGCCCAGATCAACAAGGTATGGAATCTTTTCGATAAGACCACGGTAGGAGCCACGTATATCAGGAGCAACACCAGAGCTTGGGTGGGCAGTAAAGCCCTTGACGTGCATCTCGTAGATAACAGTCTTGTTCAGAGCATGCTTAGGAGCGCAGTCCATACCCCAGTTGTAGGTTGAGGTATCAACAACTACAGAGCGGGCAGCATTGGCAACATTACGGGCCTCATCAGTGGTCTGGAAGCGCTCATAGCTGTCAGGGAAGACCACACGCTTGCCATAAGGGTCAATCAGAACCTTGCCGATTTCAACGTGGCTGGCAGCGTATTTGTAGGTACGGACAGCCTCACGGACACGCCAGGCATAAATCTGACCTGCGCCAATACCGTGGACAAAGACATGCCAGTAGTAAACAGAGCGGTAGAGCTGTGAGGACAGGGAAATTACCTGAGGATCATGGTCATTGATATCTTTAAACAGCAGCAGCTCGATAACTGAGGCAGCAGGACAGTACACGGCAAAGTTCACACCGCCATTTTCAATGGTGGCACCCAGCTTGTTGCAATGTCCCTGAGAGACTACATACTTGTTCAAAGCTCTTCTCCGGCTTATTTCGTAAGCGTAATTAAAATGACACCTGACCTGCGGTCAGAACCTGATGAAAATCGTTGTGACGGGAAATTCAGTTTTGATGGCAATGAACATGCCACAATGAAGTCGGCAGCTTTCAGGTCCTGAATAAGGCCTGACTCAGGACGGCTCTTTCCAGGTTAATGCTGACCGGGCTGTACCATGGCATCATGAAGATCACTGAATCTGACAATGCAATCACAGTAACAGCCTGCATACAGATCCAGTAGGGATAATGAAAATGAGGCTGATAAGAAAATCTGATATTTACCTGCCGACAGTAATTCTGTTTGCACAGCTGCAGGTATGGCTAAGGTGCGGATTGCATATCGTGCTTTGCACATCTTGCACACTCAAGTCAGCACATATGAATAGTGTCTGTCTGATCAACCCTGTACTGTCAGCAGTCCGTAAATGCCATTGCTGCCATTTAATCCTGACAGATTTCAGGTAATTTTGGCTGGCTATATTGTGACATCAAAAGCCAAAAAATCAAGGAAAAATTAAGCCCCGAGGCGCCCGTATCCGGTATCTATTTGTGTCGTCAAATGGGAGCAGCAAGAGTGATTGCAACCCATTGAAAGTGCAGGGGAAAGAGCTGGTCACAGGGATGATTTTCCGCCCCATAATGGCAGCATTGGTATCAGAAAAGTACCAGCTGAAAGTACCGGAAAGAAGCAGTCACCTGTCCCGATATTCGGCTGAAATTTGTCCAGACATGTGTCCAGACATTTGGGGCATAAGCTGATGCCCTGTCCGGGCTGCACAGGCTTGGGGCATCATTGATGTTTCCGGTTATTTCTGCGCCGTGCCCAGTCCGTGCCCTGCATTCAATGCAAGGCATTTGCAGGTGCGTGCAACCAGTATGGCTGCCGGAGCATGGGAGGGTATCCGATATGGCTGCATGTCTGGTTTTGGTAAGCATCAGGCGACTGATGGTGCAGGGATGAAATTTATCGGGCGTTTGGACAGGGCCTGGGATAAACTATCGAACAGGCGCAGGCACTTGAGTTTGCCCGCTAACTGTCATGTACCGGATCAGGGTCGGTAAACGACCTGATTCTGAGTCTGAATCCTGATCTTAATAAGAGCTTGAATTTGAGGCTGAGCCGGGTGCTGCTGGTGCCTGGTGGTGCAATGGCAGCGGCGGGGATGAAGATGGTGACTTTGCTGCCGGGGCGGCTGTGCAGCCGCTTAGCTTTCTTACACCAACAGTGAGGCCTTCAATGGAGCTGAGATTAGATAATATAGCCGCTCTGGCTTTAAATACCCAGGCTCTGGGTGTAAAGCAGAACCTTGAGCAGATTCTCAAGGCTGCAGGTGAGGCGCTTGAGCAGGGAAAAAATGCCCTGTTCTGCGGTGAGCTGGTCGCATCAGGCATGGAGTGCAATGATCTTTTCTTAAGCAAGGCCTTTATTGCCCGCGTGCAAAAGGAAGTGCGCGCCTTCCAGCAGCAGCTGCCTGCTGATTTTGTTGTTGGTCTGGGCATGCCTGCAGTTATGACAGCCTCATGTTTTGCCGATGAAGAGGCTTTTGCTGCAGCTGTGGGCGCTGATGATGAGGAGGCATGTGCCGAGGCCGGGTACTATGGTCTTGAGCATGGTCCTCTGGCATCAGCCTATGTGCTTATGACCCGTGATGAGGTGCTCTTCACCGCTCCAAGCCGTCTTAAGATGGAGCATTCCCGTACTGACTACAGTGTGCGCTATTTCTATCAGGCCTATGAGTTCCCGGGCTTTGATCTGGTCAAGGGCTATGTAGCTCAGATCGGAGGCAAAAAGGTACTGATAGCCTTTGGTGATGCCGGTATTTTCTGCGGTCAGCAGCTGGTGGATTACGTCTCCGCCCATCACGATGAGTTTGCTTTTATTGTGGTCCCTGAGGCTTATGGCTATGAGGTGGAGCTGCCGCAGAATTATGAGCTCGAGGCTCTGACTCTTGCTACTACCTTTGATTTGCCTGTAATCAGGGTTAATAACCTGGGCTGCGAGGGCGGCGGTACCATTTATGACGGTCAGTGTCTGTTCATTGCTGACGGTGAGGTTAAGGCCCGCAACCAGCTCTTTTCTTTCCGTCCTTATGAAATTGTAGGAGTTGAGCGCGGAGTTGAGCCTCATCTGCATCAGTATGATGAAATGCTCAAGGCTGTGTCCCTTGGTCTTTATGACTGGATGAAAAAGACCCGTTCAAAGGGTTTTGCTCTGTCCATGTCCGGAGGTGCCGACTCTGCTCTGTGCGCATCATGTGCTGCTCTGTCCCATGTCCATGCCTTAAGACATCTGGGAGTAAAGCAGTATGCTCAGGAACTCAAGGACCTTGGTATCAAGTGTAACTACGAGGCTCTGATTGCCGAAGTATCAGCCATAGCCGGTGAAGAGCGCGATGGCTGTCTGGTATCTCCAGTGGTCATAGACAAGGCTGTCGAGGTACTCAAAAAGTATGTCATACCAGAGGTGCTGGTCTGTGCCTATCAGGGCTCTGAGTACTCAGGTTCCGTAACCAGAACCGCAGCTGAGGAAATGACCCGCTGCCTTGGTGCCTCCTTCATGCACTGGTCTATTGCTCCAATGGTCAGCGACTATGTTGGTACTCTGAACAAGGCCCTTGGTTATGAGCTGGACTGGTCAACTGATGACATAGCTCTGCAGAACATTCAGGCCCGTTCCCGTCTGCCTGGCATCTGGCTGCTTGCCAACCACAAGGGCTTCCTGCTCATAGCCACTTCCAATCTGTCTGAGGCCGCAGTAGGCTACTGTACCATGGATGGTGATACCGCTGGCGGCCTGTCTCCAGTAGCAGGCATAGGCAAGAGCACCATCTTGAAGATCAATCGCCGTATCATGCAGGATGGCATTGGTCTTGACGGCTATGAGCAGCGCTTTGCCATTCCGGCTATGAGCTACATTGTGGCTCAGGCCCCAACAGCCGAGCTTCGTCCAGGCGGTGAGCAGACTGATGAAAAGGATCTCATGCCATATCCGCTTCTGGATACCATTCGCAGTCTTTTTGCTCAGGAAAATATGCTGCCTGATGAGATTGAGAATCTGCTGGTCAGTGAGCGTGACGGTCAGTTTAAGGACGTAACCAGCGACCTTGGTCTGTCCAATGAAGACATTGGGCGTTTTGTACGCCGCTTCTTTGCTCTGCTGCAGCGCAATCAGTGGAAGCGCGAGCGTTATGCCACCGGCTTCCACATCGAAAAGGACGATGGCTCTCCAAAGGGCTATCTGCGCCTGCCAGTGCTCAGCGCTTCCCTGTGCAGCTGATGCCTTTCCAGGCCAGTCAGTACGCATGCATCTGACGCAGCTGTGTCAGCGCTTCGCTAAGCGGCTGCATCTCATGCAGCCGCCACCAGACAGAGGTGGCAGCCTGACCTGTCTCTGGCTGGTCGGCCTGGCACCGGCCACCGACGGCTATGATGAGCCCTGTGCCTTGAGCACATAACAAAAGCCCCCGCAGTGTGCTGCCTGGCAGCATGTTGCAGGGGCTTTTGATCTTTTCTGGCAGGAGCTGCTCCATCTGTGCACCGCAGTGAGCTGTTCTGAGTGCGATCTGCAGGCTGAGACAGGCCAGATTCTGCGACAGCTCAGCTTCAGTCCGTGACTGACAGGCTGAGGAAGTGCAGCTGACCTGCAGGCCGGGACTTGCGAGAGTAAGGACGGCTGACATGTTGGCCGGGACTGACAGGCTGGGGAGGTGCAGATGACCTGCAGGTTGAGACTGGCGGGCTGGTGAAGTGCAGCTGTCCAGCTTCAGTCCTCCCGGGCCTCATCACTGCAGTAAATTGATACGGCATTGTTGCGGCCGTTGAGCATAAGCATGCCGGCAAACTCAGGACGGGTCAGGACAAAGTACTGACGGGCGCACTCCATGGCACGACCCAGATCCCAGCTTAAGAACTCCAGATAACCATAGCTGGTGCCGGTAGAGCGTCCAATTACGGTTATGAACTCCTGACCTTTGAGGTTTTTCATGAAAACAGCAAGCTTGCGGGCATAGTCGAGGTTCTTTCTGTGCGTTGCGGCAGTCACCTCGCCGTTTTCCAAGAAAGGAGCTATCGGCCAGAAAAAGCAGCCGAAAGCCACACCGTCACTGTGAAGCATGTTGCTGGTCAGAGTAACTGAGCGGGCATGTTCGCAAAGCAGTTCATGGTACACGGTAAGGCCTGCATAAATGTCAGAGCGGTAGCCATTTGGGGGAATGCATCTGTCCTGAGCCTCATAGGTGATGTCCCTGAAAATCAGAGCTTCATCGGCAGCAAGGTGGATTTTGATGCCCATGGCCTTCAGTGTTGCAGGCAGCTCACTCAGGCTTATGGAAGGACGTTTGCTTTCAAGTTCCTGAGCCTCAGCCTCATCGTCAATATTCTCAAAGTATCTGACTTTAAATTGAGTGAACATCTCTCCGAGCAGTCGGGATGTCAGGCGCATCAGATGCAGCCTTTCAACTCCATAGGGCAGATATTCTCTGTCAGGGGCAGCATTAAATATCTGCAGGTCAAGGTGTCCGTCATCAGCGATTTCAAACCATGTACGCAGATTATCCCAGTCTACGGGCCCCTGGCCTCGTATGCCTCTGAGGACATCAATCACCTCTGCAGTGGCCGGGGAAAAGCCAGCCGTAAAGTTCCAGCGGTGCTCAAGGCCCTGAATGCCCCTTTTGATCATGATAAGAAGCTCAAACAGACGGTATTTGTTGCCGTCAGCACAGAACTCGACCTCAATAATGCCCTGACAGAACATAAGCTCATAATGCAGATCTTCAAAAACCTCAGAAAAGACATGATCGAGCTGCTTTTTGCCCTCTTGCCACTGCTGTGAGCCGAATTTATCGGTTGAAAGTTTCTGGTAAAGCTCCTCTTCATATTGTAAAAACGAGTTCCACATGCACAGAACACGCTCCAGAAATGGAATGGTGAACAGGGGAACCTTGCTGAAGCGCTGCAGGTTATGAGATCGCACAAAAAACTTATTCTGAAGTCTCATCCAGCCGTTAAAATCACCGGCATCAGGCAGAACAGAATTGCCATAATTACCGTTGCGGGCATTTGCCTGATACTCAGAGGTCTGAGCCAGCGCTGCAGTTATGATCGCATCAACCTCTGCAGCGCTGCCATCTCCATCAGCATCAGCAGTCTGCGCGTCGTTGCCACCGGTATCAGCAGTCTGAGCACCATGGCCACCGGCGTCAGCAGTCTGAGCGTCGTTGGCACCAGCATCAGCCGTGTGAGCACCATGGCCACCGGCGTCAGCCGTCTGAGCGTCATTGCCACCGGCGTCTGCGGTCTGATCGTCATTGTCACCGGCATCAGCAGTCTGATCACCATTGCCCCCGTAAGTTGAGGAGCATGCGGCATTGTCAGGGCTTTGAAGGTCTGATGATCTGTGGGCTTCGGGATCGAGGGCGAGCTTAAATGGGAAGAGGGAGCGGGCTTTCTGGTAGAGTTCAGCTGCTTTTCTGGTGCTGTCGACAAGTCGTAACAGCTCACCAAGATAAAAACACAGCTCAAAGGTGTTACAAAAATCAGTCCTGATGCTCTCAAGAAACTCTATATGATGGTTTATAGCGCGTCTTACCTCAAATCCCTCAAGATTAAGCGAGTCGTAAAGGGCAGCTGTAAGAGCAGTGTAAAGCTCCATGCGTTCAGGACTGTCATGAGGGCAGCCCCAGTCAACCATGTCATGGCCCTTTGATGTAACAGAATTGAGCAGCTCCATAAGCTCCTCAAAACGGCTGCTGCCACTGATTAGCCTGTATTGCTCAAGAATAGTTGACATGTTCTTACTCCTAAGTTTCTACATTACAAAAAAGGCCAGTTCAGCTGATCTTATGGGCGGCCGGTAAGAAATTTCTTCCCCGCAGACGAGGCTTTCAAAGTGCCTGAAAGCAGGGCAGCAATGATATTGTTTTAGAAAGTAATATTAGCCACTGCAGCTGCCAGGCTGTACTCCTGTAAGTTCAGTTCCTGCAGGGCAGGCACATAAGGCAAGTACATTGGCAGCAGATAAGGCAAGTACAGGGGGCAGGCCTGGCTGTGATTAATGAGACCTTCTGCTCATATTTCCAGATGAGCTAATAGTGATAACTCTTTCTTTATTGTTATGGTTATCATTATTTGCAGTTGCGACTGGAATGTAAGCGCCAGCTCCCTGAGATAGAGCTGTCTGCCTGATGGCGTCAAGGTCACACTCTCCCTCCCTGACAGCTTCTTTGAGGGATTCAAACTCAGGCCTTATGTGTACCAGCACGGATTCAGGGACGGGAAAGAAACTGTGCATCCATGACATTGGTACTGAGGTGCTCTCAAGATATTCCCTTGCCCTGTTGGTTACTTTCTTTACGTCCCAGGCCAGCATGTCAATCCAGCTGAACCTCTGACCGCATACGGTTGCTGTAATGGTGGCACAGGGACCGTCTGAATCTGCAGTAATGTACTCACCAAGGCGCCGGGCCAGGTCAAGGTTAAACTCAACATCAACCGCGTTGTAAGCGCCATCCTGTCCGGATGCACTGCCTGCAGTGGCTGCGCTATCTGAAGAGGCCTTGCTGTCTGCAGGTGGTGCGTGCTCAGACGGGGCAGAGCTGCTGTCTGAGTGACTGGCATCGGCACGTGAGGGCCAGAAAAGGAAAACGGCACAGGCGCCGTCATCACAAAGCTGGTCAGCAAGCTTTGTTTTACCTGCCATATATTCACTGACCAGCGGAAGACATGAGGTTGTTCCGCTTATCAGGCCAGGGCGCTGCGAGGCATTGTTTGTAAGCGCGCTTTGAGATGGCTGCTCCATTGAGAAAATACGGGGCACATCCTTGCTACGGATCATTAGCCTGGCGCCGCGTTTTTTAAGCTCCTCAGGCAGAGAGCTGAGCACAAAGCTATCATTATTGCCATGTGCATCGATCAGTTCAATGGAGCTTATCCAGCGCAGTCGGGCCGCATCGCCAAGCAGCAGGGAACACAGCAGCGACAGATCATTAATGAGCGTCTCAGAGCTCCTTTTACAATACCGTCCTGCAGCGCCCTGTAGTTTCTTCTGCAGTGAGTACTGCTTGCTACTGTTCATGTCAGAGCTCTGGCAGTCAGGCACACAGGCTATGAGCCTGAAAGCATTATTGTCAGCAGGCTCTAGCCGGACCATAACTGTTTCAGGACTGATATTAAGGGCATAGCCACTGCCATTGATGCCTCCTGTGTCCCTGTCAGCGCAGCTGCCATTGTCTTTGTCGGCGCAACTGCCGTCGCAATCCCCGCTGCGGCAGCCATAGTCCTTTTCGATGGCCTTGCTCATGCTGTTAATGATTTGAGCAGGGGAATGACGTGACAGGCCGGCACTGAAGGTCCAGCGTTCGCTCAGATGCGGCGGAGCATGTCTGACCATTTCAATCAGCTGATAAAGTCTCGGCAGGCTGCCTTGAGCAGCAAACTCCAGCTCTGCCTTGCTGTTGTGTACCCTTATGAGCAGACTCAGTCCGTCAAAGGCCTCGCTGAAAATATCAAAAATCCTGATGATGCAGTCAGCTGTCTCATTGCCTGTGAAAATGTCAGCAGCGTTTACTGCTGCCATGATTCGGGAGCTGGCTCTTGAGGACGGGACGGCTGCTGCAATAAATATATCCTCTGACCATAACTGTACTGTGGTCAGCTCCTTATAAATCTGAGCTTCATCAAGCTCAAAGGCTTTCCAGGCGCGTTTTACACGGTCAACAAAGGGATAGTCAAAGACCTGATTGATGCTAAAGCGGAAACAGCGGTTAATTTCCCAGAACTGCTTACTGAAGATCTTAAGCGCCTGTTCTTTGGGCTTGCCACTTATTCGAGCAAGCTCAAAACAATGCGCATACCAGTGCCATGCGTCCTCACGCAGGTCCAGTGCATCAAATATCTGGGCGTTCATCAGGCTCCACTGCAGATCCTTTCCGATACGTTCATGGCACAGATACAGGGCATTCTTAGCCTTGACCAGCATGCGACGCAGGTTGAGCCACTCCTCGTTGCTCTCTTCAAGTACAGCATGAGCAAACATCATCATCAGTGCGCACCAGCGTGATGACAAAGGCTTAACTCCCCAGTACTGCTCATCCCTGTTTTCAAGATCGACATCCTGAAATATGCTGACAATGGACTCATACTTTCTTCGGTCATACACCTCTTTGACCTGTGTGGCTATGCTCATTTACAGACCTCATAAGGAGTAACAGCAAAACAGGCGTACGTACGCCAATACGCTAATCGATACTTACAGCATTATGGTCCCTGAAAAGCGCAGGCCCCGCAACTTCCGCCTGTGGAAATTGCGAGGCCTTGCAAAAGTAATTTATGTATTTCAAGCATGCATGAGCACATTGAGCTTATTGATGCCTGATTTTATTACTGAGGCATGGCCTACTGACTTGATTCTTGCTAGTATGTTGGTCATAAAGGTTCCTTAACTGTGGTTTGAAATTTTTTAACAGTTTAACAAGGAGCCTTTTTCTATTTATGGCTGGTTCATCAGGTTTTTACAGAGTTTGTGACGTATTTTGAATTTTTCCCCAAAATCGGGAATAAAGTAGTAATTTCGCCTCCAAAATGCACCTCATGTGCTGGTAAAACTGCCCAAAACAAACATGCTTGGACATTGTTGGTGTGCAAGTGCCTGGTAATCGGCATAAATATCATATTTTGCTTAAGTACACGGGCATGACGTTTGGGTCACTTTTGAGCCGTTTTTACCCGTTTTTTCACAATTTTGAGCAGATTTGAGGGGATTTGATGGGATTTGGGCAGATTTGAGCACGGTAGACTAAAGGATACGACTGCAGACTTCTGTGTTTCACAGTGCAGAGCTCCAGTGGCTCATATGGCACTTTTGCCCGGTTTTGCAGCAGTTTTCGGGAACTTTTGGTCACTTATGAGCTGTTTTGCCCTGTTATTCACGATTTTTAGCAGATTTGAGCACAGCAGGCTAAAGAATACGACTGCAAACTTCTGTGTTTAAAAATGAATAGCTACCAGTGGCTTACCCAGTTGCTTAATATGGCACTCTTGCAGCCTTTTCCACGATTTTTACGATTCCGGGATCATCAGTTAACAGACAGATGTGCTGGCTGAGCACTGCCTTTACAGCAGTGTGCAGCACCTTACCGGCATCGACAGCCGGGTAGGACTGATAATCAATGAGCGTACGCCAGTCACTGCTCAGGACTGTACGTACGATGTCAGCTCAAGTATGCTGCGAAAAGTGCCTGACTGTCTGATGGGTGTTTTTACAGACTGTCTAATTATTCATGCTGATGTTTAAGCGTGTCTTCAAGGTCTCTCTCGAAGTCCTTGATGCTTTCGACAATGGTGGCCAGAACAATGAATGAAGCCGGGGTATCCGGTGACTTCACTGCATTAAGACGGCTTTTCAGCCTGTCAGTGACATTGCCAAAACGGGGTCACAACTGCTCAATAATCAACTTGCAACATATAGACAGACAATCTTGATGTTTTAAGTAAATTGAATAGAAATTGGTAAATATGTATAGGATAACTATGATGTCAATATAGTGTAGTTTTTTGGACTATTGGCATGGGGTCATTATGGTAGTCT
>NZ_JALKIL010000062.1 GCF_023051105.1 Anaerobiospirillum sp. NML120449 | reverse complement strand
CACGATACTGATAGTGCTGACGTATCAGCGCTGCATGCTCACGGCGGGTATTTTCCCTCTGACCGTATTCTGCAAGAACGGTGATATCACGAATCCCGAGCTGTCTGGCGGTAAAATGCCGGACGCCCGAAGGAATATGATTCATGTCAGTAAGAAAAGTGCCCAGAAAACGCACACACCCGATTTGCAGGGCAATACCAAGTCGATTGTGATCACCCCGGCTTTTCCCGATAAATTCTTTATCCGCTTCATCAAGATGAAAATAACGCGCCAGCTGAAGTTCATCGGGTTCGCCAGTGAACCTGCCATAACTCTCAACCTGCTCAGTGGTCAAAAAATCAACGGGCATATCGGCCTCCCTGCCTGACGGCTTTTTTAACACAACTGCAACCGTTCGAAATATTATAAATTATCAGACATAGTAAAACGGCTTCGTTTGAGTGTCCATTAAATCGTCATTTTGGCATAATAGACACATCGTGTCTGATATTCGATTTAAGGTACATTTTTATGCGAATTTTTGGTTATGCGCGGGTCTCAACCAGCCAGCAGTCCCTCGATATTCAGATCAGAGCGCTCAAAGATGCAGGGGTAAAAGCTAACCGCATCTTTACCGACAAGGCATCCGGCAGTTCAACAGATCGGGAAGGGCTGGATTTGCTGAGGATGAAGGTGGAGGAAGGTGATGTCATTCTGGTGAAGAAGCTCGACCGTCTTGGCCGCGACACCGCCGACATGATCCAACTGATAAAAGAGTTTGATGCTCAGGGTGTAGCGGTTCGGTTTATTGACGACGGGATCAGTACCGACGGTGATATGGGGCAAATGGTGGTCACCATCCTGTCGGCTGTGGCACAGGCTGAACGCCGGAGGATCCTAGAGCGCACGAATGAGGGCCGACAGGAAGCAAAGCTGAAAGGAATCAAATTTGGCCGCAGGCGTACCGTGGACAGGAACGTCGTGCTGACGCTTCATCAGAAGGGCACTGGTGCAACGGAAATTGCTCATCAGCTCAGTATTGCCCGCTCCACGGTTTATAAAATTCTTGAAGACGAAAGGGCCTCGTGATACGCCTATTTTTATAGGTTAATGTCATGATAATAATGGTTTCTTAGACGTCAGGTGGCACTTTTCGGGGAAATGTGCGCGGAACCCCTATTTGTTTATTTTTCTAAATACATTCAAATATGTATCCGCTCATGAGACAATAACCCTGGTAAATGCTTCAATAATATTGAAAAAGGAAGAGTATGAGTATTCAACATTTTCGTGTCGCCCTTATTCCCTTTTTTGCGGCATTTTGCCTTCCTGTTTTTGCTCACCCAGAAACGCTGGTGAAAGTAAAAGATGCTGAAGATCAGTTGGGTGCACGAGTGGGTTACATCGAACTGGATCTCAACAGCGGTAAGATCCTTGAGAGTTTTCGCCCCGAAGAACGTTTTCCAATGATGAGCACTTTTAAAGTTCTGCTATGTGGTGCGGTATTATCCCGTGTTGACGCCGGGCAAGAGCAACTCGGTCGCCGCATACACTATTCTCAGAATGACTTGGTTGAGTACTCACCAGTCACAGAAAAGCATCTTACGGATGGCATGACAGTAAGAGAATTATGCAGTGCTGCCATAACCATGAGTGATAACACTGCTGCCAACTTACTTCTGACAACGATCGGAGGACCGAAGGAGCTAACCGCTTTTTTGCACAACATGGGGGATCATGTAACTCGCCTTGATCGTTGGGAACCGGAGCTGAATGAAGCCATACCAAACGACGAGCGTGACACCACGATGCCTGCAGCAATGGCAACAACGTTGCGCAAACTATTAACTGGCGAACTACTTACTCTAGCTTCCCGGCAACAATTAATAGACTGGATGGAGGCGGATAAAGTTGCAGGACCACTTCTGCGCTCGGCCCTTCCGGCTGGCTGGTTTATTGCTGATAAATCTGGAGCCGGTGAGCGTGGGTCTCGCGGTATCATTGCAGCACTGGGGCCAGATGGTAAGCCCTCCCGTATCGTAGTTATCTACACGACGGGGAGTCAGGCAACTATGGATGAACGAAATAGACAGATCGCTGAGATAGGTGCCTCACTGATTAAGCATTGGTAACTGTCAGACCAAGTTTACTCATATATACTTTAGATTGATTTAAAACTTCATTTTTAATTTAAAAGGATCTAGGTGAAGATCCTTTTTGATAATCTCATGACCAAAATCCCTTAACGTGAGTTTTCGTTCCACTGAGCGTCAGACCCCTGTTCCTGGTGGGGTTGATTACATCAGTGGCCAGGATCAGAAGTGGTGGCCTGCTGCTGCCGGTATTGCTGCATATGGAAGCAACCACGCTGGGTTTACTGTTTGGTTGAAAGTTATATTTTTATTAAACATTGTGCGTTAAAGCCTGGTGTGTTTTTTTAGTGGATGTTATATTTAAATATAACTTTTATGGAGGTGAAGAATGCATACCACCCGACTGAAGAGGGTTGGCGGCTCAGTTATGCTGACCGTCCCACCGGCACTGCTGAATGCGCTGTCTCTGGGCACAGATAATGAAGTTGGCATGGTCATTGATAATGGCCGGCTGATTGTTGAGCCGTACAGACGCCCGCAATATTCACTGGCTGAGCTACTGGCACAGTGTGATCCGAATGCTGAAATATCAGCTGAAGAACGAGAATGGCTGGATGCACCGGCGACTGGTCAGGAGGAAATCTGACATGGAAATAGGGGAAATCTGGCTTGTCTCGCTTGATCCTACCGCAGGTCATGAGCAGCAGGGAACGCGGCCGGTGCTGATTGTCACACCGGCGGCCTTTAATCGCGTGACCCGCCTGCCTGTTGTTGTGCCCGTAACCAGCGGAGGCAATTTTGCCCGCACTGCCGGCTTTGCGGTGTCGTTGGATGGTGTTGGCATACGTACCACAGGTGTTGTACGTTGCGATCAACCCCGGACAATTGATATGAAAGCACGGGGCGGAAAACGACTCGAACGGGTTCCGGAGACTATCATGAACGAAGTTCTTGGCCGCCTGTCCACTATTCTGACTTGAACATGGGGTTTGAGGGGCAACTGGATGAAAACGTACGATTTAGGGCACTAAAACCGCTGTTGTCCCACCATTCTGGTGATTCCCAAACGTTATTTGGCTAAAAAGTAGTTTTGATGTGGTTTATTTTCCGAATTCCAAGCGCAGCCCTACTTTCTTGTGCGTATTTGCGTGTTTTGCGCAGTTTTGAAGTTCCTACATCAGATTGACTTCGGATACAAATTCAATGAACATTGATGCAAATACTGACCTATCAGTTTCTTAACTAAATACTCGAGATACATCTAATGGCTAATGAAAACTTAGATATTGACTCCAAGACAGCAGAAGAATTATACGAGTGGTATCTGGATGATAAATTAATTATAAATCGAAGATACCAAAGAAAATTAGTATGGTCCCTCGAAGAGAAAACAGCACTGATTTCATCAATGACTCAGCAATCGACGCGTGTCAACGATATTTCGTAACGTTTTGAAATAAAACCGCCCGCAAACATGTTTAACTTTAGTCTCCAATCAAATGTCCGGCAGCAAACATTTGATTGTGGGCTTCAGTTTCAAAACACTGTGCAGTTTCTACTTCTGAGCCCTCGCCATGCCAAGCGCAAGCAGGGCATGGCGTATATCTCTCTGGGAGCTTCCAGGAACTGCCCCGAGAGACCGGCAGAACCAGAGATACCCTCAGGTATCTCAGTGGCAGGCACAGTACGGATACGTACTGTGCCTGCCACACTCATTCACATACCTTTTAATGTTGCTGCTGTCGCAGCCTTTTATAGCCCTGACGGGCTTCCAACCGGGTACTTCCACAGCTAAAGGTAAATCTGTCGAACCGGTAGGACAATCCCCCACAGCAAGGCTAAGCCTCACTCTTTTGATGTATGGCTTGCGGAGAGATAGAGACTCCCACCATACTTCCCTCCCGCTGTTCGCGGCGGGGATTGTTTCCAGTTCCGGTACTCAAGCACATGGTAGGGTCAAGCTATAGTAAGAAAAGATAGACCCATTTTATTTATAACTAACTATGGTTACCTATAACTAACTCACTTTAATTCGACTGTTATCGATATTGATATCAACACTACGAATTAAGCCTCGGCTGATATCTTTACGTCCAAGTTATCAACCTTTGCGCAGCTGCATGACGCGACAGCGGCATGCAGCTGCAAGTGTACTTGCAGTTGCCCTTAATGCGGTTGCAGCTGAGCAGCTTGCACAGGGAGCCTGTGCACGTTATGTGAGGCCAACCCAGTGGACTTGCCATGCGCAGATTGCCCGCATTTGCTGCGGACGGATCTATGGACGTAGCAAGTCTGAAAAGCACCAGCAGACTGGCCTGTTTAAGCAGCGTAAGCATCCCGGCAGGCAAGACTGTCAGTTGTTTGTGCTTGCTGCGGTCAGCCTGTGTGGCTGCTGCAGGCCGCGCAAGCGGCATAGGGCAGAAGCCCGCGCAGGGAGCCTGTGCACGTTATGTGAGGCCAACGCAGAGGACTTGCCATGCGCAGATTGCCCGCATTTGCTGCGGACGGATCTCTGGACGTAGCAAGTCTGAAAAGCACCAGCAGACTGGCCTGTTTAAGCGGCGTAAGCAGCCTGGCAGGCAAGACTGTCAGCTATTTGTGCATGCGGCGGTCAGCCTGTGTGGCTGCTGCAGGCCGCGCAAGCGGCATAGGGCAGAAGCCCGCGCAGGGAGCCTGTGCACGTTATGTGAGGCCCACGCAGTGGACTTGCCATGCGCAGATTGCCCGCATTTGCTGCGGACGGATCTATGGACGTAGCAAGTCTGAAAAGCACCAGCAGACTGGCCTGTTTAAGCAGCGTAAGCAGCCCGGCAGGCAAGACTGTCAGTTGTTTGTGCATGCAGCGGTCAGCCTGTGGAGCTGCTGCAGGCCGCGCAAGCGGCATAGGGTAGAAGCCCGCACAGGGAGCCTGTGCACGTTATGTGAGGCCAACGCAGTGGACTTGCCATGTGCAGATTGCCCGCATTTGCTGCGGACGGATCTCTGGACGTAGCAAATCAACAAATTTCAAGTCAGAACAGCATGATTAAGCCGCTTAAGCGCTCTATTTATACTGTCTGCAAGGCAGAGCCTAAATAGTTTCAATCAGCGAAGCAGGTATGGCATTAGCCTGTCTGCAGCCAATTGATACAAGTACCAGCGGCAAGCCAGCACATTGAGAGCATGCATTCTTATGCATGCAGAAATCATTGTTAGCCATAACGACTGAGCCTGTATCAGGCAGCCATGGCTATCTCATCCAGTTGAGTCTTCTTTTCTAGAGGCGTGAGACCACCGAGACAAATCTGTGGCCTGTACATGTTGTACCATGCAATGTAGTTGAACAGAGATCTGTAGAACTGGTTAAGACTTCTGAATTTGCGACCGAAGAACATCTCTTTCTTAAGTACGGAGAATCGACCCTCGCACTTGCCATTATCATAGCAGTTGCCCTTTCTTGAGTTACTCAGGAAGGTGTTGACTGCATTGTTTGCAACATCGGTATAGGCAAATCGCTTGTAGTGATGTCCCTGATCGCTGTGAACTATTGTAATAACTTCGTCAGGAATCTTATCAAGAGCCTTCTCAAGACCATCAATCACCATAGCAACGCTTGGAGATTTGGATATGGTGGCCGTAAGAATCATGTTTGTAGCAAGATCCATATAAATGGACAGGTAGACCTTCTCCCCACAAACGATCATCTCTGAGATGTCAGTAACAATCTTTTCGCCAAATATTTCTGAGTGGAAATTGCGGCCAAGAAGCTCAGGATGGGCGCCCTTGAGCCCTTTTAAGAATGAGCTGTATGGATTGGGCCTGGGATGGTTTCTGTGCACTTTCAGACCGTACTTTTTCATCAGCTTGGCTACAGTTGCAGGCGCAAGATAGATTCCAAAGTGCTTTCTGAGCAGCTTGGCCATAACACGGCGACCAGCGAGCCCTTTACCAATCTCCTTAAAACAGTACTTGAATTTAGTTTCAATGACTGCATAAGGATCAAGAGAGTCAGGATGCTCCTGGTAATAGTTGAACTGTCTTGATGTTATGCCGACCATATTCTTAATTGTGGACGGTTTCCACTCAGGGTGCCTCTCAATAAGAAAGCTGGCAGTACGATAACGCCATTTGATGAGCTCATGACCTGGCAATGGCTTTAAACCCTCGAGCTCTATCAGCTCTGCTGCAGCTTTTCTTATATCAAATTCTGTCTGCTCTCTATCAAGTAACGTTCTGCGATGATGCTCTGGCAGATCATGGAAGCCCTCACTGCGGGTATCAATACGTGGAAGCGGTGCCCTTGACCCTGGGTTATATGTACTTGCTGGAACACGAGCCGGGAACTCACCCAGAAAGTAGCGTTCAGCTTCAACAATATTTAAAAAGGCCTCTTTCTTTGGAGTTTTTGAAGTTCCTGATTGAGCATTCTCAATAAAATCGATGCTGATTTGCTCCTGCTTCGCAAGTCTGGCAACAACCTCATCGCAGCAATCAAAATAGCCAGCCTCATTGAGCAGACTGCCATACATCAGCTTAACCTGCTCTAATGACAAATACAGGCCACAGTCGACAAACGAATGCTTACAGAGCTGTGAGAGGAAAGTTGCCGCATATTCAGGAGCGAAGATGAACGTGCATAAGGCCTGCTCATCTTTACTGTCAAGCTGGCCCTTGTTTCTGTTCACCTTTTTAGGAGGATAGTATTTAATATTCTCTTTTGCCCTGCCGAAGATACAAGGCTTGTCGGGCTGCACCTTCACACTTTCAGTCAGGCTCTGGCTGAAAGTTGCATAGCCTTCCTTGTCCAGACTGAAATCGAAGTCACTCAACCTTGAATCCATAAATGGAGCAAAAGGATCAATCTCAATTGCAGCGCCGGCTGCCAGTTCCTCTTCCGAAAGCTGATCGTATTGAGACGAAACCAGACCGGCATCTTTATTTGCCTCTACCTCATGCAAATAGCACTGTCTTTTAACATGCTCTGGCTCCATTGGCACGCCATTTGGAGCAGGATGGGAGAAACCATCCTTGCCAAAGTACTTTTGCAGCCTGGCTCGAAGCTTGTTGCGTGGAATCTTAAAGTAGATCTCTGCACGCTCATATCCACACTTTGACTCAAGTACACAGTTGTGAATACCTAAAAACTGAACCTTCGTGTAAGAAGGACGACCTACTCTCAAATTGAACTTGCGAGCACTTTCTTCACCATGGATCTCAATAAACAGCAAGTACCATCCGACAATGCCATGGCTCATTTTCAACTTGTTGGAAATAGCTTTCTCACCCAGACCCTCGTGGCGAAGGCTGATTATGTTTTCAAGTTGCTCGCACTTCATCGATTACCCCTTTGACTCAAAACAGGTTCAGGTTTCTATCAGAACATATTTTACTGTATAAAATACCATGGCACATTACCTCCCGGACGAGTGGGAATCCATGGTAGGGATTTTTACCGAAATGGAAGAACACTATTAGGGGGCACCTCAGAAAACGGAAAATAAAGCACGCTAAGGCATAGCTGACCTTGCCAGGCCTGCTTCGCCCTGTAGTGACGCGAACAACGGGCAGGAAACATTCCCCTTTCGTGCATGGCAGGCGCACACGAGTTCAGACAGCACGGTTTCCATGCGCGCCAAGTCGGCCATCTTCTCGCGCACGTCCTTGAGCTTGTGTTCGGCCAGGCTGCTGGCCTCCTCGCAGTGGGTGCCATCGTCGAGCCGCAACAGCTCGGCAATCTCGTCCAGACTGAACCCCAGCCGCTGTGCCGATTTCACGAATTTCACCCGAACCACGTCCGCCTCCCCATAGCGGCGGATGCTGCCGTAAGGCTTGTCCGGTTCCCGCAACAGGCCCTTGCGCTGATAGAAGCGGATTGTCTCCACGTTGACCCCGGCCGCCTTGGCAAAAACGCCAATGGTCAGGTTTTCCAAATTATTTTCCATATCGCTTGACTCCGTACATGAGTACGGAAGTAAGGTTACGCTATCCAATCCAAATTCAAAAGGGCCAACGTATGTCTGAACCACAAAACGGGCGCGGTGCGCTCTTCGCCGGCGGGCTGGCCGCCATTCTTGCATCGACCTGCTGCCTGGGGCCGCTAGTACTCAGTGGGTCAAAACTTTTGAAATCTGATACTAGCGGCCCAGTGGAGGTGGAGGAGGTACAGGGGTGCTGCTATTGTTGCGCAAAGATGCGGCGCGCAGGGCCTCTACATTATTCTGGGACTCGCAGGCGGCAGCAATGCCCAGATTGCAGGCACGGGCATAGTAGATACTGGCGTGGTCGAGATTGACCGGAGTGCTGTAATTTGGCACCTCGGCACCGCCAGTTTCGCACAGTCGACCAAGGTACATGCAGGAAAGACCATTGTTTATTTTGCAGGCCTGCTCGAGCATGGCAATAGCTGTCGAAGTGTCCTGCTTCATGGCTATACCTGAGAGCATATTGCTGGCATAAAGAGTACAGGCATCACCATTGCCCATCTGGCAGCCGGCATCAAGGAATCTGTTTGCTGAAGCATCATCGCCCTGGTTATGCAGCTGAACTGCATTGGCCAGACATACTGAGGAGTTGCCGGCAAAGCAGGCACGCTGAGAGAACTCAATAGCTCTGGTACCGTCACCTGCAGCTGTATAGTAATTGGCAAGATCCATACAGGCATCAGGGCTGTTAAGCTCGCAGCCTTTTTCGTAATAGGAGACGGAGTCAGCAGGTATGACGTTGGACTTTGGGTCTTTTGAAGCTGTATTGTGCTCCAGGGCAACCAGACGGCCTGCGTAATAGCAGCCCATGCCCAGATTGCTCTCTGACTTGCGCACATAATCAGGCTTTGCAAGAGCCAGATCACATGCCCTGGTGAACATCCCCCTGGCAGCATTCTGGTCTTTCTCTACACCACGACCCTGGAAAAGCATCAGGCCCGACATGGTGCAGCCAAAAGGGTCATCCAGTTCACAGGAGTGAGAAAGCAGCTTGTAACCATAGGAATAGTCCTGCTTAGGGCTGCGATCATCAACGAAATAGTTGCCGTACATGCCAAGAGCATGCCCCCAGACAGTACATGCTGTCTTAAGACCACCTGTACAGGCCTTTTCAAGGTTGAAAGCGGCCAGCTTCATATTGATGTCAATATCAGTATTGTGGTCAATGGCAAGTGAGGAATAGTGAATACCAAGACGCTGACAGGCCTCCAGATCATTGGCGCCTTCACATTTTGAGGTGAGTTTCTTTATCTCAGCTGTTTCGAGAACAGCTTTGCCATCATGACTGTGAGCGTCGCCCGCTTCGTTAGTCTGACGGGAAAGGCTGGCACTGCCCAGCAGGCGCTGATCATTGAGTTCTACCTGACGCTGCATCTTTTTCATGTGCTCAGGATCGGCAAGATTAGCCTCAATCTGGGAAATAATCTTCTCAGGCTGAACGTTGGCCGGATTCTTAAGTCCGGTACCAGCATGGGCAACACCACTGATAGCTGCACCAGAGATCACTGAGCAAAGCCCAAGGACCAGAAGGGATGTTCTAAGTCCATTACTATTGGGAGCAGTTTTAATACCAGACATAATAAAAACCCTGAAAGTTAGCTAAGGATTCAGCATGTAACTGCGTCTTATGATTACCGGCAAAAAGACAAGGACAGTAAGGCAGCTACAAAAATCATGCCCATAACTCACGGAAAGGCGCATGATGAAAATAAGGCATGAAAGGCCAAAACGAGTCGGCTCATCAAGCTCTGACAGCCTTGACAACTCAGCCCCTCAGTATTACGCAGAGCTGATGTATCAGGGGCCTGATAACTGTCAGCACGGGGCGTATCAAGCACTGTTGTCCCCTGCAGGACTCCCAGTTGCGGACATTGCGCAACAGCCGTGCCTCTGATCGGAAATGACCTTTTGAGCCATGTCCAGACGGGGAGTCTGACGTAGCAACGGACAAATACGTAATGAGTACCTGACGTAGTACCTGAAGAAGTATCTTGCGAAGTGTCTGACAGAGTGTATGAGGCAGGTTCTCAAGGGCTGTCTCAATACCTGTTATATGTAGCGCATAGTACCTGATGTTACCGCAAAAGTGCCCGGTTGACGGCCATATGAAGCATATTTTTCAGAGCCCGTAATGGGCTTTAATCTCTGATATGGAAAAGACAAATGGTGCCCATGATGCCCAAGATGGGGGCTCAGGACAGCCGGTTCTGTCCTTTATGGCAGTGTCTAATTACTGCTTCATAGTTAGCTGAACACAGTGGAGTCTTAAACAGCCTGACCGCCTTTTACAGGCTTAAACAGGCTATCTTGATGCCAGTCTGTGCATGCTCAAGACAAGGATGCAAAGCATTAACCGTACGTGAATACAAGGATGTGATTAACAGAGCTTAATCTCATTTCATTCTATCCTAAATACCCTGGGCAACATACAGAGAGCTGTCATTTAGTGACGACCAGCGTCCAGACATGTGATCCAGCACATCAATCCTGACCATAACAGTGTTAGCTTGTCAGCACCTCCATACCAGCCCGACGATAAAAACGCCTGAATACACGATTCCATATAGTCAAAGCGCCTGCTCACTAAAGATGCCAGATATAACATATAGCTCTAACAACTAAACCTTTACTGAAGCACGTATCAGGGAGCCTGAGACTAAAACCAGCCGCGCACGAAAAGCTTATGAACACTCGTTATACTGCCGGGGCGCCGCAACTGGTGGGCTGATTTGTCCGGTATGAGGCAGAAAAAAGGCCCTGCCAGTAAGTGGCAGGGCCCTGTGTGGAGTTTGAGTCGATTATTGCTCAGCAGCACTGCAGGCAAGCAGTCATCCCTGCACTGAGCTCATAATGAGCTCAGGTCGGGCTGAACTGCAGTGCGCCCTGATCGGCCGCACAGAACTGTACGCACCGGCTATGCCTGCTGTGCGATGCATCAGGCTGCAGGGGCCATGGTGGTCAGCTGAGCTGAAGTGTAGTTGCCTGCGACGTTTACACTCCTTGAGGCATGACGCTGATGCATGGTTATGGCACCTGCTTTGTGTACTGTTGTCCCTGGTGAAGAGTGGTTAAATCCATGAGCTGATGCTGCACTTCCAGAGACAGAACCCGCAGACACACTCTTAAGGCTCTTAATGGTGCTTCCAGCAGCTGCATAGGCTGACAGTAAAGAGCCTTTGCTGTAGCTGCCTGAGCCGCGCATTGCTGAGCCGCTGCCACTGGAGCTGCGCATGGAGGTCCCTGAGCTGCTTGAGCTGCCTGTGGCGGAGCTGCTGGAGCTGCTTGTGGCACTGCTGAAGGAGGCCGCTGTACGACTGACTGCTGCACTGCGGACAGCACTGCTTACATGAGATGCCTGCTTATGGTCAGCTGCGGATTTGATAAGCGCTGCAGTAACATCACGAAGGTGGCTGTTAGTATAGTCAGCTCCTGATTCATGCTGGGAAGCCATCATGGTTTCAATCATGGCACTTGCCGAGCCAATGTGCCTGTGATAACTGGTGGTGCTGCCAGCATATGAGCCAGCAGTCGCAGCGCTGCGGCCTCCGACACTGCTGCCTGCGCCAGTGGTCCCAGTGCCAATAGTGTTTGTACCAATGGAGTTCGTGCCAATGCTGCCTGCAGCACTAATAGCGGTATTTGTGCTGGTTGACCAGCTGCGTCCACTCATGGAGTATGTACCTTCTGCAGGTATGTCAGGCTGCTTAACAGCACAGCAGGCTGCATCATCCCCAGTATCAGTATTTGCATCGGAATCCATTCCATCCTTAGCATAAGCTGCAGCGGCCGCCATCATCTGAACAGTAGCCTCAGTCCTGAAGTAGCTGACGGCTTTTTGCATGTTGAATACTCTGTCTACAAGGTCATCAAGAGCACTGAGGTTATCGGTAGTCATCGAGCTGATATGCTGACTGGTACTGGTAATGGAGCAGATATTCTTGGAGATTTCGCCTGTGGAGCAGTGCTGCTGCTCGGCTGAAGTCGAAATTCTGGTTACCTGATCATTAAGGCTGTCGACCTTGGCCACAATGTCATCAAAAATACTCTGAAGTTCATCGGCCTCATTAGCGATGGACTCAATATTGGCAACTGAGGCATTCATCGACTCAAGGCAGGATGAAGTGTTCTTCTGTACGCTCTCAATGGTAGCGCGAATCTGCGAAGTAGACCGGGCTGTCTGAGCAGCAAGGGCACATACTTCATCAGCAACTACGGCAAAGCCACGGCCTGCAGCGCCGGCACGGGCTGCCTCAATTGCAGCGTTGAGGGCCAGCAGGTTGGTCTTGGAGGCGATATCTTCAATGGTAGTGACGATGGCAGAAATACTTCTGGAATGATCGACCAGAGCAGCTATATTGTCAGCATCATTGCGGGTATTAACAGCCTGAGCGCGGATACGCTCAATAGTATTGCGTGCTGAGCTGATGCCATGGGATGTAGCATCATGAGTCTGCTCAGAGGTTACGGCAGCACTTTCACAGCTGCGGGCAATTTCGGCTGTGGTACTGGTCATCTCATTAACAGCTGAGGAAACATTCACAGCATGATTCTGATGCTCATGAAGCTCAGTGGAAATAGCATGGTCTGCCACAGAAATCTGATTGAGTCGGGCCACCACCTCAATGGTCTGCTCGGCTACAGTGCCGATATGCTCGTTTATGGCGTTTTTCATGCGCTCAATGGCCATAATGAGCTCGCCAAACTCGTCGTGAGTCCTGGTCTTGATCCTGATATCAAGTTCGCCAGCTGCAATACGCTGAGCTCTGTCAGAGCAGTAACGCAGGTGAGACAGGATGTTTCCTGAAATGGCCAGAGCAATAACAATGCTGGCAATCAGAGAGGCAGTCATGGCAATGATGATGTCACGACGCACCGGGCTGTCAGCAAGCTTACCTGTCATACTGGTAATGCGCTTATGCTGACTTGCAATAATGTCTGAACAAACAGAGTAGGCCTGGTTGTTGAGCGGACCGAGGCTCTCGTTATACACAACAGAGAAGCCCTCTATAGAGCCAATAAGCAGCTGGGCCTTGGCTCGGGTACGGAAAATCCTGGCCCACTCAAGAGCCAGATTACGTGCCTTGTCCAGTTTTTCCTTGTCAGCATGGTTGCTGGCACGCATTTCTCTGATGTCAGCTTCAAAGACCTTGATTTCATCAATCAGAGCAAAGACAGCCTTAGTGCGCTCGCTCTGATCGGTAATGCGGCCTGAAAGGAAGTCATAGATTTTGTAATCAAGTGCGGCCAGTCTGTTCTGAACGCCACTTACCTGCTCATAATCACGTGAAAGCAGGGCATCAGTCTGCTCTACTACCTCAAGGGTATTGTCAATGAAGATTAATGAGCTGACCGAGGCAGCTGACGTCAGTATCAGCACGGAAAAGAAACTCAGCAGCAGTTTGGCACGAACCCTGAGGTTACACAGAAATTTGAGCATAAACAGTTCTCACTGCCTGAACCATGACCGTTGTGATTTAACCGGGATCAAGGTTCATACAGTCAGCAAGAGCCGTCCAGAACATATTTATGTCCTGGAGCAGGGTGCTGCAATACCTGCCATGAACAGCTGCATGAACGACAGCTTTGACATGACAGGACAGTTCCTGAGGAAGCTGAATTTACTTTCACCCGGTCAGGCCATGACAGGCTTGACCTTTTCTATAATAATTGTCCAATAGATGCGGCAGACAGCACACAAAAAAGCCACAATACGGGCTTTGCTGTTGCGCACGGCTAAGATAGTCGCGTCGCATAAAGGACAAATTGATTTTTTGTTAAATCTAGTCATACGTAAATCCTCTGTGCTCAGACCTAAGGACCATGCCCTGCATAGATGCGCACTTTCATGGCTTACAAAGGGCATATTGAATCAGGTAAAAATACACGAAAAAGATTTTCAGCGCCTACATCTGACAGGCCCCGGACTTTGCTCATTTCCAGAGCACAAGCTTCTCATCTCATCCCACCACGTCCCACCCTATCTTGTCATCCCCGCCCGTCATCCGCTCCTATGCTCCCACCATCTCACCACGGCTGTCTTCACAATCAGCCCGGCACGCCCTGGTAACAACAATCAAGAACGCAGGAGACATCCACCTGCTGCCTGTCAGGCTGGTATCCCAGTCGTACAGCCCGGCATATCGTATGTACTATCTTTCAAAGCCGAATAATCTGTGCTCATGAAGCTGGCCAGCACCTAAGACACTAAACCACCTCCCGCCCGAAAAGACAGCAATAAGAAAGGCTAACAGCACCTGACAATGCTTCAGGAAGAGCAGCAGGCTGACAAGGCGCCCTAAAATATGATGAATGAGGGATAACCTGTCCCAGCCAGTATGGCAGACCATTGACCCGTGACTGCTGGTGAATGTCAGTTACCGAACCTGCCTTACAAACAATGTTTGTGGTACATGCTTCTCCTGCAACGACAACACCGGGCACGGACATATCTATACCAAAAGCTGCCCACGGTCTTGAAGATAACTGGGCTGAGATAGAGCACGCTCATCAAAGAGGGCAGAGCTCTCGTCAGAGGAGATGAAAGAAAAGGAGAAGGTGCAGGACAAAGACAAGGACAAGGACAAGGACAAGGACAAGGACAAGGACAAGGACAAGGACAAGGACAAGGATAGCATCGCAAGCACAAACTCATGGTGACAGTCTGCAGCACAAACGACACTGCCATACAGGAGTCACAATGGTGCACATGAAATGGCCATTTTCAGCTGTGTTTGAGACAAATATGCATTGATATGGTTTTGTTCACAGTGCATGCATGGCTGTGGTAGTCTAAAGACAGAACACCATGGTTACCTTTCGGCTCATCAGGCAGGCTATAAACCAACGTGCCGGCCAGCAGCATACAGACATGGCATAGCCTGTCAGGCAAAGCATCATCTGACAGGTTTGGAATGGCCTGCCAGGAACAACATCTGCTGACAGTCATGCCATATGTCAACTGGCATGGCATAGCCTCTCAGGCATGGAATCTGCCTACAGACAGAGCTCTGCTCAGCATATATGTTCATACGTGTGAGCAGGGAAACCAGGTGTACAAAGATTTGATCAGTCAGGAGAAACAGGTCTTGAAGTCATTAAACGATTCTTTCAAGCTCAGCAACGGCTACTCAATCCCATGCATTGGTTTTGGCACCTGGAAAGTAGCTACTGGTGAAAGTGGCGCCGAGGTAGTGCGCAAAGCCATTGAAAGTGGCTATCGTCATATTGATGGTGCAGCCATTTATGGCAATGAAAAGGACGTAGGAGCAGGTATTCGTGCCTCAGGCATTGCCAGAGAAGAGCTCTTTATCACCAGCAAGGTCTGGAATGATGATCGTGGCTATAAGACTACTCTGGCTGCATTTGATCGTACCCTCAATGATCTGGGACTTGAGTACCTTGATCTTTACCTTATTCACTGGCCGGCTTCATCATCTCGCTTTGCCGACTGGGAGCAGATTAATCTTGACACCTGGCAGGCCATGACCGAGCTGTACAAGGCCGGTCGCATCAAGTCCATTGGTGTTTCCAACTTCCTGCCACACCACCTCAAGGCACTGCTTGGCGCTGAGGTAAAGCCAATGGTCAACCAGCTGGAAATCCACCCGGGTTACCTGCAGCGTGAAACCGTAGAGCTGTGCCAGAAAGAAGGCATTGTTGTTGAGGCATGGAGCCCTCTGGGACGTGAGCGCATCTTCAACAATCCTCTGCTCATTGAGCTGGCTGCAAAGTATGGCAAGTCAGTAGCCCAGATCTGCCTGCGCTGGTGCCTGCAGCACAACACCCTGCCTCTGCCTAAGACTGCTACTCCATCCCGCATGGTTGAAAACACTCAGGTCTTTGATTTTGAAATCTCAGCCGAGGACATGCAGCGTATTGACGCCCTGCCTGTCACAGGTGAATCAGGCCTGTATCCTGATGAGGTTACTTTCTAAAAGTAACTCCTCTCACAGCTTGCCTGTCCTTAATATGCTCCAGCATACCTGCCCGCTACCGGGCAGGCGTAAAGCATGGCCAGCTCCACAGCCCCTGCCCTACAACGGCATCCCATGCCCTCACCGACAGGCAAGGCAGCCACATGGCACCTCCGCATGCAACGCACATGAACCTGCACCTGCACCTGCACCTGCACCTGAAGGCCACAGACATGCGGTCGGCATACAAAAAATCATGCAGTCAGACCTGCATCCTGACCTGCATGTCTGGTACTAACGCAGCGCTCCGTCAGCGCTGCATGCCCAGCCGCTATTCCATCCTGCCCCGGTCCCGTGACCATGGGCCGCAATGCAATTTCGTTCCCGCCCTTTATCGTATTTGTCCATTTCTTCCCTTACATTCCCTTCACCTGTCAATACAGCTGCCTTAAGATTACACCTCAAGCATTTACCGCAGCCAGCGTCTTGCCCAGGCAAGGTGCGGCGCAATCATGCGCCTTGTTTCGTTCTCCCTGGTCTGCACGCCTTGATTAGTGCTCACTGGGTCATGCGCCTTGTTTCGTTCTCCCTGGTCTGCACGCCTTGATTAGTGCTCACTGGGTCATGCGCCTTGTTTCGTTCTCCCTGGTCTGCACACCTTGATTAGTACTCACTGGGTCATGCGCCTTGTTTCGTGCTCACTTGTTCACGCTCTTGATTCATACCCGAAGTTCTACAGAAGCGCTGCACAGCAGTTATGACCTGCTCAGTGGTACTTTATGTTGCTTCAGGCCCCGTTTACACACAGCATGAGCTGCCTGTCTATCCTGTCCAGTCCAGCATTAGTCACGCACAGGAAGACAGCCCAGGCGCTTCCTGAAGACAGGAGCATGTCCTGTCCTGATCATAAGCCATGACTGCACGCCTGCATTACCAGTTCTGTATGCGTCATTCGATATCAGGATACGCTATAAAATAATATGTACAAGCATTTTGTGCATAGGGAAGACAGCGGGCGATGTGACTTTGAGCATGAGCAAACAACTGAAAATTCTGATGGCATTGTTCAGAAATTAATCATTGAAAAAATTCAATCCAAGTCAGGGCAGCTAATGATAATAATTATCATTGCATGAAAAATGTGCAGCAATTTTTATGATTTTCTAGATATGCAAAAGCTGCATGTAAATGGGATTTTTACACCTCGTATACATCGCAATGGATAGCCAATATAAGCGATTTGTCGCTGGTAAATTTTTAAAAAATACTTGCATATGGCTACAACACTTAGATACAATCAGCAGCAAGTCGAATGCATATCTAGACAACTGAAACTGACACAGCAGATTCAGGTCTCATAAAGAGAAAAGTCCACAGCATTCAGGCTTGAAAAATAAAGACCGCACCCCTGAAACTGCGGCAATTGTCATAGCAACAGGCAATCAAACAGACCGCGCTCTGCAAAGCGCTTTAGAACACAATGTTTTGCTACTCAGGCACCCGACGAACTTATGCCTCCAGCGCCTTAACACGACTGGCTGGAACGGCAGTAAGAAAGGACTCGAGAGCCTTGCTCTATGGAAAATGGATAATGAAGTTATCTGCGTCCAGGAAAAAAGCATCACTTTCCACATCACACAAAGTACGTCTGGGTGTGCTGCTCGTTATAGCCTTAGCTGTAGGAGGTCAGGAAATTATGTCACGCTCTGATAACAGCGCACATGGTCTGTACAGAAACTCTGTCAAATGCACATTAACTGCAGCCGACTTCACTGAGACTGACCGTGCCCTTATGAGAGTTCCTCACAGCACGCAGTCACAGTGTACCCGCAGCTGATAAAGCAGACTCGTTGCACATTAACCAGTTAAATATGCGGCCGTAAGGCCCACGGGGCCCCAGAAGGGCAGCCCGGAATTTCAAAAAGCAAAAGTTGCCGGTCTTACGTCAGGCCGGCTGCCAGCTTAAACCGATTAGCATGTGACATGGGCCCACTGCCAGGCAGATGGGCCCTTTTTTATGCCTGTTATCAGGTTTTCCCCACAGGTCTCCCTCCCAGACAAAGCCGCCAGGGCAGCAATCCCTCCCTCTGGACAGCCTCAGCCTGCAGGCATGCTCCCTGTTTCAGTCTTAGCAGGCTGGCTGATCTCCCTATCCCTCCAGCTGCAGCACCTCATACCGACACACTGGCAGTCCCTCTCCACAAAGCAAAACATGCTGCAATCCCTGCAGAACAGGCATTCAGCCGGGCAGGCGGCATTCAAGACTGCACAATATGGCACCAGGCGTGTTCTACTGTACAGCCTGAGCAGGCAGCGTTGTGCTGTGCCGTTTCACCAGACAGCGTTCTGCTGTGCTGCCACACCAGCCCGCTGCGCTCAAAAGCTCATACAAATGGCAAAACTCCTATCCTGCAATGCAAGTAAATCAGATTGAACACTGACAAGACATAGAGCCTCAGAGCGGCTGAATACCTGCAGTAAAGGCTTGAACAGCCTTGCACCGGCTGAGATCAACCAGTGAACAGCTCAAATATTACAGGCATGAAGCCTCAAACCATAAAGCTTAATGTCCTGGGACTGAGTCACGGCGAATGTTCCTTAGCCAGTGACAGTTCTGGCATTCCTGGCAGTTCCTGAGGAGCATGCGGCCATGGTATATGAAGGGAAGAATTGGAGTTGAAAGCGAATGAAAGTCCCATTTTCAGAGGAATGTGACAGCTCGTGCCTGAGCTAAGTTGAAAATGAAGATTCATGGTGAATTCCTTATGCTGAGTTGCGCTCTGTACCGAGCGCAGTAACTGTTATCAAATACGGCACCGCAAGCGGTAGCCTTCAACGCAAGGCGGCCCGGAATGTTATCTCATGCAGGCGCACGCGGCTGCCGCGCCTGTTATCTAAGCCCCGCACTGGCGGGCCTTACTGTTATCTCATGCTACAGCAAGTGGCTGCAGCGTCTGTTATCTCAGACCCGCACAGGCGGGCCGTTCTGTTATCTCATGCTTCAGCACGCGGCTGTCGCGCCTACCTGTTATCTCAGACCCGCACTGGCGGGCCTTACTGTTATCTCATGCTTCAGCACGCGGCTGCCGTGCCTCTTATCTCACTTGCAGCGCGGCAGCTGCCGGTACTGTTATCTCATGACCAGCCGGGCATGCGTTGCCATGTCTCATTTTGGGCCCGGGACAATGGTCTTGATCTGCTGTCATGTGTTTGCCGGGCCTTTTGGGATGCATGCTCATGCTTAAGTCATTTTTGCTGTTATTACTGGTGCATTGGCCTGTCTTTAGAAGCTGTAGCTGACGCGGAAGCGGGCTGCAGCATCGTTCTGGGCAAATATTGGGGCTGTGCCAATTGCCTGGCTCAGGTCGAGCTCGGCATTGATGCCATATCCTGACCAGTTGAGGGTCAC
>NZ_JALKIL010000061.1 GCF_023051105.1 Anaerobiospirillum sp. NML120449 | reverse complement strand
AGCCTCAAGCAGCTGATTAATAGAATCTTTGTTTAAAGTGACCTGAATCTGGTTTGCCATAAGGTTCCTCCGTTCAGGTCATTATACTTAAGAAATACAAATCATTTTAATTACCTACAGTTCCTAAGAGCTTATGCTTCGTAAAAGAATCTGGAAAGCACAATGCCGATGACGGGGTGTTGTGCTGTGGTGAGGTGCTGGCAGGCAGCTGTAAGGCGGTGCTGGCGGGCAGTTGTGAGGCAGTGCTGGCAGGCAGGTGTAAGCCGGTGTGGCGGGCAGATGTGGGGCTGTGTGGCAGCAGCTTTGGGGCGGGCATGCGTAATGGGGCCTCAGCCATGCTGACCGGGCACCAAAGGATAAAGAGCCTTATCAGGATATCTCTGTTATAAAAACAGCCTGGCAAGGATCTCTACCATAGCAAAGATATGAGCGTATCAAGATAGCGCGCTTTTGCCCGCAGGCAAAAGCAGCGCCTTGTTGGATGCAGCCGTATTCTTGCTGCGCAGACGTTAATCTGCGCAGTAAGAGCATTTGCGGCGATACATAGTTTGTTTAGACAAACAGTCAGTGTACCGGAGTACACCGCAGGCGTACTCAATGCAGGGTCAATGAGCAGGACCAGAACTGTCTGAAAAAACTGGTCTTGATACTAAGTCAGAAAAAAGCTTTAAGACGATGACAGCTTCAACGGGCAAGTCAGAGCCGGGCCGCATAGACGGATCAATGCTGACCATGCAGCTTAAGCTGCGCGACAATGACAGGGACATAAGGCATGGGCCCCAAGGCTCTATACCCGTATGCTGCGGACACACCTGCTTTGCAAAGCATTTTATGCAGTGCAAACATACCTCATATCAGCTGTGACAGCTGAACAGGTATTGTCAGATCAGTCTACTCCATAACCTCTGACAGGTGGATCTCTGCCATGGCAGCAGTTGCTGTCGATGAAAAGAGCTCTCTTATCTCTGTCAGGGACTGCGGACGCAGTTATCCCGTAAATTAAAGCCGGCATTTACTGCATGCCTGTCCATAAGACAGCTGTCCTTGCAGGCAGGCACATGAAAATCATGGCGCGCAGCCCGGACGGATCTGTCCTTGTTCAGGAATATAGTAAAAAACCTGCAAGGTGACCTGCAGTCAGACCTGACACCATACAGAGGGCACAGAGCATGGGCAGCGTACCTCGCATATGCACAGGCAGAATACTACAGGGTAACACCGCTTGCTCAAAGCCGTCCGCGCAATCACTGCAGCTGCCATACGCGCACTAATGCACGGGCACACTGAGGATCACTGGCGTGGGCCATGACCTTATAAGCCACAAAACAGTTTACTGTCTTGAACAGTTTTCTGTCCTTGGTAAGTTGAAGAACCAAACTATGATCACTTGTTAGCATCAATGCCAAACAAGAGAGGCAAGCCGTAAATGAGCTGATATGCAGCAACCATCTGCCACCTGATACAGGCGCACGGGCACCTGCAGGCAAAGAGCAGGACAGACCTCGGGCCATAAGCCACGGGACAGCACCTGACACAGCGCCATGGGGCAGTACGTACAGACAAAGCCTGTACGGGGCATATCAGGGCCTGAGGCCATAATATGCAAAGCTGAACATTATGCCTTAAGAGGCATTATGAACAGCAGTTACTGTTTATCAAGCTATACGGCGTAGATAGCATTAGCAAAGCGCTGCGACAGCATGAGGCCGTCAGATAAACCGTTGAGAGCTTTGAAATTATCTGGAGTTACCGGATTGGCATTCTTCAGAATAGCCCAGTCAGCGGATAAAGGCTGTTGATCTAATACTGCAAATTCTCTTATCTGCGCATTTTCAGAGTTGATAAGCTCCTCGAAAGTAACCGCTTCACCCGTTACGGTGGTTGGTGCAGCGCGGGACATATTAATACCGTCGCTGGCACTTACCTCTTCGGCACGGGCCAGGATGTTTTCCAGAGAGGAAGAGAAGGACGGACCAGAAGGCTGGTTTACGCCCAGTACACCACTGGCTGGTGAATTGGCTAAACTATCAAGCTTATTACTCTTATCCCACCAATTTTCCCTGATATCGGAAGGAGCAATTGAATGAACAATTGAGCTTGACATAGTTGTCTCCTTATAACAGGCCTTAAAAGGGAATAAGCCTGTCATAAGCTGTTTTGCACAGTACATGCCATTATGGACATATTACCTTTGCCCATGATTCATTTACGGGCAACCACCCGGCAAAAGCCCATATCCACGCTGCTTTCAAGGCAAAAATGCCCCCGCTTCCACCCCACAACAGCCATTGATTCCTCAAAACTGCAGACCAGCCTTGCCGCCTGCAGCGGCAAGCTTTTGCCGCCCCCGCAAAAAACACGGCAACAATTTGCCTCATCCTGATAAACAGGCCCTGAAAGAGCGATCCCTATCCTGTCTGCAACCTGGCAATGCCCAGCCCAGGCTGGCAGACACCTGCACACTTTCCAAAACCACATATGCAGGGCACTAAACCAGAGCACCTTGCAAGAACCCCCGGCCAGAGTGCTCAGCCAACGACCTCAGTCAGCGCCCCACCACGGACAATAGCCCAACCTCTTCAGGCACAGAAGCCCCAAAACTATCTGCGCTGCTATTTCCCCTTCCCCGCGCGCTGACCGCAAGGAATAAGTTGCGCTTAAGCAGCCTTTTGCCCCAGTCCTGCTGTCCATGCCGGCTGCCTGCTGGTTGTCCCCGCCTATGGCCCCTGCCTGTTTCCCCTGCCTGCTGCCATGCTGGTTGTCCCTTCCCCTGACCTGCCTGCTGGTCTGCCTGTTGTTCATCTCAGCTGACCCTGCTTATGCTACAGCTGCCCTGCCATGCATCGCTGCGGGCAATCTCAGTTACCCATCAAGATCAAGCCTCATCATTAATCTCGAGCTTGCAGGCGAGCACGGCCTGAGCGTACCATTGCAGGCCTGCCTGCCAGCGCAGCTGACAGAGCCTTATCCTTGCCTGCAGCAAGGATGATGCTGCACTGCGCAGCACTGACTCCATTATTAAGCCTGCCTGCATACTGTGTATATATTGCTCACTGCAGAACCACATCAGATAAGAGGCCGCCTGCTTTGATGCAGGGCCGTTACTGTGCTGCAGAGAGCTTATGAGGGCGTCATATGCTCCTCCATATGAACTCCATGCCTGTACTAATATCTGCGCACAATAAACTATATAAAAGATATTACAGAGTATTATCACTAGTGTAATATGTCGCGTCATATTACAGAGCTGGCTGCCTCGACACTAAGCATGGCTCTCTAAACTAACCATGACCCTGCCGCAGCAAGCACTGATGCTCTTCATTAACAGCTGCTTACACTTTTCAAGCTACCACGCCAGTTCAATTACATGCAGCCAGTTATCCTTGTAACCTCATCAGATAACTGCATGCTGTTAGTTTGAAGCGCATGCCGGGACGCAACTCAATCCTGGTCATGTGTCCCTGAAATTAATACTCTGTTTTATGTTTTGGTTTTTAACTGCAACTTGCCACGTATGAGCCCAATAAGTGCATGTTCAGTCTTTCCCGTTCCCGTTTTCTTTTCCCGTTCCCGTTTTCCTTTCCCTTTCCCGCCCCTTTACCTTGCTCTATCCATGCCCTTTGCCTGTCTTGCCCCTTTCTCTTGCGTTCAAACAGGCTGCTACTCCTGTCACTGACAGATATGCAGACCACGGGTCATAACCTCATTCCATCTTTAAGTGTGAGTTCATGGCCTCAAATCATGCCATGCACTATTTGTTTAATAATCAGGTAGTACCGTGACGCATTGAGCGCTGGGCTCCCACCGGCGGTGCAACTGCGTTTTTGCTGACCTGCTGGTGCGCGCCGGCTTTTGCAAGGCACCCAAAAAAAACAGGCCCCGTCATGACGTGCATGGCGGGGCCAGGTTGATCATCCTCAGGACAGCGGCTGCAGCTGCGCTGGCAGCTGCTGGTGCTGCAGGAGGATGCTGCTATTCAGACTTACTCTCGGTCTTCCTGGCAGCTGGCTTTTTGGCAGCAGTCTTCTTTGCTGCAGTACCAGTGGTCTTTTTGGCAGTAGTTTTGGCTGCTGCAGTCCTGGTGGTGCTGCGAGTTGAGGACTTTGCAGAGCTCTTTGTTGAAGTGCTGCGGCTGCGTGAGGCTGGCTTTTTGGCCGGTGCCTTTTCAGCGTTCTGAGCAGCTTCATCAGCTGCATCAATAGCCTCGTCCTTAGTGGCTGGGTCAACGGCTGGGGCCGGGTCGCTTTCATTGGCGGCAGCCGGAGCGTTGGCAGCGGCTTCCTTAACTGAAGATGGCTTTGGAGCCTCAGCAGCCGGCTCGGACTGGTCACCGTCAATGACCATGCCCTGACCTACATAGTAGGCCTTGCGCTTGCGCATGGTGGCATCAGAGAAGAAACAGGACTTCTCAAGAGGCTTCTTTTGAGCACGGCCCTGCTCAAGCAGTGGCTGAAGGTAAACCATGAGATTGTCTACGCTGGCATCAAGAGAGTTGGCAGCGGCAGCCTTCTGGCAGCGCTCAGTCCAGTCCTCCTGGAGCATATTCTCAAGGGCTTCAACCCATGGAGCAACTTCCTCTTCAGTTGGAACGCAGGAGTAGTCCCTCTGGGTGCACTCAGGGGCGTCAAGCAGAACACCGCCCTCACGTACGGCCTCAGGCAGACCGCCGCTCTTTGAGGCGATAACAGGGATGTTGTTGAAGTTGGCTTCGGTAGCTACGCAGCCCCAGGCCTCGTGCCATACTGAAGGGGCCAGCAGAACGCGGGTAGCCTTGTAAACGAGGCGTACGTCATCAGTATGCTCGGCCACATCAACATTGGTAAGCATGGTCTGACCAGGCTGGAAGTATGGAGTGCCGTCGGCATTGTGCAGGCCGGAGAGAATACGGTTGTAATCACCTACGCTCTTGACGGCCAGGAAGCGAATCTCAGGATGCTTGCGGGCAAAGACCTCGGAAATCTTTACGAAAATTGCCAGGCCCTTTTCAGGGGTAGGATTGATAAAGGTTACGTACTTGGCAGTCTCAGGGGTACGGTCCAGAGCCACTACCTTGTTAACATCGATAAACTGACCGGTGGCCTTGATGTCGATATCATCAGACTCACGGTACATGGCAGCAGTGGCCTGAGACGGAGTAAAGACCAGATCGCAGTCAGCAAAGCCAAAGGAGCGGTGCAGACCGTTGCACAGAGCATAAACTACAGGAATGCCACGGGTATGGGCCTCATGACGCAGGTAAGCCGAGAAAATGTCACCTGAGTAGCCCATGAGCACGTCTGGCTGGAACTTCTCAAGGAACTGAACAAAGAGATCGAAGATCTTGCCCTGATCAGCGCCGGTAACATCATTGCAGATACGGCCCTGAGTCTTGACAATTACGTACTCGACATTGTTGTCGGTGAACTGCAGATAAGGGGATTTTGGGTCGTGGTTGACCTGAGCACCAATACGGTTGAAGATTTCCAGTCCACGAGGATCGTCAGCAACCAGGGCATTCAGCACCTTTACCTGGATGCCACGGGCAGCCAGAGCTTCCAGCAAAATCTTATTGTGGATGGCAGCACCGTTGCTGTTGTCATGTAAGGCGGGCATTGAATACCACAGAATCTTATAGGACATAGGTTCCTCGCTGAAGGGAAAACTTTAAGAGCGAACTCTTAAAATCCAGTATTTTGGTTAAAGATTATTCCTGCCTTGCAGTTGTGGTCACCGCAGGCTCCTCAATGCGTCCTGTAGAACAAAAACCAGGACAGCAGGCCATACCTGACTCACAGTCTTCAGGTCGGGCTCTGACAGTAAAATATCTATTTTACCTTTTTTTGCAGTCAAGTAAAAATTACTGCTCCGACCTGCCACTGCATGCATCATACCATGCCCTGCCAGATCGCTCTCAGGAGCAGCTCAGGCACACCTGCCCCTGTCACATCCCGGTTTCTGGCCTGGGCACAGGGCTTAGAGTGCAGCTCAGGCACGCATGGACCTGCCATGTCCCGGTTTCTGGCCTGGGCACCGGGCTCAGGTGCATGCTGCAGAAGCAAAAAAGCACCTGTTACAGGTGCTTTTGTATGCTTTTGTGTGCTCTTGCCTTGGACACGTGCCTGGTATGGTCCCCAGCTCAGGCCATGTCCCTGAGGCCGCCTGCGGCCTCAGGAGCATAAGCGGAGGCCGGGCTTATCAGAGTGCTCTTTTGAGGGTAAAACGGGTGATTTCAGCCGGGACCAGTATGCGGCAGGAGAAGCCTGACCAGATGCCAGTGCCATTGCTCACATACAGATGAGTTCGGCTGTCGAGCTTGTACATGCCGGAAACATAACCGGCATTGTAACGGGCAATCAGCGGCTTCAGGAAGAACATGGTGCCGCCATGGGTATGGCCGGTCAGTACCAGGTCGGCGTTGAGATCTTCTTTTTGTGCAATCTTTGGCTGATGGGCCAGCAGCACGGTCGCATGAGCACGGTTGCTGATGAAGTGGTCTCTGTCATCTGACGGACTGTCATGAGCGGTACCGGCACTGTTGGAGATGTTGATAAAGCTGATGGCGCCGCTCTTTGTCTCTGCAGCCTTGTCTTCAACTGTAATCTGGCCACTGCTGTTGGCGTCGATAGTCTCTACCTGACGGCTGATTTCCAGAGGGCGGGCTGTCGGGGCATCAATGGCAGTGGAGCTGCCAGTGGTGTATTCAATGATATTGGCATAGGCCTTTTCAATATCAGGCTGCTCGGCTCCTGTCTGTACACCGCGCGGGTCAGGAACACCGGCCACACGCAGATTGACATTGCCCGCACGCAGCAGCACGGACTCATTGTTAAGGAACTTAATGCCCAGCTTTTCCCAGGTCTTAACCCAGGAGTTGGCGCCTGAATAGTACTCGTGATTGCCTGTTACAGCCAGTACGCCATGACGGGCCCTGAGGCCGGCAAAAGGAGTGAACTCGTCCTTGAGGCGGCCTACGGCACCATCGACCAGATCACCTGTGATTACAACCAGATCAGGGTCAAGGGAATTGGTGCGCTCCACCACGCCGCTTAAAAAGTCCTTCCTGAGCACAGGGCCGATATGCAGATCGGTAAGCTGGACAATCTGATAGCCATCGAGCTCAGCAGGCAGACCTGAGATATAAACGGTCTCTTCTTTGACCTGAGGAACATTAAACTGTGAGAGGGTACCTAAAAAGCCCACTGACAGACTGATAATGGCAATTACCAGGCTGATACGGCCATGACGCAGCGTACCTCCCTTGATGTACTGCAGGCTTATGGCAATCCAGCGAAAGAGCAGCACAATATCCTTGGCAATAGCCAGCAGCACGCCAATCATCAGAGATGCATACAAAGACTCATGGATCACAATGGAGCCAGGTCTCATCTGAGGCTCAAGAATACCGCCTGTGTAGCTGTAGATAAGATACTTAAGACCGCAGAAAGCCACTGCAGCGCCCAGCAGCAGGCGTAAAGGCCAGCGGATTTTGATCGGCAGGACCAGCGACACCAGGGCATAGGCTATGAAAACAAAGGATGAAATATGCAGGGCATACATGGCGGGTGTAAATCCTCAGCAGGCAAAATATCACTTGAGCATCACTGCAGCTCTCAGGCCCCGGGCACAGCTGCCCTGCCAGGTCTGGTTGTGCCAGGCACAGTCCCTCCCGGCATGGGGCTTAAGTCAGCCCCGGCAGGCGCACTGGCATAGCAGCCGCCTAATGGGCAGTACCTGACAGACCGGCATGCAGAACAGCAGGCTCATGCTGACGGACCTGAGCAGCGCCGGAGCGGGCAGGTCTGAGCTGGCCGGGGCGGGCAGGCCTGGGGACAGGACGGCCGGCTTATGCTGACAGGACGGAGCGAGGTGGAGCAGGCTGGCCTGAATACAGTGAAGCTTAACCATGCAATTATATGCCCAAAGCCCCGGACGTCCACGGCTGAGCCCAATACTAATTTGCAGCCCCTGCTCAGTGCCGCCCCTTACAGCAAGTCCCATCACTTTTCGTAACTGCACACTACTGCACCATAAAGCCCTTAAGTTTGCAGCCCTGATTTATGGAAAGTATGGCCTTGCTCACTGCTGCCCCTTTATGAAGAGCTATGCAGGACGCTGACCTTTGCTGCAGCCCGGCTCAGAGCATCGCTGCATGCCCGCACTTGCCCAGGACTGTCTTGCAGCTGCTGGCCTTACGGTCATCTTGCTGAGCGCAGCTGCAGCAGCTGAGGCGCCGGCTGCAGTACCAGCGGTGACTGCGGCTGCGGCCGCCGCTGTGGCCGCCGCTGCGGCTGCGGCACCTGCAGAGTACCTGGCCCTGACGGGCTGGCCTGCAATCGTATGAGTTCACGGTCAGGGCCGGTAAAAGCCGCTTGCCAGGGTGACTGCCAGGGGAGCTGCCAGGCCATTTACCGATGCGGAGGCTGTGCATTGAAGGACAGGCTGTGGCTTGCAGATGACCTGCGGCAGCGGATCTTGCTGCGTAAATTTAGCAGCTGGTAGCGGGAATTTACCTGGTATTGTCCAGTGAGTACTGTTAACTGCAGATATTTCGAAATCATTGCCTTTTGATCAATACACATACTTAAAAATGTAGCATTGTATGTATCAATAATGATATTTTGCATCACTTCTAAGTCAGACCTGCACATACTGTGCTCTAATAGGCGCACAGCTATGATTATCAGTATCAAGGAGCAGCATCTGCAGACCGGAAATATGGCATTTTTTCAGTACCTGCTCCGGTAACAGATGCCACTGTCTGCCCTCTGCAAGGCAAGCACACAGCTTTGCTCTGTCCCCGGCAGACTGCATAATCTGTTTTTCTCCCGGCAACGCTCAACACCTCAACTCATGTATCTGACTGCCTCAAAGGGCGTACAGAACATGATCTGCAGGTTGCCGTCCTGCCGGCATATCAGTGACCACATTATCAGCCCCTCGGCCCAGGTGCAGTCTACAGGCACTGTCCGTTGCGGCAAGTCCCAGTGTAAAAGCGCAGCCACCTGACAGAACAAATACTGTCTTATCAATAAGAGCGGCGCAGCCATGCCGTCAGCATGGTGAGGGCATCAGGTACTGCTGATATCAGATATTGATCCCTGGAGTATGAGTTGGTGCCCGGCTCACTGTGAGCACGAGGCTCAGGATGACAGTTCTTTTGCGCCCCGCAAGGTCTTACCCTGGTGCCTTGCCGTCAGGTATTTCCATCAGGTCTTACCCTGGTGCCTTGCCGTCAGGTATTTCCATCAGGTCAGATCCTGCTGCGTGGCCATGCAGTCATAAAGTAAAGAAAAGCCCATAGTCCATGATCACAGGCCCCTGTCTTATTGAGGCCTCCCCTGCTGATTGATCACTGCTGGATATTTCTTTGTCTTTGCCTGATTGAGGATTAATACTGTGCTCAAATCCATTCGTACCGCCCTTACTGCTCTGGCAGTTCTGACCCTTTCTGTTTTCCTGACCGCCTGTGGCAATGACCCTCAGAGCCGTCTTACCAGCTTCCTTGAGGCCTTACAGAAGCATAGTCTGAATGACATGATGGAATACGTGGACACCAGCACCATGACCCGCGACCAGGTAAATCTGGTCATGCATCAGTTTGAGGCCACTATCCGCCAGATGCGCGATAACAACCGTGGCATTGCCCCGGACAGCGACCTGGAAATGCAGACTGTTGCCTCAACCTCCAACACTGCCTCCGTACGCGTAACCTACCGTCTGATTAGTGGCGGCACCGAGGTTAAGACCTACTCCATGCGCCTTGTCAACGACGACTGGTACGTAGTGCCAATGGGCTATTAATAAACGGCCAGATAAACCCTGCACCTTTATTACTGACAGGGGCAAGACCAGAAGACCGGGGGCTGCATTTGCAGCCCTCTGTCATTTTCACCCTTCACAGCGCCCGCCCCGCCCCCAATACCACCCGCCAGCGGCCCTTGCAGCTGCATAAGTCCCCATTCCCGGCCTGCATCAAATACGCTGCAGGCCCCCGCAAACCAGCCCCTTCCTGCACATCCGTCCTTCGTGCCCGGCAGCTCATGCTTTGCCCAACAGCCAGGTTCATTATGCTGCTGCCTGACAACCTGCCCGCCTGCCTGCCATGGCCATGTCCCCTGATCCACTGTGAGGGTGCAGGCCTCTGTCAGGCTCTGGCCACCAGCATGTTCTCAACCTTGCCCTGTCTGAGAGCCCCTTTACTCTGCGAACAGACCCAGGATACTTACAGCCGGTGGCGCCTCAGCCAGCTCTCCTCAGCTGGGGGACAAAGCTGGAGGCCTCAGCAGCGCCGTATATGCTGGCGGCCGCTGCGGTGCTGCTCATGATGGGCAGATTGCGGGCAAAAGAAAGGGCAGCCTGAGCTGCCCGGGAAATGTCTAATCACAACGCACTGCGCTTATGCTGGTGCATAAGCATGGCCTTATCAAGAACTCTCTCGAACTCTTCAAGGCTCGCTACCTTATCGACGATATTAAACAGAGGAAATACCGGATCCATGGTCTTGATGGACATAAGCTTCTCGCCAATACCTGTCGGTACGGCGCAAAAACGCACATTGAGAGTATTGCTGATGTAATTTACGGCATCAGCAAGCGCGGTACTGGTGGTGTCAGCACGGGCCCCCATTTCATCAGCCTTGCGCTGCAGCTCATCGGCACGTCTGTCAATATCATCAGCACGGAGACGGAACTCCCTTGCCTGGGCCCTGAGCTTTCCGGCCTCTGCCAGAAGCTCATCACGAATTCTTGCATAGCGATCTGAAGACTTTTCCTTAGTAGTCATAACACTACACCCCTTTGTTTTGATTGCGAGCAAATACTCCTGACACTCATCTGACCTTAACCTAAAAAGGTCGTGATGATAATCTGAATCATATTCCTGTCCAGGCAAAGCAACAAGCTGCACAGATCCCATTTTTCAGCCATTGCTGTCTCATCACTGTAAAAATCCGTGCAGCCCACCTGTGCCTTTCCCTTGTAAATCAGCTTTTACTGACCCGCTGCAAAAACCGCTACCTCTCGGATTCTGCCCCGTTTACCACGCTCAGGACCACATAAATAGCCCCTCCCATGACCCCATAGCAAAGAATTTCCCACTGCCTGACATAATTTACGCATGTACACTGCGTTGCCCTAAAAAACGCCCCTGAGCGCAGTCATTCCTGAGGACAGTCCTTTACCTGGTGGCTCTGCCCTTAATCACCTTGAGCCGTAAGTGCAGCGCCGCTCACCGGAGATCCTCCAAAGCCCCAGCATGCTCCGGCCACTTACCCATACCATGTGACCGACTGGTTGTCCATGCCTGCAGCCCCTGCGGGCCGTCAGCTGGCTGCCATTGCTGGACGCGCCTGGCAGCTCCCTAAGAGTGTCAGCTGGCTGAAGTTGCTGCCAGCACCTGTCAGCACCTGACGGATGTCAGAGGGCTGCCTGGTCGCAGTCTGCTACTGTCAGCCGGCCGCCTGTTCCTTGTCTGTATCCTCTGGTCATTTCCCTGACCGCATCACTTCACATTATGGATAACATTGCCTGTACGCAGGCTGTTTTAAGGCTAAAATCGAATTTGTTTTAACTGCGGGCACTTTTCCTGCAGATAAGCTTATGCTGACAGCTTAAGTGCCGGAAAATCAGCATCATTTGCGGCCCCGCTCAGGACTGTCCTGGCTCCGTATTATCAAAACTGTACTTTTTTCTCTGCAGAAGGCGACCCCAGCTATGGCTATGAGTCCTTATTATGTCCAGTATCTGTTAACACAGGGCGATCTGTTCAGCCGCATTCTCAGCTTCAATGCTGACTTTTCGGCCCGTCAGTCATCACTGCGTGCGGCTAAGGGAAATGATGACATCAAAGACAGCCTTTACCATGTTCATCCGGAGCTGGCCCGTTTTCATGAGAAGAACAATATCTCTTACTACTTTGAAAACAGTGTCGACCGCCTCTGCCTTATCCGTCAGGAAGAGCTTGAAACCCTGCTTGTCTATCTTGGCGCCTGTATCAGCTCCAGCCAGCTGGCCAGCCTGACCCGTCAGGAGGACAAGGATACAGTCTATGAGAGCATAGGCCGTGATACTTATGAGTTTGCCCTTGATTATGGCTATCTCATCAAGAATCTGGACTTTATGATTAACATTGACGGCATTAAGCAGGACTGCATCTACCTTGGTCTGTGCGCCATCAAATGTCTGCGCCCGCTCTTCTCCCGCCAGGACCTTGCCGAGTACTTCATAGACTTTCTGATTACCTACGCCCGCTCCCACGATCTCGACCCTAACATCATTACCTCCGAGACCCACGTACTGAGCGTTGTGTACAATACCGCTGCCCTGCATCAGGTACCATCAGCCGAGGTCATGAACAACCCGGTACAGTACACCCCTGTAGATAATCATCCCCGCCTTGCCAAAGGTCTTAGCGACCTCATCGAGCAGGCCCAGATTGACGAACTTGCTGCAGTAGCCGCTGCCACTGCTCCGGCAGTTGAGGCTGCCAGGGCCGCCTCAGCCCAGGCAGCTGACAATTCCGTCTCAGCATCAGGCAGCTCCGCCAGCTCCGCAGCTCCGCCAGAGGCTGCCCAGCCAGCAGCTCAGGCTGATGCCGGCAATGAAGCAGCTACAGGCACCGGACAGGAGGCACCAGCCGCCCCTGAGGGCGCAGCAGCCACTGCCGACGCTGCCGCTTCCGCTCCGGCACAGGCCGCCCAGTCAACTGACAGTGCCACCAGTGATCAGTCTGCACAGCCTGCCCAGCAGGCCAGTGGCCAGACTGACGCTAAAGACGCACCGGCACAAGACGCCCAGCCAGAGAACAATGCCGCTCAGAGCTCCGCACCAGCCAATGCACCAGAAGCTGCAGCTGCCCCTGCTGCGCAAGGCGCTGAGGGCGAGACCAGTAACAAGGATGATCAGGCCCCTGCTACCGCTCCTGCAGATGCCGCTCCAGCTGACAGAGCACCTGCCGACGGCGCAGCTGCTCAGCCTGAAGACAAGGCAGCTGAAGATGGAGCCGCTGCAGCTGACGGACAGAACGCAGCTGACAACAGTGCCGCCCCTGCCCAGGGCGAAAATGCAGCCTCAGCTGAAGCTGCCAGCACGCAGTCTCAGGCAACCGCTCCTGCAGCTGACAGTGCCGCATCAGCAGCCGCCCCGGCGGCATCAGGCAGTGCTGCTGCTCAGGCTCCTGCAGACAGCTATATTGAGACAGTCCCTGACAAATATGATGATGTGCCTGAAGGTGTAGGCTCCCCTCTGCCACCTACTTATGAAAGCGCCGCTCTGTACGGTGGTCTTAACTCTAAGGACAAGCGCATGTTCCGCGCCGCCTCTCACAAGCAGAGAACAGCCCTCCTTGAGCTTGAGCAGGCAGATACCCAGGAAAAGGAAATTCAGACCCTCGAGCAGGAGAAACTCATCACCCTCGAGTTCAACGAGCACCAGGTCTACAAGCTGACCCACCTTATCCTGTGCAGCCAGATCAGCGACAACTGGTACGAGTACCTGCAGGAATAAGCAGGCTTCACAGCTGACAGATAAAGCGAGGCCCGTCATATCACTATGACGGGCCTCTTGCATATCCGTACTGTAAAACACAGGGCCATTCAGCTCCAGCGGCCCAGCCCTGTGGCAGGCCCTGCCATTGTGCAGCTCAGACCTGAGCAGCCGGGCTCGAGCAGAGCACAAATTCCCCCTGAGCCCCGGCCCTGCAAGTACCAGGAACCATTGCATTACCTGCCAGTGTAAGTCTGTAGTTCCCTGGGCCAGGTATAAGGCATAGACAGGTACAGGTCGCTTTCCAACACGCTTTTGCTTCCTGCACCATGCGCAAAGCTCCGGCATGTCATCCAGCGTCCTCTTTATAAAACCAGGGATAAACTAATCCTCTGTCTTAACAGTCTTTCTGGTCCTTGTGCCCGTTGTCTTTGCTTTTCTGGCCGCAGCCTTTGGCTTGACGGCATCCTTGTTGTCCTTGCCATCAGTACCATCAGACTCAAGCTCTGTGGCGGCATCAGGCTTAACAGTCTTTCTGGTCCTGGTGCCCGATGCCTTTGCTCTTTTGGCCGGAGCCTTTGGCTTGACGGCATCCTTGTTGTCCTTGCCCTCAGTACCATCAGACTCAAGCTCTGCGGCGACCTCAGGCTTGGCAGTCTTTCTGGTCCTGGAGCTAGATGCTGGTGCTTTTCGGGCCTGAGCCTTTGGCTTGACCGCATCCTTGTTGTCCTTGCCCTCAGCACCGTCGGACTCAAGCTCTGCGGCAGCATCAGGCTTAACAGTCTTTCTGGTCCTGGAGCTCGATGCTGGTGCTTTTCGGGCCGGAGCCTTTGGCTTGACCGCCCCATTATCGTCAGAACTGTACAACTTAATATGCCTGTGGTCTGCCAGGATTGCCATCAACGCACCAACTTTTTCAATCATCTCGTCTGTTACCTTCATACGCTTAAGGTAAAGCAGTACATTTTTTGACGGAGCAGGATAAATAACAGGCTTTTCACCATTTCTGCCGGGAAGAATCCTGTGTACCATCAGCATTTTGATCAAAGGCCATACCGGACAGTCAGTTAATCCTGAGGTGGTTGCAATCATGTCGCGAAAAAAATGTGTAATCAGAAGGCAAAACACTCTGGCATTGACGGTAGCCGCATCATTACCTGCACTCAGACGGCTTAGAAGGTTTTGCACCCCATGACCGAAGAGTGCCTCACTGAAAATCTTATAATGACAGGATCTGAAGTAATCATCTTCAGGATCGTCACAATCGCAATCGGACGAGACTACAGCTCTGTAGCAGTGCTCCATTAGCTGCTTTCTCAGAAATTGAGTATCAGCTTCGACATTAACCATACGTCCATTACGACAGACAGGATTTATGTAGTCGGCCAGATCAGGGTTAACAGCAGGATTTTGTATGCCACATTTAATTGCTGACAATAAATTATCCAACTCATCGTTGACCGCATCTATGGTATCGGCAATATCCTGAGCATCACTGTCATAGTTGAAGTACAGGGTAGCAGAAAGCTCATCCATGTCATCATACAGTCTGCAAGGCTCGGTAAAAGCAGAAAGATCTTCGTCAAAATCCATGGAACCGCTGCACTCTGCAGGATCGACAGCGTAGTTGGCCATGAGCTTTCTGGTGATTTCATGGTCACTGGTAAGAAGCTTCACCCAGTGTATGGAATGCTGATCCAGGATGCTTATCAGCCCCTTGCTGTTAATACCAGGGCCAATACTGGCTCCATCCACCTTCAGTTTTAAGCTGTTAAGAAAGCTTATTAATGACTCAACTGCCTCTTCGTCTGTGGTGTCGCCGGTTTTTACTGACCAGTAAAAGGGCAAAAGTGTCTGTGACTGCACAGCCACGATAATGTAGTCTGAATACCTGTCTGCCTCTGAGCTGGACTTGCTGCATCTGCCACCGCAAGAGCCATCTTTTACATGGGAGCTGAAATCGCTGACGTCCCCCGTACCGGGCAGGAATAAAATCCACATTTTTCTATTTTTAGTAAGCCTCCTGGTGGTAGCAGCCCACAGCTTTTTAAACTCTTCAAACTGATCATCACCAGTTGAAGTTAAGAGCTGCGAAAACCAGGCAGCATCATGATGGCTTTTTAGAAAAACAGCACTGAGCTTTGAATAATTGGCAAGCAGCTCAGGATCATCCCCCATCTGACTCAGGCCGAACATGGCAATATCAAAGAAAGCGTCGGCTTTTTCCTTACCAAATGCTTCCCGTGCACAGGCCATCAGGCCTGAGTTATTGGCTATTTTCATCAGCACCGCAAAAAGACCTGCGGATAAAGCACAGTTACCCAGGTCCTCAAAGCCATAATGCTCAACCCACAGGTCTGGATGACGGATACGGAAGTTATCATTAGGATACATCTTGCAATCTGGCAGCATCTCACCAATTACATAGTTCCCGTAACAGTATGGAGCCCTTTCGCCCTGTTGAACAGACACCTCTTTTGTGATGCAGTTACCAAACGCAAAGTCAGGAATATCAATGGGATGCAGTTTGCTGCCGGTTTTACTCATAAATTCCCCCCAGGCACTTATTTCAGGGCATTGAAACATCCCTGCAGTAATCAACTTGATGAGACTTTAAAAGATATCGGTTAAAGTCGGCTTAAATATGCCATGTTTATCCGATTTTAAGCCAGACTCGGGTCATTTGGAACAACAAAATCCTGCAACATTGTCAGACAGCCCCATGATCAGAGAATACTGTTGTGGTTAATACCGGCAGCAAGCGCCCAGGGCGCTGCCCTGTGCGCTAACGTCTCAGCTACAGGATGACAGCCAATGGTAACCCAGGGCGACGAAAGGGCAAAATCACAGGATGCATAATCGATAACGCCTGCGCTGCCAAAGAAGACCTGACTGTCACTGTCTCTGTCGACGGCTTCAGGAACCTGCCTGCAGGCGTACGCTCCCCGGATATTCTGGTAAAGCTGGGCCTTGCCACCGCCACAAAAGACTCCTCTGCCGCCACCAAAACCGGCACATCAAGGCGGCGCAAAACAACATCGCCAGAGGCTTAATATGTAATGAGCTTGCAGGCGTTAAGGCGGACCTGCACTGGAAATCAGGGGCATAAAACAAAGAACTAAAACTTAATACATAATGATTTATAAAGTACTAACAAATGATTTCAATAATATGCGAACACTCTATGTATCGTTATGTAAAGTATTTACCTGCATTGATGCATAATAAATTGAGGCCCGTCATATCACTATGACGGGCCTCGTTATTTATAACAACTAAATGTTTTAGAACGCATCCAAAGCACTTAGATCAGAGTCATGCAGTATAGTTCAGTTCGATTAACCTGATGTTACTGATCAAGTTTATGAATGGTCAGCTTTGGCAGAGCCCTGACTGTCTTGACTGTCTCCAGAGAGACAGTGATGACACGCAGAATGAGCTTGAGAATGTACTGCTCATCGCCTACCGAGGCTGCATAATCGTTGAAGTCGTTAATGATGCCGCTGTCCTTGTCAACCTTGACGCAGCAGCGGTCCAATACCCAGTCAAGGGCAGACTTCTTGTTGACCACATACTCCTGAACCTCCAGCGGAATTTTGCTGATGGTGATGGAGTTGTTGTAAACAATCATGCTGCGGTCCTTGCCCTCATCACCAGTCTTGCCTTTTACCTTGCCATAGGCCATCTTGTTGACCCTGAAGTCCCCACTGCCAATACCAGTAAGTTCACAGCCTTTATATGGCTCAACTGACTCGTAGTTGACGTGCAGATCAGCAAGCTTACGGCCTGCCTGCTCAAAGGCTGAGAAATCCTCCCATGTAGCCACACGCGGAATACGTGGCAGCTCCTTCATCAGGTTATTGGCATAGGTAGTACGGTAGTCCTCACTGTGCAGAATGCCGTAGATGTAGTAGAACACCGCGTCAGCATCAATCTCAGAGGCGTGTTCAGGGTAAGCATCCCTGAAGTGCTCAATTGCCTCAGCATTGATGCCATCAGTACGCACATAACCATGCTCATCAGCATCACGACCTGCAATCTCGCCTATGAGCCCGCCCTCAGGAGCTCTGGTGTAGACATAGCGTGGAAGGCACTGGCCCTTCTCGACCATATCCAGACAAGGTATCTGATCAACCATCAAACAGCTGAACTCCCTGGCTCCTACACCAGCAACGCTGATTGCAAGGTTCTCTGCGCCATTGTATGGGAATAATTTTGGCTGAGAAGACTCTCGGTGTATCCACAACTTGTCCCAATATACGAACTGCTTAAAGAATGGGCGATAGACAGCTAACTTGATATTATCCTCAGAGTATGGGCTGCTCTTGACCTTTTGTTCCAGTTTGCTTTCCAAGCTGGAGCTCCACTTGATTTGTTTTGCATCAAAAATTTGGACAAAGTTTTCAGCATCTTTGCTAAAACTATCAACCTGACTGTTATAGAAGTTGATACACGTTTCAAAGTTTGACTCAAGTTGCTCTTTTCCTGATTGAAAAGACCAAGCGTCGCGGTTTGTGTTGACGCCAAGGCTAATGGTTCTAAAAACACTCAGACCATTTGTGTTCTTGCCATCAACAGTAATAAACTTGCCAAAATCATCCCGCCTCTGATTAAACCAGTCGTTGTGCTCATCCGGAACAATCTCTGAAAGTTCAGCATTAACTACTGACTTAGTGGAGGCCAGCTGCAGCAGCTTTTCCTCACGGGACATGTAGTCATCAACACAGGCAAAGTGAATGCGACCACTCTCCTGTGATGCAGGGTTCTTAACAAGAATGGTTATGGCGATAGGTGCACGGCTGCCGGCGCCGAAAATCTTTCCACCTTCCTTTCTTGACTGCTCGCCAGAGGTACGCTGATTGCCTTTAAGATGGTAAATGTAAATGGAGCTGAATTCCTGCTGCAGGCACTTGCGCATGCCGTTGGCTGCTGATGCATCCATCCATCCGGCATTGGTTACAAAAGCCACAATGCCCTGATCCCCTATGCGGTCGGAGGCCCATCGGAATGCCTTGATGTAGCTGTCATACATGCTCTTGGAGCTTGAGACTTTACCGCCTTCTTTTACGTATGTCTCCTGAATGCGGGTATCTACACCTTGCTTTCCAAGGTAACGCTCATTCTGATTGTCGTCATTGGCGCTGGCCTGACCAATAGAGTAAGGAGGGTTGCCGATGATGACTCGGATAGGCAGCTTGTCCACCTGCTGGCGACGGGCTGTGTTCTGGGCAATAGTGTTGGCCAGCAGCGGGTTTATCTGCTCATCGTGCAGGGCAAAGGTGTCGGTCAGGACGGTGATGTTGTTTGGCTGGTATGGCATGCCCTCCAACAGGTCATGGAAGACTGACTCCATGTTGATGGAGGCTACATAGTAGGCCAGTGGCATGAGCTCAAAGGCATGCAGGTCATGGTAATACTTGTTGGCCAGGGCATTACGCGGAATAATGTCTTCGGACTGCATAAGACGGGTTATGAAGGTACCGGTTCCAGTGAACGGATCAAGGACGTGTACGCCGTCGTTGGCCAGGGTCTGGTTGAACTCCTTTTTGAGGATGTCATTGACTGAGTGGTTGATGAAATCAACCACCTCAACAGGGGTGTATACAATGCCCAGCTTTTCCTGCTGCTTAGGGAAAGCTACCTTGAAGAAACGGTCAAAGAGGTCTACTACCACCGACTGACGCTCAGCCAGAGTCCTGACATTCTGCATACGGAACTCAAGTCCGTCATAGAAGTTCTTAAGTTCAACACTGGCGTCCTGCAGCCCCTTGCTGTCCAGCCTCATAAGCATTTCTGACAGAGCTCGGGCAACTGGATTGTGTTCAGCAAAAGGATAGCCCGGGAAGAGCTTGTCCAGAATTGGCTTGATGACCACATGCTGCGCCAGCATATCGATGACTTCATCAGCATCCAGTACATTAGCCTCTTCCTCACTGACAGCCTTGCCATTGATGGATGACGACAGGTGTATACGGAAGTCTTCAAACTCCTTGCGTACGGCGGCATTGGACGAGTCATTGAGGGTGTTGTTGATGATTTCAACCTGCTTCTTGCAGATCTCTGCTACATCATCGGCCCAGTCCTCCCACTCTCGGCGGTTACCGAGCTTGCGGACAATAGACGACTTGATACGCTGCTCAAGCTCAATGAGCTCAAGCAGGACTGGAGTTGGCTCTGGTCCCGTCCCTGGATCTACGCCAGGTCCAGGAACTTTAATATTGTTTGACTTGGTCTTTTCAACCAGGGCCTTGTCGTCAATGCAGACGACTTCGATGCGTTCGTCTATCTTTTCGAGGTTGCCATCTACGATCACATGGTTAGGGTTGATGGCCTTGAGGGCGCGCAGTACCTGCCAGACAACAGCGAACTGGTCTGTACGGTTGATAACGGACTCAATTTCCTCGTCTGCGCTGGCCACAACAGGAATAATTACGTAACCGCGCTTCTTGCCCGGAGCACGACGCATGACACGGCCTACGGTCTGAACCACATCTACCTGAGACTTTCGTGGTGACAGGAAGATTACGGCATCAAGTGCTGGAACATCTACACCCTCGCTCAGGCAGCGTACATTGAAGAGAATCTTGCAGTGCTCATTCTCCGGTTCTTCACGCAGCCACTGCAGCAATGCACCTTTCTCCAGAGCATTCATAGAGCCGTCAATATGTCTGCAGTCACAGTGCAGATCATGGCTCATGATGTATTTGTATTCGCTGTTGGCTACCGGATCCTCAGGCTTTGGCCCTTCCTTGATAACATGATTTCGATATTCGTTGACTACAGTCTCAAAGGTGTCAGTAAAAGCTTTTGATGAGACCTTGTCGAGCTTCTTATCCGGATTGATAACCTGAGCAAAGCCTACAGCGCGACGCATAGGCAGGTGGTCACCGACCAGCTGATCTGAGGTGCCGTACTTGTTTAGAGCTTTCCATGCACCAACAATACGGGCAGCATTGTTGTCCGAAAGATGGCTCATGCTTTCTGCTGTACGGGCAAAACGGGAGTCAGCCACCAGAATTACTACTTTGTAATCCACCAGGCAGCCCAGACTGACAGCTTTATCAAAGTTTAGAGAGTGCAACACCGGTCCAAAGACATCTACATCGTCCATGGAATACAGCACAGCCTCACCTGTCTCCTTCTGCTTCTTGGCAGCCTCACCGTAGATCTTTGGGGTAGCTGTCATGTACAGGCGCTTTTTGGCATGCACGTAATCATTATTATGGATACGTGTAAAGACAGCCTCCTCTTCATCAATGAAGTCCAGCTTTGACTTACGAGACTTGCTCTTGACAGGCTTGTCAC
>NZ_JALKIL010000060.1 GCF_023051105.1 Anaerobiospirillum sp. NML120449 | reverse complement strand
TACAGCATTTTTTTTGCCAAATTTTATCCATGTATGTATATATTTCTATTTATAGTCAATTTTCAGATAGATACTTGACAGTTGAAAAGTATTATCAATATTTTTTTAATTGCATCATAGATACAACATATCGATAAAAAAATATATGTCTAGAAGGCGATCCTTAAATGCCGGGCTATGATCTGCAAGTCGGATTCTGGCATCAATGGTCATGCCCTTGCTCAGGCTCATCTCAACCTGGGCCGCATTATGGGCCAGCAGATGCGCAAAATGTTGCCGCACGAAAGAACTCCGGTGCTGGTACTGCAGCGCGGCGGTTACTTCTTTGGTGCCGGAGTGTATCTGGGCTTTGGCGGGTGCTTCTGTCCTTTCAAGCCTGAAATCGACCCAGTGCCCGAGTTTACGGGCAACTTTGCGGTCATAGCTGACAGCGTCATCAACACCGGACGCTCGATACTAAGGCTGATTGACGCTCTCAGAGCGCGCAATCCTGACCTCACAGTCTGTCTTGTGGCCAATGTAGTTCAGAACAATGCTCTGGAGCTGCTAAAAGAGCATATGCTCTTTACCGTGCGCGTCTCGAGCAACAGCTTCACCGGCCGCCGCCAGCACCATCAGACCGGCAACACCGGCCCTGACACCGCCGACCGCCTGTTCAACCTGCTCGACGGCCTGCCTTAGCCGGCCGTCCCGGTGGCACGGCCGGCGCACGGCGCCCATGGCGCTGCTCCACAGGCGTGGCCGGCGCACGGCGCCCATGGCGCAGCCCCGAGGACGAGGCCGGAGCGCCGCCGCCCACGCTGCGCCCTGGCAGCCACCTATTGAAAAGGCCGGGTGAGCTTTTGCTCACCCGGCCTTTTGATTACCGGTTCGTTCGGCACTCAGGGCTGCATGCTGCGCCTGCGGCCCTGAGATCCAGTGCGCATGCTACTTGCGCTTGCCGTCTACTATGTAGCAGGCATCCTTGACGCCGAGCTTACAGGCACGCTGGAAGTAGGTCAGAGCCTTGGCTGTGCTCTTTGGAACACCAACGCCCTCAGTGTAGGCAAAAGCCAGCTGGGTGCAGGAGGTACCAGAGTTCATGGAGCATGCCTTGATGTGGTTCTTGATAGCGTTGTCGTAACGGCCATTTTGCATATCAAGGACAGCAAGGCGCTCACAGCCCAGAGGGGACTTTAACTTACAGCCCTTATCATAGGCCTGCTGAGCAGTAGCCATGTCGTCATTGTTGATGGCGCTGTTGGCAAGCTGCATACAGGCATCAGCACTGCCACCGTCACAGGCACGGGCATAGGCCAGAGATGCACCTGTGGTCAGGTTGCCATAGGAAGCAATCAGAGCGTTACAGGCCATCTTGTGGTCAGCGTTACAGGCATCGGTGAAGAACTTCTGAGAGCCCTTCTGGTTGGCCAGACCCTGCAGGTAGCAGGCCTGAGAATTGCCCTGCTCACAGGACTTGCTCAGAGTGCCATAAGCCTCATTGAGCTTGCCCTTGTAGAAGCTGTAAGTACCGATGAACTGACAGGCCAGCTGATTACCGGATTCACATGACTTGTTGAAGAAAGTCAGAGAGTCGGACAGATTGCCCATGCGTACCTGAGCACGGCCCAGGACAAAGCAGCTGCTCTCGTGGCCCAGTTCACAGGAACGGGCATAGGCCTTACGGGCACCTTCCTTGTTACCGGTACGGGTGTAACGGTCAGCAAGAGCCTGACAGGCAGCGCCGTCATTGAGGTCACAGGCCTTGGAGTAGGCAGCATCACCTTCCTTGTACTTCTTGAGCTCATACAGGCGGTCGCCAAGACGCAGACAGGCAGAGGAGTTGTTAAACTCACAGGCCTTACGGTAAGAATCAAGAGCACTTTCCTTGGAGCCGGCATCAGCCATGGCCTCAGCGCCCTTGACGCAGTAGGAACCACCGCCAATCTTGCAGCTCATGGCAAAGTTCTGCTTGGCTTCCTTAAAGCGCTTGAACTTTGTGTTTACCATGCCCATCTTGTGGTAGGCCTCAGCAGCAATGGCCAGATCGCCTGCCTCAGTAGCCAGGGTATAGGCCTGCTCGAGCTCTTCGCGAATGTAACGGCCAGGCAGCCAGGTCTCAATATCAAGACCATCCTGCCATGCACGGTACATCATGTCACCCTTGACCAGACAGTAGCGACGCTCGCCACCACAGGCACGTCCAGCAAGGTAGATAGCACTCTTGAGATCACCGAAGTCACGGCTGTTTTCATAGTCTGCAAGAGCTTCAAGAGCCATAACTTCACAGCTCTTACCGCCACGCTCACGACAGTCGGTCTTGATCATTTCAGCACGGGCGATGATGGCTTCCTGCATTTCCTCATCGGTCATCTGCAGGTCCTGGGCGCTGGCGCCACTGTCGGCCACAGCTGCAATCTGATCCTGTGACGGACCGCCACATCCAGTCAGGAGCATACCGAGGCCTAAAAAGGCACTGCCCCACAGGCCCAGTAATTTTTTACGAGTTGATAAACCGTTCACTTATTCATCTCCTTTGGACTTTTACGACCGGTTCTGACCTTAAAGCAAGATTTGAGCCGCCTCCCTTTTGACAGCTCATCATCAGTACCTTAACCTGATTTACAGCACGCTCCCGCGCCCTTTACAGCACCATCACAGACCACCCGCGCCCCTGTTATCCCCTGGTGCATCCCCGGATAAATGCTCCGGATGTACCCCGCTTAAAAAAACTGTACACCAGGCTCCCTGGCATCAAATAAGCCCTGAACAGCCACGATAAACAGCCTCTATATTAAGGCAGCCCGCCCCCCACAAACCCTGCCAGTTATGACCGGCTCCAGGTAACATGGTCATGCCGCCCCCGGGATACGCGCACTGCAGTCCAGGATAAACACGCGCTGCACCACCTTATGCGGATCACCACCGCAGTTCGATACTAACCATGACAGTATCCTGCCAGGACAAAGGTCCATGAGGGCATGTCACCGGGATGCGCACCAGCACGAAAACCGGGTCTGCAATACAGGAAAAAGGCTGCGGGGCATGAGGGAAATCTTTGTAGAAAAATCAAGGTGGGCGAAGGTGGTGAAGGGCTGTACGGGGCTGCATTTTTGTGGGCTCACATGCAGATAAACTGCATATAATGGGGATTTAATAATTTTTTTGTTGCAAAGCTCTCAATTTATGATTTTTTCCCTGCCCTTTTGATATAATACCGCGTTTAGTGCCACAGGCAGCCTGTATGATAAGTGATATGGTAGTTTCGTGGCTTAAATCTTTCTAAGTACTTTGAAAAAACCAGGAGCTATTTGTGCCTAATATTAAGTCTGCAAAGAAGCGCGTTATTCTCACCGAGAAGTCCCGTCAGCGCAATGTTGCTGCCCGTTCCAAGATGCGTACCTTAATTAAGAAGGTTCTCGCCGCTGTTGCTCAGAAGAACAAGGAAGCCGCTGTTGCCGCCTTTAAGGAAGTTGAGCCAGTATTAGACCGCGCCGCTTGCAAGGGTTTAATTCACAAGAACAAGGCCGCTCGTCACAAGAGCGAGCTTGCTGCCAAGATCAAGTCTTTAGCTTAATCCGGCTCCTTTGCTGCAACAGCCCTGCTTGATATCGGCGGGGCTTTTGCCTTGTCCTGCTTGCAGAGCCGCTTTACAAAAGAGCCTGTGCAAGCAGGGTAAAAAAACTGGCCACCTGGGGTGACGTACCTCAGGTGGCCAGTTTTTTTATGCCTGCCCTCCGCTACGCCGGGCCCGGCAAGATCCGGGGCCCTGCCCGCCTACGGGCCATGCGGCCCCTGGCCAGGCCTTATCCCATGGCCTGCCCGATCCATGGCGCAGCCCAATCCATAGGGCAGCCCGATCCCGGGCCATGTCATGACATGTGCTCTGGTTCTGCACCGGCTGCAGAAGGCGGCAGGTAAATACCCGGGCGGGCAGATAATATCAGGTGCAGGTACCGGGGTTTGCTCTGACCGGCAGGTCATGGCCATGGGCCAGGCCATCGTCCATGGCCATGGGCAAGGATATGGGCAAGGACCTGGACTCTGGCTGGACAGCCATCAGCATGGCCTGCTTATCAGGCATTTGCGGTCTTTGCAGTATGGATGCGCTGATGGCCGGGGCTGATGCCGGCGGGCTCAGGTACGGCTGTATCAATTAATACAGTGCTTACAGGCATCTATTTGCCCTTTTCAGGCCTGAAACACTATAATCTGGCAAGAAAATTGCCATATATATGGCCTGATACTGCACTGTCAGCAGATCATCTATTGTATTTCAGGTTGACGCCCAAGGAATTTGCCCATGTCGGATACCAAAAACACTTCAAGACCAAACATTATTCTCTATGTAACTGACAGGCAGCGTGCCGATGCCTGCGGCTGTTATGGCCAGACTCTGGAGACCACTCCAGTACTGGATGAGATGGCTGCTCAGGGTATTATTTTCAAAGAGGCCTACAGCACTCAGGCCTGCCCTAATGCCATGAAGGCCGCTCTGCTCACCGGCCAGGACATGACAAAGACCGGCTGCTTCAAGCGCCACACCCAGCTCAACCCTGAAGTAAAGACCCTGGCTGACCTTGCTGAAGAACAGGGCTATGAGACTGCCTTTACCGGTCACTGGCAGCTGGGCGCCAACGACAAGATTGCTCCTGACAGCCCGGTTACTGCTGAACAGCGTGGCGGTTTCAAAGGCTTCTGGCGTGGCAGCCATGAGATCACTGCCACCTCAAAGTCCATCAATGAGGGCTATGTTTACGACGAGAATGGTAACAAGGTTGAGTTCAAGGGCAACCGCAGCCTGTGCGTAAGCGACTTTGCTGTTGATTTCTTAAAGCAGCATGACGCTGCCCGTCCTTTCTTCCTTACTGTTTTCCAGGCTGAAGCTTTCCAGCGTACCAGAGAAGACGTAGAGGCTCAGATTGAAGATTCCCGTGAAGAGCTGGAAAAGAGCATCGAAGAATACATCGAAAAGAACGAGATTACTGCCATTGCCAAGAAGCAGGAAGTAACCGAGCACATGCGTCTTGCTGCCATGGAGAAGATCTTCAAGTTTGAAAGCGCAGACGAAGAGTTTGAAAAGGAACACTATTTCCCACGCCTGCCTCTTGATGTGCAGCTTTACTCTTCCAATATCCGCACTGACTATCCACGTTACCTGGGCCAGCTGCGCCGCGTTGACGAGGGTCTGGGCCGCATCATCGAGCAGCTCAAGTCAAGCGGTCAGTACGACAATACCTTTATCGTATTCACCTCCACCTCAGGCAACACCTTTGGTGCCCGCTCTGCCAACCACAACACCACCGGCTTTGATGACGCCGGCCGCACCTCCCACAAGGGCAGCACTCATGTGCCTCTGGTAATAGGCGGCGGAGCTGTCAGGGAGCACAGGGAAGTTGAGGCTCTGGTATCAACCGAGTCCGTAGCAAAGACCATTGGTCTGCTCATGACTGACGGCTGCACCTGCTGTGACAGCCTCAATGGTGAGAACCTGCTGACTGTTGCCCCTGAGGCTGACAGCAGCCGTGCTCTGTACTACATGATTGGTGAGAGCCGCACCGGCCGTGCTATCCGCACCAATGATGAAATGTACGCAGTCTTTGCCCCTGATGTTAAGGGTGAAGAGAGCTGCACCAGCGATGTCTGGCGCGATGAGTTCTATTACGATCTGGTAAGCGACTTCTGCGAGGCCAACAACCTCATCAAGGCTGAGCGCTACAAGGATCAGAAGAAGGCCATTCGTGAGCGTCTGCTTGAACTTATGGAAAAGCATGAGGGCAAGCGCTTTGAGATTCAGGATCCTCTCCCTGACTATGTCGAGGAAGATGACGAAGAAGAAAAGGCTGACGACAAGGAAAAAGCCCCAGCCGAAGATAAGGCCGAAGATAAGGCTGAGTAACAGCCCGGCCGGCACGACCGGCCGTATCTTTGCCTGACCTGCAGCATCTGAACTGCAGACGCAAAAAAGCCCCGCATCTTAAACAGGATGCGGGGCTTTTTTCATGGTTCCAGGCTTACAGTCCGGAGGGCTGAGGGATACAGGCAGAAGCATACAGTCCGGATGACCGTGGACCCTGGGCTTAGGGCACTGGCACTTTGCCAGGGCACATGGCTCAGGGCCTCACAGCTGCCTTGTCAGGCAGCTGGCAGGATGGTCGCCTGTTTCAGGTTCCCTGTGGTTATCAGGACTCTTTGGTTTCGTGTACCTGCAGGTCACGGTCGAAATCCTCAGGGATTTCAATCTGGCGGCAGGCTACAGCGGTGAAGACCACGTCAGATGAGGAGTTTAGGGCGGTCTCGGTGGAGTCCTGGACTACGCCGATGATAAAGCCGATACCTACAACCTGCATGGCGATGTCATTGCTGATACCGAAGATGGAGCAGGCCAGAGGAATGAGCATCAGGGAGCCGCCGGCGATACCGGAGGTGCCACAGGCACACAGAACGGCAGCGATACACATGAGCAGAGCTGAGGCAAAGTCCACCTCAATACCCAGGGTACGTACAGCAGCCATGGTCATGATAACGATGGTTACGGCAGCACCTGACATGTTGATGGTACAGCCTAAAGGAATGGATATGGAGTAAGTGTCCTTTGGCAGGTGCAGACGCTCACACAGAGCCAGGTTCATAGGAATGTTGGCAGCTGAAGAGCGGGTAAAGAATGCGGTCACAGCGCTCTGGGTAATGGACTTGAAGACCAGAGGATATGGATTCTTACGGCAGATAATGAAAGCAACCAGCGGATTGAGCACGAAGGCAATCAGCAGCATGGTGGCTACCAGCACCAGCACTACCTGAACATAGTTGATGAGGTTGGAAAAGCCGCCAGGCTGAGTACAGGAGCTGTATACCAGACCCATAACACCCAGTGGAGCAAAACGGATGACAATACGTACTACACCGGCTACAGTCTGAGCAAGGTCATCAAGTACCAGCTTGGTAGGCTCGTGAGCTACACGGAACATCAGACCAAAGGTAATACCCCAGACCAGAATGGCTACGTAGTTACCCTTCATCAGAGCGGTAACAGGATTTTCCACAGCCTGCATAACGAAGTTGAGCAGCACCTCGGCAATACCCTGTGGAGGGGTGATATCCTGAGCGGCATCAGCAAGAGCCGGGAAAGTTACAGGGAAGATATAGCTCATGGAAAGAGCCAGTATGGAGGCGAAAATCATGGAAACAAAGTAGACCACGATTACCGGCTTCATATTGGTCTTTGTGCCTTTGTTATGTCTGGCAATGGCTGAAGAAACCAGCACAAAAACCAGCAGCGGAGCAATGGCCTTCAGAGCTGACACGAAGAGATTACCCATGGCTGGCAGCACGGTGCTGTCTTCAGGATAGATAAGGGCAATCACTACACCAATCACCAGGCCGATAATGACCTGCATGATAAATGGTACAGCATTGAAAAATCTGGCTATTGGATTATTGGGGCTTATAGGCTCAAGCATGACATGATTTTCCGTTTTGAAATGCCGCTTGCGACATGAGAAAAGAACAGGACACAACCTTTGCTGTGCGCCCGCATTTTATCAGGTTTTAACCGGTAATAGACAAATTATGAGCCCTGAATTATGAAGCTCATTTTCCATAAAACACCGCTACCGCCCCTGAAATGACGCATTGTAGCCGCGCACCCCACCTGCAGCCCATGGCCCACAGGCCACGGACTGCAGGCAAGAGGCCTGAGCCCCTTTCAGGCGCAAGGGCAAAATACCCAGTACCGGCGCCACATGTCCGCCATCCTATCAGCTACGGGCCTGTTGCAGGCGCCTGAGCTGCTGGCAAGACAATAAAGGCCGCAAATGCGGCCTTTATTGTCTGCTGGCACTGGGTTTATGGTCCTGTGCCGGAGCTGCCTGCAAACTGCAGACATGCTCAAGGGATGTTCTTATTTACCCTTTGGGCTGGAGAGCTTGATGTGATTGAGGCCACGCAGGTGACGGTTGATTTCCTGCAGGCGCTGCTCCTGATTCTGACGGAAAGAGTCGATCTGGTGGCTGCGCATTTCCTTGGCTTCAATAAGCTGCTCGTAAGCGGCATTGAGGTTGAACAGATAGTCACATACCTGATTTACCTCATCACCCTTGAAGAAAGCAACAGGGCGCTTGCAGCGGGCCAGGGCGTACTGCTCTACCTTGGCAAAGCCACGGTCAATTTCATCAGTCACAGTGTCAACGCGGGAGGTTACCTTGTTCTGAATATCCTGGACAAAGTCCTCAAGCTCCTGAGGGTGATTGGAGGCAAGACGGTCCTGACCGCTGGCATTGTCCTTGATAACCAGCTGACCGTCCTTGAGCCAGATGTAGGAAATACCAATCATGGTACGTCCCTCGAGCAGGCGGTAGGTGCGGTAGATGCTGCTCAGCACATTGTCACTGGCATTGAGCAGATCGTGGCTGTAGTTTGGATAGGCAATGATGGAGGAGTACTCGCCTGAGAGCATGTCAACAATGCGGGTATAGCTGACAAAGTTAGGAGTATCCTCAAAACGGTAGCTGAACTCATAATTGCCATTGAGCCAGTCCTGATCGTTATAGCCCAGGGTGGCGCTGTAGCCGTTGAGACGACCGTCCTTGAGGGAAATGATGGAGTAGCCGATTTCGCTTTCGCTGCGGCCGGTGTCAAAACGCAGATAGCTTACCAGGGTGTCCTTTACCTTAGGGTCAATCTCTACCAGGTGCTCGGAAACCTTCTTGTCACCGACAGTACGGACAACACGTCCCAGACCAACAGCACGGCCTTTGGAGCAGTTACCGTCCCAGTACAGAGCTGAGTTTTCGCTGTCAGCAACCATAAATGGCAGCAGACAGGCCTGCTTGTAATTACGTGGCTGCATGCGCTCATCGTAAATATTGCTCTGATCAATCTGTGAGGAGACAGTCTTAATCAGCTCATAATCGCTGATAAGGCGGCTTTCAATAGCGGCATTTGTCTGCAGATTGGACATGCCCTGCTCGACTGCACTTTCAGTGCTGTTACATCCTGACAGAGCTGCGGCTACAGCCACGGCTGCAGTGGTTAAAGAGGCAAACTTTACAGACAGAGCCATAAGCATTTTCCCTGTATAGTCCATAAGCACGACCCTGCTGCAATAACCACAGTCACAGGGCGCAATGGATAAGTTAATTTGGTGACAAGGCATTGCGGGCCGTCAGAAGGCCTTCTGAGCGATAAAAACCACAGGCAGCATATGTTGGACCTGCACCCCTGACTCAGACAAAATACCATTTACCCGCTGGTAATCATGACCATTTAACATGCCCTGTAAGAAACCGGGCACAAGCCTTGTCCTTAAACCGTCAATTTTATTGCAGCTGCAGCGCTCAAATGGGCTTTAAACAGGCAGTTGCACCTTAATCCAGATATTCACTGCAAATGTCGTGCACACATTCATCCTGCCAGTTTGACAGCCCTGTCGCCCGTCCCGTACGCCGCCACGGCGCCAGGACGGGACGGCAATGCCAGGGCGCTGCGTCGCCATCCCGCCTTGCGGCCCTGACAGGCCCTGTCATCCAGGCCCGGGCATCAGCATCAGCTCTGAGCCTGTCATTTGAGTTTTCAGGTGTGGAGCATTGGGCGCAGCTGCCGTCCTGGGGGCCAGCACAACCCCCGACTTAATACTTAAGTCACCGGTGGAAAGTGGGTGCAACAGCCGCACAAATGGCGTGAACAAGCCATCTGGAACGTACGTTTTACATTTTGAGCAAAAAGTTATAATTTTTTTTCAGGCCTGTGGAACTATTTAAGGCTAAGGAACTCTAATAATACAGAAAGCGAACAACCCCATCATAAGAAGCTGGTGGGCATCCCTAAACAAGTTTTCATACTATCCCACATATGACGGCCTGACCCATCCCTGTCAGGCCGTCTTTATTTTCCCCGCCTGCGCAAGCCTGCTACTATCCCCTGAGCCCGTCTTCTATCAGAGCAGCCCCTTACAGCCACGAAAATGCCACGGCCCCTGCGCACAGCGCCCCTCTGGCCGTATGGCTTATAGGCCCTGCACCGACAGCCCCTCAGAGCAAAACCATTTTCTCCACAAAACAACTCCCTGAACTTAGCGCCGCACCAGCCTGACAGCACCGCCGCAAACAGCCTGTTTCCATGATTCATCTGCTGCAGCAGCCGAAGCCGCAGCCGGCAACCACCAGTTTTCAACACCATAAACGAGATGAAATTTTAAATACCCAGCTCCCATCTGCACCATGTCAGCAGCGCCATGTCAGCTGCGACACAGGCTAATGCTGCGAGTACTGTCCATCTGTCAACGGTACCGCCATTTGCCTCATGCAGCTTAGAGTTTGCGAGTTATCTCAAGGCGCCACTGCAGTGGTGAGGTGCTGGCGTTTTCAGAGGAGCTTGAGTCAGGATCGCACTGAGCTGGACTGCAGGCAAAGACATTGCCCACAGCAAGTACGACACCACTGCTGTCCTTTACCAGAGGCTGACAGGCACGCTGCCATGGGGCAATGCCGTGCTCGATAAAGAGCTTTTTGAGCTCACGCGAATGACGGCGGCTTACTGGCTTGAGGCGCAGGGAGCCAGGGGCATCAAAGTCCAGCACCACCTCAAAATTACCATGATGACCAGCCTGGAGCGTAAAGACAGCGCCACCATGGCTGTCGGTGCGTGAAGAGCTGTCCCTGCACTGCAGGGCTGTACCCTCTGCTCTTACCAGGCTGTAGCTGTATGCCCCTGCAGTCAGACTCTCACCTGCTCTGAGTACATGCTGACCGGTAAGAGACTCCATGGTCTGAGAGCTGTCCTTGATGTATACGCACAGCAGGTTCAAAAAGGTCGATACGCACAGGCTGCCAGACAGTGCAGCCTCAGCTGAAACGTCGGCTGCCGCTGCGCCGCAGCCAGGAGCGTAAGTTTCGTCCTCGTCTGCAAGGCCGTCAGTCAGGCAGTCACCAGGGGCTGTCGCAGCCGGGCTGATGATGCCACAGCCGTCGGCGCCGGTGCTGATGGTGGAGCCGGTGACAGCACCGGATGCAGCGCCGGTGGTGCTGCTGCCGTCGGCTGTGCCCGGGATGGCGGTGACAGGCAGCAGGGCTGTCGGAGGCAGGTGGAGCTCGATGAGGCCATTGCGGTCATGGTCTTTGACCATGAGCTCCATGGAGCGCTCTATGACGTTGAAGTCCACGCCCCGGTGGATTACCCGGGCAAAGAAGGCACGCAGCAGCATCATGGTCAGATTGCGATCGGAAAGGTCCAGGCGCTCGAAGTTAAAGACCAGGCCCTGACTGTCAGGGATATTGCTGATGCCCTGGCGCAGCTGCAGGTAGCACGGCAGCATGGCTGCGGTAAAGCGCTCAGCCATATCATGCTCGGCTGCACAGATAGCCTGAGAGCGCAGTATTGAGCGGTCAATGCCAACAAAGCGCTCACGCAGCTTTGGCAATACCTTAAGGCGCATAAAATTGCGCTCAAACTTCAGATAGTTATTGGACAGGTCAAAGACATACTCATAACCAGACGAGACCAGCAGCTGCTCTACCTCTATCTTATGCAGGTCAAGCAGTGGTCTTAAGATGACGCCGCGCTCATCGTGAATCAGAAAACGCATGCCTCTGAGTCCATGGGGTCCTGATCCACGCTTAAGGGCCAGCATGAAGCTCTCTACCTGATCGTCAGCCTGATGGCCCAGCACCAGACAGTCCACGCCCCTGCGGGTGTTTTCAAGTAATGCCCGATAGCGCTCAGCACGGGAACTGTCTTCAGGAGAGACACCATTTCCATAGACAATATCCAGTACGGGGGTGACCATTTGTACCTGCAGACGCTCACACAGACGGATATTGTTGGTAAGCCAGATATCGTCATCAGGATCGAGTCTGTGGATACAGTGAACGGCCAGAGCCTCATAACCAAAGCGGTCCCTTAGGGCACAGGCCAGCACCAGAGCCAGAGTAGAATCGGCACCTCCTGACATGCCGGTCACCAGACCACGGTAGTCACTGCCATGCTCATAATTAAACAGAGCCAGACGTGCATGGACGAGGTTGCAAAGACATTCGATCACCTCGGTACTGAGCTTATCAAGGCGGCTGTTCCCCCTTACAGTACGCAGCGCTGCAATGCCCTGGTCTTTCTGCTCAGGGGCATTACCCATAATGGCGTAGCCTGCAGCTCCTGTGTGCTCCACACTGCGTGCCGATGAGCGGCATGGCTGCACGCGCTGCATGAAGCCACGAAAGCGCTGCAAAGCCTCATCAAAGGCCATGCCCGCCAGCACCAGCTGCTTTTTGAGGTCCCCATGCTGAGCGCAGTGGGCGGCGTCGCCCACTGCCTGCAGCTGATGTTGCTGCGGCATCAGGTGCGGCTGCAGCACCTGGTGCGGCTGCGGCTGCTGCGGCCCTGCAGATGCTTTATCTGCATGGCAGCAGCTGCCGGCGGCAATGGTGCTGGAGCCTGCAGGGCAGGTGGTGCGATCGTAATCTTTCATGTCAGCCTCCTGAAAGGCGCTGGGTACAAAGCAATGCGCCCACGCCACGATGGTTTCGTGGGTGGGCGCGGGGCTGGCCTGATGCCCGTCAGGGCTGGGCCGTAAGACAGGTGCCGCTCCTGCAGCACTGTCCGTTAGCAGTAACCGAAGCTCATCAGACGGTCAAAGCGATTGGTCATGCACTCTTCTATGGATACAGACTTGATGGACTCAAGCTCACGCAGAATGCAGCTCTTGAGGTTTTCTGCCATCTGATCGTAATCACGGTGAGCACCGCCCAGAGGCTCTGGAACGATTTCGTCGATAAGCCCCAGGGACTTGACCTTGTTGGCGGTGATATTCATGGCCTCAGCTGCCAGAGGAGCCTTTTCGGCGCTCTTCCATAAGATGGAGGCACAGCCCTCAGGGGAGATAACTGAGTAGGTGGAGTACTGGAGCATGTTGACGCGGTCACCTACGCCAATAGCCAGAGCACCACCGGAACCGCCCTCACCGATTACGGTGCAGATAACAGGAACCTTGAGGTCACTCATCATCTTGAGGCTTTCGGCAATGGCACCGGCCTGGGAGCGCTCTTCAGCACCAACACCTGGATAGGCACCAGGAGTGTCGATAAAGGTCAGTACAGGAATGTGGAAGCGCTCGGCAAGACGCATCAGACGCATGGCCTTGCGGTAGCCCTCAGGACGAGGCATGCCGAAGTTGCGCATGGTGCGCTCCTTGGTGTCACGGCCCTTCTGGTGGCCAATAATCATTACCGGCATACCCTCAAGGCGGGCCATACCGCCGATAATAGCCTTGTCATCGGCAAAGGCGCGGTCACCTGCCAGCTCCTGGAAGTCGGTAAAGATACGCTTTACGTAGTCCATGGTGTATGGACGCATTGGATGACGGGACAGCTGGGAAATCTGCCAGTCGCTCAGGGAAGAATAGAGCTTTCTGGTCAGCTCAACATTCTTCTTTTCCAGCTGCTTTAACTCTTTGGACAAATCAACGTCGTTACCAACAGTGGTGCTTAATCTCTTGAGCTCCTCAATATGAGCAAGCAGATCCGCAATTGGCTGTTCAAAATCTAGATAGTTAATATTCATAACAAAATATCAGACCAGCCTGTCGCTCCGGCGCCCTGTACAACAGCTGATCGTCTGACATCAAATGACAGCTCAGTACAGCGTACATTGTTCAGTTATCTGCCTGCAGGCAGTTACTGCAGCGGGGACGGGACAATCCTCTCCCTTCTAGTTTCAGAAAATATTGATTTGCGCCCTGGCAGCTGCCTTACGGTAATACTCAGTCGGAAGTCTGTTCAGACGGCTCCGGTAGGCTGTGCAGTGCTCAGTCATTACGCAGCATCAAAACCTGATCTGTCAGCGGCGCTATTGCAGCGCCCTGCCGTTAGAGCCCATGCTTTCAGGCAAAGCGCTCAGACGAAACAGCGTTGACAGTACGGGCAGCAAAAAGCACCCGAAAAACTTGACTACTTTACTAGAAAACGCCTGTTAAATCCAGAAAAAGCCGCACTCCCGTAAGCACTTTTACCTGAAAAATCCCCTGTTTACACCCCTTGCGCCCTGAGGGGCGCCGCATCGCGGCATGCAGGGCTATCCTCCTACCATGCCAGCCTGTCATACAGCCCAATCCCTCTGCAACGGAACTGCGCGCAGGCAGCTGCGCAACCGCACAGCGGCCATGGCGGCCTCTGCTGGGCGCCTTCGACCTGGCGGTCGTGGCGGCCTATGATGGGTGGCCTTCGTCTGCCGAGGCCGCTATGACTGGCCGCGCTCGGCCAGCAGTCTGGCTACCGGGCCATAGCTGCGGCGGTAGCAGTCCAGTATTGGCAGAGTAGCCAGAATCTCCAGATGGGCTTTGGTTGGATAGCCTTTGTGGGCGGCAAAGCCGTACTCAGGATAGATTTTGTCGAGCTCATAGAGATCGGCATCGCGTGCGGTCTTGGCAAGAATTGAAGCGGCGGAGATTTCAGGCACCCTGGAGTCCCCCTTGACCACTGTCTCTACCATTACCCCAAGGGAGCTTATGGTGGCAGGCACACGGTTGCCGTCTACCAGCACCAGATTGCAGCTGCGGGCCATGGCATCATAGGCACGGCGCATGGCAAGGAAGGTGGCATTCAGGATATTGAGCTCATCAATTTCCTGAGGTGAGGCCCTGCCAATACCCCAGGCAACAGCCTGCTCTTTGATTACAGGAGCCAGAGCATCACGGGCCTTTTCAGTAAGCTTCTTACTGTCATTGAGACCCTCAATCATATTGTTGTGGTCAAGAATCACGCAGGCAGCAACTACATCTCCCATCAGAGGGCCACGACCGGCCTCATCCACGCCGCACACCAGGCAGTGACGAGGATCTACCGGATAGACAAAAGGCTCATCAGGCACCACCACCTTCTTGCGGCCCCTGCCTGAACCTCCGGCTGCCGGAGCTGCAGCCCTGCCAGCCTTTGCAGCCCCGCCAGCCTGGGCACTGGACTGAGCCGCGTCTGCTTTGCTGTCAACATCAGCATCTACTGAGGCATTAGCCAGCAGGTCTCCCATGGAGGCATCAAACTCATCACTGCGATCACGTTTGCTTCTGGCCATGTTGTGCTCCTGATAATAAATCAATAATGACTGACGCCGCCCCGCCGCCTGGCAGTATAACCAGCTGATGCAGTGCTGCATCATGCACTGGCGGGCGGCTGATATTCAAAGCCCCATTATCCCATATGCCCCTAATCTGACAACATGGCCAGACCACAAGTGACTGGCCCATACGGGCCTGCTCAGTATCATGCAGCCCGACCATAATCATTGGGCAGGCCAGGATCATGGGCAGGTTCAGGGCCAGGCAATGGCCCTGGACCATGGCAATAGCCTGGGGTCCTGGTGGCGGTTATGAAGTGCAAAGGGGCTGAACCACGGCAGTGATTCAGCCCCTCCTTATTTAGCGGTCGGTGATGCGCTTGATTACATCGGAGTTCTTACGGCGACCTCCGCGTCCTCCCAGCTCGTCAGAGTCACGACTGCTGTCCCTTGAGCTGGTGGAGCGGGTCAGTTGGCGGTCCTGATAACTGCCTGGTGCTGATCGGCTGCCGGAGCTGCGGGTCAGGGAGCTGTCGCGCCAGGAACTGGAGGAGCTGCCTGCAGTGGTGCTGCGGCTGTCACGATCTCGTGAGCTGCGAGTGTCCGTACGACTGGAGTCACGCTCCCATGAGCGAGAGCTGCTGCGACTGTCGCGCTCACGTTCGCGATCGCGGCTGGAGTCGCGGCTGGAGTCGCGACTGGAGCTGCGGCTGTCACGGGTATCACGGCTGTCGCGCGAAGAGCGGCTCTCCCAGGAACGACCGGAGTCACGACTGTCACGTGTGCTGTCGCGACGTGATGAATCACGTGAGTCGCGGGCCGAGCGGCTGCCGCTGTCACGGGTCAGGCTGCTGGTGCTGTAGGAGCCGCCTCCGGTAATGGAGTCAGTGAAATTGTCGCGGCTGGTCCATGCACCACCAGATCCGTCACGATTGTCATAAGAGCTGACACGGGCTGATCCGTAAGAACTGCCCAGTGAGCTGTCTGATGACGAAAATGAGCTGCTGATGCTGCTGCCGGCTGTGCTTGAGTAAGAGCCGGAAATGCTGTTGTCATAGCCGCTGCTCTTGATGATGTCACGGCTGTCGTAGAAGCTGGTGCGGGTGTAGTCATCACCAGAGGAGCTGCGACGGGATGACAGATCACTGCGACTGCTGCGCTCTTTGCGATCCTCAGTGCGGCTGCTGCGCTCACTGTCACGTGAGCTGCGACTGTCGCGGCTGCTGCGGGAGCTGTCGCGTGCGTCACGGCTGTTACGGGAGCTCTCGCTGTCGCGGCTGTTACGGGAGCTCTCGCTGTCACGGCTGTCACGGGAGCTCTCGCTGTCGCGGCTGCTGCGCAGTGAGCTTTCTGCGCTCTTGGCAGTGGTTCTGAACAGAGACTTGCCTGACCCGGAGCTGTCCTTGCTGTCATAGCCACGGGCAACGTCAGAAATATCAGTCTTGTGAGCGCTGCTCAGGCTCTTGCTGTCCTTATGATCCACACTGGCAGTGCGGGTACGGTCAAGGAAGTCACGATAGCCTGAGGCATCGCTGCCACGTGAGCCTGATGAGGCTGAAGTTGCAGCATCAGTGGCCGATGTGGCTGCAGCTGATGCAGAAGCGTCTGCGGTAGCTGATGCAGGGACGCCTGCGGTGGCTGATGCTGACTTGTGGTCAGAGCCATCAGAAGAGCTGATTTCAAGCTTGCTGCTGGCGGCGTCTGCAACACTGGCCTTTACTGAACTTGCTGAAATATCGGTAATCTGGACACTGCCGGCACCGGCTGAACCGGTTTGAGCTGTGGCAACGGCGGCGGCACTTTCACGGGCAGCGGCGGCAGCGAGGGCAGCAGCCTCAGCCTCTGCCTCAGCACGGGCTGCAGCTTCGGCTGCTTCACGTGCTTTTTTCTCAGCGGCCAGACGAGCCTTTTCAGCAGCTCGCTCAGCCTTAATCACATCGCGCTCAGCCTTGCGCTCACGCATGGTTTTGGCAAAGGAACGCAGTGAACCCATGAAAGACTGACCGGCACTGGATACCCCACCGGCCACGCTCGAAGCAATGCCAGCCAGTCCCTGAGCTAACTGTGCGCCCTTTGACGGCCCCTCGGCCTGAGCCGGGGCGGCATCAGCTGCTGCACCGCTGGCAGCTGCGGCAGGGGCGGCCTCAGCAGACGCATCTGGAACAGCGGCCTGATTGTCTAATGCCACAGCCTCAGTGCTGGCGGAGGCAGCGGAGCTGACTGCGGCAGCAGTGCTGGCCGAGTCAGATGCGCTGGCGGCGGCAGCAGTGCTGGCCGAGTCAGATGCGCTGGCGGAGTCAGATGTACTGCCTGAGTCAGGCTCGGCTTTGCTGTCCTTGCCCTTGCGTTTTTTGCGCCTGTTCTTCTTGCCCTTGCCTGAAGCTGCATCATCAGCTGTTGCACTTCCTGAGCTGGCCTGCTGCTCGTCCTCATCAGAGCTCGAGGCAGCGGAGCTGCCTGATGCCGAAGATGAGGCTGATTGTGCTTCTGACTGTGAGCGGGCAGCATCAGCTGCGGCATCGGTAAGGGACACCGGTACAGATGAGCCAGATGCAATGGCGATTACAGGAGCAGTCATGGTCAGGAAGCGCTCTTCGTCTCCATGGCCATAAATGGTTCCTGATACCACTGAGGCTGTGCCTGTAGCTGCTGCGACGATCGCAGAGCTTTTGGCATCGCCGCCGGAGGCGCCGGTCGCGACGGTGGTGCCGGAGGCGCCTGCGTTGCCGGCTGCATCAGGAGATGCTGCGGCGGTGCCGGAAGAAGCAGCCGCGCCTGTGGATGCATCGTCCTTTTTGTCAGGGGATGGCAGGCGGATAGCTGAATTGGTAAGGGCCAGAGTTTCAAGTTCAGGCTCTTTGGCTGTAAGCGCGGTATCGGTTTTCTTGAGGGCCAGAGCCAGGGTTTCGCGGTCGCGGGTAGCAACGCGGATTACGGCACGGGCGGCCAGCTCATCGGTGTTGACGCGAATGCTCTCATGAAGTGCTGTAAATTCCTTTTTCATCAGCACATTGTCAGAGGTCAGCAGACGTATGCACTCATGGGTAAGCTTGATAGGAGTGCAGTCTTCCTGAATCATCTCCTTGACTATCTCTCTTTTGGCCAGCAGATTTGGCAGAGAGTACATGCTTACCTTGAGCATGCCACGGGCAATGGCGGCAGTCAGAGCTGATACACGGTAGGCCACTACCATTGGGCACTTGAGGAGCATGGCCTCAAAGGCAATGGTGCCGCAGGTTAAAAGGGCGGCATCGGCCGAGGCAATCACATCCTGGGTATTGCCTACAAAGACGGTAAGGGACAGATTAGGACAGTTTTCGAGCCAGATGTCCTTGATGAGCAGAGCGATTTGACGATCCGGGGCTACGGTAATGAAGGTAATGTCCTTCATCTTTTCGTGGAGCATGGCTGCGGTACGGGCATAGATTGGCAGCATGCGGGTAATAATGCCCCTGCGTGAGCCTGGCAGAATGGCCAGTACGCGGGCACTGACTCCGTCGACACAGTTCTTGTACAAAGAGCAGCGCTCACGGGCGGTAGCCTGATCGATATCAACAGGAATGGAATTGGCCAGAGTATGTCCTACATAGGTGCAGGGCATGTCATGGCGATCATAGAATTCTTTTTCAAAAGGCAGGAGGGCCAGCACTTCTTCACAGGCGGCCTTGATTTTGACTATACGCTTTTCACGCCAGGCCCATACTGAAGGGCTGACATAATGAATGGTGCGGATGCCGGCTTTCTTGAGCTTTGCCTCAACGTAAAGATTGAAGTCAGGGGCATCAATACCCACCATGACGCAGGGACGCTCTTTGATGAGCATGCGGGTAATGGCAGAGCGGATTTTTAAAATAGGCACAGCACGGGCAGCTACTTCAAAAATGCCCATGACCGACAGTTCCTTCATGTCAAAAGCGGACTTCATGCCGCACTGCGCCATCTTCTCACCGCCAATGCCGATAAATCTGGCCTTGGGATCGTGGCGCAAAATGGCCTTCATCAAGCCCGCACCCAGGGTATCACCAGATACTTCACCGGCGATAATGGCATACAGGTGGGGATTGAAATTTGAGTCAGACATTAAAGGGAATCCTATCGAAAAAAGCGCACTAGTGCGCAGTCACGCTCAGTACACGTACAGTCTGGCAAATACTAACCTGGATTGCTTAGTCCTGGCCTGGAATAATGGACCCGGGTCCGGCCCCTTGCCGGCCGTGGCCCTGGCTGGACCTGGCCTCGGACGTACGTACCCCTGGCTGAACCTGGCCGGACGGCCGTGGCCCTGGCTGGACCTGGCCCGAGCCGGGCTGCAGCCTGGCCGCTGCCGGGCCGCAGCTCACGGCATGCATCCAGGATGCTGGTCGGACCGCTCATTTGCCTGGGCTGTTCTGGCGCAGCATGCGCGGGGACAGCCTTGCAGCAGGCTCCTGCACGGGCGCAACGCTGCCCGGCTGCGCAGAAGCGGCAGCTGACCGGGTTCCTGACATGAGTGAGGTGAAACTCAGTGGCCAGGAAAGATGCTAAGACGCATGAAATCGAATTTATAAGTAAAGGACAGTGGCTAAAGTGTTTTAACCTGGCCCATCCTGGGGACCCGGTCATTAAGGCAGAGCCAGGAGACTCCCTGCAGCCGCGCCGGCCCGCAGAGCGGGCTGGGGCCGCATAAAGGAGCGGAAAACGAAAAGGCTCCAGCCACAGGGCAAGCTGCCTCTGAGAGACTGGAGCCTTCTTGAGCACCAGCTGGACTGAATGGCTAGCGGACGATGCCGCGACCGTTTTTCTTTACGAAATCCAGCAGTGGCTGTACGGCGCTTTCAGCAGCTGCAATTTCCTCAAGCACAGGAATGGCTTCTTCAATGGTCAGATGCTTGTGGTAAATGGTCATATAGGCCTTCTTGATGGCTGCAATGGCAGAGCTTGAGAAGCCACGGCGGGCCAGACCTACAGAGTTGATACCACGGGCACGGGCATAGTGACCGGCTGCCATGACGTAAGGAGGAACGTCCATGTTGAGGGCAGCCATACCGCCAACAAAGGCGTGGGAGCCTACTCGGCCAAACTGGTGAATGGCAGAAAGACCGCCAAAGATTACGTAATCGCCAATCTCCACGTGACCTGCCAGAGTGGCGTTATTGGCAAAAATACAGTTGCTGCCAATTATGCAGTCGTGCGCTACGTGGGCATTGACCATAAAGAGATTGTCATTGCCAACGCGGGTCTCATTGAGTCCCTGAACAGTACCGCGATGTACGGTGCAGTGCTCACGGAAGGTGTTGTTATCGCCAATGGTCAAAGTAGTGGCTTCACCCTTGTACTTGAGATCCTGGCAGGCCTCGCCAATGGAGCAGAACTGGAAGAAGTGATTGTTGCAGCCTATGACACTTGGACCACGGAAAACACAGAAAGGCTCGATAACACAGCCATCACCGATGGTTACCTCACCCTCGATAATGACGTGATCCTTTATGACCACATTCTCGCCGATAACAGCCTTGCCCCGGATAAGGGCACTGTCTGCTATCTGAGCAGACCCGGCAATCTGAGGCTGGCCCTCATGGGTATGAACCAGCGGGTAGGCATTGGTACCGGTTAAGCCCTCGCTCTTTGGAGAGCCTGCAGCTTCGTTTTGAGCCATGGAGACATCCTCTCTTAAATGCGCGATCCCGCAGATGCAGGTACTAATATCAGCATTCCCTTAACAGCAAAGACCGGAGACAGGGGGCCAGTCAAACGCAAAGCACCGCTCAATGGCTGCCTGAACATCATTATGGCAAGGGGCAGGACGGGCAAAAGCAGCTGCCTGTACTCAAAGCCCCTGACCAGATGTCAGTATGGCACCTGAGCTCCGGGAGGGAATGCAGATCAGGTTTAGCCTAGCTGCGTACCTTGGCACACATTAAATCAGCAGAGCAGACAACCTCTCCGTCTACTGTGGCTACACCCTTGAAGCTGGCAATGCCGCGCTTTTCCTTGAAGAACTCAACGTCCAGAACCAGCTGATCACCAGGAACTACAGGTCTTCTGAAGCGGGCGTTATCAACGCTGGCAAAGTAGTAAAGCTCACCTGGCTCCGGCTTGCCCACCATGGTGAAAGCAAGAACGCCGGTGGCCTGAGCCATGGCTTCGAGAATCAGCACGCCTGGAAAAATTGGCTTGCCAGGGAAGTGTCCCTGGAAGTAAGGCTCATTGAAAGTGACATTCTTGATGGCCTTTAAGGTCTTGTGCTCCTCAGTAATGGAGTAGTCGACGACCTTGTCAATCATTAAGAAAGGATAACGATGTGGTAAGAGCTCCATGATCTCTTCAACGTTTAAGGTCTTCTTTTCATTGTTCTCGTTACTAGATGTCACTTGAATCCACCTTGTTAGTCATCAAATCCATCAGACAGCTGGCGCTATACACCAGTGATCTCCCCGTCAGACAAGTCCAGTCCGTGCCGGTTTCTGCGTGAGAGTGCTGCATACTGCCAGCAGACTGCGCCTGTTGAAACGGCTGCATGAAAGCTGCTGCGGGTGGGCAACCTGGTGTTGCCTGATGACGGTGCCTGAACATATCAGGTACGTCACCACCGGCGGTCAGCAGGAAACATGACTGTCCCTGTCTTTTGTGACCCTCAGGTCAGTGCCACTGCCGGGTGCGATAGGCCTGTCGGGGCAATACTTGAATTAATGGCCAGACAAGCGCCCAATATCATACCATTTTTTGGGCCCGAAAAATGGAGATCCCGCGAATAAAGGCCCCGCCGGGCCCCCTGCTGGCCCGCCGCCCGGGATGTGCTCAGGGCATAAAGCCAGGGCACTGCCATGGCCGGTCAGCTAAAGGACCAGTCCGGCCAGTGACCGGGATGACTGGCCCTGAATCGAGTAGGGGTGGTTCCCCTCTCACACCACCGTACGTACGGGTCCGTATACGGCGGTTTCAACCATTGTTACCGCCCAGTTTTGCTTCGTATTGGGCGTTAAGCATATTCAGGTTAAGCCATCC
>NZ_JALKIL010000059.1 GCF_023051105.1 Anaerobiospirillum sp. NML120449 | reverse complement strand
CAGGATACGTGTCCGCCGCAGGAGGCATGCGAGCACCTGTCAGGATACGTGTCCGCCGCAGGAGGCATGCGAGCACCTGTCAGGATACGTGTCCGCCGCAGGAGGCATGCGAGCACCTGTCAGGATATGTGTCCGCCACAGGAGGCATGCGAGTACCTGTCAGGATGCCTGTCCGGCATATGCTTTATGCAAAGAAAAAGGCAGCCCGCCGGGGCTGCCTTTTTCTTTGTATCAGGCATCTTTTTCTACTACCTGACCGCGTTTGCTGTGAGGAATAATGCTGCCGTACTTGCGGCACAGAGCAAAGTTGATAAGACCTACAGCTGTGTTCTTGTCGCTGAAGCGCTCCAGGAAGTGCACATTCTGCTCACGAAAGCGCAGCAAAATCATGCGGGCCGGGTAGCGGCGGGTAGCTGGAATCTGGTAGAAACCGGTTATAGGGTCATAACCGGCCTTGATGTTGCCGTCAAAAGGATTCTGGGAAGAGCCACTTTGAGGATACTCGTGACCTTCAAAGGCATACTCATCACCAGGATTCTCTTCGCTGTAGCTGCCATCTTCAGGGTTTTCTTCCTGGTTCTGGCGACGGTGACGTCTTTTGCGGCGGCCGTCAGCGTCTACATAAATTTCATCTTCGGCGTCTGCAATACCATGCTGCTGAGCTGACAGCAGGGAGTTTTCACCATCGGTATTTCCACGGCGGTCACCAATATGAGACTGAGCCTTGGAGCCATGAGACTCATTGAGCTGAGGGATACTGGACTTTCTCTGGGTATCACGGCGTGCCTCATCTACCTCCTTTTGAAAAGGTGGCGGAGCAACGCTTACAGCAAAAGTGGAAGCTACATCCATCATAGGATATCCTCGGGGCCTTCTAACCTCAGTACAAGCAGTTGGCTGTCAAGAAATTCTGCCGTCTGGACTTTATGTTTTCAGGAATAAAACGGGCAGACTGATAAAGACACTTTAAGGTAATCAGCAGTGAAAATTCAAGTTATTTCGGTCACAGCTGAGACCTGGTCGATATTAATCACATATTTGGCGCAATATTTGGCGCAGCTGCCATCACTTTTATCGATAAAAGGGTTTTGTTGCCATCACCCGTATTTTTGTCATTGCACCTGTCACATCTGAACAGGCTGGCACACAGGCAGTGCAGAGGCACCTGCAGGGGCAGCTGTACAGGCAGCCGTAGTGCTGTTCTCAGCTGCGCCTGCGGGATGACCCTGCGCTGCAGTCATATTCCTTTGTAAATTACGAAGCGCCATTATCCTGGAGAGCATATATGGCGCTGCTGCAGCCTCCTGCCCTGCTGCTGCAGCAACATCTGGCCGTGCCTGCGGTCGTTGCTGTTGCCTCTGGCGCTGCCGCTGCTTGCGCTGATTTATGCGCTGCAGTCATCGTTGCTGCTGCCGCCGCCGTTGCCGCAGCCGCCGCTGGCGCTGTTGTGTGGGCTTGTGCCTGGACTGTTACGGCCGGGCATGGCGCCGGTTTCGTTGTACTCATTCTGATTTGACTGACTTCTCAGCTCTGATATGTCCAGATTCTCAAGGAAAGTGGTAACTACTGATCCAAAAAGCTCCGGCTCAGTAAACATAGGGCTGTGAGATGAGTGCTGGAATACGAAACTGCTGTGGTTTGGATACTGCTCAAAGTAAGCACCCAGTGAGCATGGTACCAGAGGATCATTACGCCCAAACAGATGCAGTGACGGCACCTTAAGGTGCTCCATTGAAGGACGCTCATCAATAAAGGTAACCATGCGTATGCCGGCCATCAGCACCTCATAGGGAATATTAGGGCGGTGCTTTAAAAAAGAGGCCGCATGCTGCGAAGCGCAGCTGCACTCCCCCTGCAGCGGGGAAGAGACAATCATACGGTAGAAAATATTGAGTATGCGCTTCATACGGTGCTCATTGAGCTTGGTATTGCATTTGAGCACCTTTACCGCGCTCATGCCCTTCCAGTTCGGATCGGACGGGAAGCGTGGTGAGCCGCATACTGTAACCAGAGAGCGGATAAAAGGACGTGATTTGCTCAGGGCAGCAAGCAGATTGACAGGACAGCTTGGGCCCTGACCTGCAGGTATGGATGCGCATGCGGCGCTGCCCGAGCCTCCCTGATGTTCACGTACTGCCTGCTCGGCAGCAAGGGCAGCCTGCATTACTGACGTGTGAGGTGTCTGCAGCGTGGTCAGCGGGTGATGGGCACTGAACTCATCAAGGGCGCGGATATTGGGATTGGACAGAATGCCGCTGCGAAATGAGCTGATGTTGATGCAGGGATTGTACAGAGTGCTTATGGCACGCAGAGCGTAAATAGAGCCAAATGACCACGACATCAGATCGCAGCCCATAGGCAGGGTGTTGAGCAGCAGATAGTTGGTAGCCGAAAAGTCATCAGCAATAGAGGCCAGATGACGGCTTTTGCCGTAGCCTGGCAGATCAATAAGGTAGATGTCGCGATCAGGGAACATTGAGGCCAGAGGCATCATGCATGAACTGTCACAGCCCCATCCATGAATAATGGCCAGAGGTGCTCCTCTGGTATTTCCTGCGCGGGTATAGCCCAGTCGATGCATAGGTAATCTTCCCTGTAATGATTCCTTACGGACCTTATCAGCTCCCTGGACTCTCCAGTCCCGGCATTACCAGTTCGCCTTTGCCAGGCCGCCTTTGCCTGCAGTTGCTCAGGCAAGGTCAGCGCCTGGGGCATGAGTCAGGGGCTAAGAGATATTGTTTGCCATTGCTCTATTGCAAGGCAGACCTGGATATAAATATCACGGATTAACGCATATGCATTAGCAATGTTGTCATCTAACGTGATGCTTATCGAATTTAGATGCCATTATGGGGCGGCTGTGACCACTTGCTATGCACTCAGCACTGTTCACTCCTGCACGGAACAGGGCCTGCCCGACTGGCTGGCTCAGTACGCAGGCAGTCCGGCAGTGGCTGCAACATCCCGGCGGCTGCAGCCGGCGCATCCACAGAATGAGCTGCCGCAGGTGATTGCAGGCTGTATGCCGGGTATTGAGATGTGCTTATGGGAAAGGATAGCGTGTGCCGGGAAACTCAGGCATCACTTAAGCTTTCATCTTTTTTGCGACGGCTGCTGCGCCTTGATTTGGGAGGGGTAATCATGCTGATATCCATGCCCGGGGTGATGCGGGTCAACTCAAAAGTGGAGGGGCCGGTACGCTTTACAATGTAGTTTCTGAATGAAGGGTTTTCCTCAAGAAAACTCTCATAAAGGCGTACGTACCCAAGCCCGTCTTCAGAGTCGATGCGACCAATGGTCTTCCTGTGCCTCGAGAATGACATGCCTATTTCCTTACCGTCTTTGTTGATATGGTCAGGAACCCATACATTAAGGTAGGTGCACAGATAGAAACCTTTGCCACTTGCTACTCTGGTTATGATGGTTTTTGGCAGTGTGGGCACAGCTGTGCTTTTGTTTTTTCTGATAGCTGCCATGGCATAGTCCCCCAATAAAGCTAGGTATATCAGCCATTATACGCCCGTATGATATGTTGTGAGCAAAAAATCTGTACTGATGGATATGTATTAAAAAAAGAGGCAGACCCCTCAGGGGATCTGCCTCTTTTTTCTCAGGCTGAACAGCCGTGTTATCAGCTTTTCAGGCTGTATTAGCAGTTTTTAGCCTTGCGGTAGTTGATGATGTCCTCAATGGAAACTACAGTCATATCGTGCAGCTGGGCAAAGGCGCAGACACGTGGCAGACGGGCCATGTCGCCATCAGGGGCGCATAACTCACAAAGTACGCCGCACTCGCCAAAGCCGGCCATACGTGCCAGATCAACAGTGGCTTCAGTATGACCTTCACGCTCCAGTACGCCATTTGGACGGGCTACCAGAGGGAACATGTGACCAGGAGCAGCAAGGTCAGAACGCTTTGCATCCTTGCGCAGAATGGTCTTGATGGTCTGAATACGGTCAGAGGCGGAAACACCGGTGGTGACATTCTCAACTGCGTCTACGGAAATAGTAAAGGCAGTACCGTAGGTAGAGGTGTTCTCGGTTACCATCATAGGCAGACCAAGCTCATCGGCACGCTCTTTCTTAAAGCATACACAGACGATACCGGAGCACTCGCGAATCATAAAGGCCATCTGCTCAACAGTCATGGTCTCTGCAGCGAATACCAGATCGCCCTCGTTTTCACGGTCTGCATTGTCAACGACTAACACGCCACGACCCTTGCGCATGGCGTTCAGAGCAGCTTCAACACGCTCGATGGAATCACTGCCGAAGCTTTGAAGTAAATTAATGGACATCTTAATATCACTATATTTGAATGGGGTTACAGCCTGAGGATAACCAGCGGCTGGCCTTGAATATGTGCACTTTTGGTTCGTTGTGCTCTCGCAGACAATTATAGGAGCTACAGTCGTGATGCGCAAACAGGCCCTGATTTTCTAAAAAAGATCCTCAAAAACAACCAGATACCTGGATATGTTGCCAGGAGCAACAGTACTTTTCGTCGACTTTATCCTCGAAAATGAGACGAAAAAGCCCCTGTGTCCTGCTGTCTGTTTGCCGCAGCACTGCTGCTGCCAGCCACTGTTGCTGCCAGCAGGCACTGCCAGCCGGCAGCGCAGGGCTGACAGGCAGCAGCGCAGAGCTGCTGTGCAGCTGGCCCATGCAGTACTGCTGCCCGGTGCAGATTAGCCCTGCAGCACGGTCAACAGGCCCATGGACTGGGCATCACCTGTCATCATGTGAATGTGGTGCTCTTAGCTCAATTGTGTGACCTGAAGTTCATGCTGTCAGGCGGCTGCAAAGTTTGCCTTAGCAGCTGTGTAAGCGCAAGTATCAGTTGAGCTGCCTGGGACATTTCTCGCAAATTAACTGCCTTTTCCATGGGTTACCTGGCAGGTGAGAGTACACAGGCAGGGGACAGGTATTCTTGCAGTAGTCAGATAAATATATGAGCTGGAGCCTGTTGGGTGTGCATGAAAAAGCCCTGAGCGCAAAGTGCGGTTCAGGGCTTTTTCGTGCTGCATCAGCTCCTGCAGCGCCGGTACTGCTGCATTAGCCTTGCTGATTATCTGGTGCCTGGGAAGCGACGGGCGTCGAGCATGATCTGCTTCATTTCCTTTACGGCCTGAGGCAGACCGACAAAGATAGCGCGGGCGATAATGGCATGACCGATATTGAGCTCTTCCATCTCAGGAATGGCGGCTACGGCAGCGACATTGTCGTAGGTAAGGCCGTGACCTGAGTTTACATGCAGACCGCGTGAGCTTGCGTAGGCAGCCATTTCAGTGAGCACGGCAATGTGCTCATCGCGCTCCTTGCGAGTGGTTGCATTGGCATAGGCACCGGTATGGAACTCAATATATGGGGCACCGGCGGTGACAGCAGCATCAACCTGCTCCTTAACCGGGTCAATAAAGAGAGAAACCTCGGTACCGACTTTGGCAAGGCGCTCAACAGCCTGAGCTACACGGGAGATATCACCGGCAACATCAAGGCCGCCCTCAGTGGTAACTTCCTCACGGCGCTCAGGTACCAGACAGGCTGCCTGAGGAGCCAGAGCTACAGCAATAGCCATGACATCATCAGAGATGGCCATTTCCAGGTTGAGTTTGGTCTGGACTGTTTCACGGATAATACGCACATCGCGGTCCGTGATATGGCGACGATCTTCTCGTAAGTGGGTGGTAATGCTGTCAGCACCACCCAGCTCGGCCAGAGCACAGGCGGTAACAGGATCAGGATAGCTTACGCCACGGGCATTACGCACAGTGGCTACGTGGTCAATATTGACGCCTAAATAAATGTTGCGCATATCAAATCTCTAGATCATTACCGGAAAAGATACAGTTGCAGGAAGGTATCCATGCTCTCTGGGGGCATTCGGCCGTCTGCAGCCTGCTGCAGCTGCCCTGCACAGCTGCAGCGGAGGCCAGCTGCCTTCAGCTGCCATGTTCAGCAGCAGAAGCCACAGCCGGCTGGCAAATCCATGCCCTGCCGCTGCACACTTACTTTTAACAGCCCATGATGCAGCAGCGGTGAATATGTATTGTACCGCCACACTGGACAAATTCAGCCTGACATGGTCTTTTGCATTATAAGTGCGCGGTGCACCAGCCTGGTCGGCCCTGTCCCAGGGGCCAGGGCAGCTCCTGGGACAGGACCCGGGCCGCAGGTGCTCCAGAGTGTGGTGCGGGCGCCGTCAGGCGGCGCTGCCATCCTTGCCTGCAGCTTCAGGTGTCGGAGCACTCAGAGGCAGCAGCAGAATAATGGCTCCGGTCATGGTTACGGCATTTACATAAAGCAGAGCCTTATCAAGGCCAATCATGTCGCCCAGATAGCCTGTAAGTACCGATACTATATATCCGGCACCAAAGGTAAAGCCCAGCATCATGGAGGCGGCGAAAGCAGCGCTTCCTGAAAGCAGACGCTGAGACCAGACAATGCCGCCGGGCGTAGAGCCGTAGGCACCGGCACCGCACAGGAACAGGGCTGCAAAGGATATCAGTGAGGTATCAATTCGGGTCAGAAATACTGCTGATGCAATCAGGGCTACAAAGTAGGAGCCCAGAGTAACAGCCTTAGGTCCAATAATATCGGTAAGGGAGCCTCCTGCCAGACCGCCTGCTACGCAGCCCAGCAGCATGACCATAAGACAGCTGGCACTGGTAATGGTGCTGTAGCCCTCGCCTGTCATGAGCAGAGTAAGGAATACCACAAAGGAGCAGTAGGTACAGGAGCGCAGGGCAATGGAAGTGATAAGAATGATAAAAGGACGGCAGTGCAGCAGCGATTTCAGACTAAGTTCACGGCTGAGTTCAGGGCGGGCGGTAACAGCATTGTGCAGACGCTGACGGTAGATGAGGATAACGGTGATGATGGCCGGAATGGACATGAAAATCAGGGATGACTCACCAAACCAGTCAAACCATGCGGCCACGCAAAGAGGAGCAATGGCAAAGCCTATATTTCCACCTGCAATGTAGATACTGGTGCCAAGTCCCTTGCGATCCTCAGGGACAATGCGGGATACAACAGCGGCGCTTAAAGGATGGAAAGCAGAAGAACACAGGCCGCAGAGCAAAATGATCATCAGAAGCCCCACAAGGTTGGGACTTAAGGTGGTTCCTGAGGCAAACAGAGCCCCGGTCAGAATGGACAGAGGCAGCAGGTAATTGAGGTGACGGCGGTCAGCAGCAATGCCTATTGGGGCCTGTACAAAGTTCATGGTCACCATGAAAGCCATGTAAATAGCCGCACTCTGGGTATAGGAGATGTCATAGCGCATGGCCATAACAGGCAGCAGCACAGGCAGGAAGGCTGTATAGTAATCGCTCATGAAGTGACTTACGCTCATCAGGCAGACATTGAACCATGAACGATCCGGTGCGCGCCGTGATTCATGGGAACTGTTGTCGATGGCAGTGGCGTTGATGTTCGACTCGCTCACGTAAATGCTCCATTTGATATCTGTTTGCAGGCGCAGTGCCCGCTGCACGCAGGCTGCATGCCGCGCAGGCTGCATGCCGCGCAGCGCGCGCAGCGCATGGCGCCACGCCGCGTCAGCGGGGGGCTGAGCAGGCGGCAGGCGGGAGTAATTCAAGAAAAAAAAGCCAGACTGCAGGGCTGGTGAGCATGCAGTCTGGCTGGCAGGTCTCCAGGTGGACCTGAAAGATGGCGGTCAATGATGAGCCGCATCATGATGATTCTGGGAGATGTGTCAGTGGACGGCTGACCTGACCTCCGTAAGCGGACGGCGGTCAGGCAGCTGTTTAAGCTCGCTTAGCTGTCGGATGGCTGATGGAGGCTCTCGCGTGCTGCTGCAGTCTCAATAGCTTTTTCCTTTTCAGACTTGTTGAGAATCTCCTGAACCTCCTCCTGAACTACGTGATAGACACGGCCGCAGCTGTTGCAGGTCATGTCGATACCGTCCGGATCGGCAGCAATTTCAGCAAGATCATCAACAGGCAGGCCGCTGATGGCATTGATGATACGCTCGTGAGAGCAGATGCACTTGAAAGCTACGCTCTCAGGATCAAAGACGCGGATTTTATCATTCCAGTAAAGACGTCTGAGGCTTTCATTAAGGCTCAGATCAAAGAGCTCATCGGCTGACAGAGTAGCGCACAGAGTATTGAGGTGATCAAGGGACTCAAGATTGTTGTCAATCTCAGGAATGATCTGCAGCAGAATACCGCCGGTCTTGCAGGCGCCAATGTCGTTGTAAAGACGAATGGTGGTTGGCAGCTGCTCGGAGTCCTTAAAGTAGCTTTCCAGGGCCTGAGAGATGCTGTCCTTGTCAAGAGAAACAATACCCTGATAGCGGTTACCACCCTCAGGGAATGCAGAAATGACCAGAATGCCGCCCTCGCCTACCAGCTCGCGGAAAGTGGCTGTATCAAAGTCATCGCGTTTGTCCCATGAGACATTGCCGTAGAAATTCAGGTTTTTGTCAATGTTGATAAAGGCAAAGTTCATTGCCTTAGGGCCTTTGCCACACTGAATCTGGACAGTAACAGTGCCGTCAGCCTTAAGGGTAGCTGCAATCAGCACAGCAGCTGAGGCCAGTTCCAGCATCAGAGATTTGATGCAGTCAGGATAGTGGTTGATGTTCTCAAGCAGCTTTTTGACCGGCTCATGCATGTGCATGATTTCGCCACGTACACCGTGCTCTTCAAAAAGGAAGCGGACAACGCTGTTATCCTGCTTTTCCTCTTCAATAACAATGGCCTTTTCGCTGTTGTTCTGATCGCTCATAAAGTTTCAGCGCACCTTACCTTAAAGAGCCGCAATGGCATCAGTACGGATCAGGTGCCTCCTCTGGATAAACTGTGGTAATGGCTGCTCTTCATAAGTGAAGAGTGCAGGTTATGGTATGGCTCAAAATGCTGTATAAAACCAGCAGTAATGCAAGACAGTGCTCAAATAAGTGCGGGCCGCCGCTACAGCGGTCGCATGATGCTGATGCAGCTGGCGCATGCTGACCCGGCGGGGCATGGTGCTGGTCCAGCGGACTCATGACGCCGTTATGTGGCGGTGCATGATGCAGGCGGCCCATGCTGATGCGGCCGGTGCATGATGCAGGCTGCTTATGCAGGTGCTTGATGCAGGTGGCGCATGCTGAGGCGGTCAGTGCCGGTTCAGCTTTCCATGATCTGTCTTATTGACTCGAGCTCACGACGCTCTTTTTTATTTGGTCTGGTGTCAGGGTGAGGGTTAATGAGAGCAGCCATTTTGTTAAGTCTGGACTCCTCCTCACGACGGGCAATACTCTCAGCCGTCTCCTCATATAAGGTGGCCGCTACCGGGGCCGGGCCTCTTACATCGGAAATGCCTTTGACAATAATTTCTCTGCGGGAAAAACCCTGAAGCAGTCTGATGGTGGCTCCGGTTTCCACAGAGCGTGATGGTTTGGCGCGGGCGCCGTTATATTCAACTTTGCCGCCCTCGACCATCTGGCGGGCAAGGGAACGGGTCTTGTAAAAGCGTGCGGCCCACAGCCATTTGTCAATACGGACAGATCCGTCATTACTGGACTTGCTGTCCTGATTTTTGTTCTTGCTCACTTGTACAGCTCTGGTTGCTGAAAATAAGCTGATTATAGCAATTTTGCCCGCCTGCAGGCCCAAAAATGCCCTTTATGCTGCCTGTCAGTGGCTGCTGAGGGAACAGTATATTAAGAGAGTATTAAAGGTAAAGTAGACAGTGATCCATATTAGGTCACAGGACCTGGCCTGCAGTAATATTGGTGATAACTGTCGTATGATCCACAGCTGTTTATGGAACGCAGGGTAAACATTTGCCTGCGTGTTTTACTGTCAGAGGAACTTGTCAGAATGGACTTGAGTGCACTTAACAGGACCCTGCCGCAGGTTGCCAACCGCAAGGTAAGTCAGGCATCGCGCATTTTCAGAATTGAGAGCATGGATCTGACTTTCTCCAATGGTGCCAAAGCAACATATGAGCGCATCATGGGAGGCAGAGGTGCCGTCATGGCTGTTCCTTTTGATGGTACCCACTTTTATCTTACAGTCGAGTACGCAGGTGGCGTCATGGCCTATGTACTTGGTCTGGTCAAGGGCAAGATTGATGAGGGCGAGACCAGCGAACAGGCCGTAGTGCGTGAACTTGAAGAGGAAATCGGTCTGGGCAGCCGCAAGGTAACCCTGCTCAAAAAGGAAATGACCGTTGCTCCAGGCATGCTCGATTTGCGCATGTACCCTTATCTTTGCGAGGATCTCTATCCTTCACAGAGCAAGGGAGATGAGCCTGAGCCTATTGATGTGGTCAAACTGACTCCGGCCGAGGTCAGAGAGCTCATTATGGATCCTGACAGTGTTCTTACTGAGGGACGTACTGTAGCTGCCCTGGTGCTGGCATTGAACAAAGTGGGTGCATTGTCATAAAGCATGCGCTATATTAGTGCTGATGCGCTTGAAACAGGCAAATAGTAAGATAATGGCAGGGAGCAGTGCAGGCGTACTTTAATAAGGACATAAAGCCTGATAAACACGTGTTCCCGGAATAATTTCAGCGATATTGCGCTCTGAAGCTCAGCTCAGTGGGCCTAAAATTAAGGCTCCATAATGATGCACAAACTGCCTTTGACCTGGCGTTGCATGAACGCCCCTGGCAGCCTGTGCAGATCCCCAGGGATCATGTGCACCATTATGCATTGAGTATTAAAGGAGCTGAGGCAGCGCTTTTTGTTTTTATTCAGGACGGCATTATTTAACAAAGAACATATCAGGAGTGTTGCAATGCAGCATCTTTTAACGGGTTTTGAGCTCGATCAGGACGGATACCACAAACTTATTTGCCTGGCCCAGGACATGAAGGCCAATCCAAAAGCCTGGCGACGAGAGCTCGACGGCATGAGCGCAGCCCTGATGTTCGAGAAGCCTTCCCTGCGTACCCGCACCACCTTTGAACTGGCCATGTTTAACCTTGGCGGTCACGGAGTTTACCTTGACCTTGGCAAGGGTGACCTTGGTGTACGTGAGACTGTTCCTGACTATTCCCGCAACCTTTCGCGCTGGGTCGACTGCATGGTTGGCCGAGTTTATCTGCAGACCACTCTTGAGGAGCTGGCTGCTACCGGCTCAGTACCGGTAGTCAACGCTCTTTCTGATCTTTACCACCCGGCTCAGGCTATGGCCGACTATATGACTGTCAAGGAGCACCTTGGCAAGATCGAGGGAGTAAAGGTTGCATACCTTGGCGATGGCAACAATGTAGCTAACTCCCTGCTGGTAGCCGGTGGTATTCTCGGTGCCCATGTTACCTGTTTCTGCCCGCTCAACTGCGGCCCTGATGTCCAGGTATTCAAAATGGCTCAGGAGCAGGCAGCACGCTATGGCTCCCGCCTTGATGTTACCAATGATCTTTCCTTATTAAAGGATTATGATGTGCTCTATACCGATACCTGGGTATCGATGGGCGATGACACCCCTCTTGAGGCTGTCAAGAAAGTATTTATGCCTTACCAGATCAACAGCGCCCTGGTAGAAAGCTCAGGTGCCCGTTTGGTAATGCACTGTCTGCCGGCTCATCGTGGCTACGAAATCACTGATGAAGTAATGGATGGTGACAAGTCAGTAGTCTTTGATGAAGCCGAAAACCGCTTACATATTCATATGGCTCTTCTGGCCACTTTGCTCAATCCTAACAGAGGTTAATTCAGATGCAAAAAGAGAAAAAGCAGTACAAGAAGGTATTATTAGCCTATTCCGGCGGTCTTGATACCTCAACCATCGTTCCATGGTTAAAGGAAAACTATGGCTGTGAGGTTGTCTGTTTTGTAGCCGACGTTGGTCAGGAGCGTGATGATCTCGAGGGTATCGAGGAGAAGGCCATCAACTCCGGTGCCGTAAAGTGCATCATCAAGGATTTACGCGAAGAGTTCGTTCGTGACTATGTATTCGAGACCTTCAAGACCGGTGCTTTATACGAAGAGTCTTACCTGTTAGGTACTGCCATTGCCCGTCCTGTAATCGGCAAGGCCATGGTTGATGCTGCTCTGGCTGAGGGCTGTGATGCTATTTCCCACGGTGCTACCGGCAAGGGCAACGACCAGGTTCGCTTTGAGAGCGCTGTAGCCGCTCTGGCTCCACACCTTGACGTAATCGTTCCATGGCGTGAGTGGGATTTACGCAGCCGTGAAGACTGCCTTGCCTACCTCGAGGCCCGCAACATTCCTTGCAAGGCTACCTTAAAGAAGATTTACAGCCGTGATGCCAATGCTCTGCACATTTCCACCGAGGGTGGTGAGCTTGAGCACACCTGGAATGCCGCCTCTGAGAACGTATGGACCTGGACTGTTGACCCAGTGAAGGCTCCAGACGCTCCAGAGACCTTTGAGCTGACCATTGAGCAGGGCATTGTTACCGAAATTGACGGTAAGAAGGTTTCCGCTTTCGAGTGCCTCGATGAGCTCAACACCCGTGGTGCCCGTAACGGTGTAGGCCGTATCGACATCACCGAGAACCGTCTGGTAGGCATGAAGTCCCGTGGCTGCTATGAGACCCCTGGCGGCACCATCATTCACAAGGCCTTACGTGCTATCGAGCAGCTGGTCCTGGACAAGACCACCCGCATTTACCGTGACCACCTGGCCATCGAGTTTGCCCAGCTGGTATACGACGGCCGCTGGTTCACCCGTCTGCGTGAAGTTCTTCAGGCCGGTGCCGATGAGCTTGCCAAGGACATCAATGGCAAGGTTGTAGTCCGCTTATACAAGGGCAACTGCGACATCATCCAGAAGGACAGCCCTAACAGCCTGTTCAACTTCGACTTCGTAACCTTCGGTGCTGACAACGTATACGATCAGGCTGACGGCAAGGGCTTCATCCAGCTCTACTCTCTGCCAGCCCGTATTCGTGCCTTAAACGCTGAGCACAGAAAGCAGAAGTAAGGCTCAATACCGCATTTTTTCCTGATTTAAATCAGGCATGACAGGCTTGGTCCGGGTTATCCTGGACCAAGCTTTGTGTTCTCAAGAGTACCTAAATTTCAGTACAGCAGCGGACGCTGACCATTGAAACTGCAAAGTGGTAATGCGTACCGTTTTCAGATCTGAGGCTCCTCAGGGAGCTCCCTGTACAGGCAGCCTGGTAATGCCATGCAGCCCTTAACGGTCACTGACCATAATGATCTGGCTGTTAATCCATTTGTAGAGGAAAGCAATATGGCTTTATGGGGTGGTAGATTTACCCAGGACAGCGATGCCCGCTTCAAGCACTTCAACGACTCCCTGGTATTTGACTATCGTCTGTTCCACGAGGATGTGGAGGGCTCACGTGCCTGGGCTCAGGCTCTGGTAACTGTAGGCGTGTTAAGTGAGCAGGAATGCGCTGATCTGACCCGTGCTCTCAACGAGCTTGAGCAGGAAATGACCGGCCGTGAAAATGAAATTGCCGTAGCTGGAGATGAGGATATTCACTCTTATGTAGAGCGTCGTCTCATTGAAAAGGTAGGCTCTCTGGGCAAGAAGCTGCACACCGGCCGTTCCCGTAACGACCAGGTAGCTCTGGATCTCAAGCTCTTCTGCCGTCGCGCCTGTGATGAGATCTTAAAGTCTATACGTGGCCTGCAGCGCGCTCTGTTAAAGACTGCTGATGAAAACCAGGGCGTTATTTTCCCAGGTTACACCCATCTGCAGCGTGCTCAGCCAGTGACCTTTGCTCACTTCTGCCTTGCCTATCTGCAGATGCTCGACCGTGACTTTGTCCGTCTGTCCAATGCCCGTGATCTGCTCAATATCTGTCCACTGGGCTCAGCTGCTCTTGCAGGTACAGCCTATCCTGTAGATCGTGAAGCTCTGGCAAGAAGCATGAACTTCAGAGCAGCTACCCACAACTCTCTTGATGCCGTATCTGATCGTGACCATGTTATGGAGCTGCTCTCCTGCGCCTCCATCAGCCTGGTACACCTGTCCCGTCTTGCTGAGGATCTGATTATCTACAATTCAGGCGAGGCCGGTTTCATTGAGCTTTCTGACAAGGTAACCTCAGGTTCTTCACTCATGCCACAGAAGAAGAATCCAGATGCTCTGGAGCTTATTCGTGGCAAGGCCGGCCGTGTTGTTGGTGCCCTGATGGGTATTATCACCACTGTAAAGGCTCTGCCTCTTGCCTATGACAAGGATCTTCAGGAGGACAAGGAAGGTCTGTTTGATGCCATGGATACCTGGCATGAGTGCCTTGATATGATGTCTCTGGTCTTTGAGGACATCAAGCTCAACAAGGACAGGATTCTTGCTGCTGCCCGTGGCGGCTACTCCAACGCCACCGAGCTTGCCGATTACCTGGTTTCCAAGGGGGTTCCATTCCGTGAGGCCCACGATATCGTGGGTCAGGTAGTTCTGTACGCTATCGATCAGGGCAAGGCTCTTGAGGAGCTTGATATTGCCCAGTACCAGAAGTTCAGCTCTGCTATTGGTGATGATGTCTATCCTGTTCTTCAGTTTGACAGCATTCTGGCCAAGCGTAATGTTCTGGGCGGCGTAGCTCTTGAGCAGACCCGTGCTGAAATTGAGGCCTTAAAGAAGCAGCTGGCCTGATAACAGCCATGGGCCGATAGCGGCCGCATGCTGATAACGGCCCGATCCCGCAGGTCTGCCTGACCTGCAAACGATAAGCCCGCTGATCAACACCATGATGATCAGCGGGCTTTGTTTTTGCGCTGCCGCGCCGCCATGAGGCTATGCCCCGCACTGGCTGCGCTGGCGCCATGCGCGCTGGTGCAGGCAGCGTCATCTGAGCTGTCTGCACAAGTTGTAGTGACTTTAGCGGTGGCCTGTGGAGCCAAAGCCGCTGGTGCCGCGCTCGGAAGCATGGAACTCGTCAACTTCCTTAAAGGTGGCGCGTACTACAGGCAGGAACATCATCTGAGCAATGCGGTCACCTGCATGGACAGTGAAAGGCTCGCTGGAGCGGTTCCACAGTGGTACCTTAAGCTCGCCCTGATAGTCGGCATCAATAAGGCCGGTGAGATTGCCAAGAACAATGCCCTGCTTATAGCCAAGTCCGGAGCGGGGCAATATGGTTGCACAAAGGAAAGGATTGTTAATGAAGATGGCAATGCCTGTTGGTATCAGCTCACACTGGCCTGGTTCAAGTACCTTGTCCTGAGCGACCATGGCGCGCAGGTCTACAGCTGCAGCCATGGCGCTTTCATACTGAGGCAGAGGGAAGGTGCCATCCTTAAAACGCTGATCGAGTACCTTAAGCTCAATTTCAGCCTCAAGCTGCCATGGCATGGCCTGACAGCTGTCCTTATCGTTAATGCCGCTCATGTTTTTCTCCTGGCAAATCAGTGTTCCTCATACAGCTTTATATGCATGGCCATAAGCACAGCCTGTGACGTCAGCTGCCAGCGCTGATTATAAAAAAACCTGACCCCGTGAGGTCAGGTTTTTTTTAAGGCGCATGCCAGCAGCTCAGCCGACAGCGGCTGTGCCGTAGCCGGCGGCAGCCTCCAGCATGGCCGGCCTTGTGACGGTCCGGACCCGGGAGGCAGACTGGCCTGTGGGCTAGTCGTTCTTGCGGCTGTGAGTGCTCTTGAACTCGTTGATGATGAGTTCCATGAGCAGATCAGCAAGCTTAATCTTGCTCATGCGGTCAAACTCGGCAACCTTGCCCTGGCTGCTGTAAACAGTAGCGGCATTTTCATTGGAACCAAAGCCGATCTCGGTGCTGCTGACGTCGTTGCAGACAATCAGATCGAGCTTCTTGCGTGAGATCTTCTCACGGGAGTTTTCCTCGAAATTGCTGGTTTCAGCAGCAAAGCCTACAGTAAATGGACGCTCTTCATCGAGGTGGCCCACGTAGGATACGATGTCCTCATTACGTACCAGCTCAAGGGTAAGGAACTCGCCATGATCTTCTTTCTTGAGCTTGGTGCTCATAGGCTCAATCAGACGGTAGTCAGCCACGGCGGCACAGCCGATGAAGATATGGGCCTGACCTACCTGAGACTTTACGGCATCAAGCATCTGGCTTGCGGTGGAAACATCAATACGCTTGACGTTGTTTGGAGTGGCAAGACTTACAGGGCCGGAGATCAGGGTGACATCAGCGCCCATGGTTGCAGCCATCTGAGCAAGGGCATAGCCCATCTTGCCGGAGCTGCGGTTGGTGATGACACGGGCAGGATCGATAACTTCTTCGGTAGGACCGGCAGTAATGACAATCTTGAGACCGGCGCCATGGGATTTAGGCAGCAGCTTGGTCTGAGTAAGAGCTGCAGCCTCCTGTGGCTGTGGCAGGCAGCTGGTGGTGTTGATGTCATAAGGAATGGCAATATGCTCATTTAACAGTGAGCAGATATAGGAGTAGATGTCCTCAACATTGCGCATTCTGCCCATACCGGTGTCGCCGCAGGCCAGCTCGCCCTCTTCAGGGGCGATGATGTACATGCCGCGCTCCTGCAGGGTCTTTAAATTGGCCTTGGTAGCTGCATTGAGCAGCATGCGGGTGTTCATGGCCGGGGCAATGACTACAGGACAGGCTGAAGCCAGCACAGAGGTGGTTACGGCATTGTCAGCAATGCCTGCAGCAAACTTGGCAATGGTATTGGCTGTAGCCGGGGCCACTACGTACAGGTCAGCATCATTGGTAATAGCAATGTGGTCTATGCCCTCAGCATCTTCAAAGACGCTGGTCATGACCTCATGATGGGTCAGGGCTGCGTAGGTAGCCGGAGTTACAAATCTGGTGGCGGCCTCAGTCATTACGACACGGACGGATGCACCATTTTTAACTAACATACGGCACAGCTCGCAGGCCTTATATGCAGCAATGCCACCTGTTATGCCCAGAACTATCTTGCGATTTTGAAGCATTAATTGGCTCATGGAGTTCTCCTTAAACGTGATCCTCTCAGACCGGGTCGGATGGACAGTATCAGTACTCGTCTGTGAGCTTTAAGAGCGCACTGCATGAACATGCTGTGCCTGCTGTGCTCAAAGCCGGGCAATAAATAAACATTTTTCAGGTACGCGACCTGGCACTCTGACAGCCAGGCAGCCGTCAGCGTCAGTCAGGACACGAACAGCCAGGCAGCTGTCAGCGTCAGCCAGGACACGAACAGCCAGGCAGCTGCCAGCGTCAGCCATGACACGAACAGCCATGCAGCTGTCAGCGTCAGTCAGGACACGGACAGCCAGGCAGCTGCCATCGTCAGCCAGGATACGGACAGACAGGCTGCTGTCAGTCTGTGACCTGCTCTAATGATTCTGCGGGTCAATACCCGTATGTTCCCGCTTTTCAGTCATAAGCTCAAACATGAGCACGCCATAATCTGACATCTGTACCATGACATATGCTGTCTGCGTACTGCAGCTTCAGGCTTTTAAAAGCATCATGCCCTTGCTGACATGATCAGATGCTGAAGTTGTCAGGCTGACTGAAGGGGAAACGGTACCATGGTACCGCCGTGGACTTGCCTCCTGCTGATCCAGGGATCATTTCTCTACTAAATATATATGGAGCCGCAAGGAGGGATTTCAAGCACCACAGTCAATTTTAATGCCATATTGACCGCCTTGCCATGTAAGCAGGCCGCCCTTAGGCTGATAACGTGAGGCAGTCCAGAGTTTTGCCCCTGTATGCACCTGACATGGCTGCTTCAGCAAGCTATCGCTGCCCTCAGCTGCAGCTGCAGCTGCAGCTGCAAGACGCTGCAGCCGTAACTGCCGCGACTGCCGCCGCAGCCTTATGCAGCCGCCTGGGCCAGCTGCTGCTGCAGCTGTCCTTGGAGCGTCAGGACGGATCTGCGCAAAATAAAGGGGCCATGGTCATCAAGACCATGGCCCCTGATATGCGCTGTCAATGGGCAGCTGCGTACACACATCATCAAAGGTGCGTTACATAACCTGCTGGCAAAAGGATCTGATTACTTACGCTTTTTGGATGTCTTGCGTGTGCCCTTGTCATTGCCTGAGGCTACGGCATTTTCCATGGCAAATCTGACGGCACCTGTCATGCTGCGCACCATGTTCTCGATGTACTCCATCTGATCTTTTACAGAGAAAAACTCCTTGGTGATATCTCCAAGCTCGCCTTTCTTATGAGCATCCTGGAGCATCTGTTCAAAGCCGTAAGAGGCACACTTGTCAGTGATAACACTCTCATTGTAGTTCTCGGTAAGGGCAAGCAGAATACGCAGGTGATGCATGGCCTGCTCTTTGACTGCATTACGGTCCTTGACCAGAGGGCCAAGTGCAGAGTCAATGTGCAGCGGAACTTCAAGAGCCAGCAGCTTTTCATAGTCGGCCTTGATCTTCATGAAGTCAGCCGTGACCATCTTGAACTGGAACAGATAGCGGGCGCGGGCCAGCATGCTCATCTGTCGGGTACGCTTGAGAACATACTTGAGGAAGTAATTGCAACCCATATAGCCGGCAAAGCACAGCACGCAGTAGCTCAGCAGTATGCCCAGGAGCATGCCGCTTGCCAGGAACATGTTTTCCTCAGTCTGAACTATTGAAAACATGGCCAGCGGGGTAAAGGTGGAAAGACCGCCCAGGAAGCCAATGTTTACAAAGCAGTGGAAGAACTTGTTATCTGACCAGATACGGTAGTTATACAGAGCATATGAAATACCAAGCAGCACGCAGGCGGCGATATTTCCCGGTGTGTAGGCATGCAGACTGTTGCCATCAATAAAGTAGCGGGTAAGACAGCCAAAACCGCCGCCAAAGAAGATCAGCATATAGAACATTATTCTGTCCATTTATCTGCCCTCCTTTACCTTGTCAGATTCTTTGTCAGTACCAGCTCCTGCAGAGTCGCCTGAGCTTTCTCCCTTGTGCGCGCCGTCATGATAATGACCATCATCGCTGCCATGATCAGCATCACTGGCAGCAGCGCTGTCACCAGATGCTGAGCCTTCTGCTGCACCTGCGTCCTTGCCGTCGGCAGCAGCGTCCTTGCCATCGGCAGCGGCGGCAGCTGCTGCAGCCTTTGCTTTGGCCTCAGCTTCCTTGAGGGCTATATCCTCAGGAGATCCTGGTATTGGGGCATGGTAGTGTTCATGAACGAAGCTCTCGTCCATAAACTGCTGCTGCAGAGCTCTGGTCTGCTCAAGGAAGAGGGCTGCATCACTGCTCTGGACGTGAGACTTCTGTACAGCTTCACCGAGTTTGCTTCCAATGCCGGCACCAAGGATTCCGGTAATAGTAGTGAGCATGATATAAGCTGCAGTAATAAGGATGACCTTCTTTCTGTGCCTGTTATCAAACCAGTGGTTGAGAACATCACCGGTAAAGGCAGAAAGTGTACCCATGCCCCCTACCAGACCAACAGAAAGGGTAGTGCTGATATCAGGAGGCAGGGTCATGCTGAGAATAAAACCGCCCAGAAGAGCTGCAATCAGATTGATGAGCAGAGTCGACAGCGGGAAGAAAAAGACGGACGGCATGGCGAGGATAAAGATTACCGCTCCTCGTACCACAGCGCCTATACCGCCAAAGGTAAATACAGTTACTAGAACTTGCCAGGTCATAATCTTAACTACTCCAGTAGGGACAGTTTGTCCCCGTTATGGCCTGAGCACCAGTGAGCTCAGGATAAACAGGCCTGCTAATTATATTGCGCTTTTCCTGGAATTGTCTCACTGCCCTCCAGTGGCATCAGCAAAGCCCTGAGCTCTCATGATTAAAGCAGCTGGTCTTATTCTGTTAATGCTCACTACCCATATCATGCCCCGGCCGGCCGGCCGGCTGACTGCCATTGCGCCTGGTGCCTTACTTTCATAGGCCCGGGGCCTTACTGCCATCGTGCCCGGACCTTACCATGGCGGCCGTGCAGTCTTTTCCTGACCTGCAGCCAGTGCTGGTGGACAGTCTGTGCTGAGCTGCGCTGTTTTGCCAGGTCACAATGGCCTGCAGCTGCGGTTATAGTGGCCCGGGCTGGCCTTGTGAATGTGGGTAAATACCAGAATTTGAGGAAATTTAAATGTGCAAAAACGCCCTGGCTGATCCTGGCTGAACCCGTGCCTCTGGTGCAATTGAAAATCATTGTTCAGCCAGGATGAGAAAACAGCATGGAAATGAGATCCTGACATGTCATGAAAACCTGGATTTTTTCTGATTTTCTTTTGATCTTTACAAAGCTATAGTCTATAATCTCAAAGCTAATTTTTCGGTAACTGGAACACAAATCCTCTGGGCCGCGCCCGGACGGGTTTTTTTGTTTTACAGCCTGGGGTTAACCGGAGTTAACCTGAACTGTCAGGACGCTTGCCTGTAACTTATAACGGGCCTTTCCCTGGCAGCAGTGCGGTCATCAAAGGGCAGATGAACCGGCTGGTATCTGACTGTATGTCAGGGCTCTGAGAGAATCAGAGTGGCAGGCTGATCCAGACGGCAATACTGCAGGCAGAACCTGCTGTGCAGTGCCGCCGGCCCGGCTCATGAAGCTGCAGGCCGAAAGAAAACATCAGTGTCCCCATTACCAATAGAGCGCGGACGAAGCTCGTTTGCCTGTGCGGAGTCTGGGAAGAGTGCTCAGGCTCGGTGAATCTGGATCGGTCTGAATACCTATGCCAGTTCAGCACCAGGAATCCTCCGAAGAGAACGGCAGTGCAAGCTGTCGGCTCAGTAGAGAATCTCAGTCGTTTACGGCTGAGATAACGTCTATAAAGCTACCTTTCATCAAAGGCTGGTATCAGCTGATATCAGAGGTTAGACGCAGGCTTGGGAAAGCGTGCGTAATGGCAAGCTGCACTATTGCAGGCCATAAACCGGGCATCACCAGACGCACTTTAGCGTGTGTTTCTCAGGTTTACAGCCGCCGCATCCAAATGACAGGGAAGCTCTTTTCAATTCACTAAGGTACATAATGCTCTGCCTGCCGGCAAATTCGATACAATGCGATCAATCCGGCTTTTTCATGGTAGAATAGCGCCCGTTTTTTGTTGTACCTTTTAAATGGTTACAGCTCTCTTTGGTGCTGTGACCCGTATAAGTATATTTGGAGTGTGACAAAACATGTCCAGAGTTTGCCAAGTTACGGGCAAGCGCCCGGCAGTGGGCAACCATCGTTCCCACGCTAAGAATGCTGCTAAGCGCCGCTTCCTCCCAAACTTAAAGTATCACCGTTTCTGGGTTGAGAGTGAGAGCCGCTTTGTAAGACTGCGTGTTACCACTAAGGGTATGCGTACTATTGACAAGTTAGGTATTGATGCCGTTCTTGCTGATATGCGCGCTAACGGCGTTAAGATCTAAGGGAGTGTATCATGGCTAAGAAAGGTGGTCGCGAGAAGATCCGTTTAAATTCTTCAGCAGGTACCGGTCATTTCTATACTACTACTAAGAATCGTCGTACTACTCCAGGCAAGATGGAGATCATGAAGTACGATCCAGTAGTACGTAAGCACGTTCTGTACAAGGAAGGCAAGATCAAGTAATTGATCTTCCTTACCCGGAACCACAAAAAAGGCAGCCTTATGGCTGCCTTTTTTGTGTCTGCTGAATGCAGAAAATCAGTGTTGATCTGCGCTATCAGGACGCAGACAATCGTAGGCTTCCTTGACGGTCATCTGAATCTGCCAAAATAGTATACAAATGAGCCAAACATGGTTATGCCCATAGTGGGCCTACCGTAATCCATCGAGGTTCATATGATACACCCCCATGACAAGACCCAGATGCGGCATGCGTTCTGGAATGCCGTCTTCACTGACTACAACGCATCCGGCATGAGCATGGCCGAGTATTGCAGAAGCTGCCTGGCCGAATTCATTGCAAGCTCTCATTATGCTGGTCTCTTCAGCCGTACTCCATCCTACATCACCTTTCTTAAAAGGATTAACAGCATTAGATGCTCAATTATGGGTGCTACAGCTGAGGCAGTGGTCGAAGTCGTAGCCCCTGAGTCAGTCGAGGCAGCTGTCGCCGAGGCTGTGGTCGAAGTCGCAGACTCTGAGCCAGTCGAAGCTGTTGTAGCCGAGGCTGTGGTTGAAGTCTCAGACTCTGAGCCAGTTGAGGCAGCTGTCGCCGAGGCTGTGGTCGAAGTCGCAGACTCTGAGCCAGTCGAAGCTGTTGTCGCCGAGGCTGTGGTCGAAGTCGCAGACTCTGAGCCAGTTGAGGCAGCTGTCGCCGAGGCTGTGGTCGAAGTCGCAGACTCTGAGCCAGTTGAGGCAGCTGTCGCCGAGGCTGTGGTCGAAGCTGCAGACTCTGAGCCAGTTGAGGCAGCTGTCGCCGAGGCTGTGGTCGGAGTCGCAGACTCTGAGCCAGTCGAGGCTGTTGTCGCTGACTCATGGGCGGATGCCACTGCTTCACTTTCTGCTGTTAACGGCTTTAATGAGGCTGAAGCTCCTGGTCACCTTTCTTACTGTCTCAATAGCCCAGACTGTCAGATTGCAGGCAAGTCAGCCACAGTCACTGCAGAGTCTGTTACCGGGTCTGTATTTTCCATTCACAAAAAG
>NZ_JALKIL010000058.1 GCF_023051105.1 Anaerobiospirillum sp. NML120449 | reverse complement strand
TCGATGAAGTTGGAGTCGATGATGGAGCCGGCAATACCCATGCAGATAGAACCAATCTGCAGGTAGCTCTTGCCGCGCATCTGAGCGGCAGCAATGGCGGCGCGGCCAAAGCGCAGAATCTTTTCCTTTACATCCTCAGGAATGGAGGTGTCATCGGCGTCCTGAACTTCGTGACCGTAGATACCAAAAGCAGGCAGACCCTTCTGGGCGTGACCGGCCAGAACAGCGGCAAGGTAAACAGCGCCTGGACGCTCAGTACCGTTAAAGCCCCAGACACCCTTGATGGTGTGCTTGTCCATGTCCATGGTCTCGGAGCCGTAGCACCAGCATGGGGTAACAGTCAGGGTTACATCAACACCCTCACGGCGGAACTTCTCGGCGCAGGCAGCAGCTTCAGGAACACGGCCGATAGTGGTATCAGCGATAATCACCTCAACTGGAGTACCGTCAGCATACTTGAGGTTGGAACGCAGCAGATCGGCAGCGCTCTTTGCCATGTTCATGGTCTGCTCTTCGAGAGACTCACGAACCTTCAGTGGGCCACGACGGCCATCGATAGTAGGACGAATACCAATCTTAGGATGGGACATGATGTAACTCCTGATTAATTCACCTGCTAACTCTGTACTCCTTGCCAGTACGAAGCCCCGGTAATCCGGCAGCCATCTCCTGACAGCGACAATCATTTGAGTACAGCCTCAACACAGGCTTTGAACAGAAAACTGATAACCATCTGCATCCATATGCAGTGCGAGGCACTGCATAATCCCTGCAGTACAAAACACTGCAGTAAGCTGCAATGTCACTGCAGTGCCTCTGCATGCTCTCAGGCATGAATGCCTCTCAAAATCGCAACAGCACTGAGCCTAACCTGAGATATGGCAGATGGTGCAAAATGAAACCTGGCTTTCCCGACCATGGCCAAAAGCTCAGGCCTGAAAGCGAGCCCCACAGGTTATTGCTCTGCAGCCTGGTGCTGCACAGAGCAAATACAGCGCACCGCGAAACAGCGCAGCGCCGCTGCATTTAACTGCAGGACGAAACCTTTTGGCATCAGGACCTCACTCCTGAGTAAACTGCTTTGTAAAACAATATAGATTACTCACAGTGCCAGCAGGGATGCCTTCGGGCTTCCGGCCCTGAAGGCTGCACCATACAGACCTTATGACTGCATCGTGCATCATGCCAGGCACAAAGCCTGGCACTTGGTAAAACAGGAAATAATGATTTTCCTGCATATTAACTAAGACAAGGACCTGGTTAGAGGTACCTGTGCTCCAGCAGGTGCTGGAGCCAGTGCTGCGGCAGTTTCCGCAGCTGGCGCTGCAACAGTTGCTGCGGCAGTTGCCGCAGATGCTGCAGCTTTATGGCAGGTCACAGCCATGCCGCCTTGAGACTACAGTAAAGACTTGTAGAGTTCCTTGATGTCTTCAACTGAGGTGTCACGTGGGTTGCCACCGGTACATACGTCAGCAAAGGCAGACCTGGCCAGGAAGTCGAGATCTTCTTCCTTGACAATGTTCTTGAGGTCCTGAGGAATACCGACATCCTTTGACAGCTGAGCTACAGCGTCAACAGCAGCCTTGCGGTATTCTTCCTGGCTCATGGAGTCAGCACCAGCAACACCGAAAGCACGGGCAATGTGCAGATACTTGTCACCGGTGAAGTCAGCGTTGTACTTCATTACGGTTGGAAGAATAATGGCGTTGGCAACACCGTGTGGGGTGTCATAAAGAGCGCCTAATGGGTGAGCCATTGAGTGAACAATACCCAGACCAACATTGGAGAAGCCCATACCGGCAACATACTGAGCCAGAGCCATGCCCTCACGGCCCTCAGGAGTGTTATCCACAGCACCGCGCAGATGCTTTGCAATCAGCTCAATGGCCTTGATGTGGAACATGTCGGTCATTTCCCAGCCGGCCCTGGTAATCAGGCCCTCGATGGCGTGGGTCAGAGCATCCATACCGGTAGCTGCAGTCAGGCCCTTAGGCATTGATGACATCATGTCAGGGTCAACGACGGCGATCATTGGCATGTCATGAGGGTCAACACATACGAACTTGCGCTCCTTGGCAGGATCGGTAATTACGTAGTTAATGGTTACCTCAGCTGCGGTACCGGCTGTGGTAGGAACAGCAATGCAAGGCACAGCTTCATTTCTGGTGTCAGCTACACCCTCGAGTGAAACTACGTCAGAAAACTCCGGGTTGTTGATGATGATGCCGATGGCCTTGGCAGTATCCATTGAGGAGCCGCCGCCAATGGCGATGATGTAGTCAGCGCCGGACTTCTTGAAAGCCTCAACACCGTGCTGAACATTCTCAATGGTTGGGTTAGGCTTGATATCGGAATAGACCTCATAGGCCAGATTAGCCTCATCAAGCAGGCTGGTAACTTTAGAGGTTACGTTGAACTTGATGAGATCAGGGTCAGAGCAGACAAAAGCCTTCTTAAAAGCATGTCTGGTAACTTCGTGAACAATAGACTCAATGGCGCCCTTGCCGTGATAGGAGATCTTGTTGAGTACGATACGATTAGCCATGGTTCTTTCCTGCAAAGTCCTGACCTCTGCGCTCGCTCATCGCCTTATGCCTCGGAGGAGACCCTAAAGTGGTGGGTGGTGAGAGGATGTTCTGTAAAAACTGTGTGTCATAGGGATTTAAGGCCATCCCGCAGCCTGCAGCTTATGCTGCAAGGGGCGCCGCCTGAGCGGCGCTCCGGTCCAGGAACATTACTGTCCGAAAGGATCAGGCGTTCCCGAATCCAAATCAGACTACGCCTTTCTGTAACATGATGTTGGCGTAGAGAGCCTTTTCAGAGGTGGCAATAATGCAGTAGGCCTTTTTGGCTTCCTCATAGAAGGCAAAGCGTTCAATATTGGTAAAGCAGTCAGCTCCGCGTGGATCATGCTTTGCAACTACTTCCTTGTACTCATCCCAGATTGGGGTCTTAACAGGATCGCCAGGAACAACCTGCATAAGGGAGACTGGCTTGTCGCAATAGGTGTCCAGCGGGAAGAGCTGTAAGATAGCGTCCAGAATCTCAACAACACCATGGCCATCGGCACGGATGACATAGCAGTCAGCCCCCATGGACTCACTTGGGAAGTTGCCATCAGCAATAACAATACGATCAGAGTGACCCATCTCGCAGAGAATCTTTAAAAGGTCTGGAGAAATGATGGCTGGAACATTCTTAAGCATGCTAATTACCCCTGGTTGTTACGGCATACCCGGCACAGATCAGTAAAAAGTGAAAGACTGTACCTTAATGTCAGGGCGCTCATTTACGCTCTTTCTTCTCAGCGCCATGTCTGAGTGGTCTGCCGGTGATGGAACATGTACAGAAAATCAGTCTCAATACTGCATCACATGTTTTTATCTGTGTTTCAGGCCTATCCCCCGCCTGAAGTCAGCCTGTCTGTAAGGCTTTGAATCATGTGATTTGTGCAGTGCCCCCTGTAATCCAGATGAACCGTCCTGATGGCGCATGGCTGCGCAAGCTGATGAGGCATGGGCTTTTACAGCCTGCAACATTAATGTCTACTGCAACGCTCTGTCCGGTATCCCTCCGAACTGTCACGTACTCTTTGTGGCTGCCAGTGCTTAACACCTCTTGCCGGCAACAGACCGGCTGCACAAAGAATCAGTATCCTGCTGCGTTATGCTGCATCCTGGATCCGACATCCCTCTTTAAGGGCTGCGACTGTTCTGCAACTACTGCTATTCTTAGTCATAACGCGGGCGAAAAATGGTAATTTTTTTGTATAAAAAGGTAAATTTTTACGGATTTTAATGTTATGTCCGATATTTTGGTAATTTATTAGCGCTAAAAGCTATATCAAGCCCGGGATCCAACGCAGTTTTGGTAATTTATTAATATTTCCAACTTTTGATGAAAAAGTGACCTGCATTTGATTTCCGGCAAAAAATTTTTTTCACAGGAAACTTTGCTACCCCTTTCATGTCATTCCATCAAGCATAGTTACAGCTTAAGTGCAGCAGACATATCGATGGAGAAAAATTTCACGATATTAACCTTGCCCCACTCAGCAATTGAAATGTCGTGCGTGCTTTTGGTAATTTTTTTACCCGCATGTGTACAGATAATCATCAAAGCACAGATAAAAACCAAAATCCCGCATTTTCCTGTCGTAAACCTGCAAATCATACCTTTGCACATACTCCCCGCCCCAGCCACACCCAGCTAAAACCCCGTAAATAAAGGATAACTGCTTAACAAGCAAATTCCGTCAGCTCCCGTCATCCCTGGATCCAGCCCTCCACAATCATCGCTATGCCCTTGCGCATGCCCTGGCCCACACGCTTCCCGATGCCGGAACACTTGTCTGTACCCTTGCCTGATCCAGTGCCCTTTCCCATACCGGGACACGTGTCTGTGCCCTTACCTGTGCCCTTACCTGTGCCAGTGCCTGTTCCAGTGCCCTTACCTGTGCCAGTGCCTGTTCCAGTGCCCTTTCCCATGCCAGTGCCTGTTCCAGTGCCCTTTCCCATGCCAGTGCGCTTACACTTTCTAAACGATTCATCACAAACCAGGACCACAAATACCGGCCCAACCACCAGCATTTGTCAGGCCTCACCAGCAGCTCTGAATACACGCCTTGACTAATCAGGCGGCCACAGTAAGCAAACACCTGTAAAGCCCAGGCAGAGCAGCGGCTGGACAGGCAGGATATAACGACTGCAGCACAGTCCTCCAGGCTGAGAAACATGCAGATCAATTTGAAAAGCAGCATGTCATGACTGAATGCAGGCGTGCAGGCCGGGCGCACATCCAGGACGGGTCCATGCCACGCAAGGCAAGGCAAGGCAAGGCAATACAAGGGCGAACGAGCATGGACGGGCGTGTGAATGGTGTGGCACAGCCATACACAGGCTTTTTTGTAATGCTATTAAGGTATGCAAGAGACACAGCTCTGCCGGGGCATATGCGGGGCCCGAACCGTATGTTAAAATTACCGGATGATCTGATAATCAGGTCATTATCAGTACCTGCTGATTCAATTCAGCAGCCTGCCGTATGCTGTAAACGTTACCCTGACTTTCAGCCGTCAGTAATGATTAGGCATATCCTTCCCCTAATCTGGAGCGCACCGGCGCAAATCCTGCCACAAGGCAAGGCGCGTCCGGCCCCGATGTGAATAAGACATGATTGAGACTAAAGTTATCAATCCTCCTTTCTCCAATCCACCGTACAAAATCAGAGATCGTTTCAGAACTTTCCTGCCTGTAGTGGTGGACGTGGAAACAGGAGGCTTCAATCCTGCCACCGACGCTCTTCTTGAAGTCTGCATGATGACTCTGCAGATAGACAACAAAGGACGTCTGGCCCCAAAGGATCAGTACAGCGTCAATATCCGTCCTTTCGAGGGCGCCAATATTGTCCAGGTAAATATCGACTTTCTTGGTATCGACCCGTATGACGAAAGCCGCAACCTGGTAGATGAAGCTGATGCCATCAAGCCCCTGCTCAAGACCATTGCCAAAGAGGTAAAGGCCCAGGAGTGCACCAAGGCAATTCTGGTTGGTCACAATGGAGCTTTTGATCTGAGCTTCATTAATGCTGTAGCAAACCGTGTAAACTACAAGCGCAATCCTTTCCATCCTTTTTCCGTGATTGACACTGCATCTCTTGGTGCTCTGGTACTTGGTCAGACAGTTCTGTCCCGTGCCTGTCACAGCGCCGGCATTTCCTTTAATGAGGAGCATGCTCACAGTGCCGTATACGACACTGAAAAAGAATGCGAACTGTTCTGCGCCATGTACAACCGCTTTACCAAGTTCGCCGGCCTTCCAGGCTGATTTAGTTACGCCCGTCCATCCGCGACGGGCGGAAGACCCTTCAAATCCCCTCCAAATCCCCATCAAAATCTCCCTCCATACCTCCCGTCTCAAAGACACCCACAAAGCACCACGTTCCACATTCCCACCAGCGAACTGCCCCTGGCAGCACCTGCCGCACTGCATACAATCGTCACATCCCCTGTTACTCACCACTGATCAAGTCAGAGCACCAGGATCATAACCAGACCACGGCAAGCTCAAGGCCCGTCAAAGCAAGAAGCTCATAACAAGGCCCTCCTGCATTACTCAGGAACAAGCACGACTTATTCACCAGCATGTCTTAGCCACCTGCATTACTCAGGTCCCAACATTACTCGGGCACCGGAATGACTCATGCCCGGACATTGCTCATGGATCATAGCCGAAGCTTCGGAACGTCATATGGCCCATAATCATGCATAACTAAGACGCTGCAAACCCCATTCTCAGGTAACCTGATTAATATGCAACTGTCTGCACCAGTCCAGCGCCTTTGCCTAAACACACCACGCGCACGTTCACCTTTGCGCTCTGCACAGCACTCCCATGCTCACCTTTGCGCTCTGCACAGCACTCCCATGCTCACCTTTGCGCTCTGCACAGCACTCCCATGCTCACCTTTGCGCTCTGCACAGCACGCCCCTGTTTACCTTGGACTCATGGCGGCAAGTCAGTTTACATGGACCATGTGCTGCTCTGTTTCAGAAAGGGCGGGGGCAGTTTCTGTCATGAGGAAAAATTCAGATTTCTGTGTCATTTGATGCAGCTATGAACTGCACATTTTCAGTCTCATGCACCATTAATGAAAAGCAATACAGTCTGTCCGGATAATTGTACAAATGGCTTTACAGCGGCCCTGGGAATTATTAAAGTGACTTATTAATCTTTTGAGAAAATACGATCATCAGATAAGAAAAGATCGTTACAGACTTGTTTAACAGTTGCTAAAGTCCTAAGCTTAAAAGCACATCAGTTTTAACCAGGAGCATACACAATGGCTTTTGAAATTTCCGCTCTTCCATATGAGAAGAACTCTTTAGGTTTCATCTCTGAGAACACCTTAAACTTCCACCACGACAAGCACTTCCAGGCATACATCGACACCACCAACAAGCTGGTTGCCGGTTCCGCTTACGAGGGCAAGAGCCTCGAGGAAATCATGAAGACCTCCGACGGCCCACTGTTCAACAACGCCGCTCAGTCCTGGAACCACGATTTCTACTTCAAGTGCATTACCGGTGAGAGCAAGGACCCAGAGGGCAAGGTGCTCGAGCTCATCAATGCCAACTTTGACTCCTTAGAGGATTTCAAGCAGAAGTTTGCTGCCTCCGCCGTTGCCAACTTCGGTTCCGGCTGGACCTGGTTAGTTCAGACTGGCCCTAACAAGCTCAAGATCATGAACACCACCGGCGCTGCCAACCCACTCGTTGAAGGCTTCACCCCAATCCTGGTTGTTGACGTATGGGAGCACGCCTACTACCTCGACTACCAGAACCGCCGCGCTGACTACTTAAAGGACTTCCTGGCCCACGTAAACTGGGACTTCGTAGCCTCTCAGGTTCAGTAATCCCCAGGCTCTTTAAGCCAGAGAGCTCCTGCTCCAAGTACAGATTTCCGCTTTTGCATGCCCGGGGCCGTAAGGCCCCGCTTAAGACCTGCCGGCTAATCCGGCAGGTCTTTTGACCAGGAAATATCCCTCGCAAGGGGGCTGTACCAGGGCAGGAGCTTTTTCATTGCCTGAAAAACAGACAGGCCAGCCTCCCCCATCCCATCCCATCCCATCCCATCCCATCTCCACTAACAGCCCACTCCCCCGTCACTTTCTTCCAACATCCCGACTTCCGACCAGGACAGCTCCCCCGCACAATAAACCAGACACGACTGTCTTCAAGTTCAAAGCCTTACTCCTCGCCTCGAGCCAAAGCAGCTCATACCATCACCGGAACATTGCCATATCAGCTACCTGCTCACCAGACTCAAAGCCCTGTTCCCCCTGGCCATGAGCTTTGAGCTCTTCCTTGTCATGATTACTGAGCGCAAGGTCATGAACTTTGCCCCCTCCGGTCATGATCACCGTGCTCCCTGGTCATCACAGCGCCATCGGTCATGAGCCCAGAGCAGATGTTCTCATGGTCAGCCGCTCTGCCCAGATCCTAAAAAGTGCTGCGTGCCTTGCAAGGTATGACGGGCCAGCGCCCTGTCGTAAGGTAAAGGGAATGCTGTGGGACCTTGCCCGGATTTAAAGCTTTATCAATGTACCAGGCTCTGTTATTAAGCTGAGCTGCTGCCTGCACAACTTGCCATGCCATGCATGTGTCATGCTGTGCCATTTGTCGCTGCTGTACCTTTGCCCGTGAATACGCCTCTAATCGTGGCAGTGCCTGCGACCTGCTCCTGGTTCATTGAGTTGCTGCGTCCTTTACCTGTGGCTTATGACTACGGCCTATGGCTACTGCATCTGCCTTACTCATCTGACCTGCATGTGGGGTTACTGCTTGAAAAATCAAGCTTACAGCCCTCCCTGACACAGTTTTTACAAGGCCGATTCAGCTATTTTCCACAGAATTATTATTTTTTGAAAAGTGCATGATCGTCTACATACACAGTGTATGTAATACATAGAATCATGATCCTGCATGTGAAACTGATACATAATTCTCACTTCAAATTTTCATTTTATTAACAATTTGTATGTAAGCAGTTGAGAGTTCTGAAAATGATGGCAAATAAGCCAGATGTCTGTGAATGAAATTTCAGCTGATGGCGTAAAAACACAGTTCTTTAGCAGTATGCATGACTGATTACCGCTGCCCAGTTCGAAAAACTTTTAGCCGATCCTCCCGGTCTGAGCATATGTTCGCCCCTCGGCTTAACCTCAATTAATGGTCATATTTTGAGCGGAACATGCGCCTCGTGCACTGAATCATAAAATGAACGATCCAGAAATTTAGGCCATCTAAAGCCCGATCTCGAGCCTCACTCCCGATTTAGCTGTTTTGATTTTGTCTTATGACATTTTTCGCGGCAGCCCGGCCAGACTGAAATCACAGGTAATCAGCGTGCATCCGCAAACGTTTGTTGTTACAAATTTTCATAACTGAAAATTGAACTTTATCCGGAATATTGCGCAGTTCGTTGCACAAATTCCCTGCAAATAAGGGATTTTTGTGTATCTGTCTTCTGTCCAGGTCTGCGGGCGTATTATCTAAGAGAGTCATATTTGTGTTGTGCTTTTGCATTTTTCCCTATGTTACCGGTATACATAGGGCGGCAATGCAACATCACTTGATACAACATTTATATATGTCACTAAATACAGAAACAATGTACAATTTTAGTGCAAATTTTCCGAAAAGTGCGATATTTGTGCATATTGCCGCAAACAGTACCAGTTGGGTAAGCCTTTTCACACCTTTATGAGGCGATCAGTGTGATCTTGCTCTAAAAAGCAAAACCTCCATAGATAAACAAGAGCTAATCCGTTCTTTCAGGGGTTTATGCAAAATAGTAAGGGCGTATAATTTCTCACAGACACTTACCCAGGTGTCGCCAGTTTTATATCTGCCATACCGTTGCTCCACAGTGTTGGTTTATTTCATCCCATTGTGTAACAACAAATGAAAAGCACTTTGTCTTCTCCCTGCATGTCAGGGGTTCCAGGTTATGAGCAGATCAGTCTGTATCTTCAGTATCTTTAAATTCCCAAGGTTAGACCGCCCCCATATGCAGTCATACATAAGCCTGACCGGCGGCAGCAGCCTCAGCAGCAGCCGAGAGTTATTTGGGAATGAATCAACAAATAAACGATTAACTTTATATCGCCTGCGGGCCGCCATCACCGTTTGTACATGCACAGCAGATTTACTCTCCTTTGCAGTGATGGCCTGATCCTCAACATGGCTTAATTGTTCCGAGGATTGTTGCTTCATAATGCAGTGCTCAGAGCTGCATACCCGCAAGGGCGTCACTTTGTTTCTTCAGCTGCCCGGCCAGCTGATGAAGGCACACCAGTTTTGATCCCTGCAGATTACTGAACGGCTCCTCAGCTGTACCAGCTCTAAAGCCACCATGGCACAGCAGCGGGATCACAGAGCGTCACTTTTGACCGGTGCCTGATAACGAGAAAAGAAAGAATTTCAAGGAGAGGGCTTAACCATGATCAGAGAACAGGCCAATCAATATAAAGAGCTGTACGGCGGAGACCGTAAAGGTCCGCTGCGCTCATTCTTTACAACAGGTTTTATTCGCTATATTGCACCAGGCATTTTCATGCTGGTTCTGCTGGTATGCGCTTTTGTAACCATGAACACTACCACTGCAGCCCCACAGGGCTTTGGCCAAAACTCCGGCCAGCGCTCTGCTCCAAAGGGCTTTGGTCTTGATGAAACTCAGCCAAATACCGTTCATGGCGTGCTGCACAATGCCCGTACCGATGACTACGTGGTACTTGAAGGCTATTTTGTAGCAACTGTAGATAACAAAAAGGTCTCCTATCAGTTCAAGGATGCCAATGGCGATCTCATTGATGTTGACCTGAGCAAGACCAACAATGCCGCCGCTCCATTAAGCGACGTTAACTACTACCTCTGGGGACAGGTAAATCAGAGCCTGTTTTCCACCTCTATCCGTGCTATCGAGTACACCCCAATCATCTGATTGAACCTTCCATACACTGCAGCAAGGCTTAGCAAGCCCTCCCAAAAGCCCTGCTGCAGGCAAGCCAGATGCCCACTCCCGACACGCCAGAGCCAAAGGCGATCCATTCCCATCCTGCAACTCTGCCATGCCGCTCCCCCAGGAGATCCATCCCATTCCCGCTCCAGGGCCAATGGTTCTCCATCCCCTTCCTGGCCCTCCCCTACCATGCAGTCTGCTGCTACTATGATGACATTGCACAGGCTCCGCCAGTACCAGCCCTCCAGCATCTTACCACCTCACTTCAGCACTGCGTAGCTGAGCGCACCGTCCAGCCAGCCTTACTTCCTGCCTGCCAGCCTGCCTTCATGCCTGCCTGCTGAGCTGCTCTTTTGGCTCTGAGCGATGCCCTGAGAAATTTGACCTGTATCCAATGCATTGAGATTAAAAGCGTTATGTGACTGCACCACGCTCTGGCATCGTGACACAATCACATGACCTTATAAACATGATATTTATCAATATCCCTGTTGATTTAAGAGCATTATCGACGACCATTTCTCACCATATATGTGCAAATAACACAAAGCAAAGTCTGTTTTCTGACTATTTTGGGGCATTATCTATATTGGGGCTATAATGGGCCCAATTTTGCGGACACAACGGCCTGAGAGCTGGCCGCGCTTGCTCTTTCAGGCCTGTCAGGCTATGCCCTGTATGAGTACAGACAGTACAGAGGCTTATGGCAGGCCAAACGTCAACTCCCGCCTTAACATCCCAATTCCCATCAATCCCTGCAAACAGCGTCTGCTGCATAAGTCTGACTATGGCCATACATGACCATGTGTATAGGGGCCATTGCATTACGGGCATGCTGGCATGCCTGTATACATGCCTGCCTGCGTACATACCAGTCTGCATACATGCAGCAAGCATGGCAGTAAGAAAGGCCCTGTATCGATGCAGTCAACAAGGATGACAGACCGCCATGTGCCGCTGCTTTCAGATGCGGCTGGCTGGTCAACTGTTCAGGGACGGATCCCGGCATGGCCTGGTTGAAAACCCGGGTTTTGCTTTTATCAGTACAGGTAGCGCTATGTTTCAGCTTCGGCAGTCATTCCTGCTTTTCCTGACCGCCACCATCTGGGGTTCAGGCTTTGTAGCTCAGTCCATTGGCATGGATCATGTCACTCCTTTTACCTACACCTTCTTCCGTACTCTGATTGGCGCCATAGTGCTTCTGCCAATTGTATTCTGGATCAAAAGTCGTGCTGACCGTACAGCAGCCGATCACCAGGACCAGAGTCAGGCGGGAGATGACAGCCGTATTCCTGACCATGTGGCCCCTCATCCATCAACCTATACCCGCAAGGACCTCTTTACAGGCTCATGGGTATGTGGTCTGTTTCTCGTAGGCGGTGAGTCATTCCAGCAGTTTGGTCTGGTTACCACAGATGCAGGCAAGGCAGGCTTCCTGACATCCATGTACATTATCTTTGTACCTCTGGTAGGCCTGTTTATTGGCAAGAAACTCAATGCCAGTATTGTCACCGGCGTAGTGCTGTCTCTGGTCGGCCTGTACCTGCTGTGCATCAAGGACAGCTTCACCATTGAACAGGGAGACCTGCTGATCCTCACCTGTGCCTTTGTCTTTACCTTTCACATTCTGACCATTGACCACTTCATCAAGAAGTGTGATGCCGTCTATCTGTCTTGCGGTCAGTTCTTTGCAGCCTCATTTATTGCTCTTATTCTCATGATAGTAGTAGATGGAGACGTCTTTGCCTGGGAAGATGTCTGGGCTGCCTCACTGGCACTGCTGTGGTCCGGCGTCATGAGCAACGGTGTTGCCTATACTCTGCAGGTGGTCGGTCAGCGCGGCATGCACCCAACCATCGCCACTCTGATCCTCTCACTTGAGTCAGTAATGGCCGTGGTCTTTGGCGTTCTTATTCTCAATGAAAGCCTGACCATCAAGGAGGGAATTGGCTGCCTGATGATTCTGGCCGCCGTAATCGTAGCCCAGCTGAACTTTGCTACGCTGGCTGCTCTCTTTGGCCGCATCTCCGGCAAGAACAAAAACGGCAGCAGCCTAATCAGCAAAGAGGACAGCAGCGACCGCGACAGCCAGTTGAGCTCACAGGACCTGCAGGCAGAGCAGACTGCCATTGCCACAGCTCCAGCTGCAGCCACAGCTGCAGACAGCGCCAGGCAGAGCCGTCAGTAAGGCTCTGTGCCAGCACGCTGCTGCACGCGGCATCCACCGGCCAGCTATGACGGCTCCGGTAAGGCTTGCATGTGAGGCACGCACTGGCATTCCAGAAAGTCACATGGCAGTCCGCGCAATTATGGCCATAACCCGGCCTTCCTGCTGCCATCAATGACTGTCAGTAATATTGATCATTAAGGGCTGAGCAGACTTTGGCTGCCAGCCTTTTGTTTTATCTGCACAGGCCCGTATTTGGGCATCTCTGAGTACTTGTGGAGCAAATGCGACGCAGCAAGGTGCAAGGACCAAAGCCTCAGCAATTTTGGTTTATCCTTAGCGCCAGCACGGGCCTCCCGGCTGCCCTGCCACACCTGGCCATGGCAATGGCAACAGCCATACCCTGACAAGTTGTGGGATTGAGCGAGGCTCTTGGGCATGCGCATGCCTCGCAAAGGCAAAAAGCGCGGACAGATGTCAGCCCTGACCACATCATGGAAAGCTATATCTCAGGGGCTGCTGCCAGCTCTGTCCTCCGGGTCCCATGGTCTGTCTAATGGATACTTCCTTATGCAGGCCAGTGCTGACCGCTATGTCTTGTGCTGATGCCTGGCTTACATGCCATCATGTCATCTTGACGGGGCGTTGTGCTCATGGCTATGCGCTATGCAAACGAACTGGGCCCATCCATCTGGTGCTGTCCACCAGCTGTTGCAGGAGCATGCCCAGATCAAGGCTATGTCTGACAGGCTGATGCATAAGCATACCCGGATTAAGGCTCCGTATCAGGGCTGCAAAGCCCATCAGATTCTGATCTGCAGTTCGGCTGCTGCGACCATTGATTGTCATGGTTTACATGATTTATTTAAGAAAGATAAATGTTATCACCTGAACCATCAGTCGCAGTGGGAGCTCAAGGACAGCTGAGTACGTGATCCGCAGGTGTCTTATGAATTTTTGAACTGCTGCATAAATACCCTGTTTTAGCCTTTTGCTGGCCAAAATGTCTGCACTTTTAACCCTTTATTGAGCAAGGCAAAACAGTGCTCAGAATTTATGAGTAAAAAGTGCGCGAGATCACATTTTGTCAACGGAAAACACCAATATAGGTTATAATGTAGAATCTTTTACCTGCTGGTGATGCAGCCTGAACAAGGTATATCTACTCTGCGCCTGCGTCTGATATTTAAGCCATTTCTGTCAGATAATCAAAGCACACCACGGTAAGTCTTTTTTCAATCTGTTCTGCTCTAAGGCAGAAACTTAAACCCGGGAGATAATCCCGGCAGATGCCAAAGGGCATCTGTTACAGCTGAAAGTGATTTCAAAACCGATATTAATGCATTGAAATCACTTCACTTAATAACCGCATAGCAGGATATGCGGTCCTGGTGCACAGTATTGCGGGCAATGCAGTTAAAATCCCGCCAGATGCACAAACAATAAGTAAGTATTAAACCGGCCACCACAAGACAGGCCGCTTCTGACATCTGTCAGCAATGACCCTCGAGGTCCAGCCTCATACAGGGCTGCAGCATGCATGCGCTGCAGTACCGGGCACAGTTTCTCCGTCGCGCGGCGCTTTCAGGAAGCCGCTGCAGGCCGGCCGTAACCATATGGACTTACAGGCAGCAAAAGACATTTGGCCTTTGCCTGTAACCTTTGGCCTTTGCCTGTAATCAGTGACGGCACCTTTTTATCTGCAATTGCAGGGGCATTTGCACAATACTGTGGAGCACTATTGTCATGACTTTTGATGAGATTAAGACACTCATTGACGAGCACAATGTTAAGTATGCTGACTTAAGATTTACCAACACCAAGGGTAAAGAGCAGCACATCACCTTACCAATTCACCTGATCACTGAGTCGTTCTTCTCCGATGGCAAGCTGTTTGACGGTTCCTCCATGCCAGGCTGGTGCACCATCAACAAGTCCGACATGCTCTTAATGCCAATTGAGGACAAGGTTTATCTCGATCCTTTCTTTGATGTTCCTACCCTGATCATCCGCTGTGACATTCTCGACCCTCAGACTCTGGGCGGCTACGAGAAGGACCCACGCTCCATTGCCCGTCGTGCCGAGAACTTCCTGCGCTCCGAGGGCATTGGTGATGACGCCCTGGTAGGTCCTGAGCTGGAGTTCTACATGTTTGACTCCATCCGCTTCAAGAATGACATGTCCGGCTGCATGTACGAGATTGAGGACTATGAAGCTGCCTGGAACTCAGGCAAGATCTTTGAATCCCGTCCAAACCTCGGCCACCGTCCAATGGTTCAGGGCGGCTACTTCCCTGTTCCTCCAGTAGACTCCTCTCAGGATATCCGTACTGAGATGTGTGAGCAGTTAAAGAAGTTCGGCATCGAGCCTGAGGCCCACCACCATGAGGTAGGCACCGCCGGTCAGAACGAAATTGCCACCAAGTACAATACCCTGACCAAGAAGGCTGACGAAGTTATGAACTACAAGTATGTAGTTCATAACGTTGCCAACCGCTTCAACAAGACCGTTACCTTCATGCCTAAGCCAATGAAGGGCGAGGCCGGTTCCGGTATGCACTGCCACATGTCCATCGTACGTGACGGTCAGAACATCTTTGCCGGCAACCTCTACGGCGGTCTGTCTCAGGAAGCCTTATGGTTCATCGGCGGCATTATCAAGCATGCCAAGTCCTTAAATGCCTTCACCAACGCTTCTACCAACTCCTACAAGCGTCTGGTTCCTCACTTTGAAGCTCCGGTATTACTGGCTTACTCCGCTGCCAACCGCTCTGCAGCTATCCGTATTCCACACGCCGTAAATCCAAAGACCGCTCACATCGAGATCCGCTTCCCTGACGGTCTGGCCAATCCATACCTGGCTTTTGCCGCTCTGTTAATGGCCGGTCTTGACGGCATCATCAACCGCATCGAGCCGGGTGATCCTCTCGACAAGAACCTCTATGACCTTCCACCAGAGGAGTTAACCGGCATTCCACAGGTTGCTGACTCCCTGTCCGAGGCTCTGCAGGCCCTGAAGGAAGACCACGAGTACCTTCTTGCCGGCGGCGTATTTACTGAGGACGCCTTAAACTCCTACATCGAGCTTAAGGAAAAAGAGTGTTCACTGGTTCGTGATACTCCACACCCAACCGAGTTCCAGCTCTACTACAGCATCTAAAGTCCTATTTCCTGTCCCGGTCGCAGCAGCCTGAGGCTGCTGTCGGCCCGGCCCCTGCTCAGATCCTCCTGGCGGGGATCTGATCAAGGCGCCTGTCCTGCAAGGACCGGCGCCTTTTTCTTTGCCATCTGCCTGCATACTTTCCATAATATTTTGCAATACACCCAGGCCATTAAAGCAAACCATGCATGTCATGTCATGCCACGCTACGCTTCGCTACACCACGCCCCACCACGACACGCTACGCAGTGCTGAAGAGGCAAACAACACCACGCGCTCAAAACAAAAGGGCGCTCCAGAAAAGCACCGGAACGCCCCTGCACAGACACTTGCTAAAATATTATATAAATACTGTCAAAAGACAGCACGATATACATCCATCCCATCACATCCCATGCCAGGCCAGTCTCGCCGCACTGCCATGCAATGCAATGCATACCATGGCCGTACAGCGCACCTCCGCTAACAGACAGCTGCAGCGCTATCATGCAATGCCATGCAGCTTTATGAAGAGCCATTGAGCACAGATCAGATCGCACACAAGTGAACCAGCTACTGATGCTGAGGCAGAGCTCTGATGCTGGGGCAGCTGCAATGGTGGAGCTTTATCAGGCTTCCTTGCCCGGCCATTTACTCTCGAAGTCACGCAACAGCTTCATCATAGGCTTATCAAGATATGACTCAGCGCTCTTACGTATGCTCTGCGGCACACCATAATAAGCCTCGGCAACTGAGCAGGTAATGGCAGCCAGAGTATCACTGTCACCACCTGTTGAGATGGCAATACGCAGCGCATCTTCAAAGTCACGTGACTCAAAGAAAGCCTGCAGGGCCTGAGGCACAGTGTCCTGACAGGTTTCATTGAACATGTAGGTGTCACGTATGCCGTCAATGGTGAAATCAATCTTGTAGTAGTGCTCGGTGATGTAAGAGCGGATCTGCTGGATATCTGATCCGGTACGGGCCAGATAAATGGCTACAGCGGTAGCCTCCGCACCCTTAAGGCCCTCAGGATGATTGTGGGTAACTGCAGTTACGGCATGAGACAGCTGCCTTACTTCATCTATGCTGTTTCCCACCCAGCCGCAACCTCCCACACGCATGGCTGAACCATTGCCAAAGCTGTTATAAGGCTCAGGGTGGTCAGAGTAGATCCATCCATGGAAACGGCCACCATAACCACAGTTAGGATAAGGACGTCCAATTGTCTGCATGGAGCTCACACATACAGCAGGCAGATCTGACCTGTCAGAGGAGCTGTGCATCAGTGCATGACATACAGCCAGCGACATTATGGTGTCATCAGTAAAAAAGCACTTATCAGAAAAGAGCTCAAAGTCTTTGGACCTGTGATTATTAAACTCAAAACGAGAGCCGACAATATCGCCAATAATCGCGCCTATCATCTGAACCTCCTATGTTATCTACACCCTGATATCCATTTGCCTGCAAAGACCTGCGACTTTACTAAAAGGCAACAGCTCACTGCCAGTAAGGGATACTCCACTGCCTGTAATGACTGTCCTGATGCAGCTAATGGTCTGCCCCATGCCTGTAATGACTGTCCTGATGCAGCTAATGGTCTGCCCCATGCCTGTAAGGACTGACCAGGTGTCGCTAATGGTATGCCCAATGTCTGTAATGGTTGCCCCACGGCTGTAAGGATAGCAGTGCTGTCTGCAAGGATTGCTCTTTGCCTGTAAGTTATGCTCCGCTACCGAATGGGGAATACCAGGCCGCCAGTAAGGTTTGAACAACAGTCTGCAAGGCAGTGCCACTGTGCCTGTCAGTATATACTCTGTGCCGGTATGAGCGGCAGCCGGGAGCAATTTCCTGCCCGTGAGCGGTGCGGATTTGTTATTTATGGCCTTAACAGGGGACTGACGGTTATAATATGCCCCTGGACTAGGGCTCAGTTAACCAGTTATGAATATCTTCGGGATATCATAGTACATGTGCCTGACCGGTTGCTGCTGTTGCCACCGGTATCAGTCCTATTGATTAACTCAACAGGAGAGCAAAGCGCAGGAGCTATCATCAGGTTTCCTGGAAAGACTGGCGCTACGAAACGTATGATTTGATCCTCTGCATATTCCCACCGCAATAAGGTCCGATACTGGACCTGTACTGGCTGTGCCATGTCTGCTTACAGAATGACCACCAGTTACACAGCGGCAGGAGATAATGTGATCTTTATTTAAAGGCAGATAGCAGTGGATACACAAAACATGGTTTTGCAGTGAGCATAGTAAGGCCCGCTCAGAATTTCCGGCCCTCATCAGGCAATGCGCAGCTTTAAAAACTTATGACAACAACACCACGTTCCATGCTGGTTACCTCAGCACTCCCATATGCCAATGGCCCTATCCATCTGGGTCACATGTTAGAGCACATCCAGTCAGACATCTTTGTCCGCTACCACCGTGCTGTGGGCAATCAGGTCTTCTACGTATGTGCCGATGACTGTCATGGCACCCCGGTCATGATTAAAGCCAACAATATGGGCATTACCCCTGAGGAGCTCATCACTGAGGTAGGTGTAAGCCATAAGGCCGACTTTGACGGTTTCTTTATCTCCTACGATAACTACTACCGTACACACTCTCCTGAAAACCAGGCATTCTCTACCGAGATCTACAAGAAGCTGCGTGACGGCGGCTATATCAGCACCCATACTATTTCCCAGCTTTTCGATCCTGAAAAGAACATGTTCCTGCCAGACCGCTTCGTCAAGGGCACCTGCCCACGCTGCGGTGCTGCTGATCAGTATGGCGACAACTGCGAAGTCTGCTCTGCCACCTATGACCCAACTGATCTCAAGGACGCCTACTCCACCATTTCCGGTGCCCGTCCAGTGTTAAAGGAGTCTGTACACTACTTCTTTGACCTGCCTAAGTTTGACTCCTTCCTTCAGGATTTCGTCAAAAAGTCAGGCGTTATCAGCCAGTCAATGGCCAACAAGCTCGATGAATGGTTCTCTCAGGGCCTCAAAGAGTGGGACATCTCCCGTGACGCTCCTTACTTTGGCTTCCAGATTCCTGATGCCGAAAACAAGTACTTCTATGTATGGCTGGACGCCCCTATTGGCTATATGGCCTCATTCAAGAACTTCTGTGACCGTGAGGGCGTAGATTTTGATGCCTTCTTCAAGGCTGACTCCGACAAGGAGCTCTACCACTTCATTGGCAAGGACATTCTGTACTTCCACTCTCTGTTCTGGCCAGCTACCCTCAAGGGTGCAGGTCTGCGTCTGCCTACCGGCATTCACGTCCATGGCTATGTAACAGTAAATGGCACCAAGATGTCCAAGTCCAAGGGCACCTTTATTCAGGCCAGCACCTATCTCAAGCACCTTAAGCCTGAGTGCCTGCGTTACTACTTTGCCTCCAAGCTCACCGAGGATGCCGTTGATATCGACCTCTCCCTAGATGACTTCCAGGCCAAGATTAACTCTGACATCGTAGGCAAGATTGTAAACCTCGCCTCACGCTGCGCCGGCTTCATTACCAAGCGTTTTGACGGCCGTCTGGCTGCCACTCCATGGGATAACGAGCTCATGGGCAAGCTCGGTGCTATTGCCGAGGACGTCAATAAGGGCTATGCCTCACGCAACTATGCTGACGCTCTGCGTGCCATCATGTCTCTTGCTGACGAGGCCAACCGCTATATCGATCGTGAAGCCCCATGGGTAATTGCCAAGGAAGAAGGTCAGGATGATCGCCTGCAGCGCGTCTGCACCGACGGCCTCAATGCTTTCAAGGCCATTATTACCTACCTGAGCCCGGTACTGCCTGAGATCTATGGCAAGGCCCAGGAGTTCTTAAACTCCCAGCTGCTCTTTGCCGATGCCGCTACTCCTCTGCTTGACCACACCATCAACAAGTTCAGCCCTATGTTCACCCGTATCGATCCTAAGAACATCGAGGCCATGATTGAAGAGAGCAAGCAGGACATGGCTGCTGCCGCTTCAGCTCCTGCAAGCGGTGCCGAAAAGGGGCACGCTGGCCGCACCCCTGATCACGGCGCTGCAGAAGGTACCCCTGAGTACGAGCCACTGGAAAGTGAAATCACTATTGATGACTTTGCCAGGATTGATCTGCGTGTAGCCACTATTATCAAGGCCGAGCAGGTTGAGGGTGCCAAGAAACTGCTACGTCTTGAGCTTGACCTTGGCTTTGAGCAGCGTCAGGTCTTTGCCGGCATCAAGTCTGCCTACAAGGATGCCGAGGCCCTGATTGGACGTCAGGTCATTGTTGTGGCCAACCTCAAGGCCCGTCAGATGAAGTTCGGCCTCTCTCAGGGCATGGTAATGGCCGCAGGCCCAGGCGGTGAGGACATCTTCCTGCTCTCCCCTGATGCCGGTGCCCGCAACGGCGACCGCGTCCACTAAAAGCAGTCCCGTCGCATTGCGCGCCTCAACCGCAAGGGTCAGCTACCTCAGCGCAACAGCGCACATGGTGCTCACAGCCCCATCATCAGCACAAGCTGCATCTGCTAATGCCGATACAGCTGCATAAAGCCTGCAGGAGCTGACTTCCCTGTGCTGGCCCTGAAACAGGGGCCCAAAGCCCCGTCTTATCAGATAAGACGGGGCTTTTTGTTGCCTCCCACTGAGCCGACACATTCCACGCCCTGGCACCAGCAAAACAGACCAGGAAACACGCCAGTCACCTCCCCGCCAGCCTGCCCCTCTTGGCCATCCAGATACCAGAGTCATCAACAAAACGCCTGATCGCGAGCTCTGAGCCTGCCACTGATCCTTGCAATCAAACACCACAAGCCTGGAGATCCTCAAGGCACTAAAGCATGGAGATCCTCAAGGCACTAAAGCCGGGCTATACTCAAGCCACAAAAGCCTGCACGCCACGGCAATCAGCAATAAACCGGCCTCAGTTCATGAATGCACAGTACCAAAGCAGCTACTGATAATGCTGTACTACCTCAGAGCCAAATATAGTATGATCACAACTCGCATTTTTATGGCTTTATTGCGACTGGAAAAGGCGCAAACGGCCAGCTTATAAAAAAGTTTTTGCACTGTCCTTTTTTCTCAGTGCCTTTCCTGTCTCCAGCCTGTTTTCAGGCTCGTCACTGCTTATCAAATGCCCCTGTCAGCCTGCCATGACTTTGTACGTGCATGACTGGCAGCTGCATATTGTGCCTGAGCTCCTCACAGCTGCTGTCCCAGCAAGCTGGCCGCAAGGCTGCCTGAGCATTACCAGTGCTCTGTGTCTTACATCACCCAAGTGCTCTATTACTGCAGCCTCCATCCACAGCACCAGCACACCTGACAATAGGACACCATGCCCGCGTGTCCCTGCACCTGACCACAGGTCAGGCACACAGGTCTGGTCCACAGTGCAGGCGCCATAAAACACCGCTGCCATTCTCAAAGCCAGCAGCGCTCAGCTGATGCCATAAGCAAGAGTATTGCTGCGCCCAAAGCACAGTTACCTGTTGGGCGTTGTGATGCCTTGCTGTGAGCTCATTAAGCTTATGTCTGATCATGACCTGCAATACTGCCAAAGCATGGCAGGCTCCGCACCGTGCGTGCTAATCATGGCTTTAGCAGTACAGAGCATCAGATAGAACGATGACATCTCAAAGGAAAGGAACTGACTTTTTATGCCGCAGCTGCTTAACTCAAAGAGGATTTTTTGTGAGAACAGCTCCTGAAAGTGTCACCTCCCAGCTTATTGTTCTGTTCAAGCTGGCCTTTCCTATTATTCTTGGCAATTTTGCCTATGCTCTTCTGGGCATTACCGACATTATGATGGCCGGTATGGCCGGCACTCCTGACCAGGCCGGTGTGGCTGTTGGCGGATCATTTTTCTTCCCTGCCATGACCTTTATCATTGGCATGATTTCAGCCCTGCATCCTGTCATTTCCCGTCATTGCGGCGCCAATACACGTGAAAAGATTCCTGCTGAGCATATTCATTCAGTACTGGCCTGCATTATAGTGGCCGCCCTGCTTATGGTACTGCTGCTGGGCCTGTCTTTCTTTGCCATAGACATGGATGCCGATCAGCGTATGGAGGACATTGCCAAGGAATATGTTATCTACATAGCCTTTACCATGCCGCTGCTGGCTCTTACAGTTAATGCCAGAGCCTACTGCGAAGCTATGGGTAATACCAGAGCAACTTTCTATTTTGGTACTCTGGCTGTAGTGCTCAATGTCCCGCTGAATTATGTTTTTATCTTTGGCAAGTTCGGCATGCCTGAGCTTGGCGGTGCCGGCTGTGGCGCAGCCAGTCTGGTTTCCATGGCGATCTCGACAGTCATAATTTATTCCTATGTGATGCTGCATCCTCAGCTTAAGAATCACAGCTGGTTGAAAAACCGTGACAGCATTTCCCTTGATCGTCTCAAGAGCTTTCTGAAGCTCTCTCTGCCACTTGGAATTTCATCATCAGTTGAGTGCTCATGCTTTACGCTGATTGCCCTGTTGTTAAGCCCGCTTGGACCAATGGAAGTTTCAGCCCATACCATTACCATGTCGCTGACCAACTTTGTATTCAACATCCCTCTGTCTCTTGGTATTGCCTCTTCCATCATGGTGGGCTATGCCATTGGCCGAAACAGCCTTACCACCCTGCGCCATAACATCCAGGCCTCCTACGCCTCCATGCTCTTTTCCATTGTGGTAAGCGTAGCCATTCTGTTCTTTGGTTCAGAAGCCCTGCCAGCACTGTTCAGTAAGGATCCTCAGGTACTGGCTCTGGCCTCTACCCTGATGCTCTTTGCTGCAGTTAACCAGTCTTTTGAGGGCATACAGACCATTCAGGCATTCATACTCAGAGGCTTTAAGGACACAGCAAGCATTCTTCTGGTCACTGTTATTGCTTTCTACTGTGTGGCTCTGCCTCTTGGATATACTCTGTGCTACGGCTATCTGATTTTGCCTGGCGCTGAGCTCTTCTTTGAAGAGGGACTGACCGGACCACGCGGTTTCTGGATTGGCCTGCTGGCCGGACTTCTGTCCGCCTCGATACTCTACCGTATTCGAGTACTGCACCACTGGCGCGACATCAAGTCCAAAATAGCCGCCGCTGAGGCCTCTCCACAATCCCCAGCCTCCGCAGGCGCAGCTCCCTGACTTGCTAAATTAAGACCAGAACCTGGTCATACCAGCCAAATCCCTCAGAGCAGTGAGCGATAACCGAAAAAACATCGATCTCACTGCTGCTCAGATTAAAGGGCCCGACACCTCAGTGCCGGGCCCCTCTTTTTAACCCCATACAATTAAAAGCGCCCCGCCCTTTGCTCATTCCCATCCTCATGCCTGTGCTCATCCCCATGCCTATGCCCATCCCCATCCCCATGCCCATCTTCATCCCCATGCCCATCTTCATCCCCATGCCCATGCCAATGCCCATGCCTAAAAGCATACAAAACATCGCATATGTACAGGTATAACGTTAATTTTGCAATTTTATGACACTACGTCATTTTTGAGGCCAAAATTCATAGAATTATGTAGCAGCCTACCCCCACCGAACGTTATACCCTAAACCTCCCTATGAATATCCCACTGTTCCTTAAAGACAAATGCCGTAAATAAGCCTTTACTGCCATTTCTCCTCTAAAAGCTACCTGTAGTGATTATGGAGTCAGTCATTACT
>NZ_JALKIL010000057.1 GCF_023051105.1 Anaerobiospirillum sp. NML120449 | reverse complement strand
GGATGGCTTAACCTGAATATGCTTAACGCCCAATACGAAGCAAAACTGGGCGGTAACAATGGTTGAAACCGCCGTATACGGACCCGTACGTACGGTGGTGTGAGAGGGGAACCACCCCTACTCGATTTTATGGATATTTCAACCCGCATAAATTCCTGATCTCAACCCGGACCGACCCAGGCTCCAAGGCATCCAGACCCCGTGGGGAGCCATGTGGAGCCATGGGGCTGCCCTTATGGGAAGCCGCATCCAGAAAAGCCCAAGGCTCCATGGGGCGTCATGGGCGCTGCACCCATAGAGCCCAGGGCTTTCTCCGGATTGCAAAGCGGAGTCCGCACTGATGGGCACCTGGACGGCGCAAACTGCAGGCCGCACTGATGGGCACCTGGACGGCACAATCTGCAGGCCGCACTGATGGGCACCTGGACGGCGCAAACTGCAGGCCGCACTGATGGGCACCTGGACGGCACAATCTGCAGACCACATTGATGGGCACCTGGACGGCACAATCTGCAGACCACATTGATGGGCACCTGGACTGATCAACGTCAGGCTCCTGAAAGCCCGTCAGGACGGGGCGTATGTCCTGCAGTGGCGCAGCTGGTGCATAAAAATACCTGGGAATAACTAAATTCTGTTTGTTTGCCTGTATCATAGGAACGTTCCTGACATGGGCACTGTTTATCCTGGGAAGTGCGCGTCCTGGTGCGCCTTGCGCTACTGCAAGCCCGATGCGCCAGCCTGGCCGCACATGTTTGTGGCGTGCCAGGCAGCGCAGGTATGAGCTTTCTGTCCCATGTTAATGCTGCAGCTGTGAGCAGCATGTGTTTCATCACCGTCGTGCTTAAGAGCTTGCACGGTTAATGCGGGTGTTTTCAGGAACAGTGTGGATATTGTTTTACAGAGCGGGGCAAGCATGTTTGAGCTGCGTAAGTTTTTAAGACGCCTTCACTATGGTGTCAACCCAATCCTGGTCATGGCGCTGATGGCAATGGTTTTCTTCAGCCTGTCACGAATTGCGCTTTCCATATGGCAATGGGATGTAATTCCTGAGGGTACTTTCCATATAGTGCTGCTGCAGGGTATTCGTGTTGACTTTGCCTCAGTGTGCGGTCTGTTTGCTCTGCCTTTTCTGGTACTTACCCTGGCCTCATTGAATCCTTATGTCAGAGTACCGCGCATCATTCCTTTTATAATCAGCATTTATTGTGCTCTGGGCTTTGCCTTTATCGTGCTCAATGAGCTGGCTACTCCTGGCTTTATCATGGAGTACGGCGTCCGCCCTAATCAGATTTACGTTCAGTACATCAAGTACCTCAAAGAGCTGACTGCCACCCTGTGGGGTGGTCACAAGCTGGAGCTTTTCGCCACCATTATCGGTACCGGTATTGCCTTATACGTGGGCTTTCGTGTCAGCTCATTCCTGCTGCGCAACTACCGTCAGGGCAGCTTCACCTACAGTGCCATTGCGCTGGTGCTGACCATCTGTATCGTTCCTCTGGGCATACGCTCCACCCTGGGCCACCGTCCTTTAAACCCTGCAATGGTATCTTTCAGCAATAACAGTCTGGCCAACTCTCTGCCGGTAAACTCAAGTTATTCAGCTATTTACCATTATCTGCATCTTGATGATCTGACCATTACTGAAGACCAGCTTTATGCCCGTGTTGAGGCCCCTGAGGCCCTGGCTCACATAGATGAGCTCTCAGCACGCACCAATGCTCAGCCATTTAACGAGCAGTGTCCAATAAATCAGCACATTACCCCGTTCAGGGGAGTGTACACAGGCAAACCAGGACAGCCGGGCACCACCGCTGATGCCGGTGACGCTGCGGCTGCTGGTGCCGGCTCTGCCAGTGGCGTAGCCAGTGCTGATGCTGCCCGTACCTACAATGTGGTCATTATTCTTGAGGAGTCCCTGGGTGACAATTTTGTAGAAAGCCAGGGCGGCTTCCCAATGACCCCTTATCTGGAAAAACTGCGTGACAAGGGCTGGTGGTTTGAAAACATGTATGCCGCCGGAACCCGCTCCATCCGTGGTATTGAGGCTGTAACCGCCTCCTATCCGCCATCTGCTCTGCAGAGTATTGTGAAGCTGGCTCAGCCTGGCTATGCCTACGCCTCACTTGCTCAGGTGTTCAGGCAGGCCGGCTACAAAACTTCCTTTATCTATGGTGGTGAGAGCCATTTTGACAATATGCGCACCTATTTCTACAACAACGGTGTAGAGCATATTGTTGAGCAGAAAGACTATGATAATCCGTCTTTTGTAGCTGCATGGGGCGTATCCGACGAGGATCTGTTTAACAAGGCCAATGAAACCTTTAAGGAAATTCATGCCCGTGGCGAGCGTTTCTTCTCAGTAGTGTTCTCATCATCTTTCCATGATCCTTTTGATATCCCTGCAGGCAAGGTATCGCTTGACGGCTTTGAAAATCCTGAACCGGCCCGTCTGCTGGCAGCAAAGTATGCAGACTATGCCATGGGTACTTACCTTGAGAAGGCTGCATCTGAGGACTATTACAAGGACACAGTCTTTCTGGTAATTGCTGACCATGAAAGCCGCGTCTATGGTTCGGAGATCTTCCCTCTCAACGATTTTGCCATACCGGCCGTCATCATCGCTCCTAACGTCAAGCCTCATACTGATAAGCGTATTGTCTCTCAGATTGATATGGGACCTACCCTGATGTCTCTTGCAGGTCTTGATGTCGTTACTCCAAATGTAGGTCAGAACCTGACCCGCAATGACACAAAGAACCGTGCCATCATGCAGATTAACAACAACTTTGGTCTGCTTGAGGGCGATGATCTGGTAGAGATTGCTCCTTATGCTCAGCCTTACTTCTACAAGGTAGGAAAGGACCTGCAGCTTACCGCGATTGACAAGGAAAAGGCTGCTGAAACTCACTATCAGGAGATGCTCAGGCGCGCCATTTCCTACAGCAACCTTGGTCACAATATCTACTCCCACGGCTACATGAACAGTGCCTGCGTAACCCTCAACCAGCAGGGCCAGTCTGAGGACAAGTCATCAGTCCCTGCCAGTGCTGAGGCCCAGACCACAGCCCAGGCCGCTGACGCAGCTGCAGCAGGCGCTGCAGCTGAGCAGGACTCTGAGCCTGAATCAGCCACTGAGGCTGACAAGGCCAGCAAGGCCCCGGCTGCATAATACAGCAGCCGGCAGGCTGGCCTGAGCAGTCACCACATATGAAAAAGGCGCATCTCCATATGGAAATGTGCCTTTTTCACATCTGAACAGAGCGGTCATGGCATGGCAGGACAGGCCAGGAGTCATCATGCTCCGGCATGGCATAGCTGGAGTCGTCATGAGCCGGCAGGTCATACAGGAGAAGCTGGAATGGAGTCCCTGAAATTGAGAGACGGCAGTCCTGCATTACTGCAGGAAAGGCCGGACTGAGTGATGATTTAGATGCCAGCTTTGTAAGGTATGTTCAGTCTGTTTTGCGTCTCACTCTGTCAGAAAAGTTTGTATTGAAGAATTTCATGCCCAGGGCTTGCGATGGCGGGAATACAAAGGGCCGAAAATGTCCAGGAAATCCGATATTTCCGGGCTTGAATAAAAAATCAAAATAGCTGAAAAATTCCTGATCCATATGCTAAAATAGTTTGCCTTTTGCTGCAAAGGTCACATTTTGTGAATTTTGTACGAGTAATCGGAACGAAACTTCAGAGAGATGCAAAGCTCTGGAGCGGGGTTAGCAAGAGGCGGAAGAATTCAATTACCTCTTTTGTATTACACACACTGTTCATAAAGGCTGCTTCAGGGTGCCCGGTGTTAGAAAAGATGGTATGCAGGCAGGTGCCACATTGTCGTACCTGGACCTGCGCTTAACTCTGGCCACATATTTTGAGGTTCTTGCCCCTGGAGATCTTTGGGCCTGGACCTGTGGCAATGGTCAAGGTAAAGCACAATGACCTGCTGCGGTTACCGCAGACATGATCAAATCTGATGTTCCCGAGTCGTCCCTGGTGGCGTAAAGGACATTGTATTGATGCTGCCTGACCTTATACAGAGACCATTCTTGTAATTGAAGACTTGTCATCGAGTGTAAGACCGCTATCCGCAAATGCAAAGGTTTGCACAGATTCAGGATGCGGCTGAGGGATGACTCAGGCAGGACCAGGCTGAAGTTGGTTGCCAGTGACGATTTATCCGGAGCCGGAGACCGGTATCCGCAAGCGCTGAAAAAGCAGCTTTTGTCACAGGAAAGCAGAGCCCGGACTGCAGAATGTTTTCAAGCGCCAGGTTTGAAGAGTTGAACAGTGGAGGCCCAACCCACTTTTTGTCATTTATTAGGATTATTTCATGTCTACTATTTCGATGCGCGATATGTTACAGGCTGGTGTTCACTTCGGTCACCAGACCCGCTACTGGAACCCAAAGATGAAGCAGTACATCTTCGGTGCCCGTAATGGTGTACATATCATCAACCTCGAGAAGACTGTAAAGTGCTATGACGAAGCCTTAAACTTCTTAAGCTCCACCGTAGCTCACAAGGGCAAGATCTTATTCGTAGGCACCAAGCGTGCTGCTGCTGACAAGATTGGCCCAGCTGCCAAGGCCTGTGATCAGTACTATGTTGATCACCGCTGGTTAGGTGGCATGCTCACCAACTGGAAGACCGTTCGTCAGTCCATCAAGCGCTTAAAGGAGCTTGAGATTCAGGCTACCGACGGCACCTTCGAGAAGCTGACCAAGAAGGAAGCTTTATTACGCTCCCGTGAGCTCGAGAAGTTAAACCGTTCCCTGGGCGGTATTAAGGACATGGGCGGTCTGCCAGATGCCTTATTCGTTATCGACGCTGAGGTTGAGCACATCGCTATTAAGGAAGCCAACAATCTGGGTATCGAAGTTGTTGCTGTTGTCGACACCAACTCCAACCCTGATGGCGTCCAGTACGTAATTCCAGGCAACGACGACGCTATCCGCGCCATCGACCTGTACTTAAAGGGTGCTGTTGAGACCATCAACGCTGCCCGTGCTGAGATGAACCGTGCTGAGGCCGAGCAGCCAGTTGAGGCTGAGGTTAAGGCTGAGGAAGCCGCTGAGGCTTAATTTCAGCGCTGTCATGAATGGTCAGACCTTTCATGACTGCCTTTAAGTAAAAATCTATTACCTCACACAGGCGGTAGTCTGGTATCTCACCGGGACCGGGGCCGCCTGTTTATGTCGCAGGACATGCAGATCCAAAGTCGCTTTCCCGCTGCCCCATGGCAGCTCTGGCCGGCCTGAGAGCAACGCGCTTTCAGAACAAGCCGCGCTTCACCCAACTGTCACCACTGTGCGTCACTTCCTTTATTGACTGCAGCAACAGGTATTCTGGCAGTAATCTCAGGTTGCTTTTCCGGATTCATCTCAGACAGGCTCACAAAGAGCAGGGAGTGCAGTGACTTGTGGTCACATCAGGCTGACTGTATCAGTACAGCTGCTGACCTGGACTGTTGAGGCTCTATTTGAAAAATATAAGGCAGGGTAACCCTGCCTTTTATGAATTAGTTGAGGAAATAATAATGGCTAACGTAACCGCTGCTCTCGTAAAAGAGTTACGCGACATTACCGGCGCAGGCATGATGGATTGTAAGAAGGCTCTGGTTGCTACCGACGGCAACATCGAAGCCGCCATCGAAGAGATGCGTAAGTCCGGTGCCCTTAAGGCTGCCAAGAAGGCTACCCGTACTGCTGCCGAGGGTATGATTGCTACCGCTTCCGAGGGTAACGAAGTTGTATTAGTTGAAGTTAACTCCGAGACTGACTTTGCTGCCAAGAATGCAGAGTTCGTTGAGTTTGCCAACAAGGTTGCCCAGATCGCCCTTGCTACCAGGAGCGATGACGTTGAAGTCTTAAAGGCTGCCAAGTATGACGACGCTCAGAACGTAGGTGAGGCCCTGACCGCTCTGATCTCCAAGATCGGTGAGAACCTCGGCATCCGTCGCATCTTCCGCGTTTCCGGTTCCAACCTGGGTATCTACGTCCACTCCAACAAGCGCATTGGCGTAGTTGTAGTATTAGAGGGCGGCGATCAGGAGACTGCCAAGAATGTTGCCATGCACGTATGTGCATCCAAGCCTGAATTCGTAAACCCAGAGGACGTTTCTGCTGACGTTGTTGAGAAGGAGCGCGCCATTCAGATCGAGATCGCCATGAACTCCGGCAAGCCACGTGAGATTGCTGAGAAGATGGTTGAAGGCCGTATGAAGAAGTTCACCGGTGAGGTTTCCTTAACTGGTCAGCCATTCGTTATGGACCCAAGCGTATCCGTAGGCGACATGTTAAAGGCCAAGGGTGCTGTTGCCAAGTCCTTCATCCGTGTTGAGGTTGGTGAGGGTATCGAGAAGAAGACCGACGACTTCGCTGCTGAAGTACAGGCTCAAATCGCTGCTGCATCCAACAAGTAATATAGGCATTTCTCAATGACTTCGTCACTAAAATCTTCACGTCGTATTTTAATCAAGCTCTCAGGTGAGGCTCTTGGCGGTGAGACCCAGTTTGGTATCGAGCCAGCCATTCTCTCTGAGATGGCCCGCAGCATTATCGAGATCAGGAATCAGGGCGTACAGGTTGCTCTGGTTATTGGTGGCGGTAATATCTTCCGTGGCGCCGCTCTTCAGAAGGCCGGTATGGACCGCACTGTGGGTGACCACATGGGTATGCTGGCAACTGTGATTAACGGTCTTGCCATGCGTGATGAGCTTATCCGTCAGGGCACTCACTGTGTGCTGATGTCTGCTCAGGGTATTGCTTCGATTACCGAGCAGTATGCCGCTCAGAAGGGACGTGAGATTTTGGAGCAGGGCTCAGTGCTTATCGTAGCAGGAGGCACCGGTTCTCCATTCTTCACTACTGATACTGCTGCCGTATTACGCGCAGTTGAGCTGCACTGTGACGAAGTTTTAAAGGGCACCAAGGTTGACGGTGTATACAGCGCCGATCCTTTCAAGGATCCTGATGCTGTACTGTACAAGACCCTGACTTACAAGGAAGTTCTGACCAAGGAGCTTCAGGTCATGGATCTGACTGCCTTTGCCCTGGCCCGTGATCATGAGATGAAGATTCGTGTCTTCTCCATGACCAGGGAAGGTGCCCTTTTAAACGCCGCAACCGGAGGAGATGAGGGAACCCTCATCTCTTAGTAAGGAGATAAATTATGGTTAATGACGTTAAAAATGATGCTCAAGAGCGCATGAAGAAGGCCGTGGATTCCCTGGGCAGCCGCCTGAACAAGATCCGCACCGGCCGCGCTCAGCCTGGCATTTTAGATGGAATCATGGTTGATTACTATGGTACTCCTACCCCATTACGTCAGGTAGCTCAGGTCAACGTTGAAGATGCCCGTACCTTAAAGCTCACCGTTTTTGATCGTAACGCCATCAAGGACGTTGAGAAGGCCATTCAGAAGTCTGAACTGGGTCTCAATCCGGTAGTAGCCGGTGTAGACATCCGCGTGCCTCTTCCTCCATTAACCGAGGAGCGCCGTAAGGACCTCGTCAAGATCGTCCGCGGTGAAGTTGAGCAGTCCCGTGTTGAAATTCGCAACGTACGTCGTGATGCCAACCAGTCCTTAAAGAACTTACAGAAGGACAAGTCCATCTCTGAGGACGAGCTCAAGTCCGGTGAAGATCAGATCCAGAAGCTGACCGATGCTGCCATCAAGCAGTGTGAGGACATCCTGGCTGATAAAGAAAAAGAGTTAATGGAAATCTAATTAGCTCTACAGCGATGCAAAAATTACTACAAACTGGCGAGGCAGCTGTGCCTCGCCATCTTGCTATCATTATGGACGGCAATGGACGCTGGGCAAAAAAGCGCGGCATGATGCGCCTCATGGGGCATCGCCAGGGCGCTCGGGCTGTCACGCGTACTGTAGAATTTGCTGCGTCTCTGGGCGTGTCTGTTCTTACCCTCTTTGCATTCTCTTCTGAAAACTGGAAGCGTCCACCTGAGGAAGTTTCAGGTCTGATGGAGCTCTTTGCCTCCGTTTTAAAAAGCGAACGCGACCGCCTCCACAAGAACAATATCAAAGTACGCTTTGTCGGTGATCTGAGCCGTTTTTCTGAAAAGCTCAGAAAGGCTGTAGCTGAACTTCAGCAGCTGACCGCCAGCAATACTGCCATGCAGCTCAATATCGCCATCAACTATGGCGGACGCTGGGATATTACCCAGGCAGCAAGATCTCTTGCTCTTGATCTCAGAGCTGGTCTTATTGCACCTGAGGACATTACCGAGCAGAGTATTCAGGAACGACTGACTGTACTTGATGATGTTGATTTGCTTATCCGCACCGGCGGAGAAAGCCGCATCAGCAATTTCCTGCTCTATCAGTGCGCCTACAGCGAGTTTTATGTATGTGAAGCTCTGTGGCCTGATTTTGATGAAGAGCAGATCAGATCAGCTGTTACCTACTTCAACTCACGCGAACGTCGCTTCGGCATGACCTCAGAGCAGGTCGCCACCCGCATTTAGCACAGCCACAGCACATCATACACCCCGGCCCGCTCCAGACCAGCCATCCCCGCCCATCGCCCGGCCATACCAGCACATCGTCTGGTCATCCCCTGGTATGCCCGGCTGTACCCGCCCATCGCCCGGCCATACCAGCACATCGTCTGGTCATTCCCGGGTATGCCCGGCCATACCCGCCCCTCGCCCGGTTATGCCCGGTCATACCAGCACATCGCCTGAACATACCAGACCGAAGCTTACGCCCCACGTGCACTAAGCGCAGCCCACCCAACCATATCACTACAAAAGACCCAAATCTCCAACATTTCAGGCAGCACGCTAAGCGTGCGCCCAAGTACGCCTGCAAGTCACTGATCACTCCAATGCGGCACCTCTTCTGCCATGCCATACGTGCGCGGGCACGCTGTGCCTCAGCATCAACTCAGCTTAATTCAAAACTCAATTATCTTCAGTTCGATATTTCATCCCAACCTGACATAATTACTACCCGAAAATTGACTGTCAGACTAAGACCATTTACAAAATATTTTAGTAAAGCAATCATCAAACGATTTATTTCATGCAGATACATGTTTAGCTAATTATATGCTTTATAAAACATTATGATCTTTCATCATACACCGGGGAAAATAAGGACGAAGAGGTAATTCACAAAAGTTCAAAAAGTGTATCTATATTGACATATTTTCAGTCCAGAAATTTCTTATCGATAACGTTTACATTAACGCAGGAACAGGGTTTCTGTGTTTCTATGTAAACTTTATATGTAGTATCTATCACTGCCATACAAGTGTTTGTTTATGCTATATTTATATGCGGCCCTCTGTATAGATAAAAATATTCAGGCACCCCGTTAGGTCGCATAGAGACAAAGGCAATATCAAGCGATTGATGTTGCAACATTATGAGAGAGACAAAATGGCAGTATACGTAAACACTAATGTCAGCTCCTTAAACGGACGTAGATACCTCAACAACGTACAGAATCAGCTCACTACTACCTATCAAAGACTCAGTTCTGGCCTGAGAATTAACAGCGCCAAGGACGATGCTGCTGGTCTGCAGATATCTTCCAGATTAACCACTCAGATTAATGGTTTAAACCAGGGCAACCGCAACACTTCTGACGGTATTGCTCTTGCCCAGACCATCGAAGGTGGTATGGATGAAATTACCGGCATGCTGCAGAAGGTTCGTACTCTTGCTGTTCAGGCCAAGAACGGTACCAATACTGCTGAGGATCGCAAGGCACTCAACAAGGAGGCTACCTCTTTAATCTCCGAGATTAACCGTATTGCCTCAAGCACTACCTTTGGTGGTAAGACCGTCCTCGACGGCGGTGGCAAGGATACCGACATTTACGGTGCTGCAAATGGCAATGCCGGTAAGTTAACTCTCCAGGTAGGTGCAAACAAGGGCGATACCATTGATTTTGAAGTTAACTCCATGCGTCTTTCTGCTATGGCAGCTCTTGCCAACGTTACTTTTACCGATATCTGGGATGACGGTAATAGCACTGCGCTTTTAAGTGACGCAACCAAGATTGACGGCATCATTGAGGGTATGGACAAGCTGATTGGTGCTGTTGACAGCCAGCGTGCCGGCCTTGGCGCTTTACAAAATCGCCTTGAGTCCAGTATCCGTAACCAGGCAAACGTTTCTGCCAACCAGGCTGATGCCCGCAGCCGTATTCGTGACGCTGACTTCGCCGAGGAGTCTGCTAACCTGAGCCAGCAGTCCATCATTCAGCAGGCTGCTACCTCCATGCTGATGCAGGCTAACACCCGTCCACAGCTTGGTCTGTCCCTGTTAGGCTAATACCTGACTGACAGCTATCAGGAGCCATGGCTCCTGCAGATACGATAAAGCCTCCGGTTCGTTTGAGCTGGAGGCTTTATTCTTTCTGGAGATCTGTTTGCTGCCTGTATTTTGCGGATTCGTATTTCAGTGGTTGTCGGTTCGGGTGTTGAGCAGTCTGACGCCGGCGCCGGTCTGGTTATCGACTTCAACGGCGTTGTAGTCCATGAAAGTGTCGGGACGGGAGGGGAAGATAAAAGCGCGGTCTGCTGAGGCAAAGCTGCACAGTCGCCACTGATCGCTCAGGGGCAGGAGCTTGTCGCGGTCTTCGTTTTTGATAAAGGAGATAAGGTCAGCAATATTGTCCCGTGGAACCTTGATGCCCTGTGCAATCATGCGAGGCAGGTCATAGTCCCACCATTTAATCTCCAGCAGGTCACTGATGATTTCGTCCGGGAAGCGGTATTTGAGGATGTGCTGAGAGCCTCGGCCATTGTTGTCAGGTCCTCCTACCACAATGGCATATGGCGGCACGTCCTTGGTAATGACGGTATTGGTGCTTATTACAGCGCCATGACCAATAGTTACCGAAGCAGGTATGTTAACGTAGGCTCCTATCCATACGTCATTTCCTATCGTGACCTCGTTGCTCATGCCGCGTGCAATAAAGTCAGGGTCCTCTTCAGCTATCTCTCCTGAGTGGTCCATGAAAATCATGTTTTTATAAAAGGCAGGGGAGGTGGTGAAGCGCTCATAATTGTGAATGCCCATGGCCATGTCGACATAATGGCCAATAGAGCAGTAGCGTCCAATAGTAGTGTTGGAAGCCACGCTGAAGCGCTCCATGTAGGAGTAGGCGTCAATCTGGGTGCGCATTACTATGCAGTTGCTGGCAACATAGGCAGGGTTGCGAAAACGCAGATTGCGATCCACCATCACATTATTCTTAAGATTCAGGCCTATGCCCTTAAACTTCTGGCGCAGGCGGTCTGAGGGAATAACAGGCTGTACAGGAACAATGGATGTCGACATAGGCAAATCCTCAGCCCGGCATCGCAGCCGGACATGGGTACTCCTTAGTGTAGTTTGTTCTCAATATGATGGCCTTCGCAGAGCCAGCCCCCCTGCGATCTCTGGCGGCGACAGGAATTGAGTATGGTGGGGATACCTTGCGGTAATCACTGGCTGCCATATCGTTAGGCACGGGCAGCAGGTAATGGCTGCAATAGCGTTAAGCACGGGCTTCCATGGCGGTAGGCAGGTGCCTCCAGGGCGATCATCTGAGCGCCCTGGGCTGGGGCATGCTGTGGCAGCCGGTGATGCTGTGGCAGCATGGGAGGTTACACGGCCAGGCGCATGCAAATGGCCTTGCCTGTCTTCTTGTCTACCTCTACTACGTTGTATTCCATAAAGGTGTCAGGCTCTGTTGGGAACATGTGCACAGTATTGTTGTCAGTGCAGGCAAGAAGGCGCCATGGAGAGGCCAGCGGGATCAGCCTGTCACGGTCTTCGTTTTTGAAAAATGAGATTAAGCCCCTGATGTCAGTACGTGGTACATCAATGCCCTGGGCAATCATGCGAGGGATATCGTAATCCCACCAGTTGATCTCCATAAGGTCACTGATAATCTCGTCCGGGAAGCGGTACTTGATGATGCGCTGAGAGCCTCGACCATTCTCGTCACTTCCGCCTACCACTACGGCGTATGGTGGCACGTCTTTGGTAATGACAGCATTGGTGCTGATTACGGCACCATGGCCAATTGTGACTGATGATGGAATCTTTACGTTTGCGCCAATCCAGACATCATTGCCGATAACGCTTCTGTTGAAAACGCCTCTTTCAATGTAATCAGGGTCCTGCTCTGGAATGTTTCCTGAGTACTTCATGAAAAACATATTGTTATACAGGGCAGGTGTAGTAGAGAAGCGGTCGATATTATGCAGTCCCATGGCCAGCTCCACGTAGTGTGCTATGGAGCAGTAACGGCCTATCTTGGTGTCTGCTGCTACAGAAAAGCGTCCCAGGTAGGAGTAGGAATCAATCTGACTGCCCATGACAATGCAGTTTTCGGAGATGTAGACCGGGGCACGAAAGCACAGATTACGGGCCAGCAGTACGCCGTTTTTAATGTACAGTCCATGAGGCTCCAGCAGATTGCGTGTAGCCTCGCTTAGATTGACTGGTTTGACCGGGATAAGTTTGGACGCCATGTGATTTTCCTGAGTACAGGTTCTAAAACAAAACAGTGCGCCCATTATAAGAAAAGGTGCCTTGTAGATCAGCCCTGTGGTCGCTTGTCTTTCTGATTTTACAAACTGTGCTCACATAATATGTCGCGTGGTATGGTCATCAGCGTGGGCATGATGAGGGGAGTGCTGCTGCGGCTTCATGTGGTGCTGCTGCGGCATAATGTAGAGTTTGCTGCCGACTTATGCCGGGCATTGTGAGGGGCATCCTGGCCATGATGCGAGTTTATGCCGGGCTTGCTGCGGGCTTATGCTGGGCTTGCTGCGGGGACATCATGGCCATGCTGCTGGTTTATGCCAGGCTTTCTGCGGGCTTATGCCGGGCTTTATGAGGGGGCATGTGGGGCTTGCTGCGGGCGGTGAGATGAATGGGATTTTTGCCGGTGTGGGGTGTGCCATAAATAACTGGTTTTGCTCATTGTTGTGTTACCATTGACGGATCGTTTTTGCGCGGCTGAGCCGCCAATGAATACATCACAGATAAGATTACAGACAGTTTTGAGGCCGGGCTCATATTATGAGCATCTGGCACTGCACTGATCCTCGCTGCAGTCGGATAATAGAGCGTGCCTGATACAGGAGCGCATAACTTTGCCACTGCACTTGTCGTGTAAACGCTGTCAGGGAAATTTATTACAGCTGTACAGCCATGCCCGGTTGTCCCGGGAGCGTGGCCCTGTGCCCTTTTGCGCAGAATGCGTGAATTGACAGGCCTGAGGGCTGACAGGCGTGCGGGCCTGAGGTCGCTGGTGCGCGGGCCAGCATTCCTGCAGGCAGTCCCGCAGACATGCGGCGGGGTGCAGCTGAGCGCTTTTTGACTTTAGGAACACTTTACTATGGGCGTTAGAATTGCCACAGGTTCAGTATTGATTGCCCTCGTGGTTGCATGGCTGTTCTTTGCTGACTATGCCATCTTTACCATGGGTGCCCTGTTTATCTACATGGTGGCTGCTTACGAAATGGGCCCGCTGCTCAAATTCAGGAGCCGCATCCCTTTTCTGGTGGTCGCAGCCTGTGCCTCCACAACCATGTTCATTGTCGCCCCTCCCGGTGAGTACATAGTAAGTGGCGTGCCTGAATACATGAAGTATCTGGTAGTAGCCGGCCTTCCTTTCTGGGTACTGTCAGTATTTCTGGTCAAAAGCTATCCTGACAACACCGGCTGGCACAATAACAAGGTGCTCAACTGCATCTTTGCTTTGCTGATGCTGGTTCCTTTCCTGCAGGGTCTGCTGATTCTGCGTGCCACCAATTTTGCCACCAGTCCCAATGAGGGAGCCTGGCTGGTTCTGTCAGTAATGGCCCTGGTCTGGGCCTCTGACTCTGGCGCCTACTTCACAGGACGCACTCTGGGCAAGACAAAGCTTATGCCTGAGGTCAGTCCCAAGAAGACCTATGAAGGTCTCTACGGCGGTGTCGTGCTGGCAATAGTGGTTATGTATCTGGCAAAACATTACAGTTTTTATTCAGTTTTTGGCAATCATGAACTGGGCTTTCTTGCAGCGGCTTTCGGCGCCATCATCTTCTCTGTGTTTGGCGATCTGGTTGAGAGCATGCTAAAGCGCCTGACCGGCATCAAGGATTCGGGAAAGATTTTCCCTGGTCATGGCGGCATGCTCGATCGTATCGATTCTCAGCTGGCTGCCGTGCCTGTGTTTATGAGCCTGTACTGGTTAGTCAGCGGAGAACTTTTCCATGTCGCCAGCTAAAGATGGCAGCTGCTGCAGCTGTGACTGTCACAGCTCAAGTCAGTCTTCCTCAGTACGCAGTGTTACCCTGCTTGGTGCTACCGGATCCATAGGTGATGCAACCTGCGATCTGCTGCGCCTGCATAAAGACAAATACAAGGTCCATGCTCTGGCTGCATCATCAAATGCTGCCAAGATGTTTGATCTTACTGCCGAGTTTGAGCCTGAGCGCGTCGCCATGAGCGATGAACACTCAGCAGAGCAGTTGCGTAAGATGCTTGAGGAGCGCCGTCCTGACCTTGCAGCCAGGACTGACATTCTGGCCGGTGAGTCTGGTGTTATTGAGGTTTCCGGTGATGGCGGAGCTGATACCCTGGTAGGCGCTATTGTTGGTGCCGCCGGTCTCAAGCCGCTGCTGGCCGCCATTAAGACCGGCTGTCGCATCTGCCTTGCCAACAAGGAGGCTCTGGTTATGAGTGGCCAGCTCTTCTTTGACATGGCCCGCACCCACAAGGCTCTGGTCCTGCCTGTAGACAGTGAACACAGCGCCATTTTCCAGTGTCTGCCGGCAAGTGAACAGGTGCGTATGGGCTCATGTGATCTGGCTTCAACAGGTGTCAGCGAGATTCTGTTGACTGGATCAGGAGGACCTTTCCGTGACTGTGAGCTCAGTGCCTTAAAGGATGTGACCCCGGCCATGGCCATCAATCATCCTGTCTGGTCCATGGGCCCAAAGATTTCAGTAGATTCAGCCACCATGATGAACAAGGCCCTTGAGTACATCGAGGCCCGCTATCTGTTCAATGCTTCAGTAGATCAGGTCAAGGTCATTGTCCATCCTCAGTCCGTGATTCACTCCATGGTGTCTTATGTCGATGGCGCAGTAATGGCCCAGCTTGGTCAGCCAGACATGAAGACGCCTATTGCTCATGCCATGGCATGGCCACAGCGTATGGATGCCGGAGTCAAAGCCCTTGATTTCACCTCTGTGGGCTCTCTTACCTTCCGTGAGCCGGATCGTGAGCGCTACCCTTGCCTGTTTATGGGTATGGAGGCCAGCACCAGCGGTCAGGCAATGACCACAGCCTTAAATGCGGCCAATGAGGTTGCTGTGGCCTCATTCTTAAGTGGCAGGCTTTCCTTTATTGGCATCAGTGAGACTGTAGATCATGTCCTCAACAGCATCAGCGGCTCCAGTGCCTATGAGCTCGAGGAGATCCTGGCTGTAGACAGTCAGGCCCGCAGCCTTGCAGAATCCTTTGTAGCCTCCCGCTCTTAAAATATGGTCAGAGGCAGAGCTGTAATATTCAGCCAGTCGACCTCAAGAGATGAGTGCTTAAGATCAAGTGCGCAATATCAGACCCGATATCGCAATCATGCGATATCGGGTCTGTGCTTATTGGAGCAAAACATGGTGCCAACATCCCGAAAATATCAGAGTTTTGCTCATGTTGGGGCGCATACCGTGCATTTTGTGCACAATACTTGTGAACTGCATTAGTGCAGGCCATGCTTGATACAGTGCTCTATTGGTGCGAAAGCCCTGTATTTTGTAGACTACTGACACAGGATCCACAAAAAGTTCAGATCTTTTGTCCTGCAGACTGATCTTTTCACATATTATCTGTCGCAGTATGTCTTGAATTTTATGTGCTCAAAACGTCCCGTTTAACTTCCCCTGAACCAGCTCAGGCACGAGTTTATCAGCTATGTAAGCTGTGACAGTGCCTGTAAAGCAGTCATGAGTGCAGGTACATCTGCCTGCATGTTCAAGTTGCTGCTTTCATAAGCAGTTAAATGTATGAATCAATGAGCTCATGAAAGCATCAGTGCCCGGGAGCACGGTGTAATAGTGAAAGAAAGTATTTGTCATTAGTGCATCATTGCCATGGTGCATCAATGAAACAGTGAATGAAGCATGAAGGAAAAGGGTTACGGTTACACTGCAGCTCCAGATCAGTTGCAGCATCAGCTGTTATGACTCAGGTCCTGATATGGCACTGTTAACCCCATTTGAGTACTGGATATATTCAGCCTGTCAGTCTGCCCTGTATTTTCATCTCTGCAGGCGTTACCTGGGGCAGACCTGTGCCATTTATGCCTGACGCTGGCTGCCAGGTTCAGCACTGGCCGGGACCTGGGCATGAGGTGCGTCCTGGCTCGCCTTGCTGAGTGGACCGGGATGCTTGAATACTGGCTGTCGTCTGTGGGGCTGACTGTTGGCTGTTGACTGCTGGCTGCTGGGTGTGCCATTGAGGGCAGCTTGCTGACCGGGGCAATGATTGCCTTGACCATATCCATATCCTTTTTCATTTCCTTAGAGTTTGCCTTTGCGTTAGCGTTACTTACTGGTGATTGTATGTCTATAAAAATGTCAATTAAGCGCCTGTCAGCTGCTATTGCTCTGACTTTAAGCGCTGCTGTGGTCTCAACTGCCTGGTCGGACCACCTGTCACGAGCACCTGAAGACAATCTGATCTTCGCCAGCTCCACAGAGCCGGTCGGTCTGGATCCGGCTCTCATAGATGACACCGAGTCAGGCTCCATGGTTGCCAATATTTACGAGTCTCTGCTGCGCTTTAAGTCGGGAACTACTGAGCTTGAGCCATCTCTGGCTGAAAAGTGGGAAATCAGTCCTGACGGCCTTACCTACACTTTCTATCTGCGCAAGGGCGTCAAGTTCCACGACGGTACCCCGTTTAACGCTGAGGCTGTCAAATTCAACTTTGACCGTCAGTCCCGTGAGAACATGACCCCGCAAATGGCATCCTATGCTCCTTTTGTCTTTGGCAGCGTGCGAAAGACCGAGGTTATAGACGAATACACTGTTAAGGTCAGCCTTGACAAGACTCTGACTCCTTTCCTGCGTAACATGGCTATCTGTTACGCCGCTCCTATTGCCTCACCAACAGCACTGCGCAAGTACAACTACAGCCTGATGAGCAATCCTGTAGGCACTGGTCCATACCGTCTTGTCTCATGGGACAAGGGCCAGCAGCTCGTGCTGACCACCTTTGATGATTACTGGGGCCCAAAGCCTGATGTGCAGAATGTTATCTACCGCATCATGAAGGACACATCTGCCCGTGTAGTAGCTCTTAAGAATGGTGAGGTCGACATCATCAACGGTATTGATGCCAACGTCATCGAGCACATCAGGGAAGGCGGTGGCCAGATTTATGAAAATGAAGGCAATAACATCAATTACATGCTGCTCAACTGCCGTAAGGGCCATCCTACAGCCGATCTTGAAATACGTGAGGCCATAGTCCAGGCTATCAACCGTCCTGAGCTGGTCAAGTCTCTGTATAAGGGCTATGCTACCTTTGCTGACTCTTACTTTCCAACCTTTATGACCGGCTATACCCCTGATGCCAAAGTCATAGGCTATGATCCTGCGGCCGCACGTAAGACCTTTGCGAAGAAAGGTACCAAGAAGCTTCGTATTTTCACTTACTCCAACTCACGCTTCTACAACACAGCAGGCGGACAGGTACTGGCTGAAGCTGTGCAGTCCTATTTGCATAAGGCCGGCGTCAAGTCGGAGATCTCAGTATTTGACTGGGCCACTTTCCGCAGCAAGCTCCTGACCGACTCATGGGATATCTGCTTTATGGGATGGAGCGGAGATAACGGTGATCCTGATAACTTCATCAACATCTACTCCAGCACTGATCCTGTATCCAATCAGGGCATGTGGATTAACCAGGAGTTTATCAGTCTTATTAACGAAGCCGTTCATGTACCTGACGGCAAGGTGCGCACCAGTATGTATGAGCGCGCTAACGACATCATGGCTGAAGATGCCGGTGTGGTTCCTATCTCCCATGCCAAGGAGCTGGCTGCTCACAGTCCGGGCATTTCAGGCCGTATCTACGACATGAACGTGGTCTACTTCAAGAATATCTCCAAGAAAGTTGTTCCGGCTGCTCTGCCTGCCCCGGCCGCTGATCCTTCGACTGCCCCTGCCTCTGAGTCTGCAGATGCAGCCACTGAGGCAGCCGATGGCGCTGCTGCCGAAGTCGAAGCTGCGCCAGCAGCAGGTGATGCTGCCTGATATGCATGCTCTCGCGCTGCATCTGGCATGCAGTGCCGGTAAGCGCGGCCATGACTGGCTGTCATAACTGAGGGCTGTCCCAAAGCAGGGACGGCCCTCTGTCGTTACTGGGCTCTGCTCCCGGGCTGTACTGCGGCAGCCATAAGGCCATGCCTTTCAAAGCATGGCATGGCTGCATGCTCACCTTGCCTTGAAGGACAGGGGCTCAGGCTCATGGGGTGGCCGGTTGTGACTGCCGGCAGTGCGCTCCGGGATGAATGGCTTTGTCACCTTTTGTGTCATGTGGATCATTTTGTGGTCAAACTGTTCTAAAATATCGTTTTTTAGCCGTTTTTTAGCCTGTCCGTGCCTTTAGTAGGAGATAACATGACATCGGCCCTGTGGAACATACTTTTCTTTATCATTTCCCTGGGAGTTCTGGTTGCCATTCATGAGCTTGGCCACTTCCTTGCTGCCCGCCGATTTGGCGTCAGGGTCTATCGTTTTTCCATTGGCATGGGACCGGTAATCTACAAACGCAGGATGAAAAGCGGAACCGAATTTGCCATTTCCGCCATTCCCATGGGCGGTTACTGCTCCATGAAGGGCGAGGGCGATGACAGGGACGCACCAGGCGCTCCGGCCGACGAGGTGCAGCCAAAGGCAGCATCGGCATCCGCCGGTGGTGGCGGCGGGGCCGGCGCAGGGAGCGGCGCCGGTGCCGTGTCTGGTGGTGGTGACTTCTGCTTTGACCCGTCTGGCGAGGGCAGGGTCAGCCGCTCTGATGGCTCTGAGGATGACAACTCAGCCTGGAGTCAGGAAATGCGTGAGCAGGCTCTGGCCCTTGGACAGGGGCAGGGCAAGGCGACTGGCGGAGCTGATGGCGCCGCCGTCGGCGCTGACGGTAACGCTATGCATGATGAGGATTCCTTTGCGGCCAAGACCGTAGGGCAGCGCGCCATGATTGTGGCAGCCGGACCGGTATTTAACATTGTGCTGGCCGTGGTGCTCTATACAGCCATGAACATGCTGGGCATCAGATATCTGCTGCCTGTGGTCGGTGCTGTGGCTCCTGATACTCTGGCCTCAGCTGCCGCCCTGCGTGATAACGATCTTATTCGCAGTGTCGACGGTACTGAGGTGCGCGGCTGGAATGATGTTATCTCCGAGCTGATGACCCGTGCAGGTTCTTCAGTGCAGATGGAAGTGGCTGGCGACCTTGGCAGGGGACAGGTTCGTACAGTAGAGCTTGATCTGAGCTCGGTGCGTTTTGGTCCGCGTGATGACACTTTTGGCCAGATTGGTTTTCAGCCATCTCAGGGCAGGGTCTCTGAGGGGCTGACCATTATCAAGCCTGATTCACCTGCTGATATTGCCGGTCTTAAGGTGGGCGACCGTATTGTAGCCATCAATGGTCAGACCATGCCTAACTGGTTTACCGTAACCCGCACCATTGCCGCCTTTGAGGGCGGAAGCATGGAAATTGAGGTGGTGCGTGACGGCCGCCATATGAGCTTTACCGTAGTCCCGGAGCTCGTCTATGACAAAAACACCGGTCAGCAGCGTCAGATTGTGGGCTTTGGTGTGGAGGTCAGCCATATTCCTGAGCTGGTCAATACCGTGCAGCACGGTCCTGTTGATGCCCTGACCAATGCCATAGCCGAAACCGGCCGTATGAGCATGCTTATTCTGGAGGGCGCCCGTCAGATGATTACCGGCGCTCTGAGCACGGAAAATATTTCAGGTCCTATCACCATTGCCCGTGGTGCCGGCGTCATGGCTCAGATTGGACTTTCCAACTTCCTGTGGTTTATGGCCACGCTCTCGGTTAACCTCGGTATTCTCAACCTGCTGCCGGTACCGGTGCTTGATGGCGGCCAGCTGGTTTTTCTGACTTATGAGAAAGTTACCGGCCGCAGACCTAATGTGCGCCTGCAGCGTATCCTTACTGCAGCTGGTATGGCCATACTGTTATCTCTGACAATGTTAGCTATTTTTAATGACATAGCGTCGCTTTAAGTTAAAATAGTTGAATTTGCTCAAGCAGGACTTGTTGTCCACATTGCCTCAGCACGCAGTGTTCACTGTTTTACACGCGCCCTGAGGTCAGGACCGGTCCCATGGCAGGGCCGGTTCAGACAGGACTGAGTGCAGCCTGCCTGTGCCTGTTTTCCATTTTTTATGTGCATCACTCACAGTCAGACTGTGGCTGCATACCATGGAGGTTCCGGCCTCAATATGGTGCAGTCTCAACTTTCTGACAGATGCAGGTTATTGCAGCCCCGAGCAGCTGCCCGTTTTAAGATTGGGTTCAAGATGTCAACTGATAGAAAGCACTATAAAGGATCACTCTTAACAGGACTTGCCTTAGGCGTCATGGCCGCTCTGGCTCCTCACGTCTATGCTGCACCGCAGGCAGGTCCCAATGCTGGTGCTCAGCTCAATGGAACTGTGATCCAGGATATCAGAGTTCGTGGTTTAAACCGTGTCAGTCTGGGTGCAGTGCTGCTTGCTCTGCCGGTACGTCAGGGTGACGTACTGACCCGCGACCGTGTTGCTCTGTCCATGAAGCGTCTGTATGCCACTGGAAACTTCTCCGATGTAGCACTTTCTCTGGACGGCAATACTCTGGTGGTTGATGTCACCGAACTGCCTACCATCGGCTCTGTTACCTTTGCCGGTAATGAGCAGATTCAGGAAGAAGCTCTGCGCAACGTAGTTGAACAGCAGGGCCTGCGTCCTGGTGAGCCTGTCAATGTTCAGACCCTGCGTCAGATTGAGCAGAGCCTCATCGATTTCTATCACTCAGCAGGTATGTATCAGGCTGAGGTCAAGACTGTAATGACCAACCTCCCACGTAACCGTGTTGAGGTAAAGATCCAGTTCTATGAGGGCAAGGCTGCCGCCATCGAGCAGATCAACATCGTAGGTAACAAGGCTTTTGCCGAAGATGTGCTCGTATCCCAGCTGCAGCTGCGTGACGACGTCCCATGGTGGAACGTGGTTGCCAACTCCCGCTACGATGCCCAGAAGTTCAATGCTGACCTTGAGACTCTGCGTTCTTACTATCAGGATCGCGGCTACGTGCGTTTCAGTGTTGACTCCACTCAGGTTTCCATTACTCCTGACAAGAAGAGCATGTACCTGACCATTGCCGTTACCGAGGGCGACAAGTACACCATCGGCAACTGCAAGATCATGGGCGATACCCTCAAGTACGGCAGTGAAATGCAGCAGCTGATTTCCCTGCAGAAAGGCAGCACCTATTCAGCCCGTGAGGTTACCCTCAACGAAAAGACCCTGGCCAGCTACCTGGGCAAGTTCGGCTACGCCTACTCCAAGGTAACTGCCGTTCCTGAGTTCGATGAGAAGAACAAGGTAGTAAATCTGACCTTTATGGTTGAGCCAGGTCAGCGCGTTTATGTAACCAGTGTTAACATCACCGGTAATACCCAGACCAACGACACTGTTATCCGTCGTGAAATCAACCAGATGGACCAGACCTGGCTGTCCAATGAGGCCATTGAGGCATCCAAGACCCGCCTCAACCGTACCGGCTTCTTCGAGACTTCCGACATCACCACCCGCCGTATTGGCACCTCAGGTGATACTGTAGCTCTTGATACCAAGGTCAAGGAGCAGCCAACCGGCTCCATCCAGGGCGGTGTTGGTTTCGGTACTTCATCAGGCTTCATGATTCAGGCCGGTATTTCCCAGAGCAACGTATTTGGCTGGGGTACCAAGGCCAATCTGAGCGCCTATCAGAATGACTTCCGTGAGCACGTAGAGCTGGGCTACACCGATCCATACTGGTCTGTAGATCAGATCTCCCTTGGTGGCCGTATCTACTACGATAACTTCCACGGTGATGATGCAGACGTTGTTTCCTACGACAACGAGTCCATCGGTGCTGACATCAGCACAGGTTATCCAATTACCGATAACGTATACATTACCTACACTCTGGGTATCCAGAAGATGAGCATCAAGTCCAACAAGTTCTTCCTGCAGGCTGTGGACTTCTGGCGTACCTATGGTGAGGGTGATCTGTCCAACGACTTCCTCAACTACACATTCAAGATTAATCTCAACCGTAACAACCTGGACCGCAGCGTATTCCCAACTGCCGGCTCCCGTCAGAGTATGACCCTGTTTACTACTCTGCCAAAGGGTTCTGACCTGCAGTACTACAAGGCTGACTTCCAGACCTTCCATTACTTCCCTATGAATGAGAATCACGACGTGATCTTCTCCGTTCGTGGCCGTGGTGCCTACGGTAATGGTTACGGTACCGTAGATGGCATGGATCAGAAGCTGCCATTCTTTGACAACTTCTACCTCGGTGGTGACCAGTGGTTACGCGGCTTTAAACGCAACTCCGTAGGTCCTCGTGCTCTGTACCCTGAGGGCAGCAGCATCCGTATCGACGATGATGACAACATGGGCGGTAACGCTTTGTGGGCTCTGTCTGCCGAGCTGATTGTTCCAACCCCATTTATCTCTGAGGCTTATAAGAATCAGGTTCGTACCTCTGTATTCCTTGATGCCGGTGCCCTGTGGGATACCAATTCAAGCGAATACACCAAAGGCTTTACCGGTGCACCTGACTACAGCAGCCCATCCAATTACTCCGCTGCAGCTGGTGTGTCCGTTACCTGGATGTCTCCAGTCGGTCCTCTGTCCTTCTCCGTGGCTCGACCAGTCAAGGAGCAGGATGGTGACGACAGCCAGTTCTTCAGCTTTGACATCGGCGGCCGCTTCTAAGCAACTGCCGTCTTAAGCTAAAAGGGCCCGGGGCGGAATACTGCTCCGGGCTCTGATCTGTATATCAGGGCTCTGAGTGCCCTCACCTGACCTGCTGCCGGGGCTGCTGCATTTGCTGCATCCCGGGCGGCAGGCAAGGCCATCGCGGCCCATCAGGCGGCCATAAGGCTGCCCTGGCTGCCATGCGGCTGCATTGCCTCATGGCGGCCATGGAGCTGTCATAAGTTACAGCCAGGTGTGAGGGTATATGCTAATTGACAGCGCAAGCGCTCATAGCCTGTACGGATTTGTCACTGATGATGCCGCCGGCACAGCCTTGCAGACGGTTATCAGATTCAATGGAAAATTTGTGATGTTAAAGAAAGTTTTACTTGCCTCTGCCTTAAGCGTTGCCTTACTGGGCGCTTCAGCTACCTCCGTAATGGCCGCTCCAGCTGCCAAGACCCCAACCATTGCCGTTATCAACCTGCCTTTAATCATGACTGAGATTCCTCAGGCCAAGGATGTTGAAAAGACTCTGGCCAAGGAGTTCTCCAAGCGTGAGCAGGATCTGCAGAAGCTCCAGCAGAAGGGCACCCAGCTTGGTCAGGACATTAATGCCGGCAAGTACAAGGGCAATGAGCTGGTCAACAAGCAGCGTGAAATCGCCCAGTTACAGGCTGAGTTCCAGTTAAAGGCCCGTGCCCTGCAGGAAGATCAGCAAAAGCGTATTCAGGAAGAAAACCGCAAGCTGGCCGTAGCTGTACAGAAGGCCATTGATGCCATCGCTCAGGAGCGCAATATTGACCTGGTGTTACGTGGTGAGGGCATTGCCTACACCATCGACTCTCTGGACATCTCCAGCGACGTTATCAAGCGCGTTTCTGACGCCGCCAAGAAAAAGAAGTAACAGCTGCTGTAACCGGCCATAAGACTACCGTCCACGCACATATACCTGTGTCGGACCATGTGCCCTTGCGCAGGCTCGGGGCTTTGCCATAGCGCAGTGCCCCCGGGCAAAGTTCAGGCACTGTGACCAGGGGCAAAGTCCAGGCACTGTGACCCGGGGCAAAGCCCAGGCACTGTGACCAGGGGCAAAGTCCAGGCACTGTGACCCGGGGCAAAGCCCAGGCACTGTGACCCGGGGCAAAGCCCAGGCACTGTGACCCGGGGCAAATCACCCGGCACAATACCAGTGCAGTGCAGTCCGGGTGGCGTTCAGCGGCTGCCGCAGGCATCAGACAGAAAGCCTGGCTTTCTGTCTGATAACAGGGGACGGACTCCTGTTGACAGGTTACTGTCCTTTGTTGAGGGGCTCCGGGTAGCATCATTATGATGTCTGCCGGAGCCTCTTTAGTATGCGCTTTGCGTAAGATTGCATTTGGACAGCCGTATGCTGCGGCTGATTTCCCCCTGATGAGGTTTGAGTCATGTTAGTAAAGGATATAGCCGCACAGTTAAACGCTGAGTTTACCGGCAATGGTGAGCTTGATATTGCCCGCGTGGCAAATCTCAAGACAGCCGGCCCTGATGAAATCAGCTTCCTGTCTGATGTCAGATACCGTGACGTGCTTGAGACCACTGCAGCCGGCTGTGTCATGGTCAAGCCTGAGTTCAGGGAGCATGTCAAAGGTACTGCTCTGGTTCTTGCTGACCCTTATCTGGGTTTTGCCCGTGTGGCTCAGATGCTTGATACTACTCCGGCCATTGCAAAGGGCATTCATCCAGCTGCCTTTGTCGAAGAGGGCGCAAAGCTGGGCAATAACGTAAGTCTTGGCCCTCACGTGGTTATCAGCGCCGGTGCTGTTATCGGTGATAACGTGCAGATCGGTGCCAACTGCGTCATCGGCCCTGAGGCTGTTATCGGCGACAATACAAAGCTCTACCCGGGCGTAAGCGTCTACCACCACTGTGTCATAGGCAATAACTGTCTGATTCAGTCCGGTACCGTTATCGGCTCTGACGGCTTTGGCTATGCCAATGACAAGGGTACCTGGGTAAAGATTCCTCAGTCAGGCCGTGTTGTCATTGGCGACTTTGTCGAAATCGGCGCCAATACCTGTATTGACCGTGGTGCTATCGATGACACCATCATTGAGTCCAATGTCATCATCGACAATCTCTGTCAGATTGCCCATAACGTAAAGATTGGCTTTGGCACCGCCATCGCAGGCGGAACCACCTTTGCCGGCTCAGTAACCATTGGCAGGTTCTGTATTATTGGCGGAACCTCAGTATTCAATGGCCACATTACCATTGCAGACCAGGTAACCATTTCCGGTATGTGTATGGTGATGCGCTCCATTGAGGAAAAGGGAGCAACCTATTCCTCTGGCATTCCGGCCCAGACCAACAGCGAGTGGCGCCGCACTGCTTCACGCGTGCTGCACATCAACGACATGTACCGTCGCATGATGGATCTGGAAAAAGAGGTCAAGGCCCTCAAAAATAAGGACTGATCCCACACCGCTGTGTCGGCCCGCCGCGCCTCCTGCAGGCACGGCTGGGCAGCACGACGGGGAGAAACGTCGCGCAGCGCAGCTGCTGACCTCATGACTCAGGGGCTGACTGGCCATATGGCTTGTCAGCCCCTGAACTTGTGTGCTCGGCATGAGCATTATCTTGAGGGTTAAAGTCCCTTACGCACCCGCTAGTGGGAAGCGTTAGCTGAAAGCAAGGTACAGTGTGGTGACACCTGTGCTGAAAGAAGCTGGTTGTGAGCT
>NZ_JALKIL010000056.1 GCF_023051105.1 Anaerobiospirillum sp. NML120449 | reverse complement strand
CAAATAGGCGGTAGCTGAAGCTACATTACAGGTCAATCCTGTAGACTTTTTGAAGAAAAATTTTTTTTTCATGGTTCAAAAGGTCCAATGGAATGTGCGTCCTCCAAAACATTGTCCGACTATATGCAAACAATCTGATATTATTTATGCGGGTCATGGATAAAATTATTCAGAACCTGACAGAAGCCCCAGGGGGCGTATGTCAGCCCGGATCACTACCCTGCATAACAGGAGCTCTGCGCTATCAGCTTTTGATATAAGGGCTTTCCTGCCTCAGCATATGCCTTAAGAAAAGCCTGCGCCAGTCAGTGCAGGAACACCTGGCGGCGCCCGCCCGCCTGCCCAGCCATGCTGTGCACCAGCCAGCCATGCTGTGCTCCAGGTCGCGCCTGGCAGCTGCGTGCTGCTCAGACAGCGCCATGATGGCAACAGGCCTTCATGTCGGCCATATGGGCCGCACGGCACCTGTACTTAAGGTCATTTCTTATGGGCCATGTGATACGACGCTGGCTTGCATTTGAATACACAGAGACGCTGTGAGCGTCCTGGCTGAGCTCAATGTATATCTGACCTCTCCCTGAGTATCTTTTCACAGGCATATTCAGCTGTTCAGCTCCTCCATGGGTCAGCCCGAGCAGTCTTTCTTTGCTGTGCGCTTTTCAGAGAATATCGACTTCTGCCTCACTTAAGCGGCTGACAATAGTTCAGCACCCTTCTGACCTCAGTCACACAAGGAGTTTTCAATGGAATTATTGGACGAGATTCAGGCTCTGGGCAAACGTGTCCGTGAGTACGGCCCTAACATCAAGAGTGAAGAGGCAACCAAGAATACCCTCATAATGCCTTTCATTAAGATGCTGGGCTATGACCCTTTCAATCTCAATGAGGTGGTGCCTGAATACAGTGCTCCTGTAGGCGAGTACAAAGATGCCCGTGTTGACTACGCCATCATGTCCGAAGGTCAGCCTATTATGATTATTGAGTGCAAGACCTATGGAGATGAGCTCAACAGCAAGAAGTGCAGCCAGCTGCTCAGCTATTTCAATGGCTGTCCAGCCAGAGTGGCAGTGCTCACTGACGGCAACCGCTACCTGTTCTTCTCTGATCTCGAAGAGCCAAACAAGATGGACAGCAAGCCATACATGGAGCTGATCGTCGACAAGCCTGATACCTCTTTGATTCCGGAACTCAAGAAGCTCAGCAAGGGCAAGTTCAACCTCGAGGACGCTATCTCCTCAGCAAGCCAGCTCAAGTACACCCGTGAGTTTAAGCGCATCATGGCTGAGCAGCTGGAATCCCCTCATGAGGATTATCTGCGTTTCTTCTTAAAGCAGTGCTATGACGGCCCTATTACCTCGAACGTCAAGGAGCGCTTTACTCCTGTGCTTAAAGAGGCCCTGGGTCTGTTTATCAAGGACCGCGTCAATGAGCGTCTGACCAGTGCCTTTGATGATGTTAACCGCAAGGAAAAGGAGGCTCTGGCTCAGGCTGATTCCAAGGTTGCTGATGATGCTGCAGCTGCCGACAGCAACTCCGAGGAAGGTATTGTTACCACTGAGGACGAAAAGGCCGCCTACTACATCATCAAGTCAATTCTGCATGGCATTGCCGGTGGTGATGAGGTTATCCTCAATGACTTCAAGGGCTTCTGCAACATCTGCTACGCTAAGAAGTCTCAGATCATTGTCCGTCTGTACTTCAACAAGCTCCCTTACAAGGTAGCCGTATTCGATACCGGTGAGGATGGCAAGAGAAATCAGGATGCTGTCCAGATTGAATCAGTAGACGATATCTTCCAGTTTGCCGAACGCATCAAGGCCGCCGTTCAGGATTACAAAAAGTAATCACTTAGATCGTCCGGCCCGCCAGGCAGCCTGGACGCCGCCAGAGAACCCGGCCTCCGCACGGCGGCCAGCCCTGCCGGCTGCCAAATCCCGCAGGGCATGGTAAAAGCCCGGCAGGCTGCTGACCTTAAGGCCGTCAGGACGCAACCATTACAAAGTAGCAAAGGCACCCTGAACGGGTGCTTTTTTGTGCCCGCAGAAAACGCTCTCCGCCGCTCAAATGGCATGCCCGACACAGCGCCCATCATGGCCCTGCCACTGCTCCGCCTCGTCCATCAGTAAGCATGAGGCCATGCCAGGCATGACTCCTCCCATAAGCCAATCTTGCCCCACTCCGTCAGGCTCCTTACTCTACAGGCCACCGCATAAAAACCGCATAAAAGCGGTTCAACGCCGCTCATCATCAGCCACCACACATCTCCTTGAAACATATCAGGAGCACATTCTTTGAGCATATATAGCCGTTGGCTGTCCGAAGAGCATGACCTCAGTCCAGTCCGGGCAGCTTTGAACTGATAACAGCCATAGAAGGCCTGAACCTGCCCTGTCAGGGCGGCCGCCATCCGTCCGCAGGCAAAACTGGTGAGGGACGGCAATTCACCCCGGCACTGGCCGCTCCTTGCGCAAGCTCACCCGTCGCGGGCTTATTTCAGTCTCAGTACCCTGCAATTGCAAGTGCCAGTGCCGGTTCGTGGTCATGTCCCGCACCCAACTCTGGCAAGGCCTGTTCACCGCTTGTGTCTCCCTTTGTCCCCTGCCTTAATCAGTCGATGGCAGCAGTTGTAGCTGAGGGCTGCGATTAGCCGTACCTGGCTTATGTGCCTTCACTTCCTGTGAGTAGTTCCCGTGGCGTTTCCTCCGGTCGCTGCACGTGGTCATTCTGCCCGTGGTCATTCTGATTTGTTTCAAAAAGTGTTGAGCATATGCTCAATTTGTCCAAAGTGCCGGTTTTTCCGTAAGCGTTTACGGAACACGGAATGTCTGCTGCGATTTCAGCCGGAGCGGCTGGTGGGTTTTTACCGGTAATGACAGGGCCTACTTTATGATTTATTTAAATGTCCGGATAGAAATGGCCTGCTTATAGGACAGCAGTGTTTATGCTGCAGACAGTGCGGATTATTTAGTTTGTCCTGCGTATGCTCTGGCGGCTGGGTGGAGCCTGTTTTGGGGACAGTACAACGCATATAAAAATGCACATATGAAAAAACATTTCACCTGATACGCAGGCAGCACAAAAGCGGCACAAAGTGAATATTTCCGTGGTTTATCTTCATGTGTAAGGGGCATTTTGCTGTATCTGGGACGGGTTGATGCAGCAAGGTTGTTTTCAAAAATGGCTTATTTACAGGGTTCTTATAGAGAAGAGAAATAAGTTGTATGTGGATCACAGTTTGGACATATTTTTGATAAATTTTTATCAAATGAGAGAGCGTTTGGATTAATATGAAACTGTGCCCGGGCACACAGCCTTAATAAGGGACTGGTGATGCCCGTTTGCAAAAGATTTGATATCTGATTCCGCAAGGCTGAAAGCAACAGATTGAACTTCCCGGCCGCCACTAGCGGCAGCAATGCAGATGCAGAAAGTGCACATGCTGCAGCCCTGTCTGGCAGGAGCCTCAGGGGAATCTCAGGAGCATGGCACAGCAGGATGCATAAGATGCAGTCAGGCAGGTGCAAGGCCCGTAAGTCCCGTACTATGACCAGGGTCCGGGCAGGCGCAAGGCAGAGCCATGTGGCCAAAGGAGCCCGGACTGCAGGCCCGACGTTAAGGACAGGATTTGACCTGACCGTGCCGCACTTAGCAGTGCTGATGAACCGGACGCGCCGGACGCGCTGCGCCGCTATGAGAGGGGCTGGTTGCGCTGAGGGGCTGGTTGCGCTGATGCGATGACCTGCGCTCAGATGACTGCCATGAAGGGCAGGGCCTGCGGATATCAGGAAAAGATTTGTTGTGAATACAGAGGCTGAAGCGGCAATGTGGTGTTCGCCGGCTCAGCAGACCGCTTAAGACAGCTGCAGTGGTCAGGTTTTACCTCCATGCTGTCTGACAGATGGTCGCATACTGTTACTGTGAGGAAATGCTATGAAGATCAAGACTACTATCAGTGCTTTATGTGCCGCCGTTCTGGCCGCTACCTGTATGGCTTCTACCGCCAGTGCCGCCAAGGTTGGCGTGTCCATGCCTACTCAGTCCCTGCAGCGCTGGAACCAGGATGGCTCCAATATGAAGGCCATGCTTGAGGAGTCAGGCCACACTGTTGATCTGCAGTATGCCGGTGACAATGACATTCCTACTCAGGTAAATCAGATTGAAAACATGATCGCCTCCGGCTGCGACATCATTGTTATCGCTTCCATCGACGGATCAGCTCTGACTGAAGTATTAAAGGGCGCCAAGGAAAAGAACATTCCTGTTATCTCCTATGACCGTCTCATCATGAACTCCGACGCTGTTTCCTATTACGCCACCTTCGATAACAAGCGTGTAGGCCTGCTTCAGGGCCAGTACATTGTTGACAGCCTTGACCTTGAAAATGCCAAGGAGCCTAAGAACCTGGAAATCTTCACCGGCCCTACCGATGACAACAATGTAAACTTCTTCTTTGGCGGCGCCATGGAAGTTCTCAAGCCTTATATCGACAGCGGCAAGCTGGTAGTCAAGTCAGGTCAGACCACCCGTGAGCAGTGCGCTACCCTTAACTGGAACCTGGAGGAAGCCCAGAAGCGCATGGAGAACATCATTTCCTCCATCTCCTACGGCCCTGATGATGTCAAGCTCGATGCTGTTCTCACTCAGAACGATGCCCTGGCCTCAGGTGTAGTTAACGCCCTGCTGGCTACAGGTTATGACGCCTCCAATATCCCTGTAATTACCGGTCAGGACTGTGACAGGCCAGCAGTCAAGAACATTGTCCGTGGCTATCAGTCCATGTCCGTGTTCAAGGACACCCGTACCCTGGCTCAGATGGTGGTAAACATGGTTGACTCCATCGACAAGGGTGAGGAAGTTGAGGTTAACGATACCACCACCTATAACAATGGCACTGGCGTAATTCCTTCCTATCTGTGTGAGCCTATTGCTGCCACCAAGGACAATTACAAGGCCCTGCTGATTGACTCAGGCTATTACAAGGCCAACGAGATCTAAGGCACTGTCCATGCAGTGCCGGTCCCGTGCCCCCGGGGCCGGGACTGACAGGGCCTGCGGCCGTAAACGGGCCACAGGGGCCAGCAGGTGCTGGACCCTGTGAGCCCGGCTGCACAATAAGGCCCGGGATAACAGTAAGCCGAATGACATTCGGTTAGTAGTGAAAGTAAAGCTCCGGCAGCGCAGCCGCCCGGCCTGGCCATAAAGCCAGGCCAGGCTGCGTGCCCATGCCTGTATGCCCAGGCCTGTGGCCAGGTGTTGCCGTCAGGCAGGTGCAGCAGGTCGGCGCATGCAGCCGCTGCCGCAGCTGCGGCAGCCGTCCTGACCCTGGGTTTGACAGCGGCAGCTGCAGTCGCGGCCGCTTGTCCTGACCAAGGTCAGGGGCTGCGGCAAGGTCAAAGGCGCAGTCGGAGCAGGTCATTTCAGGTGGTGGCAAGATGACTGAAAAAGATGACATCCTGCTTGAGATGAAAAACATCACCAAACGTTTTGGCAAGGTTACGGCACTGAGTAACGTAAACCTTAAGGTCAAAAGGGGTGAAGTTCACGCTCTGGTAGGTGAAAACGGCGCGGGCAAGTCCACGCTGATGAATGTTCTGTCGGGAATTTATCCTTACGGATCATATGAGGGTGATATCAAATTTGATGGCGAGCTCTGCCATTTCAACGGTATCAAAGACAGTGAGAGCAAGGGCATTGTAATTATTCATCAGGAGCTGGCTCTGGTGCCTTTCCTGTCCATTGCCGAAAATCTCTTCCTTGGTAATGAACGCACTTCCTCACTTTCAGGCCAGGTCATAGACTGGCCACGTACCTGGCAGCGCGCCAGTGAACTGCTGGAGCTTACCGGTCTTCATGAGGATCCGCGAACTCTGATTAAGGATATTGGCGTAGGCAAGCAGCAACTGGTGGAAATTGCCAAGGCCATTGCCAAAAACGTAAGACTGCTCATTCTTGATGAGCCTACAGCATCGCTTAACGAAACTGACAGTCAGGCCCTGCTTGATCTTATCGCCCGCTTCCGCGATGAGGGCATGACAGCCATTATCATTTCGCACAAGCTCAACGAAATTTCCAGTATTGCCAATTCCATTACCGTTATCCGTGACGGTACCACTATCGAGACCATGGACAACTCAGGTCACGATATTTCCGAGGACAGAATCATAGCCGGCATGGTGGGCCGTGAGCTGACCAGTCGCTTCCCTCCTCGTGATACAAAGCCTTCAGATGAAGTTCTGCTTGAGGTCAGGGACTGGACTGTAGCCCATCCGCTCAACCGCAACCGTCTGGTGTGCAACAGGGTCAACCTCAATATTCACCGTGGTGAGGTGGCAGGTCTGTCAGGTCTTATGGGTGCTGGCAGAACCGAGCTTGCTCAGTCTGTCTTCGGTCATTATTACGGTGATTTCCTGGGCGGTCAGCTTTACATAAATGGAAAGGAAGTACATCTTAACAGCGTTCAGAGTGCCATTAATCACGGTCTTGCCTATGTAACTGAAGATCGTAAGGGCGACGGACTGCTGCTTGCTACCTCCATTACCCGCAATACCACTCTTGCAGCCCTGCACAAGGTATCGGCCAATGGCATTATCGACCAGAACAGGGAAACCACGGTGGCAGATGACTACCGTGTACAGCTCAAGACCAGATGTGCCGGTGTCGAGCAGGAGGTAGGCAATCTTTCAGGCGGTAATCAGCAAAAGGTGCTGCTGGCCAAGTGGATGTATGCCGACCCGGATATTCTGATACTCGATGAGCCTACCCGTGGTATCGACGTGGGTGCCAAGTACGAAATCTACTGCATCATTAATTCCCTGGTTGCTCAGGGCAAGGCAGTGCTCATGATTTCCTCGGAACTTCCTGAAGTTCTTGGCATGTGTGATCGCATTTATGTCATGAATGAAGGTCGCATTGTTGCCCAGATGCCACGCTCTGAGGCCTCTCAGGAAAGCATTATGGCCGCGATTTTAAAATCATCAGGCCAGAGCTGATATCCGCACAGACAGTCAGAACTGACAGCGGCACAACAGGCCGCATCAGGTACTGACAGGGCTGATACCAGTCAGACACAGGATATCTGAGCTTAACAGGCTAAAACCGCTTAACTATTTTCATCTGTCCGCCTGACAACAAAGGCACGCTGCAAAACCTTAAGTACAGCAACTGCTGCAGCAACTGCCGTAACAGCAGCTGTAAAGCCCAGGCCCGATCCCAAAGCCAGCTCCGGCAGCCAAAGCTCAAGCCAATGGCAAAGCCAAAGCCAAAGGCTAAGGTTAAGCCAAGGATCAAGGCAAAGCTAAAGCTCAAGCCCCCAACTAAGGGGTAAGCAAAATATGGCCAGGGTCAGCGCCAGAGGCATATAACGCAGCGCAGCAACGAGCCCACAGGACAGTCAAGCCCCATGGCTCTTTTAAGCCCCTCAGGAGCTTACCAGTGCCATCAGGCTCAGCAATATGTCCTCAGCCTCATCAGCTCCATAAAACAGGCTCCATTACTGTGAGCCAGCCTGAACAATGAAATATTTGTCATTGATTCATTAAAGGCTCCGGAGTATGATGAACCGTGCACGTGCACGCAATTGAAAAGTCCATATTTATGGACTTTTGCCGGCAGCAGACTGAGCGTCTGCGCCGCCGGAGCGGCACGCAGGATACGGTGTGCAGGCGCTGCCGCACAACAGGTGCGGCCGCGCAGGTGCAGCCGCGCCGGAGAGTCTGTCAGGACAGACTGTCAGGACAGGCAGACAGATGACAGGCATGGAAGGATGCTGTCATGGAACAATTTACCAATATTCTCAAGCGCAACTCTCTGCTGCTGGCCTTGCTGGTGGTCATGGTGCTCTTTGAAATCACCATCAGAGCCACAGGTCACGGCTCGATGTTTTCACCGGCCAACTTTACCAACATTATTTCCCAGAACTCCTACGTAATTATTCTGGCCGTAGGCATGCTTTTCTGCATTATCGGCTGCGGTAATGTGGATCTGTCCATCGGCTCTATTGTGGCTCTGGTAGGTGCCATAGCCGGTGTGATGATGGTTAACTGGGAGACGAATATTTATCTGGCTATTGCCACCTGTCTGCTGACAGGCGTGCTCATTGGCGCCTGGCAGGGCTTCTGGATTGCCTATGTGCGCATTCCGGCCTTTATTGTGACCCTGGCCGGCATGATGCTCTTCCGTGGTCTTGCCCTGCTGGTACTTGATGGTCTGACCATCTCCCCATTCCCGCCAGAGTATCTGCGCTACTTCACTTCCTTTGTGCCAAAGGCCCGTGCCGATGCCTTTGCCACTACCACTGTGATTACCGCCGTACTGTGCCTTGGTTATCTGGGCTATGTAGTATGGGATCGCATCAGCAAGATGAAGAAGGGCTATCAGGTTGATGACAGCAGCACATTTATTATTACCACTGCAGTAGTGGAAGCAGCCCTCATAGGTTCTGGCATGCTGCTGGCCAGTAACAAGGGTATTCCTGTAATCCTTATTTTGCTGACCATTATAGTCATGACCTACAGCTTCTATGCCAATAACACTGTAGGAGGCCGCCGCCTGTATGCTCTGGGCGGTAATGAAAAGGCTGCCCGCCTCTCAGGCGTTAACACCAGCCGCATTCTGTTCATGACCTACGTCAACATGGGCTTCCTGTCAGCCGTAGCTGCTCTGGTGTGTGTAGCCCGCTTCAACTCTGCAGCTCCAACTGCCGGTAACGGCTACGAGCTGGACGCTATCGGCGCCTGCTTTATCGGCGGTGCCTCAGCTTACGGCGGTGTGGGCACTGTAGGTGGTGCCGTAATCGGTGCCATATTCATGGGCGTACTTAACAATGGCATGTCCATTCTGGGTATCGACGCCAACTGGCAGCGTACCGTCAAGGGCATGGTGCTCTTACTGGCCGTAGTTATCGACGTGCTCTCCAAAAAGCGCGTCAAGCAGTAAGCACAGGCACACAAAAACATAAGACAAAACTCCCGTCAGCCCCCGCCCCGGGCAGCGCATGGCGCCCTGAACCGAGGGACGGGCAGCTCAGCGGCTGGGCCATGGCGGCAGCCATACCTTTACCAGGCCGACGGCCAGCCTGGCCTTTACCAGGCAGACAGACCAGCATGGCCTTTACCAGGCCGCCGCCTGGCCCTGCAGATAACCACAGATTTCATAGCAGTAAGCCCGGAGCTGCTCAGGCGCCCCGGACTGTGAAAAGAGCATCGCAAGTGCATGGTGCTCTGTAAAACATTTTATCCATGCAGCAGCGCGTCACGCAGCAGACAGCTGCCGCGTCTGGCGCTCAGCGCCGCAGGCGCTGCTGACAGGCCGGGCAGATGCTGACAGGAAAGCCTGGCAGCGCCGCACATTTGGAAGGAGCGGATCGTGAAATATTTATTAGGTGTTGATCTGGGTACTTCTGGTACCAAAACCGTTCTTTTTGATGAAAAGGGCAGTGCCATTGCCTCAAGAACAGTGGAATACCCTCTTTATCAGCCCCACAATGGCTGGGCTGAGCAGGATCCTCTGGACTGGTATAACGCAGCGGTAAGCACCATTAAGGGCGTGCTTGAGGATTCAGGCATAGACCCTCACGAGGTGGCTGCCCTGTCCATAGCAGGTCAGATGCATGGTCTGGTCATGCTCGATGAGCAGGGTCAGGTACTGCGCAAGTCCATTTTATGGTGCGATGCCCGTACTCAAAAGCAGTGTGATGAAATTACCGCTCTGGTAGGCAAGAAGCGCCTGATTGAAATCAATGCCAATCCGGCCCTGACCGGCTTTACCGCCCCGAAGATTCTCTGGGTGCGTGAGCATGAGCCTGAGCTTTATCAGCGCTGCGCCACCATTCTCCTGCCTAAGGACTATGTGCGCTATATGTTAACGGGCAAGGCTGCCATGGAAATTTCCGATGCCTCCGGTACCAGTCTGCTTGATATTACCCGCCGTCAGTGGTCTGAAGAGATTCTGGAAAAACTCTCCATTGACGCCCGTCTCATGCCTGAGCTTATCGAATCGTCAGCCATTGCAGGACACATCAGTGCTCAGGCTGCTGCCGCTACCGGCCTTGTTGAGGGTACACCGGTAGCCGGCGGTGCCGGTGACAATGCTGCTGCCGCTCTGGGTACAGGCGTATGCAGCGAAGGTCAGGCCTTTGTGACCCTGGGCACCTCAGGTGTGGTCTTTGCCCATACCACCCGCCCAGCTGTCGATCCACTGGGCCGTGTACACACTTTCTGTGCCGCCGTACCTGGCTCCTGGACTGCCATGTCCTGCACCCTGGCTGCCGGTCTGTCCCTGCGCTGGGCCCGTGATGAGCTCTATACAGCCGAGCATGAGCGCTGTCAGGCTCAGGGAGGCGATGCCTATGATGTTATGACAGCTGAGGCTGCTTCTGTACCATCAGGAGCTGACGGACTTATCTATCTGCCATATCTGATGGGCGAGCGCTCCCCTGTGCTCGATGCCCAGGCCCGTGGCGTCTTCTTTGGTCTGACCGCCCGTCACAAAAAGGCTCATCTGACCCGTGCCGTGCTTGAGGGCATTACTCTTTCCCAGCGCCATAATCTTGAGGTGCTCCATCAGATGGGTATTGTCCCTGAGACTCTGGCAGCCTGTGGCGGCGGTGGCCGCTCACCTTTCTGGCGCCAGATGCTGGCCGATGTGCTCAAGTGTCAGGTAACCACTATTGAATCAAAGGAAGGTCCGGCTCTGGGCGCTGCCATTCTGGCTGCCGTAGCCGCCGGCATTTATCCAACAGTGGAGCAGGCCGTAGCCGTAATGGTCAAGCGCGGTGAAGCCTGGGCTCAGCCTGATGCCCTGCAGAGCTCCCGCTATGACGACATTTACCAGCTCTACCAGAGCCTCTATCCGACCATGCGTCCGGCTTTCCACAAGCTTGCCGCTCTGCGTGACCGCCTTGACAGCTCTGCTGCTGATGCCGCCACCGGCACCGCCAGCGCCGCCGCCGGCAGCGCCACCGGCAGCTGCGGCTGCAGCTGCGCCCCACAGGCCGGTTCGGTTCAGCACTTCAGCTCAGTGCACTCAGTTGAATTTGAGCGCTTTGGCAAGGTCATTCCTGCTGTGGATACGGCCAAAGTCAGCTCCATTCTTGAGAGCCTGCCATGCCCGGCTGACAGCGTCACCTACGTGGCCTCCGAACCTGCCCTGCAGACAGATGATCTGATGGCCGATCTGCGCGATCGTGTCTTTGGCGGCCTTGATATTCAGATTGGCTACTGCTCAGGTCATAACCGCAAGCTCAATGCCATTGAGTATCACCGCAACTGCGAGGTCAATATTGTCGGCACCGATACCATCTTCATGCTTGCTCCAATAACAGCCATCAGGGATGGCATTATGGACACGGCGGCTGTAGAGACCTTCTTCTGCCCGGCCGGCACTGCTGTGCTCTTTTATGAGACCACCTTGCACTATGCCCCATGCAGCTGCTCTGACAATGCAGTATTCCGCGTAGCCGTAGTGCTGCCACGTTCCACCAACACACAAAAGCCTGAGCACATCGATGCCCGTGGCGATGCCGAAAGCGGCATGCTCACCGCCCGCAACAAGTGGCTGCTGGCCCACCCTGACAGCAATGAAGGCCGCAACCACATCTCAACAGGTGTGCTTACCGGCGCCAATATCACCCTTTAACCATGCAGGCGCCCGTGGCCGCAAGGGCCGCCCCGGGCCATGATGCCCAGGCCCTGGGCGCGGCGCAGCGCCCTGCGCCCTGCGCAGCCGCGCTCCGTCTGACCAGAGGCGGCCTTGCTCACACAGATTAATTAAGAATTTCCCCTGGCAGCTGCCCGGTACCGGCACAGCAAAATACAGTTAAGAGCGTGCCCGTGCCCGGCCCCGGCTGATGGCGCAGCAATGCCCTGTATTGCCCTGCCGTCAGGGACGGCCCTGCAGCGGCTGCTGTCAGGCACTATGTGCACACACATTGGAGAAAAATCATGGAAATGTACAACATCCCAGATGCCCGTCTCGGTATTATCGCTGTTTCCCGTGACTGCTTTATCCGCACTCTTTCCGAGCGCCGTCGTCAGGCCGTAGTGGCCCAGTGCCGCAAGGCCGGTGTTGACATCACCGAGATCTCTGTCATCGTGGAAAATGAGCGCGATGCCCAGAAGGCCGTTGAGGAGGCAAAGGCCGCCGGCTGTAATGCCATGGTGGTCTTCCTTGGCAACTTCGGCCCTGAAACCCCTGAAACCCTCATTGCCCGCTTCTTTGACGGCCCATGCATGTTCGTAGCTGCTGCCGAAGAGACCGGCGATGATCTTATCGACGGCCGTGGCGATGCTTTCTGCGGCATGCTCAACTGCTCTTACAACCTCGGTCTGCGTCAGTTAAAGGGCTTTATTCCTGAATACCCTGTAGGCACTGCCGATGGCATTGCCCGCATGATTTCCGAGTTTGTTCCTGTTGCCCGTACCCTGATCGGCCTGTCAAATCTCAAGATCATTACCTTTGGTCCACGTCCTCAGGACTTCTTTGCCTGTAACGCTCCTATCAAGGGCCTTTATGACCTGGGTGTTGAGATTGAGGAAAACTCCGAGCTTGACCTGCTGGTTGCCTATCGCAAGCACAAGGGCGATGAGCGTATTCCAAAGGTTGTCAAAGAAATGGAAGAGGAGCTGGGAGCCGGTAATACCTACCCTGATCTGCTCGAGCGCATGGCTCAGTTTGAACTGACCCTGCTTGACTGGGCCGAAGAGCACCTGGGCTCCCGCAAGTATGTGGCCTTTGCTGACAAGTGCTGGCCTGCCTTCCCTGAGGAGTTTGGTTTTGAGCCTTGCTATGTCAACTCCCGTCTTGCCACCCGTGGTATTCCTGTAGCCTGTGAGGTTGATATCTTCGGCGCTCTGTCCGAGTATATCGGCGCCTGCATTACCAAAGATGCCGTAACCATTCTGGACATCAACAATTCCGTACCTGCTGACATGTACGAAAAGAGCATTAAGCCAAAGTTCCCTCAGTACTCCTCAACTGATGTATTCATGGGCTTCCACTGCGGCAATACTCCATTTTGCAAGTTAAACAAGGACTGCGGCTGTGACCAGGCCTGTGGCAAGATCAACTATCAGATCATCCAGCACCGTCTGCTCGAGGCCGGTCAGGATGAGCCTGATTTCACCCGTGGTACCCTTGAGGGCGATATTGCCGCCGGTCCAATCACCTTCTTCCGTCTGCAGACTACCCCTGATACCAGGCTGCAGGCCTACATTGCCGAAGGTGAGGTTCTGCCTGTTGCTACCCGCTCCTTTGGTGGTATCGGCGTCTTTGCCATCAACGAAATGGGCCGTTTCTACCGTCACGTGCTGATTGCTGACCGCTACCCTCACCACGGTGCCGTAGCCTTTGGTCACCACGGCAAGGCCCTCTTTGATGTCTTTGCCATGCTCGGTATTGAGAAGATCTCCTACAATCAGCCAAAGGGCGTACTCTACAAAACCGAAAACCCATTTGCCAGCCGCTGATCGGCAGCCCCGGCCGCCAGCCTGAGCGGCTGTGCCCTCAGGCAGCGGCCAGCCGGCCCTGACTAGGCATGCATGCGAAGCCGCCTGGGCCATCAAAAGGCGACAGACTGTGCAGTTTGACTGTGCGGCCTGTCGCTTTTGTGCATTTAAATGCGTGCACTGTGCCGGGCGTGCATCAGTAAACCGACAGTGCACTGGTACATAAAGGGTCATACAGTCGCACTTTTGGGCACAGCGGCCCGCAGGAATACACAATAGAGGCCCTTAATTGCGACTTACCTCAAACTTTTGTCACGTGCCAGATTGCACGGCGCCCGTTACAGGTACAATAAATATTGCAGCCAGTAATACCGACATTTTGGCACCTTTTGTACATAAAAGTGCATTGCACTACTTCAAAAAGTCCGTACAGACCGGTATTATGCTGTGCCATAGTCGTGAGCGCGCTCCCAGACTTTTCCCGTGCAGTGGCCAGGGCCGCAGGCCGTCCTGAGAGCAAGCTGCCCTCATGACAGCAGGCCCACCCTGACCGTGCACGGACAAATGTGCACGCTGCCGACACGCTGCCGGCACCTGGCCCTCCTGAGGGCATACTGCCCTCATAACATCAGGCTCCTGCCTGACAGTGCACGGACAAAAGTGCACGCCGCAGGCACGCAAGGCTGTGCTTTTGTGACAGTATCAGGCCCAGCTGCAGGTAAGGACACAGATATCCTGGCCTTAACGATAAACTGACTGTTTTGCCATGCCGGACAGGACTCCTGTCTGAAAACGTCAGCCACATGCTTATCAGAAACTGCCAGCAGTCACGGCAGATTAGTTTTCATGAGCTCAGGATTTTGTCGCAGACAAGGTTTACTAAATGTAAGTGCCTCCAGCAGCACGGCACCGTTTTATTAAATGACCACCCTGTGCACTTTATGGTGGTATGAAAAATTACCTCACGGTATCAGATCATGACACATGATCCCGATCTGATATCATCACGACCCACGGATAATGAAAACGTTTTCCGTCTGCCTTGGGCGTTTTCAGTACCTGACCTGCAGCTGCAGGCAGTACCATATCCGGGCAGCAGCCAGGCAATCTAAGGTCTTCAGGATCAGACGAATTATTAACTAAGGAATTTCTTAAGCACCCCACTTGCCCACTTTGCTTTTACCCCAACCCTGAATGTCTGTAAACAGACTGACGCCCCATATCCCAGGGACCAGAGCGCATGGCCACTGCCCTGCACACCTGCGTGTGCCGCGACCGGCTGCGCCAGTGCGCAGCGCCGGGCGCTCCGACAGGACGTCCCTCCATGGCGTTGCAGGTCAAGGTCCGGCCCTGGTATGCAGCTGACCTCACGGCCTGGGCCAGGGCCATGGCTGCAGGCACAGGCAGGAACAGGTGACAGCAGCGCCGGTCGGACCACAGGTCTGGCAGTGCGCTGCCATGGGCCATGAACGGCCCTTTTGATTTTCAACCCGGGCGGAACATGTCCGCCAGGCAAGCAGGCTCCCATCCCTTAACTGCATCGCAGTGCAGTCAGGATGCGGTGCTTACCTGCACCACGTTGAACTTCCCCACGGCACCAGACGCCATGTCATATTGTGCAGCACGCAGGACAGAGCGTGGTTTATGACATGAGATCAGCATCACCGGGCCCTTTGCCTGCTCACTCAGTGCAGCGCCCGTGACCAGGCCATGGCCTGAATCCCCCAGCCCGCAGACCAGGGCATGCAGCATATGTCCCCCGGCCGGGCACCGATCCCATGAGGCTGGACAGCTGATCGCACCGGGTGCACAGATTAGATTATTGAGGATTTGTACATCATGAAGGTTACTGTAAAGAGCCTTGCTCAGGCCGCCGGTGTTTCACGCGGCACTGTTGACCGTGTACTCCATAACCGTGGTGCAGTACGCGAGGATGTGGCCAAACGCATCCGCATGCTGGCCAAGGATCTGGGTTACGTGCCTAACCGTGCCGGCCGTGCGCTGGCTGCCTATAAGACCCCAATCAAGATTGGTGCCCTGATGCCAAGCGTGGGCAATGCCTTCTATCAGGAGATTATCAGGGGCATCAGTGAGGCTCAGGAGGAATTTGCCGACCTGGGTCTTGAGGTGGTGGTTCGTGAAGTTGAGGGTTTTGATGAGGATGTCCATCTGCACGCCATTGACGAGCTGCTGCGCAAGGGCTGCCGTGCTCTGTGCCTTTCAACCGTTAACACTGACAAAGTAAGAAACCGCATCAATGAGCTTGCTGATCGTGAAATCACAGTAGTGCTGCTCAATACCGATGTCGAGCATACCCGCCGTCTTTGCTATGTGGGTTCTGATTACATGACAGCCGGTGCCACCTGTGCCGGCATGCTCTCTCTTGCCCGCCAGGACAGCCTGAGAGTGCTGGTAGTTACCGGCTCGCACCTGCTGCTTGGTCACAATCAGCGTATTGAGGGCTTCAAGGCCGAGCTGACCCGCCAGAATATCGATTTTAAAATTGTTGAGACCGTTGAAAGTCTTGACTCAGACATCATTGCCCAGCAGGTTACTTTCAAGGTGCTCTCCGAGCATCCTGATATCAACTGCGTCTACATTTCAGGTGCCGCCGTACAGGGCGTGGGTGCTGCTCTTATTGCCCATGGCAACAAGGATATCTTTGCCATTGGCTTTGATGATCTCTACTCCACACGCCAGCTGGTCAGTGCCGGCATTATCAAATTCGTGGTCTGTCAGCAGCCGGTACGTCAGGGCTATCACGCCATCAAGCGTGCCTATCAGGCTCTGGCCGGACAGCTGAGCGACAATGTCCCTGATTTCATCACTGAAACCATTATTAAAATCAGGGCCAATCTCGATCGCTGATGGCCCCGGCCGTGCGCCCGGCCGTGCCGGTCTGGCGCTGCTGCCTGCGCCGCGCCCATCATACTGCCCGGAAGCGAGCCCGTCTTGCCCCGGGCTTTGTTTTTCCCGTCAGCTGCCATGGCGGGCGCCCGATTCAGGCTGCCCTGGCGGGCAGTCCGATTCGGGCGGCCTGCATGCCAGCAGGCCTGGTCCTGAGCTGAGCGCAGATGAAATTTATAAGCGCCGGGACTGTTGACCGGCCGGTCAGCTGTTAAGATAATCCCCGGCTGTCAGCTGTACAGTGCAGCTTTGCTGCGCAGCGCAGCACACCTGTGTCAACTGCACTGCACTGAGCAGCTGTTACAGCTCAGACAACACTCAGGCATAAGGTCGCAGCTGCCGCCAGCCCTCCTGCTGCCTTATACGCTTTGCCGTCAAGGCACCGGCTTACGCATGCTAAGGGAGCCGGCTTTATGCTTAAGCGCGCTGCCAGCCCGGAAAGTAAGCCAGCCCGCTCACAATGGCCGGACAGGCATGGCGCCTTGCAGGAGAGCTGCTCTCCTGAAGACGGCTTTTGTGGGATTGTCCCGTGCTGTGCGGCTGCAGGCCCGGCACTGTTTTATGTTCTCGGTTTTCAGGACAAAATGTATGATTTTTGACCTGCCAGGTTTTTCTTTTTCTTATTACGGCCTGGTTTATCTGATGGGTTTTGTGCTCTTCTGGTTCATGCCCTGGCCGCGTACACCGGCCCTGTGGCCCCGCGAGACCCTGCTGATGCGCTTTAATGTGGCTCTGTATACGGCCATTGGCGCCATTGTCGGAGGTCGCCTTGGTTATGTGGTGGTCTACGATCCTCATTATTACCTTGCCCATCCTGAGATGATTGTGCGCCTTGATCTGGGCGGCATGTCCTATATGGGCGGTGTAGCCGGTATTGCCGTGGCTTTGCTGCTCATCAGCCGTGTCATGATGCGCCTTAATAACAGGGCAGGCAGCTCGGTAGACTTCATGAGTCATACCTCCTGTGCCAACCTGCCACTGCGCAGCCGTATGTCACTTTTTTACCACTACTGTGACCGAGCTGTTATTACCGCCCTGGTCATCATTCCTCTGGGACGCATAGCCAATTTCCTTAATGCCGAGCTCTACGGTACCCCAAGTGATCTGCCATGGGCCTTTATTTTCTCCACAGCCGATCTCCAGCCGCGTCACCCTGTGCAGCTTTACGAGGCCATAGCCGAAGGCCCGCTGCTGGCCCTGCTGCTGGGCTTTGTATACTTCAGAGCATGGATAGCCAATTTGCGCCGCATCATGCTCTCATCCTCAGACAGCGCAGGCCCGGCTGACAGAGCAGCTGCCGCCACTGCAGGACTGAGCGGCAGCGCCAGTCACAGCAACGGCCTGCACAGCTACTACGCTCATCATGCTCATCATGGTGACAAGGGCTTTTCCCTGACACGCTTTGTTACCGCCCGTGCCCGCGTCAGTGAGATCTCTTTCAGTCTGCATCCTGGCACTATTACCCTGACCTATCTGGCAGGCTACTCTGTGGCCCGTTTCTTATGTGAGTTTGTCCGCGAGCCTGATCCTCAGCTGGGTTATATCATTGGCCATCTGAGCATGGGGCAGCTGCAGTGCATAGTGCTGCTGGTCGTTGCTCTGGGCCTGATGCAGCTGCGTGCCCTGCGTCGCCGCCGCAATGCCCTTACCTGACATGTCCCACAGGCAATGCCCTGGCCAGAGCATGGCCTGAGCCCTGCCGTCCTGTCCAGGACTGCAGGGCGGCCATAGGGCAGCCTCACAGTGCCATAGGACGGGCCTGCACAGTATCATTTTTCATGAAGAAGCCAGTCTTCCTTGAGGATGACTGGCTTTTTTATAGGCTTTTGTCAGATTTTTGCAGTGGAACTGCAAATTTTGCAGCAAAAAATCACCCTGGAGATGCCATGGCAAAATCCAGGTTAAAAATGGAGCAAAATCCTGTCAAATGTTAATGAGTAACAATGGCCTGTTTACAGTCTTTTTTGATGTTACGTAACAATCGGCTCAAAAATATGCACACAGGTACAAGAAAGTGTTTGACAGAGGTCACAGTTTAGATGTTTAATTAAGCTGTTCCCCTGATGCTGGGAAGCCCTGGAGCAGCACCTCAAAAACTCCATTACCTGCTGTTAAATTCAGGCAGCAGTAAAGATCTTGCTTCAGGTGCGCATCAAAGGGGATATTCCTGAATGTGGAGGGAGCTCCATACAGTTGCTTTCAGGAGCTCCTCTGTTCTGGAAATACTGGACAATTATTTTCAATACATCACCAGCATGTGCCCCTGCCGCCAGCCATAATGCTTATGGCATACAGCACTGTCTTGAGTACAGGCGCTGTAACCTGCGGCGCAGCTGTGATTTATAAGCCCGTCATCTCTGCAGCTTCACGGCGACTTACAGGAACGCCGCTGCAGTGTGCCTGAGGACCTGGATATGGAGTCCGAAGGCCATGGTCCGCTATGCAAATGTTAAAGCCGGACCTTCCCCTCCCTGAACTGCCTGTTTCAAGGGCAGCACTAATAACTGCACCAGAGCGCATCTGAGTACAGGCGGATCTGTCCGTCGCTACATCAGGACACGCTCTGAAAGTTAATCCCACCCTCCCCGGGCTTATGGCCATGCCATGGCAGAACGCCCACAGCCCCTTCAGCAGCCGCATGCCCCCATGGTCTGTACAAAGCCTCACAGCTCTTAAGGACCTGCAATTCATCAAGTGCCCATACTTTTCAGGCACGAGGCCACAGGCTGTCCTGTCACATTACAGCGTCCGCCATTTACGGCGCCACCGCAATATATCTGCTGCACGCCGCGTGATCTTTGTCAGAGCGCAGTGTCGCTGCAGACAGGCCCGCACTGATTTCTTCCTTAATTTAGCCAGTAAGGCTGTAGTAGCTGTCCCCTGCGGCAGCATATTCTTTTGTCATAAAAGCTATCCCGGCCCTCAGGCCTGCACCGGGCAGCCAGACTGGTCCTGTCCCCCGCTCCCGGCCCGCCTGTCGGCTATCAGACTTAAAAGCTGTCTTGGAGGGCTCCTTCTGAGTGTCAGCGTCAGCTGGAAGCGCATTTTTCCTCTCCATATCCCTGCATGCGTGACCTGGCCGGGCTGAAGTGGTCTTGTGAAGCGGCTCAAAGTTCACGCGTATAGCGCCCCGGGAGTAATTGTCGCGACAGCGCTAATGATGTTATGCTTTTTTGCACCCTGCACAGAAGCCGATACTTCACTTATTACAGTCTGAAAGGCTTGTGTATCGCTGCCTGTGTTCTATCCCTGTTTTATAACCTTGTTTAAATGTGTGGTACTGCAGTCAGACCCGGAAGGCCTGAACTTCAGTCAGTTATGATTCCGCAAATTATCAGAGCAGTGCTCATCAGTATCTCAAGGGGGACTTTAGCAGTCATAACCGCTTAAGAACTGAATGGTGAGGCACTGTCACCCTGAGCCATCAGGCAAGAGCGCCAGCCATCGAGCCCTCAGACCGGCAGCCCGGCATTTTCACGGAGGGTGCGGCCTGCCAAGGCGCTGACCGCATGTCTGGCATTTTAGGGCATGTTCGGTCTGTACCGGCGTTGACCGTATGGCCAGCAATTCCGGGTATGTGCGAACTGCCCAGGCGATCACCGCATCACCAGCAATTCCGGGTATGAGCGGCTTGTTATGGCCTTGCAATTGACCGCATGGCCAGCAATTCCGGGTATGTGCGTACTGCCCAGGCGATGACCGCATGGCCGGCAATTTCGGGTACGTGCGGCATGGCATGGGCTTGCAATGTCCTGCCTCTGACAGTCTGAGCTGACAATCAAAGTGGGGTTAACAATGTTCAAATGTTTTTACAGTGCAGCAGCAGCCCTGTTGCTGACCCTTGTCAGTGCTCTGTGCGCTCCTGTTGCCATGGCTCAGGATTTTTCAAAGGCCGCTGTGGTCTATTTCACCACCATGAGCAATGTTCCTGATGCCAACCCCGAATATATGGGCGCTGTTAAGCGTATGGCTCTGGAGCTGGGCAATCAGCTCAATATTCCGGTCATGGAAATCATAGCGGAAAAGCCTTATGGCACCAGCTATAAAGAGACAGCAGCCATTGCCCGCAAAGAGCGTGAGACCAATGCCTTTCCCAACCTGGCAACCACCCCTGATATCAGCAAATATGATATTGTCTTTGTCGGATATCCTATCTGGTTTCGTGCCTATCCCCGTCCTGTGGCAACGTGGATTAAATCGCAGAACTTCACTGCCAAAAGGGTCTTTCTCTTTACATCATATGGCGAGTCCGGCTGGGGCAGCTCCCTTGAAGAGGCCCGTACCGAAATGCATGGTGCTACAGTAGTTCCTTTCATGGATCTGCGAGGTCGTGAGCTGCTAAAGCTTACCGATCGCCAGATCAGGCGCTATTTTGAAAAGGCCCTCAATCAGATCAGGTAGGCCTGATATAAATTGCGCTGTCAGGCAGACAGGCATCCCGATCAGAGGCAAACCATCACGGGCATCAAGCCCGGTCCCACACTCAAGCGGCCGTCAGGACTATAACTGACGGCCGCTGTTTATTTGGGCCCAGGCAAAAGGCCACAGCATAGTGGCGGCCATGGCAGCCCTGACTGAGCGGCCCGCTCACTGCCTGCCCTGCATTGCAGAGCAAGGCAGGTCCTGGCAGGTCCTGGCAGGGCCGTGCAGCGCAGAGGGCTGGGGCCGGGCCGGAGCAGGAGCAGTCCACTTCACTCTACAGGCATGTGCGTAAATTGTTACAGCGCACAAAGCCCGGTAATGTACTTTATAAATGGCTTAAAAGTGGCTTATTGTGGTGGTAGCGTGCACCGTGCCGTGCACTGCAAAAGAGCCTAAGCAAGTTCTGTGGGAGCGTGAGTATGATGGAACTCAGAGGTCTGGTATGGCAGCGTTTGCTCTGCCTTAAAGACCGTCCTTCAGTGCTTTTTGTGAGTTAACTCACAAATTGATGGCTTATGAACAATAATCTCAACAGCCGTCAAATCTGGATGCCAGCTAATATCTATGGGCTTTACAGACAATCTGACAGTTTTATTAAGCTCTTCTGGCCCGACCGAACAGGACGCAAAGTGCCATAAATAAGGCACTTTGTGCTAGTATCAGTTAAGACCTGTGAGGTTACGGAAAACGAAGAGCATGATGGCTGATTCAGTCGCCTGAAAGCCGGAAAATCACCAGAGCACGGCTCTGGCTTACAGCATAAGGAAAGACCGGTCCTGCTGCAGTGCAGGAACAGCCCGGTTTCATAGCTTGTCTACAGCTTTGTCTGTATATGCCCCGCAGCTGTCTGCAGGAGTGATTAAACTCTGCAGCTGTGGTGTCAGCACTGCAGCAGCTCAAGGCATGCTCTTTATATCAGCTCCTGTTGCTGCGCCGTCTGATTTTCTCTTCCGTCCTGCACTGTGTCGCAGTTTTTAGCAGGCATGTTCTTATCCCTGTCCTTTTATTAAGTGCATTTACCTGCTGGTCCTTGCCGGGCATGACGGCAGTCACTGTGATTCACGACTGCCCATGAATCCGGTTTGCGGGCCTTTTTCTGTCAGTGTGTTAACGCCTTAAGACAGGATTTAATCCCCACTGTTCATCAGGCTCACCTGAGCCGGACAGTCAGAGCGTCACTGGCCTGAATCATCACCCTGCAAGGCAGGGTAAGTGAGCTACCATGAGAAGTATCTTCAGAAACTTTATCCCGGCTCTGAGCATATATGCCGGTCTGACAGTGCTGTTCTCTCAGTATTATTTCTGTGTGCTCTCCGATACCTCCCTGACTGTTATTCTGGGCTGCTCACTGATTGTGATCATGCTGACCAATTTCGAGCTCATGGGCAACTATGACAGGTACCGTAGCAGAGGTCGCCGTCTGTATTTCTGGTACCGCCACATCATCACGCTCTCGCTGGTGTTCTCAGCCGTTTCCACAGCCGTGACCGGTATTGAGGTACTGGGCAATGTCTTCAAAGGTGCCGGTTTTAACGACAACCAGCATGTCTACTCTGTTCACGTAACAGCCGTACTCTATACCTTTATCTTCATTGGCCTGCTGGTGGGCTGCTACTTCCAGCGTCTGGTTCTGACCGCTGCATATCTGGCCCGCGACATGAACATCAGGCTCTTCAAGGTCGCAAGTCCGGCAACATTGGCTACTGTTATCATGGCTGCAGCTTCGGCCTATGGCGTATTTTATGTGTTCAGTGGTGAGCCTTATCTCATCATCACCTCCAGCCCTGAGTACTATCTTTATAAGCGCGCCATACTCAACTTTGGCCCTGTAGACAGCATTTCCGTGGCCCTGCTGGGAGCTACAGTTTCCTATATCATCTCATGGACATTGTTAAGCCGCAGAGTCATGCGCTTTCCCTTTTTCAGCCGCTACCACTTCAATCAGTAAAAGGCACCGGAACTTACGCAGTCACAGGCATCGCAGATGAGTAATGACAGCAAAAGCCCCGACCATGGTGTAATGACCAGGCCGGGGCTTTTGTTTGAGCATGACAGCTACCAGAGGTGGTGGCTGGGCCTGGCTGCCTGAACTTGAGAACAGAGCTTGTTGAGAAAAGCACTCATATCGTTGTGGGGCAAAATATATTTTGCCAGGTTATTCCAAATTTTTCGGGCCTATCATGGCTGGCAATGGACAGATGACATTAATGTCCAGGGATTCAGTACATCACATGTGGTTTGTTTCAGCCCCTCAAACAGCAGACTATGACTGAAAGGGCATAAGCTCCAGCTCAGATCCTGAAGCCTGATGAGGCTCTAATGAGTGGTCCAGTCTGTTTTCGGTAATGCCATGAGACCATATATCAAGTCATTTATCATCGCCCTTGCTGTCTACTTACTGCTTGTAGCCGGCTTTGCCCAGCTTTACTTTCCCAAGGTAACCTCCAAGCTCTACCATGAGATCATTGCCACTATACTCTTTGTGGTGGTGATAGTGCATATAGTGCTGATGCGCTCGTACTTCACCAGTATGCTCAAGCAGAAGGGAGCCTTTTTCTACTACCGAAATTTCGTCATTATCGGTCTGGCCGTCTCTTTTATTATCACTGTAATCTGCGGCATTGCCCTGTCCAAGCATCTGTACCCAGGCCTGCTGCCTATTGAGCGCAGCTTTGCCAGACAGACCCATACTACTGCCGCCGTCTATACCTACATTTTTGCCGGTCTGCACCTTGGCTGCTATCTGACCCGCTTCCTGAACATGCTTAATGAGTATCTGCCTCATGTCCGTAAAGGTGCAATGGCCCTGTTCACTCCTGCCCGTCTTACCATGGCCGGCTTTACTCTCATTGCCATAAACGGCCTTACTCAGGTGTTCACACCTGGTTACTGGGCTGTACTGTCAGCTGCATATCGCAAACTTTCCTGGGACAGAGAGCGCAGTGTTATACTCAACACCATGGATCAGCTTTCCATAACCGTACTCTTCATGCTGATCTCAGCCCTGCTGGTTCACTGGCTGCTCACCCGCAATCAGCGCGACTGAGCCATCACAGGCCGGCACTGACCCGGAGCATCAGGCATCAGCCTGACCGCAGGAGCGGACTACAGATTTTGCCCCAACGCAGGCTCAAATGCGTTTATCTCCTTGTACTTTAAGGCAGTGCCCCGATGCACTGCCTTTTTACATTCCGGGCCATACCCCCGCACCGGGCATCAGCCCCCGAAGTCCCAGTCCAGCCAGCCAGCTATCCAGGCAGGCTCGCTCACGCTCTCATCACCACGCAGCAACGCACCGACATTGCCTGACAAGGGCCCATATTATTACTGACATACTAAGATCTCAGTTGCGGCTTATTGCCGCCCGATCAGGCCGTCATCTCATGCCCGCACCCGGCCCTGCCGATCCCCAAGGCAGACAACCCCGCCATAATCCCGCCCAGAGGCTCGTGAAGGCAGACAACCCCGCCATAATCTCGCCCAGAGGCCAGTAAGGCATGCAACCACGCCATAATCCCGCCAAGAGGCCTGTGAAGGCAGGCAACCCCGACCTGCTCCTGCCCGTAAAGCTCGTAAGGCAGACTGCTACGTTCGCGCCAGAACATACCATTTCCTGTGTTTACGCGTATTTCTGCTCACTGCAGTCTGCCTTTATCACCACAGCAAGGATAACTTCATGTAGCTCATAAACTCTCATCATTGAGGCTCATGTTCCTGATATTCAAGCCAGTCGTCTGCTCAAAACTGGCGCCTGCTGTGCCTGGGTATGATAAGTGAGCAGTGAAGTGTGCATGGCCAAGAGGTAATGACCATGAGTGTAGGGCCCCTCTTGCACTGCGGGCCATTGTGACCTGGACAGTTGTCAGTGGCTGCACGCATCCTGACAGTGCAGCCTGCAACCTGGTCGCAGATCAGGGCCAGATCCGGGGCGATTTGACAGCAGGGGCTGGTAAGTATGCAAGAGACGGCAGGACAGGATGTACTGAAATATATGGAAACAATGTTGACAGGAAAAATATGACAGAAAAGGCTGGCAGGTACAGTATGGCTGGAAAGGTTTACAGCCTTTCACGCAGAAATGATAAGGCAAGCAGCAGATCCGTCAAATTGGATGATGCTGTCAGATAGGACAATGATGTCAGATGCTTGCTAAAAGACAAAGAAAAGCAGGTATATGCCATGGTAACGCATGATGCGCAAGCCGGCACTGGCCCTTTGATGTCAACAGATTGCTTTGGGAATGGTATTTTCAGGCGGGAAGTATGTCGGAAATTCTATTGAGATGCAGGCTAACTCTGCATTGAGAAATGGGCTGTGTGCACCCGATTTTTTTGATGCCGGAAAAAAGTAAGGGGCCTGTCTGGTTGGAGAAAGCCCCTCAGTCTGTTCTTCGGTTTAGTGGTATCTAGAATACCGCTTTATGTTGTATCATGCAAGCTAAATATTTGATGATATTTATCGGTTTTGCAAATTTTGCGTCTCTGGTCACAAGGCATGAAAATAGACACAGTAATGATAGAAAAAAGCGGTATTACCTGGTCAAAGTGTGTTATATCTAGCTCATTTGCTGGAGAAGCTTATAAATACAGGGTTTTCAACGGTAAAATACCTGTATTTTGTTCATAATGGCAGGGTGCTAATTGCATGGAGCTCACTGCATGTCATTAACATTTATTGTGGCGAGCTGGGTTGCAGTGAGCTGTACGCTCTGAAAGTTGCTTGTCAGCCGGTAAGTCAGGAGCTTTTACCAGAGGATTTCTTTGAGTGGGGCAGGGGATTTTTCAGAGGTACTCAGTGGCGGCCATGGGCTGACGCCATGGCATCTGTAGCTGCCCTGAATTGCGGCCATGGCATCTGTAGCTGCCCTGAATTGCGGCCATGGCATCTGTAGGTACGTACTTTCTGAGTGTGGGGTGTGATGATTTAGCTGATTTATATAAGATTCCTGCATGTTCCATAACATACAGGAGACGTATATGGGCGTTAAAAATGACGCAGCTGTGCCATCGTGCAAAAGG
>NZ_JALKIL010000055.1 GCF_023051105.1 Anaerobiospirillum sp. NML120449 | reverse complement strand
TAGAAGAACGCTGTGCGGTTCAGATCACCAGAAGCGCCTGATAAAGCTACTTTACCCTGTCGCAAGGTATGGCTTAATTATAGGCTTTTGTAGAAATATCTACACCCCACACTTAAACAGTACGTACGCAAGAAAAACAAAGGCTCAGATGTTTACGCATCTGAGCCTTTGTTTTTGGGCGAACCATGCTGTCTGCCTGCTGCCTGGTCATGTACCTGGTGCCATGGGCTATGCCCGGCTTTGACCCTGGGGCATGCCATGGCGTGGCAGTGCTGCTTAGAGCCCTGGATTTAGCCGAGCAGGGAAAGACCCAGCTGTGGGCGGGTATTGGCCTGCATCAGCATGGATGAGGCAGCCTGCTGAATAATGCTCTGCTGGCTGAGGCTGGCTGTTTCCTCGGCAAAGTCAGCGTCCCTTATGCGGCTGCGGGCATCAGCCTGATTGGCTGCAACATTTGCCTGGTTGCGAATAGATGACTCCAGTCGGTTCATCAGAGCACCCAAGGAGGCACGTTCGGCCTCAACACCATTAATCATGGTGGTCAGGTGCTCAATGGCTGACTGAGCAGCATCAGGGCCGGTATGCAGCTCAGCAATAACATTGCCGTGGTTGTCAAATTTAAGGAAAGTGTTGGTTTCAGCATCACCAAGACCAGTATTCCAGGCAAGAGCCTTGAAAGTACCATTGGTGACGCGCACAGTGATGGTGTCGCCCTTATTGGCACCTACCTGAAGATCGAGCTGTCCGTAGTATTGGCCATCATTACCGGTCTGGTTGGCCTTTGGTGGACCGTAAAGAGAATCGCCGTCGGAGCCGTCGAGAATGGTCTTGCCACCGTAGCGGGTTTGTTTACCAATACGGTTGATCTCAGTAAACAGGGCGGTCATCTCTTTGTTGATAGCCTGGATGTCTTCCTGAGTGTTGGTGCCATTGGCGGCCTGCACCGCAAGAGTGCGTGCTTTTTGCAGCATAGCTACACTTTCTTCAAGAGCACCTTCAGCTGTCTGCAGCAGAGCAATGCCGTCAGATGAGTTTCTGTTGCCCTGATTTAGGCCATTGACCTGAGTAGTCAGCCTCGAGCTTATCTGAAGTCCAGCTGCATCGTCTTTGGCTGAGTTGATTCTCATGCCCGAAGCCAGTCTCTGATAGCTGGTAGTCAGCTGACTCTGAATATTATTCAGAGATCTCTGCCCGTGAAGGGCACTGACATTGGTATTTACGTATACCGCCATATAAACCTCGGCAAATTGCATAGGCCCGCAGTATCAGCTTGTGCAGTCTCTGGCGGGCAGCCTGGTCTTTTTTGCCAGGGCCACAGTATTTATCGTCAAAAGGTAATCCGACTTTACAGTAAAGCTCGATTTATCGGCAATATTTGCAGTTTGCGTCATGAATGCACATTATCCATGCAGTCAAAAGATCGGCTTGCTTATTGCATGAGATGGTTTGGGTTTCCCGGACGGCAATTTATGAACACATTGCCAGTCAGGAAAATACCACTGGACGCATAGCAGTGTCCCGGTCAGACATCAGACTGCATTTGAGTTTTGAGGATAAGAATGCAGTCCTGAGCACAGCAGTGCAGCAAATCATCAGCACTGCAATGCTTCGATAAGGAAGTGCCCACCTGAGCTTTCAGGAGGCCGGTGTCCGGCTTGACTGCGCGTCATTGAGCGCACATTGCCAGCCCCTGGGCCTAAGACAATGTCAGGCGCCGCAAAAGCACCATAGTGCGTGCATATCGAAGTATTTTAATCGTGTTCTGGCAGTCTCATGAGTTGAGCTTACTGCGGTCTAAAGAGAGAGAGTATTAGTCATGGCCTTATTTGTTAACACTAACGTAAAGTCAATTCACGTTCAGAGAAAGCTCGATAATAACACCAACACACTGGATACCAGCTACCACAGACTGGCCTCCGGCCACCGCATCAATACCGCTCAGGATGATGCTGCAGGTCTGCAGATTAGCGAGCGTCTGACAACTCAGATTAAGGGCCTTGATCGTGGCAACCGCAACTCTGACGAGGGCCTTGGCTTCTTACAGACTGTTGATGGCGCTGTAGACGAGATCGTAAACAGCCTCCAGCGTGCCCGTACCCTGCTCGTACAGACTGCCAACGGCACCAACTCCCATGCTGATATCGAGGCACTGGGCAAGGAGCTCTCCAGCATCTTCCTGCACTGCTCAGCCATTGCAACCGACACCACCTATGCCGGTGAAAAGATCCTGATGGGCTACCAGAAAGCAAATGGTGAGTCTATTTACGAGCCTGCCTCACAAAATGCTGCTAACTTTGATCCGGGCGCACTTCGTCTTCAGGTAGGTGCCAATGCCAATACCTTTATTGATGCCCGTATCGAAAACTTCTTCCTCCCTGAGATTATCAACAGCCACAAGCCAAATGGTGGTAATGACACCATTGAGAAGCTTGCTGACGGTGTATTCAAAATTGCTAAGGATAATGACGGTAAGGCAGAGTCAATGACCCTGGACATCAAGACTCATGATGATGCCCGTAAGGCTCTGGCTGTAATGGACTACATCATTGGTGAGGTTGATTCCCGTCGTGGTGATGTTGGTTCCTACATGAACCGTCTTGAGTCCACCATGCGCAATCATGCTAACGGCTTTGAGAACCACAGCGATGTCCGTTCCCGTCTGCGTGATACCGATTTTGCATCTGAAACTGCCCTTCTTACCCAGAAGAGCATGATTCAGCAGTCTTCACAGACTATTCTTACTCAGGCCAACCAGAACCCAAGTCTGGCTATGGCTCTGCTCAAATAATTTTTGATAACTGACTGAGTTTAAGGCTTACATGGCCTGGCCCATGTAAGCTCATTACAGGCACCGCTCTGTTGTGTCTGTAAGGCCCTGATCAGTATCGTTACCGCACCTTTGCTGCTCCGCCTGGACCTTTTGACCACTGTTGAGAGGACTGGCGGAGCATGTGCGGTATTGATAACAGCCTGAGTCGCATATGGCTCAGTCTGTAACCCTGCACGGGCAGTGCGGCCAGGAGTGCGTCGGGCGCGAGTGCCTGTGCATTTCTCTTTCATTTCAACAAGCTATTAATATCTGTCACCTGTCCTTTAAGACAGCAGACTGAGAGAGTATTGATCATGGCTTTATTCGTTAATACCAATGTCAGCTCTATTAATACCCAGAATAAGCTGAACATTAATACTGTGGCATTAAATACCAGTTATCAGAGGCTCTCTTCTGGACTGCGTATTAATACTGCCGAGGATGACGCCGCCGGTCTCCAGATCAGCGAGCAGCTCACCACCCAGATCAAGGGTCTTGACCAGGGTAACCGCAACTCCGATGATGGCATCGGCTTCCTGCAGACCGTAGACGGCGCTGTAGACGAGATCGTTACCAGCCTCCAGACTGCCCGTACCAAGCTGGTTCAGGCCGCCAACGGCACCAACTCCAAGAACGATCTGGCTGCTCTCAAGACCGAGCTGGACAGCCTGTTCCTCCACGCTTCTGCAATTGCCACTGACACCACCTACGGCGGCGAAAAGATCCTCATGGGTTATCAGAAGGCACAGGGTGAGTCTATTTACGAGGCTCCAAGCGCAAACGCTGGTAACTATGATCCTGGCAAGCTGCGTCTTCAGGTAGGTGCCAACTCTGGTACCTTTATTGATGCACGTATTGAGCACTTCTTCCTCCCAGAGATTATAAATACACTAAAGCCTAATGGTGGCAGAGATACAGTTGAAACCCTTTCAAAGGGTGCTTTTACTGTTCAAAAAGATGCTAATGGTAAAGCCAATGCTATGACCTTTAAGATGGACAGCCAGGAAGATGCCCGTAATGCTCTGGCTGTAATGGACTACATCATTGGTGAAATTGATTCACGTCGTGGTGATGTTGGTTCCTACATGAACCGTCTTGAGTCCACCATGCGTAATCACTCCAACGTTTCCAGCAATCACTCTGATGTCCGCTCTCGCATGCGTGACACCGACTTTGCCGCTGAAACTGCCAACCTGACCCAGACCAACATTCTGCAGCAGTCTGCTCAGACCATTCTGTCTCAGGCCAATCAGCGTCCATCTCTGGCAATCTCCCTGCTCAACTGACAGGCAGGCTGAATCAAAGCTTTTTACAGGCGGGCTATGTCCCGCCTTTTGTGTTTCTGCAGCGCACAGATAAGTGTTAAGAACGGTTCCTTCGAGTAAACTGTCGAGCACTGTCGATTACGTTTCGTTCAGTTCAGTTCCTGATACCGCATGGACTATTTATACTCTGAATATTGCTCTGTATTTTGCTTTGTAAAGTGGAAAATTTACTGCAATAACAGCTTTTGTAGGGCGACTTTGTCGGGGTTGTGGTAGCGGGGTATTGCAAGGCGGGCCTGTGGCACGTAAAATGCGTGTGATATGGATTATTCCTAGGCCGTATGCGGTCTGGCTATATAGTAATGATAATGAGAGATTATGGGCTGATGCTCTGCCGGTAACTTAACCTGCGTGCCAGCGCATGCATGGTAGCACCTGGTTAAGAGCCTCTCAGTCTGCTGTTCGTTGGTTGTGTGGTTCTGGTAAGTCATGCTCAGGCGGGACTGCCACAGAATTTTTCAGGAGATGTCAGTGGGTCATATTTCTGCATCACAGTTCAATCTTGCTGTATGCAGGCTCATGGGTTTTGAAGGCCTGAGCCCTGCAGAGTCAGGCAAGGAGATTACATGCCGCATCGTGCTGGATCGCATGGAGAAATTTTCTGATTTTCGCTATATCAGTGCCCGTATGCTTACGGCTGCTCTGGAAGGCGAAGATCTTGATGCCCTTGATTATGACTACCCACCGTCACCAAATCAGGCTCTGATTGACATCATAGACTCCCCACTGGACAGCCTCGACAAGATCAGCATTGATTCTGAGGTCAGGGCTCTTTGTGAACTGATTGGCGTGGAAGTATCACGTCAGCAGACCCGCTTTATGTTCCCTGTCATGTCCAAATGGCTGGACACCTTCTTCCAGCAGGAGCGTGAAAAGGAGCAAAAGGAAGCAGAAGAGCGCCGCAAGCTGCGTCATGCGGCCAAGGAAGCCCGTCGCGCAGCCCGTAATGCCGAGCCTGATTCTCCTCTGGCGAAGGCCGCCGCTGAGGCTGAAGCTGCAGCTGCTGCAGCTGAAGAGGCGGCAGCCGCCAAATCTTCAGGTACTGAGGGCTCTGAGGGGGCAGGTGCTGCACGCAGCCGCATGTATGAGTCACTGGACAAGCTCAAAAAAGAACTGGGTGAAAAGCACCGCTACAAGGGCCGTACCCTCAACCTGCGTCTGCTCAAGGGCTGGGACAGCAACTGGTCTTCAATCTTCATGACCATCAACACTCTGCGCAATCAGCTTAGTGTTGAAGATGACGGTCTTACCGACATGCTGCGCGATGTCTTCGTCTATGAGTGGTTTGACAAGCTTCCTGATGACCAGCGCGCCCGCTTTGCTCCTGTCGAAAACCTCGATGACCTTTACAACAGCCTGATACTGACTGATGTGGTGCTTTTCCCTGATGGCAAGAGCGTAGTCTGGTACAAAATGGAGAATACCATGCTGGGCTCTCTGTATGAGGGTTTTGGCGTTGATGTGGATCCTCCATATCAGGACGGCTATGCCATCGGCATCAAGCATATCTTTGTAGGCTCACTCAAGGACCATCCTTCGGTCAAGCATTACCGCAGTATGCTCGACAGTGATGCTCTCAAGGAAATAGCCTCATCTGCTCACTACACACCTGGCGACAATATCTCACCTTTCAGCCTTGAGGAAACCTCAAGACAGATGACCTTTATTAACAACGGTTATCTCATTTTTGACCTTGATCTGCTCAATGATTCAGGTCAGAGCATCGAGGTTCTGGTACGTGAGGGTGAGCTCCTTGGCAGTGACAATATTGCCACCCGTCTGCGTTCGCTTAAAGAAAAGGATCTGAGCGACTTTGACAGCCTGAGTACTGACATTATCAACTCCATTGCCGAGCCGCTGGTGGAGATGAAAAACGAGCAGGAAAAGCGCCGTCGCAACCGTGATCCTGAGTATGCTGACTACACATTCAAGGACAGCATGCTGCCATCTGATATCACCGTCCCTCGTCTGCTGCGCAACTATAAGCTCAACATTGAGCGCATCATCATTGATGATGAAAACAGCCTGCGCTTCATGATTCCAACTAATCTCTTTGCTTTCTCTGACAAGGCTGATGATCAGTTTGTTGAGGTAACTGATACCCTGGGCCTGGTTCACGCTGATGCCATTGTGGTCACCCTTTCCGTAAATGGTGATGGCCTTGATATTACCAGCATCGACCTTGCTGACTGCGTACAGATCCCTTACGGTTCCCATAAGAGTGCTGAGATCAAGGCCTATGCCTCTGATATTGCTGACAGCCTGATGGCTGATATCAATAACGCCCTGCCTGAGGGCTGGAAAGAAAGCTGGCAGGAGGCTAAGGCCAAAGCAGCTGAGTCACGTCAGACCCAGGCAAAGGAAAAGAACGGCCTGCAGCGCCGCTCCAATGGCACAGCTCAGCGCAACAAGAGCAAGAATAAGCGCAAGCGCTAAGCCAACCAGCCCCGCTTTACAATCACGGACACCAGGTCAGGCCCTGCCATTTATGGCTTGCCTGACCTGACTGAGTCCGCACAAAAAGACCATATCTGCAGTAAAAATGCTGTGGATATGGTCTTTTTGTTTGTGCTCAGTAGATTACTGGCCGCAACAGGGGTTGTGGACCGGCCCATTCTTGACGCAGGGGGCTGGTAACAGCCAGCTCGGCGGGGCCAGGCCAGACCAGACCATGGCATGGTGACTGATGGCGCGGCTTCAGCCAGATCGGCGGGCCAGACCATGGCATGGTGGCATGGCCAGGCTGAGCCATGGACTGGGGGCGTGGTCTTGCGGCGGCATTGCATTGCATTGCATTGCATTTAGTCTGGCAGTGCTGATTGGGGTGAGTAAGCCTGGTGAGATTGGTGTAAGATAGAGCTAACACAATTAAGCTATATGCAATTGGAGTTAGCTATAGTTGATTGAGACAGTTAGGTAGTGCTAATATCTATCAGCTGTCTGTTTTTCATATTGCTGCATGTCTGTCGATCCCGCAGTAGAAATATGGAATACTGTGCAGTATGTATGACAGAACAGTTCAGGACCTGTTTGAACTGTTCTGTTCTGGTCTGGTCACAGCCTTGAAATAAGGCAGCTGCAGTCTTTGCTTCCATTACGCCCGTTTTTTTCGAGGCAAATTTATTGGAAATGCATTGATGTATTTATAATTTGCAGCAAAGGTGTATGATTGTGTTGCTGCATGGCCCAGGTTTACAGGCTGCATAATGTTTTTGGCCTGCCTGTCAGCTTTACTTGCTGAATCTGGCTTGGGCACAAGTAAAATCATCATGCAGTACTTTGCTCTTATGCAGACGACTGTGCATTTGCAGACCTCAGGATTCCATGTTGTGCTGCCCTTGCGGCACAGTAGAGTGAGGTGGACCGGGCCCGGTTTTTTTTACGCTGGTACAGGATAGAGAATATGGCAGGACTTATTGCCCGATTATTACCTGAGAAGGGCAAAGCCCGTTATCTGGTCAACCAGGTTGAGGTTGCCAGCTGCATAGAGGGACGTCTGAGAGTAATTTATGACGACCTTAAACACGATGAACAGCTGCGTTCTCAGGTAGAGCAGGAGCTGTCAGCCATTAAGGAAATTCAGTCCTTCACCATAAACCCTGTAACCGGTTCGGTGCTGATTAATTACGATGCAGCCCGTGCTGCTCAGAACAGTTTCCTGAAAGAACTGCTGATCCTGGCAGCACGGAAAGCAAAGAGGTAGATTTATGACCAATTTAGGAATGGCCCTTGGAATCAAAGTAGGCGCCTCCATACGCTCTGTGTTGGGCTCAATTTTCTCAGCTCAAAACTCAGGTCTGGTCATTGCTCATGCCCTGCCAGGCCGTCGCCGTTACACTGCTCAGGCATTAAAGGGCCAGTCAAGGGAAACATGCACTGCCATCGAGCAGGCCATTTTAGGCGTGGAGAATATTAACAGCTGTAAGGTTAACCCTGTCACTGGCAGTCTCACCGTAACCTATTCCATGGACGAGGACGATGCCCGCTCTTTCTTTGAGGGCCTGTCCCATTTCCTTACCGGCAATCATGCCCAGCACGAAAAGAGCGTGATTCCTACTTCCATGATCAATGCCACCTACCGTCTTAACGATGAAGCCCGCGCTGCCCGTGAGCGCATCAAGGACTTCTTCAATCATGCTGAGCCGCTCTTTATCAGCCGTATTGCAGGTCTTGCCTTCATAGGCTATGGCGTCTATCGCATGATCTATGGTGGTGATCGTCCGTCATCTACCCAGGTGCTCTTCTGGGGACTTGGTCTGCTGATGCGCCAGTCTCACAAGGACCCAAATCCGCTCAAGCCAAAGATTGGCTGACCAGGTGACAACCACAGAGCTGTTTAAGGTCCCAGGTATTGACAGACAGACTCTCAGAGTGCACTGCAGTACAGTTACGCGGTGAGCTCTGGGGCCGCAGGGGCTCACATGCTTTGTATGCTGCTGTGTAAGCCATTGATGAAGAAGCAGCATGACAGGCCTGCACTTCTGCCATGCGGGCAGTTTGCAGTAAAGGCGTCCTCAGTGGCCGCCTCAGAATTTCAGATTAGTGAGTTTTACATGGGAGCAACCGCAGCGCCATGAGCGCTGCGTGCTGTACCCATGACTTCCTTATGATGGCCAGGAGCCATTAAGGATATTCAATGCAAGCCTTAACATACCAGGTGCCAGGTGTGGATACTGCGCTCGATGCTGCAGCCCTTGAAGCCCGGGCCCGTCGTATTCCCGGTGTTATTTCCGCTCTTTATGTCAAGGAGCACTCCCATCTGCGTCTTATCACCAGCGACAAGACCTCCTCTCTCAAGGTAAAAGCGGCCCTGTACCGTGGTCTTATGCAGAGCTACTTCTGCTCAGCCCGTGACGTCATCAGTCAGACCAGTCGCACCTTAAGCGCTCCGGCAGTCAGCAACAGAGCAGGTCTCTCTGATTCGGCTCATGGCGCCCTGCGCTGGCAAACTGAAGATCAGGCAGCTGGCAAGGTCGGCCGTCGCGGCCAGGGCCATAGCAAGGGCCCGGGCCATAGCCATGGCGTGGGCCGTGAGGCCGGTGCAGATAGCGTCCATCATGGTGATGATATTGCTGCTGAATTTGAGCACCACAAGAAAAGTGCCATTTTCTCCCTGCTTTCCCTGGGTGCTTTTGAGCTGCTGCGCCGCTTCAATCCAACTCTGTATGCATCAACTACCCTGTTGCGTTCTGCTCTGGTACTTTTCATGTCCCGCGACCTGCTCAAGTCAGGTATTGCTGAGGCTTTCAAAGAGCGCCGTCCTAATGCTGAGACTCTGACTGTTACTGCCATTGTGGCATCGGTAGCAGCCTCCAAACCTGAGTCCTCACTGAGCCTGCTGGCTATTTCCCATTTTGCTGAAGGTCTGACTACTCTTGCTGCCAAGAAGGCCCGCAAGAACATCTCCGATCTGGTATCTCTTGATACTCAGGAGGTATGGCTGCGCGATGAAAAGGGCTTTGAGCGCAAGGTTCCTGTGGAAATGGTCAGACCGGGCATGATTGTCTCCATCCATGATGGTGAAAAAATCTGCGTAGACGGCGAAATTGTCCGTGGTCAGGCTGCTGTGGATCAGGCCGCCATTACCGGTGAGTCCATACCTGTTTCCCGTAAGCCAGGTGACCGCGTCTTTGCCGGCTCAACTATCCGTCTTGGTGACATTGAGGTCAGAGTAGACCGTGTAGGTGATGACACCTCCATTGCCCGTATTGTGCACATGGTGGAAGATGCTCAGAACCGCAGAGCACCTGTTCAGAACTATGCCGATCGCATGGCTTCAGCTCTGGTGCCGGTATCATTCATTGCCGCCGGTATTGTCTATCTGGTAACCCGCGATTTACAGCGTGTGCTCAACATGCTCTTTATTGACTTCTCCTGCGGTCTCAAGCTTTCAACTGCCACTGCCATGTCTGCAGCTATTTCCCGCCTTGCACAGGATGGTGTGCTGGTAAAGGGCGGCAGTTTCATTGAACAGGCAGCATCTGTTGATACCGTGGTGCTGGACAAGACCGGAACCATTACCCGTGGCCGTCCTGAGATTGTCAATGTTGAGCTGACCGACAGTTTAAGTGTAGACACTCTGCTGTCACTGGCTGCCTCAGCTGAGGCTCACTCCTCTCACCCAATGGCCATTGCCATTCTTGAGGAGGCGGCCCGCCGCGAGCTGGAGGTGCCTCACCATATCGATACCACCAATATTATTGCCCGTGGTATTGAAGCCCAGATTGGTGAATTTAAGGAATTTGCCGGCGGTACCGTGCTGGTAGGCTCACGTCAGTTCATGGTGGATCGTGAGATCAGGGGCCTGGACAGCTACGTTGAAAAGCGTATGACTGCTACCGGCTCACTGATTTATGTAGCTGCCAACGGTGTTCTGTGTGGTGTAATCGAGTCCTCTGATCCGGTACGTCCTGACTTCCGTCGTGCCCTCAACCGTATGCGTTACTCTGGTATCGAAGAGATTGTGATGCTTACCGGTGACAATGAGAAGACTGCCTCCCGTATCGCTGCCAGCCTCGGTCTGGACAGCTACAAGGCCGAGGTCATGCCTGAGGACAAGGCCGGCTTTGTTGCAGGTCTGCAGCGCACCTCTTCAGTACTGATGGTAGGTGACGGTATTAACGATGCTCCGGCTCTGGCATATGCCGATGTGGGCGTTGCTATGGGTACTTCCTGTACCGATACTGCTATGGAGACAGCCGATGTCACCATCAACTCCGAAGATCCTCTCAAGCTCCCTGAGTTCATTGCTCTGGGCAAGCGCACCATGCGTATTGTTCAGCAGAATTTTGCCGTCACCATTGCAGTAAATGCTGCAGCCATGACTATGGGCGCTCTTGGCTTTATCAACCCGCTGCTGGCCTCAATCGTTCACAATGCCTCCACTCTTGGTGTAGTGCTCAACTCAACCCGTGTACTCCACCGTCCACGACCACGCTGGCAGCCTGAAGAGCAGAACACCAGAGGCGCCTCTCTGGCCCTGAGCGTCGAGCAGCTCGACGCCGCCAGCGCCACAAAAGCCGCTCATACAGCCGCACCAGCTGCTCTTGCAGCAGCACCAGCTGCACCTGCTGCCTCTGCAGCCGGCACAACTGCTGTTATGCCAGCCGGAACCGACAATGCTGTGGTCGCCAAAGACGGTGATGAGGTCATTAACCCTGAGATTATCGAGAATAATGAGGGCTCCCTGATTGATACCATTGCCTCTGTGATCAGCTCTGATTCAGACAGCTGTCAGCATGGCCATGGTCAGGGACGAGGTCAGGGGCGTGGCCGAGGTGGTCACGGCCAGGGCTGCAAGGCCTGATAAAAGCAGCAACAGCCCGGCAACCCCAGGCCTGAACCACGCCCCGATTCTGTTATGCCTGAATCGGGCATGACCTCCAGCCTCTGTGTGCCGTGCTATTAATGCGCGATGTGCTGAATCTGCCTTGACCAGAGCCATTAAGCCTGGCTATGAGGCTGGCAGTTGCCCAGATTTATGCCTGGGGCAAGGACTGAGTAAGCCGACTGAGTTATCTGCCTCAAATACGGCAGCTTGCCTGTTGCAGCCTGAACGGTACGGTATTCACTGACTGTTCTGCTGCGACAGGCTTTGCTGTAAATACGCTTTACAAAATATTTATGGTTGCATTTTATGTGACAGTGTGCAGCCTTATCACAAAATTCAGGCAGTTATGGGAGCTGTTTTAGCCGCCCCAACTGCCCATCAGGTGTCCGTTACCTGCAGACATCTGCTCTTCACCTCTCAATTACATATTCCCCTGATTATTATCAATAGTTAATCACAGCATTACGCTGATTCTCAGTTTTATGCTGCTTCGCCACTAGATGCTGTGAAGGGGATGTTTGTGGGGTTATGCCTCAGGGTATGAGCATGTGACTGCCGGTGCTGTACGGACATATTAGATATACAGCCCGGTACAGGTGCAGGCTGTTGCGGCCGCTGCAGCCTGGGATCTGATGATTTCCGTACCGGGACTGACTGAGGAAACAACCATGTTTGATCGTAACATTCTGATCGGCTTTGCTGCCGGTCTGTTAGCCGGTGTAGTTGGTTACAAGCTCTACAGCGATAACAAGAGCTCTATCGATGCCCGTCTCAAGAACATCGGTGCCGGCTGCGCCTGCCCTGGTTCTGAACAGGACGAGTGCTGTGACTGCAGCAGCGCTGAGCTCTCCCTTGAGGAGCTCGAGGCTCAGAAGGAGCGTCTTGAGGATCTGATCGCTGAGCACAAGGCTCAGGTCGAGCAGGCTGCCAAGGGCGCTCAGGCTGCCGAGGCCAAGTAATCTCACTGGCCCTCCAGCTGCCGCTGACTGCATCAATGTGCTCAGACATGAGCATACACCTGCCCTGACGTGAGCAGGCACCTGCTCAGACATAGGCAGACACCTGCCCTGACGTGAGCAGGCACCTGCCCTCACGCAGGCAGGCACCTGCTCAGACATGAGCAGACATGTGCACGAACCTGGGCAGACATCTGCCCTGATCAGGCCAGAGATGTTGCCAGGTCGGGATGCCATGAGCTCACTTTATGTCAGCCTCATCCTGCCCCTCGGCGGATAAAAATGGCAAGCTGAGAGCTGCTGAGATGGCCCCGGCTTGTTTTTGATCTGGCTGCTACCATGCACCCCTGCACCACCTGACAGATGTCAGGCGCCGCATTGCACAGGCAAGTGCATAAACAAGCGCGAGCGCACCTGCGCTGGTGAAGGCATGCACGCATGCATATGCAGACACAGAGGATGCAGGCACAGAGGCGGCTTTAGCGCTGTAGATATGAGCTATCACGAATCACTGGAATAATTGCATGTTTACCTTATTAACTAACAAAACTTTCCTTGCTGGTGTTGCTGTAGGCGTAGTTGTTGGCTATACCGCACACAAGTACGTAAATGCCGATAGCAAGCAGATTGACACCAGGAACCTGTCCAAGGACCTGCTGGGCCTTGCTGCCAAGATTGGCGGCGTAGCTGTTGCTGGTAAGGCCTGCAGCATGGGCATGGGCATGATGCGCAACCGCTAATCACAGGTCCTGACTGCACCAGCACAGCTCCCTGGCAGCCGGTAATCTCAGACTGACCATAGTCATCCCTGAGGAGACTGCCCATAAGCACAAGTCAGTGGTGCAGTAACCTGCAAACGATCCCCACAGTGTCGTGCACTGGTGGGGATTGTTCATTTTGGGCCTTCAGCATCAGGCATGTCTGGAGCAGCTGCGCAGCGCAGCAGCCGTCCACAGAGCGCACAGCACCTCAGTCATGCGCAGCTGCGAAGCTGCACAGCAGTGCAGCATGAGAGGCATCATGGCATCGACCTGTACAGGGTGCCGTGCGCGCAGGCACTGTGACCCACGAAGTCCTGCAGTCATGCGCAGCTGCGAAGCTGCACAGCAGTGCAGCATGAGAGGCATCATGGCAGCGACCTGTACAGGGTGCCGTGCGCGCAGGCACTGTGACCCACGAAGTCCTGCATGCGGGCTGACCTGCAGAGAGCTGTTGATGGTGCTGGTATGGGCCAAAAGCGGGCTCTTTTCGCAAGTTTTATTTCAGCTACTGGACCGGCATGCGGGGGTGCGTTATTCTGTGATGTGCCTGACGGCAGCAAGTCGCAGGCAGGGCCGGAGTGACATACCGGCATCAGGAGTAAAGGTTGACAGCTAAAGGAGATCGGCCATGGCAAAAGGCATGTGCATTCAGGCTAGAACAGGTGAGGCAAGAGCATCTTTTGCTTACATGTTCCGCATTGAGGTCGACGGAGAGCTGTTTTTAATTGGCAATGAGCATCCTGAAAAGTGGCGCTACCAGCCCGTGGGCGGTGGCTACTGTTATTTTTCCGGATGCCATGAAAAGTTATGCAATGCCTTTTCTCATCATGCCGCACCTACCAGGCACAAGGTACCAAACTCATGGCTCAAGGGTGACGGTTCTACTGATCCTCAGGAGGCAATAAGACTGTCCGCTGAGGAGGCTCGCCGTGCTGCAGCAGCAGGCGATGCCGCAGGCGGTGACACCGCTGGCGGCGATGCCGGTGACTGCGCTGTCGGTCTTGCTGCTACTGCTAATGGTGATGAGTCCGGCTCAGCACTGCGACCTTCGGTCACCATCAACAATACCCTGCGTGATTTGCGTCTGCTGGTTCCGGCTGCCCGTATGGCTGAGCTCTTTGAATGGTTCTGCTCAGCTGAGGACTGGCTCTACCCTCCTGAGAAGCTTGATACCTTTGAGTATGCTTCTGACCCTGATGTAGCCTCTATTGGTGCTGAGATAGAGCGTCGTGAGCGTGAGCGCCTTGCCGCTTTCTTTGACAATCTGGTCACTTTAACAGCCGATCTGGCTCTGACCCGTGGGGAACTTGATGTAGTTGGCTGCCGTACTGTTGAGGATGCCCGCAAGATTCTCTACCGTCTTGGCAGTGAGCTGCCTCCGGTAAACTTCCCCTGCCAGCGTGAGGTCATCAGCGACCTGTCCCGTGAGTTCATCGAGGAGCTGCTTAACAGCCACATAATTACTCCTGAGGACCACAAATACTTCCCTTCCATCACTTATGAATATCTGGGCTATACCCGCGATATTTTCTATGACGAGCGCTTTTGCTGTTTCTCTTTCTTCATGGCCGACGTGCTCGACCTAAAACTCACCGATCCTCAGCTCGAAGTCTTCCGTCGCATGAAAAAGCGGGGCAATCCTAACTGGATCTTTATCCCGGAAAAGGAAATTCACAATCACCTGGTATACCGCCACGAATCCCCTGATTGTGTGCCTTTTCCACCAATTGCCGATCATACCGCCAAAATACTGCGCAACACCTTGCGCGGTGGTTCCTTCTACCGACGCTGCCGTCATCGCCTGTACAAAGTAAAGCTTTTCGACCAGTCAAAGACCGGTCCAGCAGCTTCCTGAAGACCAGACATCAAAGCGTCAACATGCTCTGTAAAACAATAAAAAGTGCATTTTTATTTTCCTGCAGGTCATGAAAACACAAGTACGCGCAGCACAGTCCATGCACAGCCATGCCTGGCCCCGCATGACAGTGCAAATTAATGCCGAGCCTGGCCCAGCAGGGCATGGCAAATCACTGCCCTGCATAGCCATGCATTACAGGGTATATCACTGCAGTTTCAACGGTGGGCAAAGCACAGAGTAGCCCAGCCAATCTTCACGCCAAGCCACGGCACGGCACATTTCTGCTTACAAAATGCAGTACGCTGTAGCGCCAATGCGCTGCCATTACCTCATAATGATGCAGCCATGCACAGCTGATGCTGATGCTGATGCTGATGCCCGCATGCTGCACCTCCAGTCTATGTCACAGCAAACGCAGCAGGCGTTGTATCAGCGTCAGCAATAATGCCCCGTATGGCAAAGCCCAGAGGCAGATGCGACAGGTATGGGGCACAGCGGCTGGTGCCGTTCGCAGCGGATGCGCAGGCGGCAGCGGAGGCAGCCGCCGCATGGGCGGCGCCAAAGAAAAAGGCAGGCTCCTGTAAGGAGGCCTGCCTTAATCTATTACAGCTTGTGAGAGCTGTTATGGCTTAAGTGATTAGAAATTAGGGAAAAGGGTCTGGTCCTTGGCCTTAATGGTGGTCAGCAGACGCATGCCGGCCTGCGGGTTGCCCAGTACGGTGATGCTGGAGACGTCCTTGCCATTGGTAGCTGAGCATGAGAAGCCACGGATGCCGTTGAGGGAGAACTCAAAATAAACTACGCCATTCTTCTGCTCGATAGGACCTACGTTAGCATGCTGGGATTTTAAGGTTGAAGCCAGATTGTTGATGAGTACAGAAGGTTTGATCTGTCCGGAGCCTACCACAATGTTAATGCTGGACTTGGCATTTGGGTTAATGAAGGTGACATTAACTGAATGCTCCATGTTATGAGGCCGTCCTGATACTCTCCAAGAATTGCCCAGATCGACTGTGAAGTAGTGGGACTGGAATACTTCTGCCTGTGCTGTCATTGGTGACAGGATCATTGCAAAGCAAACCATGGCACTGAGGAAGAAGTGTTTAAGGGAGAATCTGGTCATGGCGACCTCCTTAAGACTGCTGGCGGCCAGGGAGGCCGGCAGATGGTTGTGGTCTTACATACGGCTTATAAACAAGACAGTCTGAAAAGAAAAATAAGCGCAAACACCGGGGGCTCTGGGAATGAGGTAAGCCCGGGAGCGGTCAACACAGGAGGATGTAATATCTTTTGATGTCTCTGGCTCTGGATAAACAGTTTTGAGCCTTTGTATTTGTTAACGGCACTATTGACTTGAACTTAACAGTAATCTGCAAGAAAACTTAATTTTAAATTTCGCATAGCTACGGGCCTGGCGCCGTGTCTATAGATGCATAGAAAGGGCCGTCGAAAAGCACTCACAGAATGCGTAAACCAGTGTTTGGCAGTGACTGAAACAGTTGCAGACAAAATCGTCATCTGTACAGACAGTATAGCCCATTCTCAATATAAAATTGCCCATGAGATGTCCATCATGAGTTGTGCATCATACTTTTTACAGACATTGTGTCATGGCTGATAATTATGGCCCGTAAAACGTTTTCACGCTCATGGTTTTAATACCATTACATCCCTCCGGACAACCCCTCCTTAGTGCCCACTATAACGCCATGTCCAACTGCTACATACATATATGTATGGCTGACTGCAAAATCTCAACTGACTTCGTGCTGCATCCCTATCATGTTTTAGACATTACCTTTGCCATGCACGTAAGGCATCCGGATCTGCGCCATATTTATCCAGAATCCCGGAGACACAACGACGGCCCAGAAAACCTGTTAAGTAATGGACCATCAGCTCTTGTTCTGCCCGGCATGATGTACGTGTACAGGCCTCAAAGACCTCATTGGTCTCACTGCAAAAGTCCCTGATCACCATAATACTCTGTAATCACAAGCGGCAGCATCAGTCTGTCCTTGTCGGGATGAGGAAGGCAGGCTTATCAATATTGTCTTTATGTTTAGTTTTACAAAGTATGTCTGCCATTAAGCTTCTAACCTGCTCTTTACTCATATCTGAGCACTGCATGAAGGTAATGAGAGCAAAGGTCAGGTAAAGGCCTGATAAACAGAGAGCTGCCTGCAGGCAATCTGGTTATATATTGGATCAGGCAATGCCGGTATAGCCCCAGTACGGGACTGTTTTGCTGTTATAGCGCTCAGTCGTACCTGGAGGAAGGTGGTTGCGCTGAGAGCAGCAGGGCGCTGCAGCGAGCTGTGCAGGCGTTAACGAGCCGGCTGGCAAGGGCAGACCTCAGTCCTTTCATGGCAGGAAAGCTATGCTGCAGGTGCATGACTTAGCCAATGCTGCATGAACATGCCTTACTTAGCCATGCCGCATGTACATGCCTGACTTAGCCATGATGCATGTACATCCTGACTGTCTATGGAGATGACTTCAGGGAGGGAGGGTTTAAGTGAGGCCGCTTAAGTGAAAGAATTGAATCAGGTACGGTTTTATGAGGGGCGGTTTGAGTAAAGGGCGATTTGAGTAGTGCCTGTGACGGGAGATCGCAAATGCAAAGGCCCACCAGCGGTGGGCCTTTGAGCCTGAAAAGCAGGCTCTGGAAAGTGGCAGCAAGTGCTGATTGGGACTGCCGGTATTGAGGCCGTGCAGCCCGCCAGTACGTGGCTGTTACTGGCATGGAGCAGAGCCCAATGTCTTGCGGAGGTGGTGGCTGTTCACCACCTGTACCAGCTTACTGCTATGTACATGCTGTCCGATACAGAAGCTGGCTTTTCAGCATGCTGGACCAGGTGGCAGGTCAGGAGAACTTCCTTGTCAGGGAGCAGTGGGCTGTTGCTGCCTTGGGCTGATTTTAGTTGAGCATGGACAGAGCCAGCTGTGGACGGGTATTGGCCTGCATCAGCATTGACGTTGCGGCCTGCTGAATAATGGTTCTCTGGGAGAGCGCAGCTGATTCATCAGCAAAATCGGCGTCTCTTATGCGGCTGCGGGCATCGGCCTGATTGGCAGCTACATTTGCCTGGTTGCGCATTGAGGACTCAAGGCGGTTCATGTAGGCGCCAACCTCAGCACGACGGGCATCTACCTCGGCAATCAGAGAGTCGATGGCTCCAAGAGCGGCGCGTGCCTTGTCATGAGAGTCAAGAACTACTGTGAGAGATTCAGCAGTGCCGTCCTGACCCACTGCGACATCAAAAGCACCTTTGGATGCATCAGCAACAGAATCTCGACCACCTCCTACCTTGGTGGTAATCATCAGCTGAGGGACAAAGAAGTTTTTAATGTTTGCCTGGATAGTATCGCCACTGTTGGCGCCTACCTGCAGGTTCAGCTTACCGGCATCGTAGTTCTTGCCATTGGCTACGCTTTCGTAGATGTCATCAGGACTGGTCTGATGTCCTATCAGAATCTTCTTGCCTGCATAGGTGGTATCAGTACCAATAGCTGAAGCAGTGAGCAGAGTAGATTGGATCTCAGTCTGAAGTGCTTTGAGGTCGTCAGCGGTGTTGGTGCCATTAGAGGCCTGAACCAGCAGGGTGCGGGCATGCTGCAGGCGGCCACTGATCTCTTCTACTGCGCCATCGACGGTCTGCAGCAGGGCAAGGCCGTCGTTGGCATTGCGGTTGGCCTGATTAAGGCCATTGATTTGTGTAGTGAGCCTTGAGGATATCTGCAGACCGGCTGCATCATCCTTTGCAGAATTGATGCGCATGCCAGAGGACAGCCTCTGGTAGCTGGTGGTCAGCTGGTTCTGGACATTATTGAGGTAGTTACGTCCCTGAAGCGAGCTGATATTGGTATTTACGTAAACAGCCACGTTACTTTCCTTTAAATAAGCATGTTAGGCATGGGGCGCAGCAGGTGTTTTCACCTCTCCTGAGCTGCTGGTACTGAATGAATCTGTCATACCAAATAGATATTGCTAAATGTGCCTGGATACACACTGTGATCTGGCACCCTTAGCCACCTTATATTTTACCCTGGTGCCCGCTTTTTCTCTAATTTTTAGCACGAAATATCACTATTATTTTTTCATTTCAGAAGGCACCGAAAAACTAAATATTTGCCCAGTGTGACGCGTGCATTAAGCACGTGCAAGAGCCCTTGTTTAAGCGCATTGCACGCTCCTGAGATCATTGCCATGCGGGTCTAATGTTGTATCAAGCTATACGTGCGTTAATCAATGTGTTAACAGATATTTACACCTGTGTGAGCACAAAGTTACAACATTCGGCTTTTTGCAGGTATCTTTCGCAAAAAAAAGCAGATCAGAGCACTCATCAGAATTTGCACCTGACTGCATGTTTTAGGAAGCATCCTGCATCATCACATTGACCAATTCGGGCATGCGATAGTTCCTTAAAGTCCTGCACTCTGAAAGTCATCTGCTGCACGGCTTACCCCATGGGATGAGCGTTCCGGCTATGACTTTGGCTGTCATCAGATGAGGAACTCAAGGCAACCGCCTGTTGCAGGCAGGACTGGGGGTAACCGTAGCTGTAGCTGTAGGCAGTAAGGATCGGTCCTTGCGACCAGGGTGCAGCAGGAGTCAGGCAGACGGAGAATAAAGCTGCGACAGACCTTGAGTGCAGCGGGAGACAGGCCATAGACTGCCAGGTATGCAGGTATCCGGGAAAGCATCAGGCCCGCTGCAAACTGTTGCTTGCAGGCGGGCATGAGCGAGTATTTGGGACATGGTTGCCAGAGGGCAGGTGTCAGCGGGGCCTGGTTGCCTGAAGGCAGTTGTCAGCGGTCCTGATTGCCTGGGTGCGATGTCAGCGGTCCTGGTTGCCTGGGGACGCTGTCAGCGGGCGTCATTGGCTGGACGGGCGGCTGCCAGAGGTTCAATCAGAGGGCGGAGCACGTCAGGGGCATAGCACTCGGTGATAAAGTTCTGGTCGCGCAAGGCAATACGGCAGTAATTAATCATGGTGTTGAGGGTGAACTCAATTTCATGGCCGGAAATGTCGGCTGTCACTCCGCGAACAGCTGCATGGTGAGCAAGGGCATCAGCGGCGGCTGTATCCGTCCCTGTTGCTGAGGCCGTTCGCTTGCTGCAGATATGGTCCGGACAATCAAAGACCATGCGCAGGCACTGCGAGCGCTCAAGGAAAACCTGCAGCAAAGTGAGGCTGTGAGCAAGTTCGGTGCTCAGCTGAGCATCAGCACAGTCAGCAAAGAGAGTGGCTCCGATATGGTCACAGATAATATTGACAATGTCGTCGCTGTGATTGAGGAAGTGATTGGCTCGGGCCATGGTGTCTGAGTTGAGGCGGTCATCCTCACCGGCCCACAGATGAAGCTCAAAGCGGCGCTCATTGGCGGTAATCGTGGTCAGATAGCTGTGGTTGAGCGGATTGAGGTGCAAAGAACCCGGGTTAAGACGGACACGAGGTATGCTGGCAGCGGCATTGTGCTCCTTCCGCAGAGCAGGTAAGTCAGGCATATGATCATATATTCCTGTCAGATACCACATGCCACCTTTCCAGTGCTCATAGTCACGGGCATAAAACGAGCGGTTGAGGCGGCGGGCCTTGCAGTAGATGTTCTGACCATGAACAAAGCGCTCCATGCCCATAGGGCCACTGGCTTCGTCTTTAGGCACACGCCAGCTCAGCTGACCAGGCTCAACCAGCAGTTCATCACTGCCGGCAATCAGAGTGGTACTGGTAGAGGCCTTAAGCTCGGTAAAGTGGTCAAACTCCTCACATGAGAGTATCTGATCGATTACCAGCACAAGGTCGAAATCCTCCGGCTCCAGAAGTCCGGGACTGAGTTTGGAGTACCTCATAAGCGCCTCACAGCATAATGAAAGACAGGATAAACATTGGACTTAAGCCATTTTCAGGACGCTTGATAAGCCCATCAGCTCCAGCTTTTACCGATGGCGGTCTGATGGCCGTCTGATGGCTTTGGGATGGCTGTGGGATGTCTTTGTGTTGACCAGCCTGTTGACCTTACAGCCAGGCATCAGGACAGCACACCATTGCAGCTGTTCCAGAGCATAAATCAGCAGCAGACCTCGGGGACACATCAGGTCTGTTCTGGTTCGCTGAGTGCCTCAATGAAGGGCACTGCACTCCACTGCACTGCATTACTTTGCTGAGTGCCTGAACAGGCTTACTGCGCGTCGGCACAGCTGTACAGCGCCCTTATTGCGTAAAGATTACATCCTGCCTGTGGGCATTTTGCCCTGCATAGATAAATTGAATGCGCGGCCTCAAAAGCGTGAAACTCAGGTCATGGCCCTGCTTTCAACAGCTTTTTGTGCTGGTACAGCGCACTTTGTCAAAAGGTATGCGCTGGACAGTATTTGCTGCAGTAACTTTCATGGCAGTAACCCTCTGGCTATGCTGTCTGTATCACTGAAACTGACAGAAGCAATTGTCAGGAGGTACTGCCTGTGCTCAGGAGTTTTATTTCCCGATGGAGCTGGTATCAGTGCTTAGTTATTGCCTGCATCTGACCTTTTGGAATGTCTGTGCCTTAAGCCAGATTCCGGTCCGAAGAGCAGCCTGAGAAATATCCGGGATTCAGTGCCCGAGCCTGATTCATATCTGAAAGAAAACCTTCTGATGCCATGGTAATTGAGCATTACCTGTACCAGTGAAGCGAGTATCTGACAGCTCCGGGCGTTGTGCCCTCTGGCTGCAGGGATGAAATCAGCGTTACCTGGAGATAAGTCCGGGTAATAAACCGATCCAGTTGCAATACCTGGGGCTTACGAACACCTTTGCGCTCACGACCTTCTTGGCCTGTTATGGCCAGGTTTTAAGGTTATGGTACGAGAGTTTTGTAAGTGATAAAAGTGTATCAAGAAGATATTGTTAATAATCTGTGATCTCTGCACGAAAGGCTTTCTTTTGCTGTTATATCTAGTGTGTACACTCACGGCAATTTTGAAACAAAGGCAAAATTTTTACGGATGCCATAGCAGCGCGATTTTCCGTTTCTACTATTTATATTTATAGATGTAAACGTTCTACTGAAAGCACATTTTGGCATGATTTTATGTAAGATTTCTGGATACAACGTTCTGCGCATGAGCAGCTGACAAAATATAGGGCATAAAAGTGTGTCTGACTTAATATCAGGTGCGAAATCAAAGTTACGCCCAAAATTGTAAACTGACATCAGACCCGCCATATGAGCTCAAGAGTCATAAACGCATTAGGACGGCCTGACATCCAGGCGGCAGGGAGGGCGAAGGCAGACATACCATGGGGAGTGCATAAGCAGGTTTCACCTTGAGGCAGAGTCCCATTCTTAACAGGCTGTCCTGACAGCCTCTGTCAGCCTGTTCATGTGCCGTTGCCATATCCAGTATGAGATGGCAGCATTCGCTGGAGGGGCTGAGCAATTAACAGCTGAACTGTAGCTGTAGCCGGCAGCCTGCGTCCCTCAGCCTGCATATGCATGGATCATGGTGCTATGGCATTGGGTTTTGCACACAGGGCTTTTGCGGGCTTCGGACGGCATCGGCTGCAAGTTGGTACTTAAATCCTGTGCAGTTCAGCCGGGGAGTAGCGTTTCCTTCTGTAGCCCTGGTATAAGCTGTTGGCCACAGCAGGCTGCAGATATGGGCTCGAGATAACGGCATATGGGATGGCTACAGAGTGTGGCCAGAGGTTATGCCTTGAGGGGGAGAACATCCATGCTGCGTAATGTCAGAGGACAGTCTTGAGGTCAGAGTGTTTCACGATTCATTGGGCAATTCTGTTATGCCATGTTCCTGCTGGCCGGGATGCTACTGCTCGGGGGATAATTGATTAGCAAGTGTCGGGCGGCTCGAGCTGTTTGACATGATGCATTGTCGTTGACTGATGCAGCACATGACGCTTGTGAGTTTGCTTGGGTGATGGGGCCGGAATGTACTTGCGAGCTGATTGCAGTTAAGGCAAGGGGCTGTGTAGTAACACTGTTGCACATGGTTTTTGACAAAAATTATGTAATACTTGCTTCATTTTATAGACGAATGCCAAAGTTTGATCTTGCTTTTTCTAATAGAATCTTCAGTAATCTGTGCCTGAAATCTGCGTCATGAAACAGCATGTTTAACCTGCTTGTGTGGTCACGATTCAGCCGGCACGGCTGGCTGCGCTTATCCTGTAAAGATATGCAGTCTGCCTGTCTTATGCGCCTGTGTCAGACAGACGGTTCATGGAGGTCTGGCCAGGCCAGGCTGTGCATGGTATGAATGGTATGAATGGCTTGCGGGCCATGAATGCCTCGTGGCCATCGGACCTGGGCTCATCCTCAGCTGTGGCTGAGATACTGGTCAATGAGTTGCTGCATGGTCGGCAGGGGACTTCACTCTGGCCGTTATCGCGCCCTTATGCTGTCATGCATTCGGGGGCATGGCCTGTCAAGTGCATGGCATGTGACCTTTGGGTAACTGAGCTTACTTGAGTCAGGGCTGTATGCAGGGTATCTGTCTGCCTGCGGTGCGACGGCTTGCTTTGCGTTTAGAGGGGGCATGGATCAGGTTTGAGCAGCCGGAAATGCATACGCTGGTGCCCCAGCTGACCAGGTAAGCTGTGACGATACTGGCTGGTTCACATGACTGACTGGCTGATCGAAAAACTTTCTTAGTCTGTTCTGATTTGCAGCCTGGATTTCTGCCAGTGCTTAAATGACAGGCTGCCATGCAAAATTATGTTGATTTTGATTTTTGAAAAGCCTGCCGAAACTGCATATGACTTTGGGCTTTCTGCCTGGCCTGAAATATGCTGAAGTACGATTTATACACTGATTTACCGTTTTTCAAAATGTTGCGGCGGAGTATCTGCAACAGACTCATATGGTGCAGGTGCGCCTTTCATATACATTATTATCTGTTTACCCGGTGCGTGCTTTTGGTAAAATATGAGAGTTACCGACTCTGTGCATCGCAGCAAGCGCTGTAAAAGCCGGGTCAGGTACTGTCTGTAAACCAGGTCATACCGCCAGCAGCCGCATAAAATGGCTGTCAGCGTACACTACGCGTTAATCAGGCATAAGGAATGACCGCCCAGATGGGCACGGCTTCATGCCAGACCCACCAGGCAATGCTGCATACGCACTGCTGGAGTACATCAGCTATGCTCCACTATCAGTGCAGTAGCGCGACCGGCAGCTTAACCGGTCACCCCAGTACTACGGTTCCCCCTCCGGAATTACGCAACTAAACTGTAACGCTCGCACAGTCGGGCGCATGCAGTATTACCTGTTGCCTCAATTTCACCGGAGACGGCTGACTGCAGTCAGCTGCCGTTAAGGCTTTGAGCAGGTATGATTCTTAGGTGCTGCTTTGACATGATTCACACATTGACCAGCAGCAACAAAGGTATGGTAAGGAAACACTATGGCTAGAAAAGAGAAGGAAAATAAAGATGCCAAGCTGATGCTGGCAGCGGGACCAAAACTTACCCTTGTTCCGACTCAGGGCGAAGGCCAAAATAAGCCGGCCAAACGTCAGCACAGGCAGCCACAGATGAGCACCTGGCAGGCACTGGCCAGTGTTTTCATGCCAGACAATCCTCAACCGGCCCCACAGCAGGGCCAGCGCCGTCCTCAGCAAAGTCTGAACGCTGATATGGATCAGCTCGATCAGCCGATGCCTAAGAAGTACACCACCGAGCGTTCATACTTTGACAATGGTGCTATCCGTTCCGAAACTCCTTACGTCAATGGCATCCGCCACGGCAAGGAGCGTCTTTATTTCCCTGATGGCCGCCTTGAGGCCGAGGTACAGTGGATGGACGGTCACAAGGACGGACTTGAGAAGCACTTCTTTGAGAGCGGTGATGTAAAGTCAGAGACCAATTTCCGTCTGGACAAGCGTCAGGGCTCCAATACCGAATTCTACCCTGAAAACCGTGCTATCCGTCATGAGTCCTACTATCAGGATGACATCATTGACGGTACCGAGCGTGAGTTCTATGCCAATGGCATGATTAAGACTGTAACCCAGTGGGCTCACGGCCAGCGTCACGGTATTTCCTCATCTTTCACTTCCGATGGTCACATCGTTGCCGAAGTCCCATACAACAACAATGTTGTAGACGGAGTAGTACGTAACTACTTTGATAATCAGCAGCTCAATCATGAGACCCCTTACAAGAACGGCGTCAAGCACGGTGTAGAGCGCTGCTATTTCGACAATGGTAATCTCCAGCGTATCGCCACCTACAAGGAAGGCGAACTCAACGGTACCCGTATGATCTTCTTCCGCAGCGGTTACCTTGAAAGTGAGACCTCATACTCTGATGGCCGCAAGAACGGCTTTGATCGTGAGTATCACAATATCGATGTAGCTCTGGCCCCTGACAGTCCTGCTGCCCGTGCCACAGCCATTGCCCGTGCCAGCTCCGGTGCCTCTATTACCCGTGCAGCTGATGAAAACGGCCGTCGTGAGGTGATATTCCTGGCTGACGAGTACAAGCGTGGTCTGTTAAAGCATGAGGCTTTCTTCAGCCATGGTGTTGCTGAGGGTATTGAGCGTACCTTCTATGAAAATGGCAATATCGAACAGGAGTGGACCTTAAAGGATGGTTTCTGGCATGGCCGTGCCCGTAAGTACTATGAAAGCGGTGAGGTCTATTGCCAGTCAATGTATGTTAATGGCCATCGTGAAGGCGAAGAGAAGTACTATCACCTGACTGGTGGTCTGAAGTTCTCCATTGTTTATGATGAGATTTCCCGCCCGATATCAGGACGCTGCGTCTGCGGTCGTGACTTTACTGAAGAAGAGCTTGAGGCTTTCTACACACGTAATCAGGAGCCTGAGTGCGATCATAAGAATGCTGTGACCTCCAGGGCCCGTTTTGGTGAGAACATAAATGATGAGCCTGCCTCAGCAGACTCTGCTCAGCCAAGTGTTGCTCAGGCTGCCGCTCTGGCTGCTGCACGTCACTCCATGAGTGTTCAGAGCGAAATGCAAGGCCTTTCAGCTGAAAGCGAACGCGATGAAGTTGGTGCCCGCTCTAATGCTCACAGCAGTCTTACCCCTGAGCAGGTAAAGGCAGTTATAAAGTCCCTGCCAAGCAAGAACAATGCTTCCCCAGGCTTTGCTCCTGGCGCTCAGGTAGAGCCGGTTATTCCGTTCATCATTCAGAAGCCGCTGTCACCAAGTGCCCGTCAGGCCCGTGACCGCCGCATGAATCCTGACCAGGGATACGGCGAATAAGACAAAGCCCCGCAGTGCTCAGCACGCGGGGCATTTTTTCGCCCGCAGCCCCACAGCGGCTGCAGCGCATTCCGGCGCCCAGGCGGCCCGGCTGGCCTGTCGGCTCAGCAGGCCGCGCCGACGCAGCTGCAGCCGCAGGTGCAGTATGCCCTTGCAATCTGGCCAGCCATGCATCAGCGCAGCGCGCGCTCTGAGCGCGCTGTCAGCGCGGTAAGCGTAGACTCTGCCCGGCGGCGCCGCCGCCGTGGTGCGGCCTGCTGCGCAGGTGTGCTTATGCTCAGTGGCTGGCTGGTGCTCCCGGCCCTTTGGCCGGCATCAGCCGTCCGTCAGGGCATGGCTCTGGACCGATGCTGCCTCGGATGGAACGGCAGCAGCAGGCTGGCCTGATGTGCCTGAGGCTGAGGCCGGTTCTGGGGCCGGGGCATCTGATAGGGGGGTGTCGTCTTTGATGAGGCCTTCGGCCTGCATTCTCATGATGTAGAAGGCACGTACAAAGCTCAGTTCCTGCTCCATGGTGTCTTTAAGGGCCAGAAGGCGGCGCCTGCCAAGGCGGCGGTCGAGCAGAGCAAAAATGCGCACTATGGGATGGTCGCTGGCAAGGCTCAGCTCCAGACTCTGGTTGTCATAGATCCAAAAGGCCTCATAGAAAACCTCCTGGTCAAAAGTGCCTTCATCAAGAGCATGGGCATGAGCAAGGTTCAGAGCCTCTGTGGTCTGTTTGTGGTCTCGGTGACTTGTGGCTCTCAGGCTGTTATAGCGGGACCATACCTTTTCAAAGTAACACTGACAGCTGCTGCGCAGTATCTCCCGGCCATCGAGGCGTATGGCCGCACGCCCCACATGGTCAGCACTTTTGCTGTACGTGGTGGCAAAGTACTGAATCCGTCCCCTCAGTGCCAGGGGCTACGCACAAAGCGTGAAATTTGATCCAAGGATCAAATTCGGAAAATAAAATGTGATACCAGGATCACTTTTTAACAATTTAGATTCACTTAAAAACGAGATTTTGATCACATAGTAAAAAATTTGC
>NZ_JALKIL010000054.1 GCF_023051105.1 Anaerobiospirillum sp. NML120449 | reverse complement strand
GACAGCTCAATAAAAAGGCTCGTTGTGCGTCTGGCTGACGATGCTCAGCTGCTAAATGCAGTAGGCATAATTGCTGCCGCTTTAGAGCTGAGAAAAGCCGCTTAGCACGTATCATGCGTACGCCCTGGGCAGAGGGCGGCCCGGCAAAGAGCATGGAATCAGGCAAAGAGCCTGGACCGCCTGGTGCTTTATGCAATTCAGCTGTATTAATGGTCATGACCAAAGAGATCAGGGGCCAGCATATTGTGGCCTGATGGTGACTGTTTTCTGGTCTGGCTGGCGCCGCCCTTCTGGCTCTGACCACTGGAGCTGGCGTCTGGTGACTGTGCGGCGCTGTCCTCACCCCCGGCTGCGCCTATCTGACGACGCATGAGCTCTGCAACTGCCGGGGAGGCCACAGCAAAGCTGCGGGCCGGGGCGCCACGCTCCAGCTCTTCGGCTTCAGCCGAGCGCTGTCGTCCTTTGCGCAGACGCAGCCCAGCAGCGCTATTACCTCCTGCCTGGTCCGCACTACTGTCATCACCAGCAGGACCAGCACCAGCAGCTGATGAGCCTGCAACGGATGGATCTGATGTACCTGCATCATCCCCCTGCTCCATGGCACTGTGAGCATGCGTTTGGGTCTGGAATGTGCTCCTGGTCCCGGCATGACCGGCAGGACCAGCCGGTCCGGTGTTGTCCTTTCCGGCTGCCGCCTGCATGAGCTCCTGAGCCAGGATACTGCCGGCTGTTTCCATGGTTGAGCCCCTGAGCAGTGAGCTCATGTCCCCGTCAAGACGGCTTACCCATGGGCTGTGGGTATCCCCATCACCACTGCCATCAGCTGAACCTGCAGCGCCGCCATGGCCATGTCCATAACCAGAGCCAGAGCCATCGGCATAGCCAGTGCCAGCGCCAGCAGCTGACTGGTCATCGTACTCGTAATCAGTGTCAGATCCTTCAGGCTTTGGATCATGGAAAGTTGCTGCCTGCTGAGCCTCGCGCAGCCAGCGCCAGGAAACAGGTGAGCCCCTGCTGCCGGTAAAGGTCTCAAGACTGGTAAAGAGTTCATAAAGCCAGTCATCAGAGTTGAGCTCCATGCTGCTGAGCTCTTCATCGCTCATGGTGCTCATAAGGAAGGTCAGAGTCTCAGTGCTGTAAGGCAGCCCTGTACTTGAAGTGCCAGGCACCAGAGATGTTCCTGGTACCAAAGATGAGCCAGACACTGGCGATGCGGCTGCTGCGGCTGCATCAAAAGCTGAATCCCGGGACGGAGCTCGACGTGCAGCAATGGACATGAGCCTGTCAATCAGACGCTGTCTCTTTTCATGCAGCTGCTGACGGCGCATTAACGGGCTTTGTGGCAACTCAGGCATGCGCATCCTGCCATAAAGCTCATAAAGACGCTTGAGCACGGCCTTTTCAGCATAACTGGAGAGCACATGGCTCTTATTAGTGTCGATAAACTCGCCCAGATGGCTCTTTGGTATAGGAGAACCTGCAAAGTAATCAAGCACCGAGGCATAGCAGGGCCAGCCCATAAGCTCTACTGAAGTCAGACGGTCAAGCATGCCATAAGGCACTACCCACACATTGCCAAGACTGCTGCAGAAAATACCGGGAAACTCACGACGGCCCTGCTGGCCGCCAGCTCCGCCACCGGCACCGCTGGCTGCACCAGCTGCACCGCTGCCAAAGCCTGAGCTGCCAATATTTTCGGGAGCGGCAATAATCATGACATTGGTAAGACCACGGTCCAGGCCGTTCATGCGATCGTAATAGGATCCCTCAAAGCCAATTGCGCGACGGCGGGTACGCTCCATGGTGCGCATACGCTGCTCGGAGAGCTGATGGCGCTCATCGGCGCTGAGTCTGTCATAGCCGTTGAGATAGGCATTACTCTCCCAGGCCTGGTTGATAAGCTCGGAGACCATCTGGGAGACGGTTATGCCCCAGGTGGCAGCCATGTCCTTAAGACGGACATATTCCTCGTCGGAAAGAAAGACGCTGCGCTGTCTTTTAACTGAACGGCTGTCTTTACGTGGACGTCCCATATATTCTTCCTTGCTTAACCAGTCTTGCCGCAACCGAGCATAACAGCACAACAACCATGCCCACATGACCTGTACACGGTACCCTGTTCACAGCAACAATGACCGTGCCCTGTACACGTTGCCATGCTCACAGTGCACGGTGCCCATTATAAAGTGCCCAGCTCCATGCGTCTCACGTGCAAAGCCACTGATTCAGCCCTCAACCTCGATCTCATGCCGCCGTCACTACGAACTCAGCTCCGCCATGCAGCCAGGGAGCAACCCCAAAGCCTCAAAGTCGCAGCGCCGCATATCGCCGCGCGCAACCTGACATTTGGACCAGTGCTCATATCCATGGGCACATCCATGTACCATGTACCATCAGTTCCACTGCATTACGCCGAAACCAGGTAACTTGAACACCGATACATTCTACAAAATACTTTGCAAAGCATATGTCAGCTGCATACTTATGATCATGGATCATGGAAATTAGCGACCTGCCAGCAGGGCACTTTCCATAAGGCAGGAGTAGGGCCAGTCGGCTACAGAAACATGAGATACATGCATGAAACTGCGGGAGCAGTCTATGGAGGTGCTCCTTGGAACTCTTTTATGCTGCCAGTATGGTCAGCAGCGGTAATGTACAGATCCGGTAGTGATTTGAACAGCTCTGTGCTGGTGCAGGCTGGTATGTCTGGCGCTGATTGCTCCAGCTGCCGCCCATAACGGCTTCAGTTACATAACATCTGCAGGAGATGTTATGGCTGACCTCTGACAGCAGCCGTACTGCAGCCGCGCAGCACTCTCATCAGCAGCAAGTGCTGTTATGGCGGTGGCTGCTGGCAAAACGTAGTGATTTGATGCCACCTGTGCTCTGACAGCCAGGCTGATAGGGCAGCGAGCTCCAACAGCCCGGCATCCGGGCCAGTTGAGCCCTGACATTTGGGCAGTCAGGGCCGGTGGGGCTGAATCTGGCAGGTTCAGTGGTATTTGCGTATTACTGAGATTACCGGTCCGATTACTGTTACTTCGGTATACTCTCCAATAAATATTGGAGAGTATTCCTTATTGCATGGTACCAGCTGAGGTGGTGGTCCTTTGACCAGCTTTTTGATGGTGTACTCGCCGTCTACCATGGCAACTACTATGTCGTTGGAACGGGGCTCTATTGAGGAATCTACCAGCACGAAATCATCAGGCATAATGCCAGCCTCAATCATGGAGTCACCTGCCACTCTGTAGATATAGGTGGAACTTGGATGACTTACCAGGAATTCGTTGACATCAAGATTGCCGTCAATATAGCCGCCATTAGGGGCAGGAAAGCCAGCCTGAATGGTCTCAAAGGCCACAGGCAGACTAAGAGTGGTTTTAGGATTCGGCACCACGCCGTGAGGAATGACACGATCTGCCATTGCTCTTACCTCATTACACAAAAACAAAACACGTCCAGCTTCCACTGCCCGTCACTTATCAGCTACTGCTGATACTACGGTGACATTCACAGCCTGAGGTGCTGCTGCGCCACAGCCAAAACCGTTGCGACAGCTACTGCTGCAGCAAAAGCAGCTGCGCAGAGCTGCGCGCCTGCAGCGATGAATCACACATAGCCACTGTATCAGTGCTTATTGCTCATGGCCCAGAGCATAGATCCCAGAGCCTCAGTCTCAGACTCAGGCTAAGGCTCAATGTTCATGGCTTAGAGCTCAGGGCCATAGCTTAGGGCTAAGAGCCTCGGGTCTGGGGCCGCTGACTCTTAGCACAGGAGACTGTTGCTGTGCGCAGGCCAGTCATGGCGGCAGCAGGGTGCAGACCGATTCTGATGGTCACTTGCCACATGTGACCGAAATATCAGGGAGCTGCACTGTCAGAGCCGGGTGGAAAAACCGGGCTGCTCAGGTAATTATGCCTGAGCACAAAGCAAAAAGGCCCAAAACGGGCCTGAAAATGAACAAAAATTCCTGAACAGCATTTGAAACACTGTCTCTTAGACTGTCACAAAGTGCTTTTTTTAGCGCATTATGATGCTGGCATGGAGCTTTTGCAGACATGGCTGTAGCCTTGCTCCTGGCAAGGGACTGAAGTTAGATGTGGTGTGGTGAGATGTTGTTTGGTGAGGTCGGAACTGGGTGAGCCTTGCCTGCCTCATGTCAGGCAAACACTCATATAGTGCCCGCATACTGTTGCCATGAGAGGCATGAGGGGCTTTTGTTGTGGTCAAGGGCCTCAGCACAGCTGTATTTGTATGGGCTGAGCATTCGGCAGCAAGGCATGAAATGCATGACAGACATGAAATATATGACATGCATAACAGCACTTGCTGCAGGATGGGTGTTCGATGAATGATATCAGTACTGGTGTGTGATGGATGATATCCAGATTGGAGGGCAGTATGTGAATATGCTGGTGCCGTTATTTAAGACTTAAGGTAACGGCAACCAGCTTATGGTGGCAGGGTCTGTGATGGACCTGAAATCTGGTGGCAGACAGGCTCATTGCAAGGCTATCTGCCACTTAATATCAGGCTGCCTGGTAGTGGGCGTTAACGGCTGCAATAAGGCTGTCGTAATCGCCACTGGCAATATCATTGATGCTTTCGTCTTCAAGACCGGTGCTGAGCACATAAAGCAGATTGTTGAAGTCGTAGCCAGGCTCACACATATTGAGAAGACCTGGATCACTGTCAGACAGGTTTTCCCTGATACGGTTGATCTTGGAAAGAATCAGCTGATGCTGATAGGCAGGATCAATAACTCTGGTCTTGCCCATTGGATGGGCATGAGTCAGATGCTGAGTTGGAGTCAGCACAATCAGATTTTCCAGATATGCCGAAATCTCGGGGAAGACAGCCTCAGGGAAAATATGATGCACGTGTACTCCCAGACCGTTCACTTCAATATCATCATTGTGCTCAGTGACAGAAGCGCGGAACTGATCGTTGTACTCCTTAAGATACTGCTTGCTCTTGATGGACATGAGTTTGATATATCCATCATTGGGCATATCTGGCAGCTGTTGAGCATACTCCTGTCTGGTAACGCCCTTTGGCTTGTTGACCAGCAAATCACGGAAGTTATTGCGGTTGTACATCAAATCAGCGTAACCAATGGCCTGCTTTGAAATGGCACCGCGCTCAGTACCCCTTAGATTTCTGCTGAAAGCCAGAGGGTTAATGATCTTGGTAAAGATACGGCCACACTCAAGATCGCCATTGACAGGGGTGTTTTTCTGGGTGAATGAGAAGAAGCTGTGTCGCAGGGCATCCATTGCCTCAGGGGTCTGCTCATCAAAGAAAGCTTCAAAGTCTGGAGTCAGACCGCTGTCAGAGAGAACCTTGCTGATGTACTCAGTAACGAAATACAGAGAATTGAGCTCTCTTGCGGCAATAAACTTCAACACCTCAATATCGGCGACAGTATAAAAGTTGGTTTTAATTTGTTTGCCGTCAGGGGTGCCTTTCTGCTCGTTGAGAACACCGGCATAAGCAAGAAGCTTAAGCGGCTGAGAGAAAAACTTGTCGTACTCACTTTCTGCATTTTTGTCATGCACTGACGGCTTGCGGAAAATATCATGAACGTTTTCCTCAGCATACTGACAGCGCCAGATGTCAGTACGGGTAAAAGGCTCATTCTTCTCATAAGAGTAGTGCAGCACGCAGTCGGCAACAATCATCACTACATCAGGTGTGCACTTCTGGTCAATCCATCGAGCATTGTGACTCTTTCTGACATCGTAGTCATGAGAGTTTATAAAATCCAGAACATATTGCTTTGAAATCATATTAGGTACTCCGGTTTATAAGACTGAGCTGTGCTGTTCAGGACAGCATTTCTTATGTTTGATGATTAGCAACCCCTGGCAGAGATAAGGGGGCATCAGACAGATTTCAGGATTTCTAATTAAACCTCTGTAAAATATATTACAGAGTATTTATGAGTTAACGACCCGGCAATCAGGCCGGAATTATATCTGTCATTTCGTAAAACCACAGCTTTCATATATGGTAAAAGGCACATATAAAAGCCATTTTAACCACAGTCAGGCTGAACTTTACTTACTGGATTTGCTCGAGCTTTTTTCAGTATAGCGGCCAATAATTAGCTGCAACACAGAGAAGAAAAATACAGTATGCTTTCTTTTACGTATTATAGAGAATATTGAAAGAATCACCTGACACACCTCCTACATCAGCTTGTACAAAGGCAGATACTGCCCACATCAAAGCTGATATTTATGGGATAATGCATGCCTTTAGACATGTTTTTGCACAAGCATTAACCCGAGCATTTTCATGCTCAGCTAATGCTGGAAATGGTCGTCAGGTAGCAGCAAAACTGCATGTCCTGTGTTCTCATGTTTTTTTCAGTATAGCGGGCAATAATTAGCGTCAACACAGAGTTTTAAAAGATCCAGATGAACAGTTTTTCAGTACACACAAGCTATTTTTGCTACAAACTGTCCGCATAAAACAAAGGCCGCTGCTGATACTTGAGATCGCATGCGGCCTTTTGCCTGGATAAAGAAGATTACTGTTCACCCATTGCCAGGCTGAGTGTCAGCAGTTGATTTACAGCTTGTGTATTGATGTTTTGTGCGCTGTGCAGCCCTTATGCAGCAAAGCGCTGCAGCTCTCATCATGGTGCTGTCACGACCTGCAGACTTGCTACATGCTGTGACAGCACTCTGCTACATGACAGCAACTTGTAGCAACATTCTATGATGCTGCATTATCCTGATGCCTGGATGGCAGATTGCTGCTTTGTGCTTCGTTATTTTGCATTTTTGCCGTAGATTGCCTTGCGGCGCACTGTGGTCTTTGCCGGGGCTGTGCCTGCAGTTTTACCCTTCGGGGCTGACTGAGTAGCCTTGCGGTGCAAAGTGGTCTTTGCCAGGGCTATGCCTGCAGCTTTACTCTCCGGTGCTGACTGAGTCGCCTTGTGGCGCACTGTGGTCTTTGCCGGGGCTGTGCCTGCAGCTTTACGTTCCGGAGCTGACTGAGTAGCCTTGCGGCGCACTGTGGTCTTTGCCGGGGCTGTGCCTGCAGCTTTACCCTCCTGTGCTGACTTAGTAGCCTTGCTTCGCACTGTGGTCTTTGCCGGGGCTGTGCCTGCAGCTTTAGGTCCCGGGGTTGACTGAGCAACCTTGCGGCGCACTGTGGTCTTTGCCGGGGCTGTGCCTGCAGCTTTCCCCTCCGGTGCTGACTTAGTAGCCTTGCTGCGCACTGTGGTCTCTGCCGGGGCTGTGCCTGCAGCTTTACCCTCCGGTGCTGACTTAGTAGCCTTGCGGCGCACTGTGGTCTCTGCCGGGGCTGTGCCTGCAGCTTTACCCTCCGGTGCTGACTGAGTAGCCTTGCGGCGCACTGTGGTCTCTGCCGGGGCTGTGCCTGCAGCTTTCCCCTCCGGTGCTGACTTAGTAGCCTTGCTGCGCACTGTGGTCTCTGCCGGGGCTGTGCCTGCAGCTTTACCCTCCGGTGCTGACTGAGTAGCCTTGCGGCGCACTGTGGTCTCTGCCGGGGCTGTGCCTGCAGCTTTACCCTCCAAGACTGACTGAGAGGGCATGCGGAACAGAGGCATATTCTGAACAAAGTCAGCATCTACCGAGAGCTCAGGGTCATGCTTTGGAGCATGCTTTGGGGCATCTTCACGCAGCACACCAAAGAAAAATACAGAGCAGGCATCGACATTTAGAGATCGGGTCTGGTGGTTGCGCGCAATGCGGTAGAACCTGCGATACTCGTCACCCGAAAAATAGAGACACTGCTCATCTGTAAGTACCGTATTCCTGTCCTTGGGAATAAGGATAGCCACAGAGCCGTTGACCAGAACCCCCTTTGGTTTCTTCATAACCCTTGGGTAATAGGTCATGTTTGGAGTCAGGTAAACATCATCGCGATCAAGGTAGTCATATACTGACAGGGCTCTGGCATCATCCTTACTGATATATGCGTCATAGCCCTCACTATCGATGATCTGACAGCCGTCATCACTGATATTGCGAGATCGGAGTACACGGATATCGCCACTGTCAGACATGGTGGAATTGGTCAGCTGACGGTCGCGGAAAACGGTAAAGCGGTCAAAATCAAGCTTGTCACATACTGCATCAAAATCCTGGTCACGATAGATAATCCAGTATGGCAGCTGCGGATCGAATATGTATTTCTGCTCCTGATCAAGATCAAGATGCTGAGTCATGGAAATGACTCTGGTTCTTTTTGGCTTTGCTGTGGTGTTGATAAGCAGGGCTACTGTTTCAATCAGCACACCAGGGAAACCATGCTCTCCAAAATCTATTATGCAGTCAAAACGCATATCACTCAGATACTGGCGTGACGGAGCAAATTCAGGAGTGTTGAGGATGAACTTGGGAAAAACCAGAGCCACATAGTCAGCAAGCTTTACTGCCTTGTCAAGGAAGAAAGAGCATATGTTGGATGCTCCCTTATTGACGGCATCATGCTGATAGGTACTGAGCATACTGCCCTTTCCTGCTTTCATCTTGAAAAAAGGCGGATTGCCAATAACAAAGTCATAACGGCTGCTGAAGTTATGTGTCAGGAAGTCATCTACAATATATTTTACAGAGCAGTTATCTGGAAGCTCATACTTGTCCATCAGAGCCTTGCAGATACGTGAACTGTCAGGATCAATGTCTACAAGGTCTATCTGAACTCTTTTGCCGGTAAAATGACTGGCAATAATAGGGATAAAATTACCAACACCGGCTGATGGCTCAAGAATATGAATCTCGTCCTTATCAACATCAGGCAGTAATTTGATCATCTCTGTGATCAGGGTTTTACTGGTGTAATAGGCGCCGTTGTCAGTACGGTTGGTATTTGACATTTCAGCTACTCTGCCCAGAGCAGACAGAGACAGGTTAAGCGGGTTGGTCCTGATAAACTCCACCACCTCATCAACAGAGCTGAAGGCCTGACGCTTTACAATATCGATAATAGCGCGTGGAGTCAGAGGCTCATGCTCAAGTGCTCTGGAAACAGCTGATGCTATGCCACGGAAAATTACTGTCGGAACAGCTTCACCAAGACACTGCCTGATGTTCATTTCATTGAGCTTGTACCAGCTGATTTTTTCATCAGTTGACATGGCATTGAGCTGCTCATAGCTGTGCTCAGTCCATCTGAATGAGTCCGGTACGGTCATCATGCGCATCAGCTCTCTGACACTGAAAACACGGTCATCGGCAGGATGCACAGTATTCTGGCTGGCCAGCTGATCATTTCTGGTATGAACGCATGGACCTACCTTGTCCCAGATCTGGCGGCGGTACTTGTCACCGTTTTTGCGCTGATTTACTACAGGCATGCCATCGACAATCTTATGAGGCTTTTTACATATATCCTCATTGTCAAAGGCATTTTCACCTTCCTTGAGATCATGCACCCACATTCTCATATGCTCAGGATAGGCTCGGAATGCATGCAGAACATCATCAGGGTCAATTTCCCCCATGACCTCAAGGCTCTTCATTGAGCCAATAACCTCACGCAGAGTTTTCTCCGGCACAGTCTCAGGATAAAGCTCAAATGGAGAAACCTCATCAGCGTACTCACGGCTGACGCCTATGACCAGAGTGCGGGTACGGCTAGAGCAGGCACCATAATTCTTAAAATTGATAATACGGTAGTCAAAGGAATACTCGTCACCAAGATTTTCTTTGATAGCCTGAGCAATAGGCTTATCCACACCATCAATGTCGGTGCACAGGGTCTTCATGAAAGCCGGCACATTCTCAAAGATAAAAAATCTTGGTCGAACGCTCTTGATAATCTTGATGGACTCAACTACCAGAGAGTTGCGGTTAATTTCATTATCAGTCTTCTTATGGTTGGCTACTGACATGCCCTGGCATGGAGGAGTAGCTACCAGCACATCAACCCTTTTGATGTGCTCATGCTTTTTCCAGAACTCAATCTGATCGTAAAGACGGCCCTTAACCTCTTCATCTGTAATATCACCACAGATATAGCCCTCAGGATAGCGGCATTTGCCATTTGCTATCTGCACAGCCAGACGGCGTGGTATCAGCTCGTTTGTGGCTATACACTCAAAGCCTTCCATCTTGAATCCGTAACAGCCAATGCCGGAACAGCTGAACAAACTGATATAAGTCTTCATTAGTAAATCCTGTTGACCGGCAAGCATACAGTCAGGGCATGAGTAATACACCTCAGCACCTTACGGTATGAGCCTGCACGCTACGAAAAATAAAAAGGCCTGAACGGCCGGGGGAGAAGAGAAAGGGCATGTGCTGCCCGAAAGGCTTAAACATGAGCCCTGTACGCTCTGGGTACCAGCGGCGCACAGGGATTATACCAGCGTCTTTACAGGTATGGGAAGGAGGTTAGAGGAGCTTTTTCTTCCATTTGGCAAACATGCTGCTGCCATCATCGGTCTTGTCGACCACGATGTCATAGGTGGTGCCCATGAACGAGAAGCAGAAAGTAGTCTTCTCACCATCTTTGGTTTCATTAATGGAGTCGATTACTGTCCTGAAGTTGCCTACATAGGATCTCAGGAAAGGCCTGGAACGCTCGGAGATAATGCCTCTGATGGTATTGCGGGTGTCGGTAAGGCTGCCTGAGTCTGTGGCCATGGCCGGACGGGCCAGCTCCATCCAGGTAAAGCCGGTGATGTATTCAATCCACTCCTTGAGGTCCTGGCGCAGCCAGCACTGTGCAAACGGATCCTTGGCTTCGGTAAGCAGCTGACCTATCTTTTCATTGATATTGTCAATGCAGTCATTGCGCTCATCAGGGCTGCCCATAATGGTAAAGCAGCGGTAGATAACATCTTCCTTGGTAGAGATCTGGCGGTACCACTGGATGGAGCTGTTTTTGCTCAGGGTAAGCTCATCAAAGCTCATAACCTTGCGGTCAGCATTGCGCTTGAGGAATGTATAGTTGAGCTGCTCTTCAGGCTCTTCAAATTTGGACTGCAGAGCAGAGTTGACCAGAGCCGAGATAATCTTCTTTTTCTGCTTGCCGGTAAGAAAGTCATCCAGATGAGAAATCACGAAGGATGCAAAGTCATCCTTGATGTGATTTTTCAGGGTGTTGAAGTGATTCTGATGCAGGGCAATAATGCGTGCATACTCAGTCTTCTTGTTATACAGGCTGTAAAAGGCCAGTACCAGCAGACGGGTACGCAGATTAAAGAGCTTGTAGAAGATGAAATTGATCATCACATCCTGATTGGTCAGGTGTACATCTACACTGCGGGAGCGGCCAAAGCTCCAGTCATTGCCGTAAATGCACATGTTTGACCAGTTGACATAGTCAGGAAGGCGATCAGAGAAATAATCCTGCAGAGCGGCCGAAGGAATCTCAGTCAGTTCTTTTGGATCACCCTGATACCATGGATCAGGTACATTGACCAGCGGCCAGTAAGGATTTTGCGAGAAAGTTGTATAGCCTGCCGGTGGGCGTACATGGAAGTTGGAGCACTGCCACAGATAACTCCAGATAGCAAGATAGGCATGAGCTCGCTTCATGGAAGCGGTATAGCCGGTATTGGAGTGATCTTCGGGATCAAGGCCCATGTACTCGAGCATCTGAGCACAGGTAGTAAAGGAGCTGGCCACAGCATCGCCGGCAAAGACTTCCTGCCAGCGGTTGAGAATACTGAAACGGAATGAGGCGTTTTTTACCAGGGTCTGGACTGGCTCGATATTGCTGCAAAAGCACACTACCTCAGCACCTTTGAGATAGTCAGCATTGATGATGTCAGAAAGGGTTGGCCAGAAAGTATCACGGAACATGTCCTGGGTAATACCGTGTTTAACGGCATCAGACCAGCGGATACGGGCCAGATGGTAGCTGCCGGGCATGATGTAGGTATGCACATGAACCCTTGGTCGGCTGTGGACTGCGTTCAGGCGCAATATGCTTAACTCAAGGGCGCTTTCAGGCTCACCCTCGTTAGGCACATATACATCAACAATATAAAGCTCATTGTTCAAGGCAGTAACCGTATCAAAGATCTTATTAAGGGGAGCAGACCCTTAACTGCAAAAACCGAATAAAGCAGCACACTGTGGCAAGGGACCGGCAGGCAACCTGATACCTGCTCAGAGCGCATTGCGTACAAATGGGTACAGGAAAAATAACCGCAACCTGCTGCAAAGAGCAAATCAGTAACCCTAAGTCTGTCAGTACTTACAGCATCTGACAGCTGCAGCCGGTCAGCAGCTTCTGTCCAGCATCAAATTCCTCAGGCCTGATATACATCTGGTTCAGCGCTGCTGCACCAGTGCAGGCAGCCGCGCTGCCGGCCTGCGCTCCGTAAGGAGCATAACCTCAATAGTTTACCATGGCAGTCAAGGGTACGCACAGGCCAGGAACATTTTATCGACGTATCCACGCGCCCTGCAGCCACCTGGAGCCCATTTTTACTTGCCTTGCACTGTAAAGGCACTGACCACCTGCCCCAATACAACCACGCCATCACACAGCCTGCTTCTGTGCCATCGCAGAGTCTGCAGTATCGCCATCGCAGAGCCTGTGGCTGTGCCACCGCAGAGTCTGCAGTTGCGCCATCGCAGAGCCTGCAGCTGTGCCATTATCCAGCGCTGAAGCCAGGCCATCACCCAGCTCCGCAAATGTGCCATTATCCAGCCATGCAACTGCGCCAGCATCATACAGAGACTCAGACAAGTGGCTATAATCAGGCACACATCAAAATAATCAGTCAAGCTGCCGCACATTCAGCCCAGCTTGCTGGCATGCCATCATGCTGACCAGCACACTGCCTGCCCTCCGGCATGCATACCGGGCTGTCATACATGCAATGGGGGTTATGCAGACAGTTACAATCACTCCTGCTGAGCCTGATCTAATGGACCATGCCTCATGGCTGGCACCGTTGCTGACAGCGGGACTCTCAAGGGCAAAGCCTATAGTCATACCTGAAAGGCATGAAGTGCCGACATGAGCATGTGCTCCTTTGCAGCACAGAACAGAGGTCGCTGCGCCAGCGCTTTCTTGCAGCACAGTGCAGCTGGCCGCCCTTTATGTCTTTTCCAGCCATATGCAGCGAGCCTGCGCCTGTTCCTGTGTCTGTTTTGGGCAGGCACAGGGATTAGTTTGGGGCAATGGTGCTTCGCAGGCGCCCAGAGGGGCCTCAGACAGGGGGCATGATGTGATCCAGACTGGATAATAAGGATTAAAGTCTGTGTTTTTGTGATCCTGATGCACCTTGAACTGCTTCATGAGCGCTTAACTGTGATTATGATTCTCTAAGGCAGGTACTGACTCGCATGTACATCTGTTTTGTCATGTTATGACAGCAGGAGCAACCAGCATGGTGCAGCAGTCAAAAAGCATCCCGTCAGCATCGCACACGACATGGCTGTCACAGGCATTTGCCGCTGTTTGCAGGTAATTTATCCGCCTATGTGCAGCATATTTAAATTTGTGTAAACCTCGATTAAGCACACAGGTTTAAACACATACCACGATTGAACTTTATCCGAACCTGTTTGTTTGATATATCGTTAATCAAGGATATAACGGCCTTGCTGCCCCCCCGACAGGGTGGCAAGCCCCATCAGCTTTATGCCCTGCAATATGATCATTTATGAGCCTTCACTGTCTGAATAGGAATTTTCTACAGGCAAGAGGGTCAAAGCAAATGTCCAGGGGATTGACCTGCGTAGAGACAGGAGTAGAATTGCCCGCCCGGGAGAGCGGTCATGATATTGCCTGCCGGGCCTGTGTCTGCAGGTTATGTCTGTATCCCGATTAGGCAGACCTGGACAAACCTGGACAGATTGAGACAGACTTATACCTGAATCAGGGAAAGGTAAGTACCGACATTCCTGCCAGCAGTCCCTGGCCTTTATGCAATGTTGTGCACACAGATTCACAGCCTTACAGGCTCACAGGCTCGCAGCCCCTGTTTTCACGCTGTAGTAGCGGCAGTTGACTAAGGCCACAGTATTTTTGCCACATGCAATAAGAATCCTGCTGCCTGAAACGGGCCCCCCCTGTTACTGACCCTCATAGTAAATGTCCGCCCAGAGCTGTCCTCTCAGCCATTGTTCCAGGGTAAGAGAACATGGGCCATAGGCCATGCTCCATGGTCAGAGCCAGTTACGGGACTGAACATGAGCTGCCTGTGCTCAAGACCATGCATACAAAACCAAAAGCCAGACTTGTAAGACCGGCATAGCCATGGTTAAGAGCACAGCTTCAACCATTGAATACTGGTATTCATGCACTCAAGGCTGTGCCCTCAATATGATTATGCCTCACACCATGCTCAGTCTTACGGGCTGGGCCTGAATTGCCATACAGCACAGACCTGGCCTGCCCTGGCCTGAGTGGGCATGGCAGTAACAGTGTCCGTGGCCGTGCCCATGCCAATGCTAATGGTAAGATGCTCAAGCAGGGTCCGGGCCTGGAAAGAACCGGCCGCAATTAAGGCATTGCATGATGCAGGCATACATACTATTCAGGCCAATATGATGCCCGACATTATTTAAACTGCCGAACACCTTCTGCCACTCAGGATTGCAGGGGAAAAATCAGGCCTGCTCCTGATAAGGATTAAACATGGCAAGAAATCATGCTGCAGAACAACTGTTTGACTTTTTTGATGGCGAACTGAAAAATCTGGATAACTACGATCTGGAATGCATGATCTGTGAGTATCTGGTTGCCTATTACGAGATTAATGGCCGTAAAGCTCAGCGTAATGCCAATATCCTTACTTTCCCTGAACTGGGTATCACCCTTGCTCCATCCATTGGTCAGCGTAATAACCAGAGCGTACTGCTGCGCTTTGAGGTCAGCTCAGAAAAATGGGACAAGACTGTAGTAGAAAACTCAGCAGGCATGGGCTCCAATCAGCCTGAATCCCTGTCCAATGCCATGGAGTCCTTTACCTCGGCCTTTCTGGATGGCCTGCTGCTCATGGCAGAGGGAGGCACCTGCTATGAGCGTTTTGACTCATACTTTGCTGGACACACTCACTCCTGGCAGGTGTGGCTGTCTGATCTTGTATCCATTGGTGAAGCCCCGGACATTGAAGAGGCCCAGTATTACTGGGAGCAGCTGCAGGATCTGATTGCCGAACGCCTTGGCAACCAGCGCTTCTGTGTGGTCAAAATCTTCGCCTCACGCTCCTTTGGCTCTGTAACCTGTGAGTGCCGCATTGATGGCATTATCAGCTATGAGCTTACTGAGATCCTTGAGGCCATGACCCGCATGTGGCCTACTGAGCGCTTTGGCTCTCATAAGATGTTTTTCTTTATCTCCCAGAGTCCTGATACCTTCATTGAGGGCCACAACTTCAGCCGTGAGTTCCAGAAGGAGCTCGACTACCTGGTCAATGTAGTTCTGCGTCTCTACGGCCAGTACTGTGGTCCAGGCGAGGTCGAGCAGCTGCCTGATGTTATTAACAATCTCGTTGAAGACCATACCCTGGCCGAAGAACTGTGCATGCTTCTGCCAGAGCTGTGTGCCCAGCGCAAGTTTGCCGAGCTTAGCTTTTCTGATGCCATAGCCCTGGCCATAGGACGTCATGACTCACCGGTACTGGTCTTTACCCATCAGATGACCGACTACATGCCTATCTGCCAGGCACTCGATAAGGTCCTTGGCAAGGGAACGATGCCAGAAGACATCAAGGTGGCCTTTGACGTGTGTGCCCAGTCCAGCACCATTTTCAAAACCATCACCGACATTCTGGCCAAAAACCCCAAGGCCCATCTTACCGACATCAAGAACCTTACCCTGCTCCTGTCAGCCAGCGAGGCCTTCGTACTGCGCTGAGCAAATAACAGGCACCACAGCCGTCCATCCGACCGGCCGTCGTCGACCATCGTGCTGTCCAGCCGTGCGGCCAACGTGCCGACCATCCGACCGTCCTCCAGGCTATTGATGCAGCATCAAATATCCCTGCCATGCATGCTGCAGCAACTTTCCCTGCCAAATAAACCATAAGACTGGCCTTGAGCCAGCTCGGCTCTGGCCTCTGAGGCGGCCATACCTGCTCAGGCTCCAGGAAGTCACGCATTCCATTCCCGAAGCTATAGCCGCAAAGTAAAACTGCCCCACCCAACAATCAGAAGACCGCTACGCCTCGTTCTCAAAGGCCAGAACAATTTCAGTCACCCCAATGGCACAAGCGGGCTGAGCACGCAGGCCATTACCGGTGCTCGCTGCTCCTCGCCAAGACCATGCGTATGCTGAAATCAGACTATCATTTGCTGGAAACGAAAAGGACAAATGCAGAACACGGCTGAGACTCCTTAGTGTGCCCCCATGAGTGCTGAGTACAGGGCTGATATGGACTGCACAACGCACTATGGCAGCCTGTACAGCAACATACATCCCTCTGGGCTTTGATCTGTGATGGGTAATATATGAGCCAGACAATGCAGCTGCTGAACTATCAGAAATGGCACATACGACGGGATCTTCAGTATTGTCATACGTGCACAACCCAACAAAAAGCAATTTACATGATGAAACTTTATGATGAGCGTGCATGAGCACAGTGACCGTCAGGAAGTCCCGGAACTGACCTTGTGCTGCGGGCGTACTGCAGCCCCACTGCACAAATGTGATTTATATGAGCTTTTCTTTGCGCGACATTGCCCAAGACAGCAGGCAGGTGACTGTCAATTTTTTCGTCACATCATGCTGCTGAAGCTGATTTTTCTGGCATCTATTTACCTGTTCTGATCCCCGTCATTACCGTATTCATGATCCCCTGAATTAGATATCTATTTACACTTGTTTACACGCCTGTATTTGAGATTATCAGTACCACTGACGGTTGAACTCAAACTTAATATTGCCCACTCGTTAACATGGTCAATTAGTGCGAATCAGGCGCAGGTGTGTTCGCACACCTGCCGCCTCCAGTTGTTAGTACAAAATAGGAAAGAGTTATGGCTGTCTATGTAAATACCAATGTGAGCTCTCTTAACGGCAGACGCTATCTCAATAACGTACAGGGACAGCTGACTACCACATACCAGAGACTCTCTTCAGGTCTGCGAATCAACTCCGCCAAGGACGACGCAGCCGGCCTCCAGATCTCTTCGCGCTTAACTACTCAGATTAATGGCCTGAACCAGGGTAACCGTAATGCCTCCGATGGTGTAGCTTTCGCCCAGACAGCTGAAGGCGCCATGGATGAAATCACCGGCATGCTCCAGAAGATTCGCACCCTGGCAGTACAGGCTAACAACGGCACGAACACAGGCGATGACCGCGTAGCACTCAGTAAAGAGGCTACCGCACTGGCCCAGGAAATTACCCGCATTGCCCAGCAGACCAAGTTCGGTGGTTCTCTTATCCTGGACGGTGCCGGCACTAACTCCATCATGACCAAGGGCGGTGCTGGAGCTCAGCAGTCAAATGACATCGGTAAACTCACTCTTCAGGTAGGTGCCAATAAGGGCGATACTATCAGCTTTGAAGTCAATGCCATGAAGTTCTCCCAGATTGCAAAGGCTGGCAACATCGCTGATGCAACACTTAATAAGTTCTGGAACAAAGCTGCAAACAACAATCCTGACAAAATCAGCCTGACCAAGACCGAGAACATTGAGGCAGCGTTATCCTCACTTGATGCCATGATTGGCGCTGTTGACGCAGCCCGCTCAGGCCTAGGTGCAATCCAGAACAGACTGGAGAGCTCAATCCGCAATCAGGCAAACGTTTCAGCCAATCAGGCTGACGCCCGTAGCAGAATTCGCGACGCCGACTTCGCCGAAGAGTCCGCCAACCTCAGCCAGCAGTCCATCATCCAGCAGGCTGCTACCTCCATGCTGATGCAGGCTAACACCAGACCACAGCTGGGTCTGTCCCTCTTAGGCTAATAAGCAATTGTTATCAGGGTCGTTTTATTCACCTGCGGCCCTTCAAAAGGCTCGCAGCTTCACGGCTGCGGGCCTTTTTGCTATCTGCGTAGCCAGCTCCGAGGCTGAGTTAGCAGATGCTTCTTAATGCTGAGCAGATTGCCCAGATCAACGTAGGATTAAAACGCATCTGTTACTTGTACTGCGTCAGCATGGAGGAGCAGGAAAGTCAGGTGTAGTTGGAGCTCTTAGAACACCATTTGATTCATATCTATATTTCGCATAAATATCGCACTTATACACATAAATACACATTCGTAATCTATATCTATAGCGCTCAAAATTTTCGCTTACTTTTGATATCGCGAATAATACAGTTTTGCATTGGCAAAGAATTTTCAGTCGGTCGTTAGCATAGGCATATATTACAGAGCAGGCCTGGACACCCTATCCTGCCTGTATTATCAAGTTGTTAGTACAAGCAAGAAGGACTGAAAAATGGCTGTTTATGTAAATACCAATGTAAGCTCGCTTAACGGCAGACGCTATCTCAATAACGTACAGGGACAGCTGACTACCACATACCAGAGACTCTCTTCAGGTCTGAGAATCAACTCCGCCAAGGACGATGCAGCCGGCCTCCAGATTTCCTCACGCTTAACTACCCAGATTAATGGCCTTAACCAGGGTAACCGTAACAGCTCTGACGGTATTGCTCTGGCCCAGACCGTTGAAGGCGGTATGGATGAGATTACTGGCATGCTCCAGAAGATCCGTACCCTGGCTGTTCAGGCATCAAATGGCACTAACACCCTTGACGACCGTAAAGCACTGTCAAAAGAGGCTACTGCTCTGGCTCAGGAAATTACCCGTATTGCCAAGCAGACTACTTTCGGCGGCAAGAAGATTCTTGATGGTGCTGGCGGTGACAGCCTGTTCTCCAAAGCTGCTGCAGCAAAAGGCAATGAACTTGGAACTCTTACCTTACAGGTAGGTGCCAACAAGGGTGACGTGATCAGCTTTAACGTAAACGGTGTCAAGTTCTCCCAGATTCTCTCCATGGCAGGTCTGGCAGAGAATGATGTTAAGGGATACTGGTCAAAAACCAACAATGTAATCACTTTCTCCACTGCTGCTGAAGCTCAGAAGGCTATTGAAGGCATGGACAAGATGATTGGTGCAGTGGATGCTGCCCGTGCTGGCCTAGGTGCAATCCAGAACAGACTGGAGAGCTCAATCCGCAATCAGGCAAACGTTTCCGCCAACCAGGCTGACGCCCGTAGCCGCATTCGTGACGCCGACTTCGCCGAAGAGTCCGCCAACCTCAGCCAGCAGTCCATCATCCAGCAGGCTGCTACCTCCATGCTGATGCAGGCTAACACCAGACCACAGCTGGGTCTCTCCCTCTTAGGCTAATAAGCAATTGTTATCAGGGTCGTTTTATTCACCTGCGGCCCTTCAAAAGGCTCGCAGCTTCACGGCTGCGGGCCTTTTGAGTATCTGGCTCCCCCGGCTGAAAAACATGACCTATAAAGTTCTTACTGCATTACTGCAGCGGCTGGCCTCTTGCGCAGAGGATAACCTCGCCATAGCTGACAGCTGGGCAAGAAATGCCCGGCACTGCAACCCGTGCATGCGCTGAGGCAGTAATGGGCTGTAAAGCTCAGGCTGCGCAACACTGCTCTTACTCGCCAGCTGCTGCGACATGCCCAGCATACCCTCCAAGCAAAACAGAACATGTAGGGTACGTTGAGAGGATAACCAGTTCCTGGATTCTTTACGGCCTCATGTGCTCGAGCACAATTGGCTGCAAAAGCATTTTCCCAACTCTGACAGGCCTAAGGCCTACGCGTAATGCGCCATACCGCCATGTCAGATTATGCTGATGATGCCAGTTTTGCAATGAGAGAAAAAGGGTGTCTGGAGAGCCTTTAATCACAATTTGAGTGGTATCTATATTTCACGGCATAATCTTTCTCGCGTGCATAATTTTACGCTCGTAATTCATATCTATTGTTTAAGTTTTCCTGCCTGTATCCAACCTTATGTCTTTTTGAGATTTTCACTGCCAATAAAATCATGCCCTGACGTTAACTGTGATAACGGTTACAGAGCAGGCTCACAAACACTGTCCTGCCTGACTTAGTTAGTTGTTAGCACAAATACAAAGGACTGAAAAATGGCTGTATATGTAAATACCAATGTGAGCTCGCTTAACGGCAGACGCTATCTCAATAACGTACAGAATCAGCTGACTACTACATACCAGCGACTCTCTTCAGGCCTGAGAATCAACTCCGCCAAGGACGATGCAGCCGGCCTCCAGATTTCCTCACGCTTAACCACCCAGATTAATGGCCTTAACCAGGGTAACCGTAACAGCTCTGACGGTATTGCTCTGGCCCAGACCGTTGAAGGCGGTATGGATGAGATTACTGGCATGCTCCAGAAGATCCGTACCCTGGCTGTTCAGGCATCAAATGGCACTAACACCCTTGACGACCGTAAAGCACTGTCAAAAGAGGCTACTGCTCTGGCTCAGGAAATTACCCGTATTGCCAAGCAGACTACTTTCGGCGGCAAGAAGATTCTTGATGGTGCTGGCGGTGACAGCCTGTTCTCCAAAGCTGCTGCAGCAAAAGGCAATGAACTTGGAACTCTTACCTTACAGGTAGGTGCCAACAAGGGTGACGTGATCAGCTTTAACGTAAACGGTGTCAAGTTCTCCCAGATTCTCTCCATGGCAGGTCTGGCAGAGAATGATGTTAAGGGATACTGGTCAAAAACCAACAATGTAATCACTTTCTCCACTGCTGCTGAAGCTCAGAAGGCTATTGAAGGCATGGACAAGATGATTGGTGCAGTGGATGCTGCCCGTGCTGGCCTAGGTGCAATCCAGAACAGACTGGAGAGCTCAATCCGCAATCAGGCAAACGTTTCCGCCAACCAGGCAGATGCCCGTAGCCGCATTCGTGACGCCGACTTCGCCGAAGAGTCCGCCAACCTCAGCCAGCAGTCCATCATCCAGCAGGCTGCTACCTCCATGCTGATGCAGGCAAACACCCGCCCACAGCTGGGTCTGTCCCTCTTAGGCTAATAAGCTATTGTTATCAGGGTCGTTTATTCAACTGCGACCCTTCAAAAGGCTCGCAGCTTCACGGCTGCGGGCCTTTTGAGTATCTGGATCCCCCGGCTGAAAAACATGCCCTTTAAAGCTGCTACTGCAGCGGCTGGCCTCTTGAGCAGAGGATAACCTCGCCAAAGCTGACAGCTGGGCAAGAAATGCCCGGCACTGCAACCCGTGCATGCGCTGAGGCAGTAATGGGCTGTAAAGCTCAGGCTGCTCAACACTGCTCTTACTCACCAGCTGCTGCGACATGCCCAGCATACCCTCCAAGCTGAACAGAACATGTAGGCTACGTTGATAGGATAACCAGCTCCTGGATTCTTTACGCTTCATGTGCTCGAGCACAAATGGCTGCAAAAGCATTTTCCCATTCCATGCTGATGCAGGCAAACACCCGCCCACAGCTGGGTCTGTCTTTGTCAGGCTAAGAATCAAAACTATCAGGAGCTGGTCTATAACCGCCGGCTCCAATATGGCCCTCAGTCTCTCGTGGCTGAGGGCCTTTTGTTTTGTATTTTGCAAACTACTTTGCCCGCATGGTATTAAGGCAAGGCCTCCTTGCGATTTCCAAAATAGAAAAGGCAGTACCTCCGCTTTCTGGAAGTACTGCCTTTTTCCTTTTAGCAATCACTTACAGCAGAATATTGCTGCGCATTATTGCTTTACATAAGATTATGGTGCCCAAATCTCAAGCCTGCAGATTTATGGACATATACTGCAGTTTGATAACTGCTGCGCAGTAGTCGGGCTCAGGATGATAAGGTTCCCGTCTTAGTTGTACTCACTTGCCGGTAACAGCAGGGAGGAAGGGCCGTCGTCAGCAACCGGAGTCAAGACTGGCTCATCCTCGATAATGTAGGCACCGCCATTCTGCTTGTTCTCAACTGGTGGTACATAGGAAGAGTTGCGCTGTGGACGTTGGTAAGAGGCGCTGTTGCCCTTCTGTGGGGTTACATTGATTGGGCCCTCGTGCTCACCGGAGTTGCCCTGGTAAACGTTGTCGTCAATATAGTCAAAGATGTGATAGACCTTGCGTACGCCATCGATGCCCAGAACGGTATTGATAGCGCGCTTGCTCTCATCCTTGTTCACAATGCCCATAAGGAATACGTTACCGTTCTCAGTTACTACCTTGAAGCGGTTGGAATTGATGTCCTTACCAAGAAGCAGCTTGGCCTTGACCTTGGAGGTAATGTATGAGTCGCTGGAAACTACACGGGCTGATACCGGCTTTTGCAGGGTAGCGTAGTTGTAAACCTTGCGTACATGCTCAAGTCCCTCAATCTTCTTTACTACCCATTTAATGTAGTCACGGTTGATAGTCTGGCCTGTGATCAGAACGTTGCCGTTAAATGCAGTTACAGAGATTCTCAGATCCTCAGGCTTGGAGAGCAGAGAATTAGACTTGATTAAGCGATATGACTGCTGCTCGATACCCTCATCATAGGCCATATTGTAAAGAGAGCGGTTGTCCTGATGGACTGCAGCTGCACCACCGGCTCCGGCTGCACCTGCAATAGCGAGCGCACATCCGTTAAGAACAAAAGGCATTACCAGACAGCAGGCGCCAACTGCGGCCCACTTCTTCAGGCCTTTCACGGCTGCTGCCTGCTTTTCTGTTGCGGTGTTATGCATCTGAGATCTCCTCATTATCAAATCTGGCGCATATCAATAATTTTACAGGTCCATTATCCCTGACCGTATGACGGTAGTGCAGTCAACACTCGAGCCGACACTGTCTGACGCAGTCTGACGCTGCTACAGTCAGCAATCGAGCCGACACTGACGGACGCAGTCTGACGCTGCTACAGTCAGCAATCGAGCCGACACTGTCTGACGCTGTTGCAGTCAGCACTTGAGCTGATACTGTCTGACTGTTTTCAGGATTTACAGAGAGGTACCTGATACTGCCTGGTTACGGATATACCCGTGCCATAGCTGAGCTCAAACCGTAGTGATGGTCTGCAGCCTCAGGCAGAATAATACTCCAATAATGGCGCTGAATGACATTTTTCCTGACGGCTCGCCGCCACATCCACTGTCATAGTGCTGCTGCATACGCACTTTACGTGCGCCCGCACAGTCAGCATCAGACATGTACCATGCTCACTTACAGCCTTGCCTATGCAATGGCATTAGCCATGGCAAAAACACGATCATGGCATGGTAAAGAATGGCATAAGCTGCTCAGAAATGCCGGAAAGCCTGTAAGCTGCATCGGTCTGCACACCGGATTTGCGCAGCCATCTGGCTTTCCAGCTGCCGACAGAGTTGTGGTGCCTGCCACCTTAAGTTCGGCTACATGCAGGCTCTGTCGACACTTATCAAACAGACGCTGAATAACCATACCCTGATGCAGCTCACTGAGCACCAGATAATCAGGCCATGTCTCAGGCATTCAGCACACTCCTGAGAGCAAACTGCAGCAATAGCAGGTACAGTCATGTCGTAAGTTAACACTGTGAGCTTAGGAAAAGGACAGGCATAACAAGATTGGGCTGTACTGACACAAAATGCACCACCATATTGCCTCCAACGGGCACTTCCTGCCTTTAGCATTCCACGCGCCGTCTCCGTCCCGCGTCGTGTCCTCACCACCCGTCACCTGCCTGCGATTTCATCTTGCACAACACCAAAGTATTGCTGACTTAGCCAGACCAGACTTGCTGCGATTTTGGGGCAAAAATCAGCGTTACCAGTAACATAAAATTTGCCCCAAAATTACTGTTTCTATCAAAAGCCACTCAGTTTTTCTAATAGCTGCTCCCCATCAGCCCTCCTCCAGGCTTCATCCCTCATCAGGATTATTTATGAGCTCCTGCCATGCGCGGCAGAATAGGGAGATTACTGTACTGATAATGCGTCTCCCCTGGATAGCTACGGAGAGTGCCTACAGATCTCACAGCATGTACAGCTGTGCAGGTCCCGGCCGCAATAACAGCACGAAAGTCATTGAGCAGTCCCTGCTACTCCTCGTAGCTCTATGAAGCTGCTACAGGCTCTAATGGCTCCCAAAGAGCACTTTATGCCTGTAGAGCCGCAGCATCCCCAAGCGCCCGCACAGAGCCGTATTTGATACCTTAGCCTAGTGATATGGTTCGCCAATGGTGAAAGGAAATGAAGGGATAGGACGTGATGCTATGCGACGGAGCATCATACTGCCTGATGGATAATTCATGGCGCCTGTAAATAATGTACCAAAGTGCCTTTACCTACGAGACATCCCTTGTACAGGTGTCAGACACTACCAGGCCAGGGATGCAGGGCTTAACAGCGGTAACCATGATGGGCATGTGCGCCTGACAGCAAATCAGCCTCCCCCATGACCGTACTTACAGGACTGTTGATCATACTGTCGAGCTGCTCATTACTGTAAATGCAGGCGGAGCTCATGGAAGTGCGCAGGATGGCAGGGATCGGATAAATCAGGTGCGGCAGGGGACCGTATGAGATACCGCAGGATTGTTCGGCAGGAAATTATAAAAGGCAGATCTGTACTTCCAGTGCATACACTTCAGCTTACAGTATATGTAAATGTTACAACTGTGTTACTTAAAGGCAGCGAAGGCTCTGAATAAATACCTCAGGCAGACTGCAAGCTCTGACAATACATCAAGATCTGTAACAGAAAATGGACGGAGTAAATCAGTCAGATTGAGATTTGGAACTGAATAAAGGATACAAAATACAGGGCAGGGGAAGAAATGGTAAAAGACTGCAGTTTCAGAGTGAAAAAGTGGCCAGTTTACGGGCCCGAATATAAAAAACCCCCGAGTTCATCAGAACTCAGGGGGTAACAATCAAACAAACATAAGGAGTAGCTTCATTATACAAAATAGCCGCTCCTTTGCAAGCATTTTTTTAGAAATTTTGAAAAATTTTGAAAAAAGATTCTATCTGTGCTGAATGCAGGACAAAAGTTCCGAGATTTTGATAAATAAGCCAATGATGACGTTTATCAGTTCTTAAATACAAATAGACTCAGTGCAATATTTGCACTGTTTTAGCTCAATACTTTGGGATCGTGATCACTAGTTTTGCTGTATCTAGTGAAGTAATTTTTCAGAATTTTTACACAAGGTGCCCAAAAGTGAAAATTTCCTAATTTTCTGATCACCATAATCTGGATAATCCTTAACAGATGAAATGTTCATGACCCTGTCCATTTGCCAGCTCAAAATCTCCGAATTTTTTAGAAAAAATAGCTTATCCCCGGTAACATAAATAATGTGATACAGATCACATAACCACCCATAGATCTTTATTAACAACCTCTGCCAGCCATGGGTGGCGCCATGTAAAAGCAATGTAAAAAGTCAGAAATTACCCATAAACTTTCACGAGCTTTGTCGGTATATTCTGCTACTTTTCCAGGACTTTTGGATGAAAAAAAATGGCACATGGCATTCATTTCATGAAAACCCAAAAACCCCGTCAGCACGGGCTTCACTATGAATTATTGACAGGATGTTTTAATTTTAGTTCACACCTAAAGGTACTTTTTGTTTTTCAGCATGCTCAGCCTCCTTAAGGCCAGTGTCCTGATCCTATGTATTTTTTTGCCCCTGCTCTCTGAAACATAAAAGTGCATAAGCCCTGTCCTTCCCTGACCAAAATATATTTTTGCACCGCATCAGTTACCTGTAATGTCACCTCCACATACTTCCCTGAAAGCCACGCTCACGTACCGCTCTCTTACCAGGCACATGCCGGACATGGGATCAGGCTGTACCTGCAGGCCCGGTTATGTAAGTGCCTGTCCCCAACCCAGCCCTCCTTGATGACTTCCTGCCCCCAGTCACGCCATTCTCTATTCAAATCCTGTAAGCAGCAGACCTTAAGCTCTACATTAATGAGAATGCTGCGCACGCTCCTGAATCATTTACCTGTTTTCGCCAAAGCACAGGCCGTTGCTCTTCGGAGCGGATATCTCAACTCGCCAGTCCATGGTCTTTAAGCAAGACGCTTTCTTTAAGGTATTACCTTTACCTGGATTCTCATTGCACAGACTTAAGTCCACCGTAAGCCCTTAAACCATGACCACCGTCCTGTACTGCTCCTTACCACCTGCCTTCTGACCTGACACTGAACCACTGTATACAGGAGGGCCAAGCATGAAGGTTAGTCAGGAGCGCCTTCGATCTGTCTGCTGCCATATGACCATCAGAACCATTTCATGAAGCTCAGAAGATTACTTCAGGCAGTAACTACCGACATGGCGGCTACCCGATATATCTTCAGCCGCCACCTCCTGTATTTCTCAGCAACGCCTGTACACATTGAAGTAATACGCCCACGTGACATCTCTGCCGCCGCTACTTCCTGCATTCCACATCAACGACTGTCTACATCCACGTAAGGAAGCCTGATTATGCCAGTGGCTCCCTCCAGATACGTGAGGCCCCTGCCTGGCTTGCATTTGCATGTGCTGTACTCACCCTCCAAGACCACAGTCATATGCAGACAAACGGGGAGAATGAGCAGTCACCATCAGCATTGGTGTATGTTCACTATCTTTAATCGAGGCAACTGTATGCTCATCATGTACCCGATACTGATAATCACAGCTGAGCAAGTAAACACGTACATCTTCCGCTCATTACAGGCCCGAATAAAAACGAAAGACGTCAGTATGCTTAACCATGGCAACATTCCCGCTATCTACAGGCAATTTACAGTTCCGCTCTGTCTACTGTCACTTGCTTCTTTGTTTTACAAAGGATTATTCAGGACAACATAATGATGCTTTGCTGTGCCTGACAAAAGGCCTCTATCTCATGTTTAACCACGGGCTCTTGATGACAGTGACCCAACCATGGCCAAGGCGCCCGTCCCTGTATCAGCCGTGACGAAGGACTAAAGTCATTAGACAGGTAGCAGCTGCTTACTGGTACTTTCTCCTGGCAAAAGCTGGGACATTATCTGTACCTTGCTCTTTGCCGCCTTAATTATCTGTACCCTGGTCTGTGCCGTCTCAATTATCTGTACCATAGGCTGTCACTACACTGTCTGGCGTCAGGCCCTTGATGATGTCTAACCATGGATTATGTCTTTACCTCATACCTGTACGACTGAGTCACTTCCATTGTGCTCCGATAGAGGCGTAAAACCCCCGCCTCATCGAATTCATCACCAGGTTGCAGCAACCATTCTTCTCCACCGGCAAGCCAGTACAAGCTTAGACGTGCCCTGATCCAGGATGACAGTCATGTGCTCTGTATCAGGATGAAGGTGTCAGATCCAGGATAATAAAGGGGCAGATAATTGCCTGGTAAAGGTACTGATATCCACTAAGGTCGGCCGAAATCCGGAGCAGCGTCCCTTTACCTAATTACTCACCGGCCACCACAGCACTACCATGGCCCTCCATAAATGAATGAGTGAATGACTGGAAGAAATCTGTCTTATCGAACTTCGACACAACGTTTTGTTCAGAGAAAACAGTGGCAACTGTCTTCTTAAAACTCTTAGAGAACTCTTTGAGCTTTACTGGGTTGATGTACTCCTCAACAATCAGTTCAGTAGCAGTATCTGCGAAGCCTAATTTTTCTAAAACATCTTGCTGATCGCGGGTAGTTGCAGCAGGGCGGGGGTTGAATGAACTGGACTTGCCTGTTTTGCTTGTAGCGGCCATAATACACCTCTATTTTTTTGAGAGTTGGCTCCGGAACATAGATTGATTGATTCTCCGGAGCCATTCTTAATATCATAGCTACTACATAATCGCAAGTTTTTTAATGATATTTTCCCGTATTTATCTGATTTATATACATACTGGAAAACAAGTATATTTACTTATGTTAATTAGAATTTATAACACAATCGATTTTGGCACAACAACCATTGATGCATAAAGATATATCGAACAAAAATTTCGTAATTTCTCTCTGAATTAATGAAGTTAGAAAGTCATATAGACGGACAATGTTTACGTAGAAGCCCTAAACAATAGATGTTTATAAATGTATGTGATTTACATAGCAGGTTAATATAGTGTAGTTTTGGAAGAAAGTTAGCAGGGGGTCATGATGGTAAA
>NZ_JALKIL010000053.1 GCF_023051105.1 Anaerobiospirillum sp. NML120449 | reverse complement strand
CGTTGAAGACTACGACGTTGATAGGTTGGATGTGGAAGCGCAGTGATGCGTGAAGCTGGCCAATACTAATGACCCGAAAGCTTGACCATACAACCCCGAAAGGTTTTAAAGGCAAGGTTACCATTAGATAGTAAAGAGTTAAGCACAGAGCTTGTACTGAACATTTTTAAATACAGATTTGTCTGGCGACCATAGTGCTGTAGTCCCACCTGTCACCATTCCGAACACAGAAGTGAAATGCAGTAACGCCGATGGTAGTGCAACGTACGATTGTGTGAGAGTAGGTCATCGCCAGGCTTAATTTTTAAATGCGGAGCGGTAGTTCAGCCGGTTAGAATGCCTGCCTGTCACGCAGGAGGTCGCGGGTTCGATTCCCGTCCGTTCCGCCATTTATCTCTCAAATGACCACCGCAAGGTGGTTTTTTTGTTTCTGGGCCTGGTAAAACCACCAGATCAGCCACCCTCCGGAAGCTGCTGCACGCAAGGACCGCAAGGCCTGCCCGCCTGCTCAGCACGGCCTGCCCGGCTGCCCGGCCGCCCGGTACTGCCGGTCAGCCTGCAACTGCCGGTCGCTGTCAGCGCAAGGTGCTCAGCCTCATCGCCCTGCTGCATAAGCCAGCTTCTTAATACCACCGCAAGGTGGTTTTTTCGTTTATGGGACCTGCAAAATGATCTGCACTGGCTGCCCGGACCGCAGCTGCGCCGCTTCCCGGGCGCCAGTGCGGGACTGGCAGGTCCGGGACATAGGGCTGTACCCTGTAGACTTTGAATCAGCACTGTGCACTAATGAGACAGAGGCCTGAAAAGGGGATAAAACCGGGGCCTAAAATTTGAGATTGGCTGACTTTCTCTTTAGAATATGACAGAGTGCGTGCATTGTCGTTATATGACCATGGCGGCCTTATAATTGCAGTAACATGCTAAGTCCGGACTGTCTGGATACTGATATACTTGTTTTTTGATACCCCCAGGGGTATCAGCGGATATTGCGCAAAGGAGCGTGAGGCTGAGCTGTCAGGCATATGACCTGAGGGCTTAACAGACCCTGAGCTTGAGCGTAGGCAGTATTAAAAGGAGCTGCTCCCTTGAATCAGATTTATGCCACACTTTTAAGAAGCCTGCTGGGTAATGACGTGATTGAAAGCACCCTGCAGGAAGTAGAGCAGAACTATCCTGTACTGTTTGACCGCCTTGCAGAGCTGGCCATGCCTGATGGTTCCAATCAGGAAGAGATGGTCGATTACTCACTGCATGTGGTCGATGCCTTCTTAAAGCTCAAGCAGTCTGAGATCTATCAGAATCCTGAACTGTTCAAGGTATTCCAGGCATTCTCCGCCGTATCCAACTCCTATGCAATCAAAGGCGAACCGGAATACATTCTGCGCTTTGATACGGCGCTTACTATCTGTGTAATGGCCCTGATGTGCGGTCTTAAGGATCTGGGCAGTATCACTGCCTACTCCAACTACGCCAATCAGTACATGCAGCTTATGCTTCCAGCCATGCTGCATCCTCGTTACCGCATCAGTGCTCCTAACTGTCGCTCTGTAATGCGTCTTGTAAATTACGAGCACCTTGAGGGCTTCTATACCAATTTCTTTACCCGTGCCAAGGTAGCTACCCGCTTAAATCCGCCTGAGGCCTTAAGAGCAATTCAGCCGAATATTGCTCAGGGAGCCAACTTTGGTACCGCATCAGCCCTGCATGGCCTTGACCACAAGTCACTGGGTGCATTCCTGCCATGTCTGGGGCTAGATCACGGTCTTATTTTAGGCCCGCGCCAGCTGCTCTTCTTATGTGCCGATCAGCTGGTCTTAAACGGCTATGACTATCTGCTCTCGCTCAATCATCTGCCTAATGAGGTACTGACTCAGCTTGATGTGCGTCTGGCCGCAACTTCCAATGCCAAGATTCTTATTGATCGCATCGACAGCTACTATGATCTGCTCGATGAGATTTCCGAGGACATGCAGACAGTTGTCTGCATCAAGCGTCTCAATCCTCAGACAAATATGGTGGAGGCTTTCTTCTTCCTCTCCACCCTGCCTCAGGTAGAGGATTCACTCTATCTGATCCAGCAGGCTAATATGGAGTGTGAGATGTCCCTGGCTCAGCCAGGCTCCTACATCATGACCATTTCCCGCAATGAAACTGAGCAGCACCAGCTGTTCCTGCCACAGCGCAATGACTACAACAAATTCGTGGTCAATGTGCTGTCCTATGAAAGAGATATCTCAGCCCGCCTTGTGGGCAATGGCAATGTAAAGCCATGGGATGTGATTCTCTACCGTAACGGCTCCAATCCGGTTCATGCCATGGTCAGCCTCTTCTACTACTTCATGTCTGATGTCATAGATCAGGACAGGATTATCATGCACCAGCGCAAGCGCATGTTTGACCTGCTCGGTGATAATCCAAGTCCGCATCAGGCCCGCTCCTTAGTGTAGAGCCTACTGAGAGTCACTGGCATGCCCTGAAGTATGGTCCCTGAGCCTCAGCTATGTGGGCCATGGCAGTATCTTCACGGTGCCAGCATTGGCCAGCGCTCAGCTGAGCGCCATGCAGCTGCTCTGCATCGCGCCCTGCAGTGGCCCTGCAGTGCACCCTGTACGCAGCCAGGCAGGTAAGCCTGGCGGGCCAGTCTGACCGGCCAGTCCTGCAGGGTATGCTGTATGCCCTGGACTTACTGTTTAGCAGAAGGTCGGGCTGAGATGTTCAGTGAATAAATTATTATTGGTCCTGCCGGAGCAGCGTACTGCTGCTGACCAGGGCCCTTTTGTTTTTATGCATGTCTCTTTCATGCATTCTCAGCAGGGCAGCAGCGTTACTGGCGCTGGGGCATGCTGAGTGCTGCACAGTATGTACTGCTGCAGATGCCAGAGCGCCTTGTGTGCACATGTTCCTGGCTGCACCTGGCAATACCCGGCCCACGGTTGCGTCGCTTATGGCGCAGCCTTGCTGAGGGCTGGCAGTTTTTCTGGAGCTGCGCGGCAGCGCCAGGTTATGTCTCCTCAGGTATAGAGCTTTTGATACGGTCTTTGTCATTGTGACTGTTGTCAGTGTGACAGGATGAGGTCTCTGATAGCTTTATCCATGGAGACAGGTTTGAGACCTGTACTGTGATTGCAGGATGATTGTCTGTTCAAGCTGTACTGCCTGAGAAGCAGGCGGCGTTTAGTGAAAGTAAAGTGCCCCCGGAGGAGAGTTGCATGGCTGGTGAAAAGAGGCTTGCTGTTGCCCATGTCAGTCTGTCACGTGGCTATCGCGGTCATGAGCGTCAGATTGAGCTTTTGATTAAAGAGCTCTCCAATCTTGGTGTGCCTCAGGCGCTGGTATGCCGTGATGACAGCCCGCTGCCGTTTCACCTTGAGGGAGTACGCAATCTTACCTTCATCAAGGTAGTAGGCTTTTCTGATCCGCGCTTTGGTGCCCATTTCAAAGTAGGCAATTCCTATACCCTGGTCCATGCCCATGATTCCATGGCCATGCAGTGGGCCCTGGTGCATTACATTTTGCGCGGCACCCGCTATGTGCTGACCTTTCGTGAAGATGATCTGACCTTAAGCGGCTTCATGACCAAGGCAGCCTGCAAGAGTGCTGCGGCCATTGCCTCTCCAGCCCGCGAAATCTCCGAATACCTGGCTGACGTCTATCAGCGTGAAGTAATCACCATTACCGACTGCGCTTCGCGTATGGAGCCTAACAAGAAGCTTGTTACCAACTTCCGCAAATCGCTCAACGGCCGCTTTGTAGTAGGCAATATCGCCCCTCTGGTCAACCGTCAGATGGGTCAGTCGGTACTCATCGACGCAGCCCGTCTGCTGCAAAGTGAAATGCCTGAGCTGGTCGTGGTCTTTGTCGGCGGTGGCGATGATATCAATCTGCTGCGCCATCACGCCCGTGACATGAAGAACGTCAAATTCGTAGGCTTCCGCCTTAATTATGTCGATTATCTCAAGGTCTGCGACGTCTTTGTCTATCCGGTCAACACCATCAGTAACTGCAGCATTGTGCTTGATGCCATGGAGCACGGCGTACCTGTCATTGCCTCCAACGTAGGCGGTATTCCTGACCTTATCAAGGATGTAACCACAGGCTTTCTTGTCGAGCCTGGTGATGCCGAGTCCATTGCCGAGTACATCAAGGCCCTCAAGGAGGACCGCGATCTGTATCATACCCTGGTCGCCAACGGCCGTAATGAGGCCGAGCTGCACAGCTCTGCAGCCATGGCAGCCGAGTATTACCGCAACTACATCACCATCATCAACAAGCCTTAGCCGCACCGCATGGCTGGCGGCGCCAGCCATGTGTGCTGCCCGGCGCATCAGTCCGGGCTGATGGCCACAAATAAAACAGCCTCTCTCCGGCATCATGTACCGGGGGGAGGCTGTTTTGCTGTGGGGCTCAGACAGGAGCCGTTACGCTGGCTGACTTTTGTGCAGTCAGCCAGCCAGTATGGCCCGGGCCTTCAGAACATCAGGCCTCTTTGAACTCTGATGTTCACCATGTGCTGCTGGATAAAGGAGCATATCAGGGCTGACTGGTTCTCATAGAACTCAGCTGAGTAGTATCTGAGTGCTTCATCACCAATCTCCCGGGCTGTAAGCCCGATGATGGAGCTATCAAAGAGATAAGGCGTCTGGACTGCATCCGGGCTTATGGTGATGCGTGTATCCTCAGTTTCGCCGCAGGCAAACTTCAGGAAGGTTTTCCACAGTGGTCTCTGGCAGTCAGGAGTATTCTTCAGGCCAATGGAAAGCCTGTGCTCATCGAGCACTTTTCTTACGGCCGTCAAAACCTTTCTGACATAGTACAGGGCAATACTCATGACAGCTGCAAGAGCCATTATTCTTTTCCTGCTGACGAGGTACGGGGCGTCGAAGAATGTTTCCATGCCTTTAAAGTCCTGCCATTGAGACTCCATGTCTGACTGGCTATGGCATGTCAGGTAAAGCTCAAGAGCCCGCTCAGGGGTTAGTTCAGCTTCGGTATCCGCTGTTGCAATCACGTGGCAAAGCTCATTTTCGACAGCCTCTTTGACTGCAGCCTCGCTGATGCACGCAACAGCACCTGCTGTGGCCCCGGACCGGGCACCGGCTGTGTACCTGTCTGCGGCTTTTCTCCTGGCAGGGTCTCCGGCAGGCTCTTCAAACTCAGGCTCTGTAACACTGACAAGCTTCAGCTTTTTGATGATTTCCTGAAAAGCTTTGGTTGCATCATCATTGCCTGAACGCGGCTCAGACTGAAGCTTTGCCAGCTTTTTGTTTACCTGAATGAGCTCTTTTTCGGCCTTTTTTAAGACAGCTTCCTGAGTGAGAGCCCTCATTGCTTCATCAACAAAAAGGATCTTTTGGAGAGTGACTTTGCTGCCATCACGGCATTTGAGGTCATGATGTCCAAGCCAGGCATAGCTGAATGCCTGGCCGCCTGTTCCCTCAGGTGCTGATTGATAAGTTGCTGCACTGGTTATGGTCAGGGATATTGAGCCGTTCCTGAGCTGCTCAAAGTCCTTTTTGACCCTGGAATCAGGCAGCCTTGTTACCAGGTCAGTTCCGTTGTCTTTGCAGACTTTTACTATTGCAGCAGTAATGGCTGCGCTGTCCACAACAAGGCGACTCAGATTTGGAAATTGCTCCTTACATGCCCTCAATGCCTCATCCATGGCTGACTCATGGGACTGTGACTTATCGGACTTACTGTCATACAGCGGCGACTGAAAAAGCATCATTGACTGCCCGCTGCCAGGCATACGTGCCCATATTTCCATAAGCTCGACCTCAGACAGAGCGGGCGCATTATCAGTGTCAAAAGTAACAGGCGCCTCAACCGCATTCTCACAGTCATCAAAATCTGCAGTGAGTGCAGACGCTGGCTGTTTATAACGGGATATCTCTGTCAGCTCGCTGTGAGAGAATCCATGGAAGTAAAGTGAAGAGCTGGTCAGACTGGCGGAGGTAACCGCATCATGGTCAATCAGATCTGATACTGTGTTGCAGTAAAAGCGGGCCGGTCCATAATCACCAATTCGGTCAAGCACCTCACAGAAGGCATCTCTGGTGACCTGGCTGTATGGACCGTCATCAGCGTTATCAGCTGTTGAGATCATGTTTGCAGGCAGGGAGCATGCAAACGACTCCATGTCGTTAATACCATGGGGCATGTCTCCGCTGGCAAACCTTAAAATCATGAGCTTTATAAGGCGGCCATAATGCAACTGAACATCTGTCACTGTGCTCATGAGCTTCTCATTAATCAGAGTTTCAAGGTCATCCTGATCCATAAGGCCAAGAACCAGGCCGTGATGTCTGATTTTGAAAGAAACTGAGCTTGCTATTGATTGCGTATCCATATTGCACTCCCCCAAAGAACGGTACAGGCCTGCACAGGTACATGTATCAACTCTCTGTAACAGGCCACAATATAATGGCGCTGCAGAAAAGTGCAGCGGCGGCCGGAACGCAGCGCGGTGGCGCCGCTGCGCCGGGCGGACGTCGGCCGCATGGCCGGGCGCATGCCCTGGCGGTCAGCCCTCGAGGGGAGTGCGGGTGCAGCTTATGGCCTTGACGAGGCAGTCCTCAGGAATGACTTCAGGCTCTTCCATAATGATCTTAAAGAGCTCTACGCAGCACAGGTGCGCAAGGAAGTCGCGGTTGCGTGAGTAGATAGCGTGGCTGTTGATATCTTCCCTGAGGGCAATGAGATAGTTGCCCTTGAGATTAAAGGCCTGACCGTCCTTTTTGATATCGAGGTTAAAGGAAAACTCATAGCAGTAAGGGTGAGTGTCGGTAATGGCCTTGTCCACGGCCTGACGGCATGGCTGCAGGGAAATGGTATTGAAATTGGGAGCATGTTCCAGCTGCAGATCGATGCAGTGCTTTTCACGGCAGGTCAGGTTATTTTCCTGAGTGTTGAGCACTGAGCAGGTCACATAGCTCTTAAAGAGCTCCTGCATGTGGATAAGCAGCCAGCCACGGCAGGCACCATCCAGGGCGTTGACGGCCGGCAATACCACCTTTGCGGCATTGAGGCTGTCAATGAGGCTGTAGTGGTCGCGGCATACATAGTAAGGAGACACAATCTCCATTACCTGCTCAAGCACGGCAAACATGTCGGTGTCGCTGGCATCGTGACCAATGATCTTAAGCTCGATGAAAGGATAGGCAGCACGGTCACCAATGGTAATACCCTGAGGCAGACGCAGCGGAGCGAGGCGGGACATGAGGGTGGACTCACCAATGCCCATGAGAAAGAGCTTGATAAGGTGGGTGCGCGGCACAGTGCCTTTTGAGTAGGAAATGATCATTTCCTTGATGGAGCTTTCCCACATTTCCTTGAGCTCACGAGGCACTCCCGGGGCAAAGATAAACAGTGCCTTGTTCACTTTGATGGCAAAGCCGCAGGCGGTACCGGCCGGGTTGTCTATCATCACTGACCCGGCAGGCAGCATGGCCTGCTTGAGATTGGAGTGGGTCATGACGCGGCCTCGGCCGTCAAACCATGCCTGCATGCGCTCATACCAGGTGGTATTGAGTTCCAGAGGAACGCCTGCAGTACGGGCAATGGCCTCAGTGGTGAGATCATCATTGGTAGGACCCATGCCTCCTGTAGCCAGCACCACGGCCTCACGCTCAGAAATTTCGGTAAACAGAGCCATGAGCTCCTCAAGGGAGTCACCTGTGGTATGGCGGCGGTTTACCTGCAGTCCGGCTTCAAAAAGCTCGCGGGACAGAAAGCTGGCATTGGTATCGTCAATATTGCCGGTAATGACCTCATCACCAGTGGAAATCAGCTCAATTCGCATAGCATCCTCTCTATTGTCACGGCTTTACATCAGCCGTGATGGCTCTGCCCCAGGGCCTGCCGGGGCGGTGGGCAGTTTTATCTGCAGCCTCAGCGCCTTCATGACGGCTGCGCCCTGCGCAGCGTCACTGGCTGCCTGTCGGCTGCGCCCTGCGCAGCGTCAGCAGCTGCCTGCGCGATGTCTGTTCTGCTGTCTGTGCAGCTGGCGCAGATAGCCGTTGGCGCAGTCCGGCCTTGCTGTGCTGATATGCAGCCTGTGCAGCCCCCTGGCTGATGACCCTGCTTTAGCAGTACCTGCAGCCTTGTGAAAGTATAACAGTACCTGACAGTATGGGAGCCAGGTGAACGATTTGTTCAGCTCCCTGCGCTTATTTATGGCACGGACAGGCATGATAACGGGGCTGTGGTAAGCTATCTGGTACAAGCTGTTTTGCTCATGCCCCTGTGGGCATGGCAGGACACTTTTATCTGTGCCACATATCAACTCTGCCTGAGTGCACAGGCATCAGCAGCACAGTCCCGGCGGCGCAGCAGCGGTAGCGCAGCTGCGCGCAGAGCCGGTGCCGGTGTGCATGCATATTGTGCGGCTGAATGTTTTGTGCGGAAGATGCAGTGCCGGTCTTTATGTTGAGGTGACATGCTCACCGTCAGACGGCAGCAGGTGCGCGCCCGTAATGGTCAGGGAGAACCAGACCGGGAGCGTCAGGGCTTTATCAAGGAAATGCCATGCCTATTAATATTCCCAATGGCCTGCCAGCGGCCTCAGTTTTAACTTCAGAGCATGTTTTTGTCATGACTCAGGATCGTGCCCAGAGTCAGGACATCCGTCCTCTGGAGCTGCTCATACTCAATCTCATGCCCAAGAAAATTGTAACTGAGATTCAGTACATGCGCCGCCTGTCCAGTACTCCTATTCAGGTCAATATCGACCTGCTGCGTATTGACAACCATGTCTCAAAAAATACACCTCAGTCTCACCTGGATAATTTCTACAAATGCTTTAATGACGTAAAGCATCTCAACTATGACGGCATGATTATCACCGGTGCTCCGCTTGATCGTACTGATTTTGATGATGTTACCTACTGGGAGCATCTCCAGGAGATCATGCAGTGGTCCACCACCCATGTAACCTCGACCCTCTTTTCGTGCTGGGGTGTGGCTGCAGCATTTAAGTACTTCTATGATCTGCCGCTGCTCAACCGTGATCACAAGCTGTCGGGCGTCTATATGAACAAGACCTCCAACACCTACTCGGCTCTGACCCGTGGTTTTGATGATTATTTCCTGGCTCCGCAGTCGCGCTTTATCGACTTCCCAACCTCAGTGGTGGAAAATCAGACCAATCTGGTGGTACTTGCCGATTCTGATGAGGCCGGTGTGTTCCTGGCCGCCTCACCTGACCGCCGTCAGGTCTATGTAACCGGCCATCCTGAGTATGATGTGGGCACCCTTGCCGACGAATACCGTCGTGACATGAATGCCGGCATGAATCCTGACATTCCTTACAACTACTTCCCTAATAACGATCCTGATCTGCAGCCACGCTGCACCTGGCGTTCGCACTCAGCTCTGCTTTTCAGCAACTGGATCAACTTCATCTATCAGGAAACTCCATATGATCATGCATTAAGGACTGATCGCTAAGTCCTTACGGCTTAACTTGAAAAGGGCGCCCTGAGGGGCGCTTTTTTGTGCCTGCACTCCGGCCTGAGGAGCTGCGCTGCGGCAGCCGGGCATTGCCTGCCCGTGCGGCTGCATGTCAGGCAGTGCGGCCCAGTGTGTGCCTGGCAGCAGTCTGTACTCCTGACCCCGGTGCTGCGCTGTGCCCGGTGCTGCGCGGTGCCCGGCGCTGCGCGGTGCCCGGCAAGGCATGCTTTGCGTGGCGGGGGCAGTTTGGGACTGGCGGGGTTGATCCTGTATGACAGCCCCGGCAGCCGGGGCTGGCCTCAGTTGCTGCTGTCAGGGTGAGCTGGCCCGGGGCCGGCTGGCCTGGAGCTGGCTGCGGCGGCCATGGGGCGGTGGGGCAACTGTCCTTGCTGTGCCGGGAACAGCCGGGTATAACCGGGACTGATATGCTATGGGAATAGCATGCAAAGACTGGTAAAATATGGATTTTTTGCAGGTACGGCAGCACCCTGGTCAAATTTGTTCTCAAGGCAGGCTGCGCGGTTACGACCGGTTTTTTTATAAGCTGATAACCTCTTCCCATACACTCCACAGTCAGGCTTCAAGGGCGATCGTGATGTGATGATGAGCTGCTCAGTATGATGCAGATGCTCTTATGCCGGTCTGCCTGCTCAGGCAGTGCTCCGGCGGGGCCGGGGCCGGGGACCGGAGCCTGGCAGCCGGGGCAGGGCCGCTGCGGGCCGGAGCCATGGTCCTTGCTGTGGCCATAGTCCTGGCCCTGGCCAGGGGCGGGCGTGGTGTGGTGTTTATCGGAAGAGGTCGGCAGTAAGTTTTTTTTGAGGCACAGAGCATTGGACAAGTTTGAAATAGTTGGTGGTAAGGTTCTTCAGGGTGAAGTAGGCATCTCAGGAGCCAAGAATGCAGCACTGCCTGTAATTCTGGCAACCATGCTTACAGATGAGCCTGTTACCCTGCGTAACGTACCTGATCTCAGAGATGTTCAGACCTGTTTCAGGCTGCTTACCATGATGGGCAAGAATTTCGAGCGCATCGATGAGAGCACCTACCGCATTACCGATGGTGTAACCAGCAACACCGCTCCATATGAGCTGGTTAAAACCATGCGTGCCTCCATTCTGGCCCTGGGCCCTCTGACTGCCTACAAGGGTGAGGCTGAGGTCTCACTGCCAGGCGGCTGTGCCATTGGTGCCCGTCCTGTTGATCTGCATGTTAAGGGTCTGCAGGAAATGGGTGCCGAGTTTGAGCTTGCCGAGGGCTATATCCGCTCCCGCGCTCCAGGCGGACGTCTGCATGGCGCTACCATCATGATGGACAAGGTCTCAGTTACCGGTACGGAAAATCTCATGATGGCAGCGGCTCTGGCCGATGGCACCACAGTGATTGAAAATGCTGCCCGCGAGCCTGAGATTACTGATCTTGCCGTGTTTTTAAAGGCCATGGGTGCCCGCATTGCAGGTGAGGGTACTGACACCATTACCATTGAGGGTGTGGAGCGTCTGCACGGCTGTGAGCACTCCATTGTCTCTGACCGTATTGAGGCTGGTACCTACCTTATTGCTGCCATGGCAAGCCATGGTGAGGTGCTGTGCCGTAATGTACTGCCATCCACCCTGGAGCCGGTGCTGGTCAAGCTGCGCAAGGCCAATGCTCTGGTAGAGGTAAGAGACAGCGATATTTACCTCGACATGCGTGGCCGCGACATTATGCCTGTTGATATCATTACCGCCCCTCATCCGGGCTTCCCAACCGATATGCAGGCCCAGTTTATGGTGCTCAATGCTCTTGCAAAGGGTACCAGTACCATTACTGAGACCATTTTTGAAAACCGTTTTATGCACGTGCCTGAGCTGATTCGCATGGGCGCAAATCTGTCCATTCAGGGCAATAATGTTCACTGTACCGGTGTTGAGACCTTAAAGGGTGCTCAGGTAATGGCCACCGATCTGCGTGCCTCAGCCTCACTGGTAATTGCCGGTCTGGTAGCTCAGGGCACCACAGTGGTAGACCGTATTTACCATATGGACCGTGGCTATGAGCATATTGAGCGCAAGATTCGCGCTCTGGGCGGTACCATTTCCCGCGTATCTGTCCGCCAGGGATAACAGGCCCCGTCCGAAGCGGCGTGACTGTGGCCCGCCAGGGCAGCAGTGCCAGGGACGGGCCGAATGCCCAGGCCCAGGCAGGCTGTAAGAGCCCGGCCCTGGCATTGTCGGCGGGCTTAGTTACGTGATGATTTGAGCTGTTAATCTGTGATCTGAGCATGTTTGATCTGAGAAATTACAATACTTTCAATCTGACTGTGTATGCACGCGAAGGGCGTGAGGTGCACAGCATTGATGATTTAAAGACTCCGGTCACTGGCCCTTATATCATTCTGGGCGGCGGTTCAGATGTGCTTTTTACCGAAGATTTCGACGGCACCGTGCTCATCAACAAAATTGAGGGCGTGAGCATTGAAAAGTGTTCTGACTGCTATCTGGTCAGAGCAGGCGGTGGACTGGTGCTTGATGATTTTATCGAGCAGATGCTCAGTCAGGACATTACCGGACTTGAGAACCTGTCCCTGATCCCCGGCACGGTGGGCGCAGCTCCCATACAGAATGTGGGCGCCTACGGCGTTGAGGTGGGATCACTTATTGAGAGCGTGGAGGCTGTCAATCTCAATGACGGCTCGCTGCGTATCTTTACTCATGATGAATGTGCCTTTGCCTACCGTCACTCCATTTTCAAGGAGCCTCAGTGCCGCTCATATTTCATCACTCATGTGACCTTCAGGCTGCCCCTTGCTTTCACTCCGGTGCAGAACTATGCCGGACTGCAAAGCTGCAGCTTCAGGGATGCAGGGGCGGTACGCAATACTGTCATTGCCCTGCGCAATGAAAAGCTGCCCAACCCACGTCATGTGGGCAATGCCGGCTGCTTTTTCAAAAATCCCTATGTTCAGCCTGAGGTACTGCACGCTCTTGAAAAGAGCTTTGGCAAGGTGCCCAGCTGGCCTGCTGAAGATGGCAGCTGCAAGCTGGCCGCCGGCTGGCTTATTGACAAGGCCGGATGCCGGGGCATACGTCATGGTCAGGTAGGCACCTGGGGTCAGCAGGCTCTGGTGATAGTCAACCTTGGTGATGCTCTTCCTCATGAAGTGCTGGCCATGGCCCGCTATGTCAGTGCTGAAGTAAAAAGTAAGTTTTCTATTGATCTTGTACCTGAGGTGCGCCTCTACGGCAAGCATGGAGAAAGAGAATGGGAACAGATCTGAGATTTGTAATGCCCTTATTAAGAACCCTCAACGAAGCAGACTCTCTGAGGATGAACTATCAGGTTCTGTGCTCTGAGCTGTCCGTATCTGTTGAGGAGCTGCAGGATACAGCTCTCAGGGCCAATGAGATAGAGCCGCTGCTGGTTCAGGATGGCGAAGATCTGGTTCTTACCCGCAGTCTTGATCTGCTCAATGCCCGTACCATTTATGAGGGCATCAAGCAGCGTGGCCGCTTTGCCTTAAAGGATGTAACTGCCTCTACCAATCTTGAGCTGATGCAGGAAAAGGACAACCTGGTATCAGGTGATGCCCTGGTAGCCGAGATTCAGACTGAGGGCCGCTCATTACGAGGCACCCGCTGGCTGTCCTCCATTGGCTCAAACATCATGCTGTCCATGGCTATCAAATTTCCGTCCCTGCAGCATCTGCTGGGCTTTTCTCTGGCCATTGGCGTGGCTACGGTAACAGCTCTTGAATTTGCCGGAGTACAGAATGTGCGCCTTAAGTGGCCTAATGATGTGGTCTTTGGTGACAAGAAGCTGGCCGGTATTCTCATTGAGTCAGTACCAAGCCCTGACGGTGAGGTCTTTGCCATTGTCGGTGTAGGTCTTAATATCCATAATTCCCAGAGCATTTCCCGCAATATTGACCGCCCATATACCACTCTTGAGGAAATGGGCTATGACGTCAGGCGCAATGACATCTGCATAGGCCTTATCAACGAGATCAAATACGCCTCCAACAATTTCCGCCGTTCAGGCCTTACTCCTTTTATCGACAGCTGGAATCGTCATGATGTGCTGCTGGGCCGTATTGTGGATGTGGCTATCTCCTCCCACCGTTCAGTAACCGGCAGAGTAGTGGGAGTAAACTCTCAGGGCGAACTGCTCCTTGAGAGCAATACCGGTGGCCGTACCGCCATTCGCTCAGGCCATATCATAGCCATTCGCTGATGCAGCTGTCTGCTGCCCACTGCAGCCTGTCCTGCTGCCCCTTGCAGCCGTCTGCTGCCCGGGCGCCGCAGTGGCGCCATATCAGGCCGGCCTGCAGTGCAGGCGTGGACCGGCGCCAGACTTTCAGTCTGCCCATGTAAAAAAAGCTCCCTTATGGGAGCTTTTTTCGTTGGCCCGGCCGGTAATGGTGTAAGCCAGTACCGCCGGTGCCGGCTGTCGCCTGAGGGCGCAGCTGGCAGCGGGGCTGGCACTGCCGCAAGGCTCATGCGGGCCTGCTACTTGCGCAGGTAGATACGGTCTACTGTGTGGTTTGGACCCTTGTGCAGGATGAGGTTGGCGCGGTTGCGGCACGGCAGAATGTTCTCGATGAGATTGTCGTGGTTGACTGCGCTCCAGATAGAGTAGGCAAGGTTTTCGGCATCCTCCTGGCTCATGCGTGAGTAACGGTGAAAGTAGCTGTCAGGATTGTTGAAGGTGCTCTCTCTTAACTTGAGGAAGCGGTCAACATACCACTTGACCAGGAAGTCTTCCTCGGCGTCGACATAAATGGAAAAGTCGATAAAGTCGGAGATAAAGACCTTGTTGCGAATATCAGGATAGTCAGCGCCGTTCTGCAGTACGTTCACGCCCTCAAGAATGAGGATATCAGGGCGGTCTACAGTGATGAACTCATCAGGGATGACATCATAGTAAAGGTGAGAATACACCGGTACCTTGAGATCAGGCTCGCCGTTTTTGAGCTTGTGCAGGAAGGTCATCAGGGCCTTGACGTCATAGGACACAGGAAAGCCTTTCTTGGCCTCAATGCGGCGTTCGTGCAGGATTTTGTTAGGGTAGAGAAAGCCGTCGGTAGTGATGAGATCTACCTTTGGTGAACCATCCCATGAAGAAATCAGGTGCTTGAGCAGATTGGCAGTAGTGGTCTTGCCACAGGCTACTGATCCGCTGATGGAAATGATGAAAGGCACGCTTTCAATGCTCTTGCCCAGAAACTGCTGGATGATGGTGGAGCGGTCATGACGGGAGCGCACATACATGTGCAGCAGGCGCGACAGGGGCAGGTAGATATTGGATACTTCCTCAAGTGAGATCCTGTCGTTAAAGGCAAGGCACTTTTGCAGCTCAGCTTCGGTGAGATTTACCTGATCCTTGTTATGGGCAAAGGTTGACCAGGTTTCAGAGGAGAACTCAAAGAAAGGCGTTATCTTTTCAAATTCCTGAGCAGCAGTCTGATTGTTATGACAGGCCCCGGCATTTCTGATGGCAGAGGCAATATCTGGAGTGTCATTAGTGTTCATGATCCGTAACCTGGGAAGAAAGGAGAAGCTGAACTGAATTTCCGCTTAGAGGGGGACATCTCAACGGCCACAGCAGGCAGCGCACCGGCAGCGCGGCTGCGGACGCAGCAGCCGCAGCCACGCCATGACAGTCGCCTGGGCGGGCGCAGCGGGCGCCGGCAGGCTGGCAGTTCATGCCTGTCCTGAACAGATCCTGAGGGCACGGACTGAGGTGAGCAGCCATGATGCTGGTCGGCTGCAGCGCAGCCTTGCAAACTGGCTGTACGGCCTTATCCGTGTTGTCAGGGAGTGAGTACGGGGCTTACAGTTGCTTACCCCGTGGTCCATCAGCAGCGGGGACCGGAGTTAAGGCGGATCTGTCAGCTGCCGGTGTCTCCGGTGCTGCGCAGGCTGGCTCTGACAAAAGCTCAGGTATGAGAGCAGCCTGAGAGCGCAGTAACAGATCCCGAAAAAAGTATCATCTGCTGGTGGATGCGATCTTACTAAAAAGCAGGTGTTAAATCCTGGAAAAACAGCATTTTTAATGAGCAGGTGACGACCGTGACCACGAGGCTGTCCTCAGGACAGTGTGCACAGAGGCAGTCTGCGTTCGGCGAAAAACAGCCATTTGGCCGGGAATTTTTTCCTGCGCAAAAAAGCCCCTGAACATGGTGTCAGACTGCAGCAACAGGCTGTGCTGCAGTGCTGCTGTGTTTGCAGGCTGCAGGGCTGAAGATCAGTTAAACACTGGCCTTGCGTCCTGAAATTACCATGTGCAGCTGACATCTGCGCGGGGCCGAGCGCTCGCTGACTGCGGCTCTGACAGAGCTGCAAACTGACGAGCTTTAGAGCGTCAAAAGGGCTTAACTGGGATCCTGAAAAACAGACCTGATTAAAGTCCTGCAACAACCAGCTGTACAGTGTACACATCGACAGATATTTTTAAAAACACTTAATAAAGAAAATATAATAATTTGCCCATCCCCGGCAGCCATACAGACCAGGTAATCCTGGCTGGCAGTGCCCGTGGGGCTCTGCCCAGCCTCTGGCCTCCCCTGCCGTAACCTCCCAGCATCTGGTCCGTACTACCGGAACCTCTCAGCATCCGGTCTGTACTGCTGGAACTGGCCAGCTTCCGGCCTGAGCTGACGAAACTGCCGACTGCCGACTGCCGGGCCTTGCTGCCGGAGCTGAGGGCTTTACTATTGGGCCGGGCTGGCTAAGGCTCTGGACATGGGGCGGAGCGGGGCGTAGGTCCCCCAGCACCTGGTGGCATGACGGGACGTCAGCTTGGCTGATCTTTATGTGGGCTGTCTGTGCTGCCTTGCCATGGGGACAGGGCAGGGCGCAGCTGCCTTATCTGCAGCTCTGCACTGAGCTGAGCATGCGGGCGCAGCAGCGCAGCGCCCAGGATCTGCCGGACAGCCATGCACGGCTGTATGTCCGGGCCATGACAGAATAAGCGGCAGTCGATGAGGCTGTGCTGCCGGTAATGTGATTAAAGTGCTCAGCAATTGGGCAATATCAGGGCTTTGCGGGGAGATTTGTCCGTGCGATCAGTTAAAATGAGGGCACTGATGAATTTCCGGCGGCATTTGAGGTCTAACTCATGGCCCTTAAGCTGCCGTATCACTGCCGGTTAATCGGGCCGTCGCATTTTATGGCTGCCTGAGCATTGTTATTGGCTCTGCATCAGATCCTTAGATCCTTGCAAATGCTCCCCGGCGCGCACTGCATTTTAGCTCAGTAAATACAGTTCCGGCCGACCAGCATATGGTCGGGCACTGTGTGCCTGCTGTCAGCGCATGGCCGGGACGGTGCAGGCTGCCGGCCGCAGCCGTGCAGGGCGGCATGCCAGGATGGAACTGCGGCTGCCGGTGCCGCTGCAGCTGCAGCTGCCGCCAGGGCATGGTGCTGCAGGGGCAGCAGGGTACGGTATGGAATTTATCATCAGGCCTGCGCAGGGTCTGGGCCAGGGCCGGGAGCGCAGCACAACAGGCACGCACTTTAGTTATCAGGGCGGAGAAATATGACTCAGAGTATTTTTGAGCAGCACGATATCTTGGACAGGCTCTTTGATGAGCTCAAGCGCAGCTATCAGGAGGGCGCAACAGCCGGCTATGAACAGCTGCTGACCGTTGCTCCTGCTCTTACAGCTGAAGAGTATGAGCTGGTTATTGAGCGCTTTACAGGATATATGCGCAATCAGGAGCTGCTTGCCATCAAGGAGCAGGAAAAGGAACTGCGTGAGCAGATTCCTTTTGTTCCTGAGAGCATCAGCTCAGGTCTGCTTTCTCTGGAGCAGCAGTTCTTCAGAAGCTTCAGCCGTTTCCTTGTGGAGCGTGACCGTAAGATTGCCCGCGCTGCCAGCGCAGCCATGGACGAAGTGCGCTCAGGACGTACCACTCTTGAAGAGGAAATCAAGGGACGCTCTGCGGCCTATGAAGAGCGCATTGCCGCCCTTGAAGCAGCTCTGGCCCTCAAAGAAGAGCAGCTTACAGCCGCCATGGCAGAAGCTGAACAGGCCCGTGCCGGACAGCGCGCCTGTGCTGCCGATCTGGACCGCCTGACTCTTGAGGATGAGGGCCTTGAGCTGCTGCGTGCTCTGACCATGGAAAATGGTCTTGCTTCCCTGCAGGGCCTGCCTTACAACCGTACCCTCAACTCCTGCCTGAGCTCAGTGTTTGAGCTTATGGAAGGTCTTGATGACAGCCACAGACAGATTATCTACAAACTGCTTTATAAAGTAGAAAATCTTGCAGCTGTAGCACGCTCACTTGGCTATAACCTCAAAGATCAGTGCCGCACTCTTACAGATGCCGATGGTGCCCGTCATGCTCTGGCAACAGCCGATGCTGCCTGGGAGGCCGCCGGTCTGACCGCACGCGCTGCCGGCCGTGACTCGGGTCTTAGCGGCAGCGCCCTTGATGAGGCTGTTAACAAGGCTGCCCTTGCTGCCCGTGAGGCGGCTTTTGCAGCTGCTCTGGCCTCACGTGGCAGCAGCGCCATGCCGCTGCCGCCACTGAGCGCCCCGGCTGCCGCTCCATCTGCAGCTGCAGCACCGGCTGCTGCAGCACCGGTTGCTGCGTCAGCTGCTGACAGCGGGGCATCAGGTGCGGGCGCCGCCCACAGTGATGCTGCCGCAGCTGCACCGGCTGCCTCTGGCATTGCACCGGCTGCACCTGGCGTTGCGCAGCTTTCCGAGCAGGAGGCCGCACTGGCTGCACTCAAGGAGCGCTATAAGAATATTGAGCAGCTGGGTGCTGATGATAGCTTCACAGGTGAGGATGATGACGATGGTCCAGGTCTGAGCCCTGAGACTGCCAGTGCCCTGCGTACTGTCGCTGCAGCCTCTGCTGCCCCTGGTGGAGTAAGTACGCCGGCATCAATGGCTGAGCTGCTGGCCGCCGCCAGCAGGATGAACACTCCAGCTCAGTCAGTAGCCGCTGTAGCCGGTCATGCCCTCGAGCAGGCCGCCACAGTGGCCGGTGTCCCGGCCAGCAATGCAGGCGCAGCAGCCGGCGCTGCAGGTGCTGGAGCCACTGGAGGTGCCGTCGGCACCGCAGGTGAAGGCGAAGCTCAGGCGGCAGCAGTGGCAGCACCGGTTTTAGGTGAAGTTGCCCTTACTGCCATTCAGCAGCGTACTGTTGATGCTCTGGTTCCAATAGCTGCATCAGTTCTTGAGGGCCGTACCTTAAGCTCACTTACTTCCTTTGATATTGAAAAGGCAGTGGAAAAGGCCCGTGATGCCGGCATTGTCGATCAGTATCAGACCTCAGCTGCCCGCCGTCTGATTATCAAACTGCTCTTTACCGGTCCGGACAAGGTAAGACTTGCTGACTTTTCAGGCAATAACGATGACTTTATCGCCTCTCTGCCTGATGACTCAGCAAAGGTATTTGCCCGTACCGTACTGTCATGGGCTGAGCCTGGCACAGTGACATCACCACTGGCAGGCAGCACTTCAGCCCTGCCACCGGGCAGCCCGCTCAACTCAGTGCTTGAGGCTCTGTCAGGAGCCACCGGTGCAGGGTCATCAGGCGGCACAGCTGCGGCGGGGGCAGCATCCGCTGCCACTGCCACTACCACTGCCGGTGTCGGCAGTGCCACCGGAGTCAAGGACAGCCCGGTAGAGCTGCTTAACAGTTCCTCACCAAAGGCTCTGCCACGAGATGAGGGCACCCTGGTAAGGGAAATCAGCTCAGAGAAGGGCAATGTTGATATTGCAGCCTTTGCTGAGGCCAGTGCCCGTATTGCCTCTCTGGCTCCGCTGCTCAATGAAGCCGGTCGTGAACTGCGTCAGGTGCAAAAAGAGCTTGAGGCTGATCTGGATAAGAACCTCAAGGATGGATCCAGCCGCTTTGGTGCTGACAGCTCTGCCTCAGGTGGAGCTGAGAGCTCGGACAGTTCAGTATCTGATGAGGGCGGCAGCTCTGCTACTGTAGAGATTGCCTCTGTAGCCAAGGATGTACTCAAGGTAGCATCCGAGCTGCAGCGCTCTGGTGACCGTTCCCGCAGTGATCGCAAGTTCTCGATTTTTGACAGCTCTGCGCCTTCTGACAAGACCGGTACTACTGTCTTTGGTGTAGGTAATGACTCAGCTGACAGTATCAGAGCCGAGGCCATGGCCTCAGCTCAGGAACGCTCAGCCTCAGAGGATGATCTCGATGATGATGATCTTGAGGACTTCATTGGCGGCAATATCAGAGAAGCTGACAGCAGCGATGCCGGTATTCCTGAACTGCTCTCCTCAGTAAAGGGTACATCATCAGCAAGGGGCGCTGATGCCTCCGTTGCACAAAGCTCAGCAGGCAGTCAGACCCAGGGATCAGGTAACGCCTCCGGTGCTCATGGAGCAGGCGCAGCTGCCAGCTCTGGCGTATCAGGGGCCACAGCCGGTCCTCTTAGTCTGCAGTCACGTACTCAGACCACTCCGCTTGGCACCACCAATATCATCAGAACCTCAACCCTTGCTGATGAGATTGCTTCACGCAAGGCCGCCATCAGTGCAGCTGAGCACAGCCGTGACAGTCTGACGGCAGCGGATCTGGAGAACACTTTCCGCTCCAAGGACATCAAGACGGCCATTGCAGCCAGTGCCTCAGTACCGGCAGGTGGTGATCGTCGCCCTGGTGAGGAAGTCTCTCAGTATGATGTGGCCTTTGCTGCCGCCGCAGCAGCCCGCAATGCCCGTCAGGACAATGAGGGCTCTACCATTGTAGTCAGCACCCCACTGCCATCAGCTGACAGTGCTGCCGTATCCGGAGCTGCCATTCTGGGCGCAGGTCAGGGGGCAGCCGCTACTGCAGCCTCAGGCGCCGTTGTCGGCGCAACTGCGGCCGGCGCAGGTGCTGCCCCGGTGCCTGATGAGAAACTGTTCAGAATCCGTAACGGACTGAACGAAGATAACCGTCGCCGCTTTGAGCTCTTATGCCAGATTATCGATAAGAAGCTCAAGGAGCGTATCGAGCAGCTGCGATCCCTGCTGTCATCCTCGGCATCAGGTGGTCCTGAGTCTGAGGTGAAGCTCAAGGATATTGAGTTCTTCTACAAGTCCTGCATCTCATCACTTGATGCTCAGGGACTGCTCTCTGATGATCTCAAGGCAGCTCTCTTTGAGAAGATGGACTATGACATCAAAACCTGTTCAGATGGCATGGCCACAGGTGCCGGAGCTCCCAGGCAACCTTATATTCAGAGCTCTGACCAGTCCGCTGCCACTGTTTTAAATCAGGACAGTTCAGAGTTATCAGGCAGCACAGCCGGCGCACAGAGCAACGATACTCAGGGCGCCCCATCCACAGCAAATTCAGGTGCCTCACCTGACGGCTTTCCCAGTAAAGAACAGCTGACAGGCGCAGCTGCTCAGCAGAGCCAGAACGCAGCTGCCCAGGGCCAGGGCGCAGCCGTCGCCCAGAGCCAGGGCGCAGCTGCCCAGGGCCAGGTCGTTGATGCCGGGCAGGGCCCGGGCGCGGCTGCCCAGGGCAGTGAGGACCAGGATGAGCCAGCTCACAGCGGATCAGCCACAGCTGAGCATGCAGCGGCCGGCACTGATGGCGATGCCAGTATCCAGCCTGAAATCATGACTGTTGATACTGAGCAGTCTGAAGACAGAAAGCTCAACCTGTCTCCGGCCCCTCACTTCAGTCTGGTAGCTTCCAATGAGGCATCTCCAGGTGAGAGCAATACCCTGACGGCAGCTGATGATAGCAAGGATAGCAAGTCAGCTTCCCTTAACTGGTCTGAAGACAGTGCTCAGGGGGATGACAGTGAACTGTCTCTTGCTGCACGTGATGACAGCGATGACAGTCTGCCTAAGTTAGAGCCTGTATCTGCAAGTGAGCATGCTGACAGCTCTGCTGCTGAAAACAGCGGTGCTGAGGGGGCGACTGATAAGCTCAGTGGCGTAACTTTCTCCAGCCTCGACGGCTTTGAGCAGGGCGAAAAGTACGCCTGGAAGGGCGATGAGGCTGAGAAGCAGACATCTGCTCAGCAGGCAGCATCTCAGATGGCAGCTGCAGAGACTGACGCTGGTAGTGCAGCGGCTGATGGTGCTGCACCTGCAGAGCATGGCGAGGCACTGCCAGATGAGGTAGTGGCTGCCGCAGCTGTTCCTGGTGACATGGCTGTTGATGAAAAGACTGCTCAGGCTGAGGCTCACTCAGATGCCGCTCATGCTGAGATGGTAAGACGTCTGGGTCAGGGCATTGGCTCTGATGAGCAGGGCAATGCTGAGAGCGGCGCTCACAGTGGCAGCAATGCACTGAGCGGTGAGCAGAGCACTCAGGGCATACCAGCTGAGCCTCAGTTCCAGGAGACAGTGGAGATTACTCCGGCTCCTGAGGGCTGTCATGATGGCAATTACTCTCTTGAGAGTGTTCAGATGTCATCAGGCAGTACTCTTGGAGGTGCTCTGGGCAATACCGGCAGCCATGGTGGTGACCTGAGCGGTGGCAACAGCAGCAGTGACGCTACTGGCAGCACAGGGCCTGGCAAGGTAACAGGTGGTGGCAGTGCAGCAGCTGACATGAGCTCAAGGATCAGGCCGGGCTCTCAGGGTGTTATTACCTCGGATGATGGTGTGCTGCCTATTACTCCTGCCAGTGCCTATAAGAGCCCTGAGGAGGAGAAGGCCAGTGAACCGCCTGAGTCCTACAGTAACAGTGATAACTCTGCTTTTGGCTTTGGTGATGGACTGTGCTCTGTCTATGGCTATCCAAGCCAGGCCTCTTTTGTCTTCCATGAGGGAGTATCAGAGCCAGGTGAGGATGATGACAGCATGGAAGATGTCCTCCAGGGGCAGGCCAGCCAGGGTAATGATCAGAGCAATGACTCCAGCAACAAAAGTGAGTCTTAACTGACTGTGCTGTAATTTCCTTATAAGCGCCTGTGCGGACGGTCAGTCCGCACAGGCGCTGTCATATCATGGCCCTGATTCTTTAAATTACCCTTTGTACAATGATGGCTATGGCTGCAGCAACAGCCAGGTGGCGGGCCAGGCCGGGCTGCGCCGCAGCCAGCCTGGCTCAGCGCGTCGCTGCGCCTGGCTGCCCGTCGTGGCTGCCGCCCGGCATGGCAGTCAGATTTCTTCTTCTCTGCCCTTGTGTTCCTGTTAAATGTCATGAAGAACTTTTTTGATTCCATGCTCAACGGCCTTTATGAGCTGGGCGCCTGCCCTGTAATCATGCTTGATGCTCAGGGGCGGACGCTGTTTAAGCGTCTGCCGGCTGGAACTGAGTATGAGCAGGCTGTACAAAGCCAGCTTTTCAACGACACTCTGGCAATGGTGCGTTCGCGCAGTGACCCGGTAAGGCTGACCCGTGAGCAGCCATCTGGTGGCTATCTGCTCCCTGATCTCTCTGCCGTTATAGTGGGACCGCTGCCTGATGAGCGCAATCAGCAGACAGCCGCTCTGCGTCGCAGTGCAGTTAACACTCAGCTCGACAGTCTTGCCTTTGCAGCCCGCCGTCTGATTGCAGCCCTGACTCCGCTTGAGAGCAGGCCAGGTGAAGATATATTCAGCGAACTTGATCCTGTGCGTCATGTCATGCCCCGCTGGGAAGATGTGGTGCCTGATGACCGTCCGCACAGCTCCTACCTTTTTGAACTGAGAGCCTTGGATGCAGTAACCGTTGGAGACCCTGAGGCCTACATGAAGGTACAGAACTCCAGCCGTAATGGTCAGAACGGTACTCTGGGGTATACAGCACTGCGCGCCTCCCAGAATCTGGCCATATGCGGCCTGGTGCTCAACTCAAGAGCGGCCATTGCCGGTGGACTGAGTGTAGAGCAGGCCTATACCATTGCTGACTGGCTGATTCTGGGTATTGAAAACTGCCGTACTCCTGAAGAGGCTGATTTTATCGGTCTTAAAAGCGGAGTGATCTTTGCCCGTATGGTAAGAGAGCTCAAGGAGGCTGCGGGCAAGTCCCATATGGACAATCCTCTTACTGTGCGGGCGCTGGAGGCGGTACGACGCCATGTCTACAGCAGTACCGACAGACTGGAGCTGGCAGCAGAGCTGGGGGTAAACGCAGACTACCTGGACAGGGTGCTCAGCCGCAGCCTCAACATGTCAGTAACAGGATGCCTGCGCAATGAGCGCATTAAGGAAGCTCAGCGTCTGCTGGTACAGACAGAGATCCCGGTATACGAAATAGCGCAGATGCTGCTCTTTAGCAGCTCTTCACACTTTGCCCGCATATTCAGAGAAGTGACAGGTACGACTCCGGCCTCTTACCGCCGTCGCCGCACTGCCAATACCACTCCTGCCTTACTGTAGTCCTGAGCCATTCTGCCCCGGCCAGCAGTGCAGATACCCGGATGTCTGCACTGGTGCTCCTGCTTATTATCTGCACTTATGCCCATCCTTATTGTTCGCACTGTCCATACTGTTTTATAAAGTATTCCTCCAGGCATCATAGCTGTGCTATGGCCTCAGTAGTCCGCACAAGGGGCGGGCGCTGACAGCTGTGCAGCTGCGCATTGGCGCAGGTGCAGGCGCAGGTACAGGCGTCAACGGAGGCGGTGGCGTCAGCGGAGCTGGCGTCCGGCGCCGGTGCCCTGGACACAAATAAAAAGGGCCACATAATGTGGCCCTGGGTACCCCTGGTACCAGGTACCAGAGGCTTGTTGCTTAATATGAATGGTTGAGGCCGTGCTGATTACAGCGTTGATAATCTGAGGCACGGCTCCTGAAATTCTTACTGGCGCTTGAATGAAATCAGGTAAGCGGCAAAGTCGCGATCTACCTTGTCCATGTTGACGCCAAAGTGCATGAGCTCGTCGCCGCCGAATACATCACCCTCGAGATTGTAGTTGGAAAGGTAATCAAGGGCATTGCAGGCCAGAGAGCTGTTGTACATGTGGTGAGTTACCTTGTAGGTGGCATTCTCATCAAGGCCGGTCAGGCGGATCTTGCGGATATTGCCCTGTGGCTGGCAGAGATTTCTGAAGTACATGAGGATGACTTCACTGCCGTCCTGAGAGACAAACTGCCAGGCAGTTTCGTTGCCATTACCCTCAAATGGGGACATGAGGCGGTAGAAATTACCAAACTGAATGGTGTTGCGCAGCTCCTTGTACAGAGCGATATGTCCGGCAACTTCCTTCTGCTCCTCCTCAGAGAGCTTGCCCAGATCCATCTCATAGCCAAAGCTGCCTGACATGGCGCAGACAAAGCGGCTGAGCATTGGAGTGGTACGGCCAACCTGGTGGTTAGGGCAGGCGCTTACGTGGCAGCCCATGGTGATTGGAGGGAAGATCATGGAAGTGCCGTACTGAATCTTCTGACGGCATACTTCATCAGTATTGTCAGAGGTCCAGGTCTGAGGCATGTAGCTGAGAATGCCCATGTCAAAGCGACGGCCACCACCGGCACAGCTCTCAAAGAGAATGTGAGGGAAGGCAGAGGTAATGCGCTGCATGATGTCATATACGCCCAGCACAAAGCGGGTAGCAATTTCCTGCTGCTGCTCCTTGCCATAGCCCCATGAACCAATATCGGTAAGATTACGGTTCATGTCCCACTTTACGTAGTCGATTTCAGCTGAGCCCAGGACCTCGCAGATAGAGTCGACAATATAGTCGCGTACTTCCTTGCGGGACAGGTCCAGCACATACTGGTTACGCTGCTGATAGCGCTCATGATCAGGCACACCAATGGCCCAGTCAGGATGAGCACGGAAGAGATTGGAATCAGGGTTTACCATCTCAGGCTCAACCCACAGGCCGAATTTTGCACCCAGACCGTGGATACGATCGCAAAGACCCTTAATACCGTTAGGCAGCTTTTTGGTGTTGATCTCTGTCCAGTCGCCCAGGCTGCAGTTGTCCTTGTCACGTACACCAAACCAGCCGTCGTCCAGTACGATTAATTCAGCACCGAGTTTTACGGCATCTTCGGCAAAGCGCACGATGCTGTCCTCGGTAAAGTCCATATAGGCAGCTTCCCAGCTGTTAACCAGAACTGGACGTGGGGCGTCACGGTGCTCACCACGAACAATGTGGTTGCGGACAAAGCGATGGAAATTCTGGGACATGCCGTTGAGACCTTCGCTGCTGAATACCAGCACGGCCTCAGGAGTGGTGAAGCTTTCACCGGCATTGAGCATCCACTTGAAGTCAAAGCTGTTAATGCCCATTACCATGCGGGTATTGCCAAAGGAGTTAACCTCGGTGGCAGCCTCAAAGTTACCTGACCATACCAGAGAGGCAGCATAGACATCACCGCTGAACTCAGTAGCAGTGCGGTCACAGACAGCAAGGAAGTTCTGGTGCTGGTGAGAGGTTGCACCACGGCTGGAAGCGGAAATTTCAATACCGTGAGTTAATGGAGTGCGCTCAACATTGCGCTCAAAAGCATGCTTGCCCCACAGATGAATGCGGTCCATTTCTTCAGTAGGGAAATCAAGGGTAAATGAGGCAGCACGGCGCAGAGCAACAGTCTCAGAGCCAATGTTTCTGATGACAGCGTGACGGGTGATGACATCAATGTCCTTGAAGATGGTGTAGGACAGGACTACTTCAAGATCACCTGCAACTTCACGCATGGTGATTTCAAGAGTAGTAGCCTGGTCGGCAGAGGCATAGGAGGAAGGCAGGCCGGTCAGATCAGACTTGCCCTCAAAAATACGGTGGCTGTGGTAGCGGATATCCAGAGTGGAGGTACCATTAGCCAGAGTGGCCTCAAGGGCCGGAATACGGAAATCACCTGAGCCGTAAACTGAGTACTCCTGAGGAAGAACATCAAGGGAGAAGGTACGGGCATCGGCATGCTTGCCAGGGTTAGGGGCGCCCTCGCGCTCAGTCTGGTAAAAAGCGCGCTTGATATTGAAGTGCTTGAGAGCCTTGCCAAAGTAGATATGGCCCAGATAGCCCTCAAGGAATAACTGCATGACGTACTGAATACGGCCATTGCTTAAAGTAAAGCTCTGTTCCTGCTCGTTGAAAATAACTGACATAGCTGAGGTACCTCAAAATTTCCGTTACGGGCTCTGATGGCTCCGGGCCAGGGCGCAGGCCGGGGCAGACCATACCGCGACACCCAATGTCGCGACATGCCATGCTGCGACACTCAATACCGTGTCAGCCAGTGCCGCGACAGCCAGTGAGCGACGGTACAAGACGCGTCTGATGCTGCGCAGCATCAACAGTCTTGCTGCATTTTAGAGACTGTCTGGCAGCTGCAATAAGGCAGTATGGCAATACGCCAGTAAGCCGGCTTCCCTGAAAAAGTTCTGTGTCTGGACAGGCATCTGGCTGTGTTAAACATGCTGCACAGCACTGCCGTCAACAGGTTCCATTTTAGACACAACCATACACTGTGACAGTACAAAATCTACCTTAAGAACATATTTTCGACCACACTGATCTATATTTTTCTTCATGTGATCCAGCTCAAAAAAATATCGCCACTAACCCAAACCTGTAACCCTGAACAGGCTTTGCTCACCCAACATACCAGCCAGCCTGTCTACCATGCCCTCCATAAAGCTCCTCAAATAATCTGTGCCTGAGAGCAGCACAGCAATGTTGAGCAAAAGCACGCACCGCACCGCACAGCCAGTTCCTGCACGGCACAGCACAGGGGGGAGCCTCTGATGTCAGGTCAAATACTGATCGGCCGAGCTCTACATTAATAAAGGTAAGGCTAACTTCATGATCGGATGCCGACGCCGGTGGCGCTGCCAGCCTCTCAGATATTGACGCCGGGGCGCTGCCAGCAGTCACAGCGTCGAGTGCGTACGCCTGTCTGTTGCCTCTGCATATATAGTCAAAGAGGCAATACCTCGCCAATCCCTTGCCAATGCCATGCTCAGCGTGCTGTCGCATATGGGAGGTCCAAAGGGCTTATGTCGCATCCCGCGTCCACGGACCCCGGATTGATGTTGTGAGTGAAGTTGCAACAGCTGTGGCTGGTTTGTGCAGGGAGTGGCTGGGGGCGGTCGCTGGTAAGTGGGGCGGGGTCGTGGGGGGGTGGGTGGGTGAGTGAGTGGGTGGGCTGTAATGAGGTGGTTAAGCGGGGTGGGGAGTTTTGGTAAAAAATTGATTTTGGGGCGACGCAGATCTCACTGTGGAAATTTCATGCGTAAAAATTTGCTGGTATGGGGAGGTAAACAGGGGGTTAAGGACAGATTAAGATTAAAAAACTGTGTCTGAGGTGCATGCCGGAGTGGGGTTACGGACTTCATGTCGGGCTGTTGCGGGGTGGAAACGCTGTCACGGGGCAAAATAAGTTGCAGATTTTTGCTTTTAGAAAGCGCATAAATAAGCAGTTTCTGAAAAAAGTGTTAAAAAATTCAAAAATTTTTTGAAAAAACGCTTGCCAAGGTATGGGGCGATACGTAAAATAGGCATCGCTTTCTGACGCTAACGAAAAGAAAGCGCGGTTGTCCCGAGCAATACGGGATACCAAAATGGCTTGGAGGGGTTCCCGAGCGGTCAAAGGGATCAGACTGTAAATCTGCCGGCTCTGCCTTCGAAGGTTCGAATCCTTCTCCCTCCACCATCTTTCTCCCGTCTTTATGTCATCACGACAACCTCCCTATCTAATTCTTAGATAAATACAAAATCCCATCTTCTTAAACTTTCATAACTCATCAGTCTGCTTTAAGACGAGGGCTTTTTGTCTAGCACAGATAATCAGTGCGGGCATCGTATAATGGTTATTACCCAAGCCTTCCAAGCTTGTGATACGGGTTCGATTCCCGCTGCCCGCTCCATCCTATATCTGTGAGCACTCCGATTTGGTTTTCAGGAATTAAAAAATGGCAAAAGAGAAGTTTGTCCGTTCTAAGCCACACGTAAACGTAGGCACCATCGGTCACGTTGACCACGGCAAGACCACTTTAACCGCTGCTTTAACCAAGGTTCTCGCTGAGAAGTTCGGTGGTGAAGTAAGAGCTTTCGACCAGATCGATA
>NZ_JALKIL010000052.1 GCF_023051105.1 Anaerobiospirillum sp. NML120449 | reverse complement strand
TTCAATCTGAGCCATGATCAAACTCTTCACTTTAATGATTCGTTTGAAGTGCAACTGTAACCAGTTGCCAGTTTGTTGGCAAAACTCAAAGTTCTTAACTTAAAGAACCCACACAGATTGTCTGTACCTGATTTTTAAAGAACTTGGAGGCGCTTGGCCTTTGCAGCTGTTTGCTCAGTGCGTCACAGCGGAAACGTATTTTAATGATTTTCATCACCGCGTCAACACTTTTTTTAAAAAATTTGAGCGCGGACTTACAGTCTATCCAACATGATAATGTTAAAACGTGATGTATATCATGTTTTATTCGTTTAAAATCTTATGATCTTTTTTAAATTTGATCTGCATCTCATATTAAGAATATGGCTTTGAAACCATAACTGTCCAACACAGCTCATACATTTCTATTAAAAGAGTTGCAGATTTCCTTTACCCAACATCCATAACCCTGCTGCATGACACACCTTTCAGTAGCTTTGTGTCTATGCATGCCCTCATTGCAACAGGGCTTACCCGCCATATTCAGCCTGTCTTTAACTGCGGCGGCACAGCCGCTGACGCGGCTGACCGCCGCTGCTGCATGCAGCAGCTGATGACCCGGCCGGTTGCGGTACAGGTGCTGCCGGTTCAGCTGATGCTGGTGCTGGTGCTCCTAAGCTGGTAATGCCGGTTCAACTGATGCTTGTGCAGCTGATGATCCTGAATTAAGGTTTCCGTCTTTAAGCCAGGTAAAAGGCGGGTATAATCGCGATATTACTAAGTTTCCGGAGACCATCATGCCACTGAACAAGGCTCTTGCACGCGCAGCCTCAGCTGCTGCACTTACCATGCTGACCATCCTGCCAATAAGTGCCCATGCTCAGGGCGGACAGGAAAATTTCAAATCCACCGCTGCTGACACTGGTACGGCAGCTGTCTCCACGGATCAACAGAGTGCACAAACTGAAGGCCACAACGGATCTGTAAGTGGTAAAGGCAAAGCTCTTGACGGTGCTGCCTTTGATATTTCTCTGCCTGCAACTTATGAGCGCTGCCAGAACACAGACAAAATGGCTGAGTATCTCAAGTCAATTCCAGCTAAGGACACAGCAAAACTCAAAGAGTTCAATGCCTTTTTGCTAGACTGCCAGAAGGTTCTCAACGAGCACATAGCAAATACCAAAGAGCGTATTGCTGAACTAAAGGAGCAGGCAAGGCCATAAGCAGGCATATGCCATCACGAAAAAGGGCTCTGCTGTCATAGACGCAGAGCCCTTTTTCTCTTGTACACGCATATAAGTGCTGTGATTGTCGTAAGAGTCCCTGCGGTGATCAGCCCAGTTGCATCCTGTACAGGCTCAAGTCTCTCAACTGCCTGACTTAAGAATACTCAGCTGCTCTTACCTTACTGCCCCCTTAGTGCACAGAAACTCATCCTCTTTTACCTGTACAGACCCGGCCGGTTTACTGTCAGCTATGAGATCTGTCTGCTCTGGACAGCACCGAGAAGATCGTGCGTCCTACCGCAGCAGCAAGCATTACAGGAACGGCATTGCCTATCTGGCGCATGCTTTCTGTCCATGATGAGTGGAAGTGATAATCATCAGGGAATGTCTGGATGCGGGCACTTTCTCTTACAGTAAAGTAGCGCAGACTGCCATCATCAAGAGTAATCATGTTTTCCCCGCCAGGAACACCATGGACACCAGCCTTGATGGTCTTAGATGGGGCATCAGGCAGAGAACCGGTATGACCGGCATATGCTCTGGCACCGGCACGGAACTCATGGCTGTTACAGGCTGCAGCCTCTGGAGACAGCGGACATGGCAGATCTCCTATGCCATCACGCACAGTACACCATGGCTTGATGTGAGGGTTATCCTGAACAAATCTGCTTACCTTGTTGAGAGCCATAATATTGATATCACAGACAGTCGGTTTCTTAAGTCCATGACGCTGCCAGTAACTGCCATCACCCCACTTGCTGTAGAGCAGTGCTTCTTTTGCATGAGTTGGTTCAGGAAGCTCAGGGGCCATATTCAGGTCTGCTCTTATTCCGGTAATAAAGACGCGTTGTCTTACCTGTGGCACTCCGAAATCTGCAGCATTGTACAAACGATATGCAACCTGATACTCAGCTGAGCCGTGGCTGCCCTCATCATGTGCCTTAAGATCATGAAGGTGCTGCTCCCAGTTCTGATCTGGCTTACGTACCAGTGACGGCCATGTGAGCTGGAGCAGAATATATTTGAAATAAGAGGCAAAAGCAGGCCGAAGCAGTCCCTGCACATTTTCAAAGACAAAAGCCTGAGGCTGAAGCTGCCTTACCGCCCGGACTGCTTCAGGAAACATATCCCTTGCATCATCGCAGGCCTTTGCCCTTCCGCCAACTGAAAAAGGCTGACACGGTGGCCCGCCCGATATCAGTGCCAGCTCACCGGCCTTGAACCCCATCTCCAGCCAGTCAATCTCACGGACATCACGTCTGAAGATCTTCCAGTTTTCCGTCAGCGGGCACCCCCTTTGTATATTGTCTGCAATATTTCTGCAGCAATCAGAGTCGCGCTCAAACAATCCCTCATGCGCAAATCCAGCCTGCCCAAGGCCCAAAGCCAGACCACCAGCACCACAGAACAGTTCCAGAGATCGCAATGCTAATGGGGCTGCCTTATCTGTACTCCCTGATGCTGCAGTTGCGGATTTGAGCCCGCATGCAGATGCTGGAGCAGACGCCGGCATGAAAGCGTTGGCATGAGCAGACGCCGGCATGAAAGCGTTGGCTGGAGTAGCTTTAGAAACCGATGCGGGGGCAGCACCAGCTGTAGAGGCCGATGCGAGGCAATGACCAGTTGAAGAGGCTAATGCGATGGTTGGACCAGCTGAAGATGCTGATACGAGGGCTGGAGCTGATGCTGATGCATGAGAAACAGCCGTCGATGATTGATGCGTTGAGCCTGACTTCATTGCTGTGCCTTAAAAAAATGGTCCAGAACCGGCGGGCTCTGGACCTTTGTATGCTGACATCAGAGCCTTGAGGCCCGTTTATCAGACGAATTTAAACATATAGGTATCAACCAGGTTGTCATCCATATCCCTGATTTCCATTCGATCCTCAAGGATCAGTCCAAAGCCGGCCTTTGTGCCGCCCTTTGGCAGGGTTGGAGAGCCCGGGTTGATGTTGATAAGACCGTTCTTTTTAGGGAAAACACCGGCTACGTGGGTATGACCGCTAAGCACAATGTCGCCAGACTTGAGTCCGAGACTGTCGCGCATTTCGTCTGCAGTGGCAAGGTCTTCGGCATCAATCTTGTGCAGATGACCATGAGTAAGAAAAATACGCTGTGATCTGGTACGGCCAGTGGCATCAGGACCTGATGGATCAGAGACGATGATGTTGGCGTAAGGAGCATTGCACTGGAATTTGAACATCATGGAATCAACCTCACCATCGCAGTTTCCACGAACGCTTATGATCTTTGAGCCCATGGTGTTGAGCAGCTCAATAGCCTTTGGTGGATCGTAGGTCTCGGTGATGATGTTGCGAGGACCGTGGTTGAGCAGGTCGCCCAGCAGGACCAGGTAATCACAGGAGTACTGATCAAAATACTTGAGTGCATTGGAAAGCACTCCGGCTGCACCGTGGATGTCAGTAAGTACGAGGTAGCGCATTATTTCACCTTCCTTGTCTGATTTATGTACCTGGATACTCCGGTGTCAATCATCAGGAAGCTCTGATACTCAATCAGGCTCATTTCATGTTCCGGGCATGCCAGCCATGCGATTATCTCACAATTCCAGCCTGTCCCTTTGAGCATGATTCGCGAAAATCGGCCGGTACACGCCAGCTGCGTACAGGGCGATTTGATGCTTAATTAATGCTTATCCGCAGGTCCTTATGGCAAGGACTCATATGTGACCTGATAATAAAGGTGACTTTCAGGACGTCATGGAATTCAGGGCAGCGATCGTCAACGCCTAATGGCCCCGGGGCATAAGAACCTTCAGAACATCAGGACAACCTGACCTCAGTGGCTCGGGGGCTCTGAGGGTCACAGGCTCGGGACACGGAGGGCCTCATAGACTCTGAATATCGGTAGCTCAGGGGCTCATGGGCCCGGATCATTGGTGGTCTCAGAGCCGCTGGTCCGTGTATGTGAGGGTCACTGATCCCTTAACCTGTAAGATGTAATGGGGCGCTCAGGCCTTTTGTATGAAGCAGATACATCAGAGGCACCTTGCGGTGCCTCTGAATTAATAATAGACGCAGGCTGAAAGCCTGACTGTCCGAACAGTTACGGGAAATCTACTGCATTTAGCCCAGCGAAGACTGCTGACGACGGCTGTAGCTTGAGACCACAAACTCATCAAGCAGCTTCTGCTCGCGGCGCTGCTCTTCCTTGAGGCGCTTTTGCTGCTGCTTTTCGATAAGGGTTTCGATGATCTTGCGCTCTTTCTGGCGGGTCAGATAAATCTGGCGCTTCTGCTCAGTAAGCATCTTGAGACGCTCAAGCTCCTGACGCTGCTTGAGAGCAATATTGTCCAGCTTCTCAATAAAGGCCTGATAAGCCAGAATCTTGGTACCGGTCAGGCCCTGACGGCCCTCATTCTGCATCTCGGCGATATAGCTCAGGCGGAACTCCTCCACCTGCTTGATCTGAGCTTCGTAATTGGTGACCTGATTACGGCAGAATACCCAGTCCTCAAGAGACTTCTCCTCGTCCCTCTGACGCTTGTCACGTACCAGTGATAAAGCTCTGTCTCCGGCCATTGACCAATTCTCCGATGTAAAAGCATTAACATGATTCTAACAGCTCACGTGAGGTCAGAAAAGCGATATTTACCGCATGCGTCGCATTGCTATATCTATCAAAGTTCTGACACAGATGCTGCTGATAAACTGATTGAGCAACTTTTAAGCCAGAAAAACAAATCCCCATATCTGATTAGGTTATGGGGACTGTTGATACGGGCCAGGCGTCCATGCTGATAATGCCAGAGCCTGGTAACAAGGCAGTTATGCTGGTTTGGCAGTAGATGCTGTCAGGTCTGTGGCTATGGCTGTGGCTGCAGCATCGCCAATGTGGGTGCAGCTGCAGCTTCAGCAATGGAAGCTGCAGCTTCAGCTTCGGCAGCGGTGGCTTTGGTTTCAGCTGCTGCAACGGTGGCTGTGGCTGCAGCTTCGGATCTCGCGTTGTCTGTTACTGTGGACAGGCGCTGATTTACCGGATTTACTGCTGAGGCTGGCCGTTGCGTGGGGTCAGAGACATGCGGGCTGCTACCTGACCGCCGCCTGGCTGAGGCTGCTGACGGGCTGGTGGTGGCATCATGCGGGCATTTTGCATGTTGTTGACCTTATTTTTGGCGTCATCAATAAGAATCATGGACAGCTTGCGCAGTCCATCAAGACTGTCTGAGAAAGGAATAACCTCACGCATGCCCTGCTGGGTAAACTCATCGATATATGGCTTAATCATCAGAGCCTGGTCAATACGGGCATCGGAGCCACGTTGATAGGCACCAATGGAGATGAGTTCACGATTCTGATTGTACTGGGCAAGGCACTGACGGATAGTACGAGCCATGACCATGTGCTCTTCAGTTACTACGGCCGGCATAACACGGGAAATGGACTTTTCAACGTCAATGGCAGGATAGTGACCTGAATCAGCAAGCTCACGTGAAAGCACGATGTGACCGTCAAGAATGGCTCGAGCCGAGTCAGCAATTGGATCCTGAAGGTCGTCACCTTCTACCAGCACGGTAAAGAATGCAGTAATGGAACCCTGACCCTCAGCACCGTTACCAGCACGCTCTACCAGAGCAGGGAGCTTGGCAAATACTGATGGCGGATAACCCTTGGTAGCTGGCGGCTCACCTACGGCAAGTGCAATTTCACGCTGAGCCATGGCATAACGGGTCAGGGAGTCAAGCAGCATCAGTACGTTGTAGCCCTGATCGCGGAAGTATTCGGCAATGGACAGAGTGGTCTCACAGCCCTTAAGACGCATCAGAGGAGAGGCGTCAGCGGGAGCGGCTACCACGATGGAGCGGGCACGGCCCTCATCACCAAGAATGTCCTCAATGAACTCCTTTACCTCACGACCACGCTCACCAACCAGACCTACAACAACGATATCAGCATTGGTACCACGGGTCATCATACCCAGAAGCACAGACTTACCAACACCAGAACCTGCAAACAGACCCATACGCTGGCCCTGACCTACGGTTAACAGGGCGTTGATGGCACGGATACCAGTATCAAGACTCTGGCGAATTGGACGACGTGCCATAGGATTGAGGCGGGATGCTGTCCACTGGGCAGCATTGCCTTTGGCCAGAGGACCAAGTCCGTCAATAGGATTACCCATACCGTCGATAACACGGCCCAGCAGATGAGTACCGTATGGGAACTCTCTCATTGAGGTAATAGGATAAACGGCAGCACCTGGAGTAACACCCTCTACCTTTTCGGTAGGCATGAGGTAAATGGTTTCGCCGGCAAAGCCCACAACTTCTGCTTCCATATCGCCATTGGCAAGCTCAATTCGGCAGCGGTCACCTACGGCAACCTTAAGACCCACAGCCTCCAGAGTAAGACCTACTACACGGGTAAGTTTTCCTACTACCTGAGGAGAGCTCTCTGATTCTGGCAGTTCAATAGCCTTGAGGCGGGATAAGAGATTGTTCATCGAAAAAAACCTTCTGTTACTCAGGAAGCTTCCTGCAGGTACTCCGGGCCTGTATGCAATGCATGTCATGCATGACGTGGAAGCCTGCATGCATGAAGAGGACTTCATGATGATGACTTCATGCATATGCATGATTGCACGCTTTGGCGGGGTTACATGGCAGCACTGATGGCCTGATGCTGTAAGTCAGATATTTTACCGCAATAAAGGCCTTACCAGGCTTATGGAGGAAAAAGCTGCAGGGATTGGGCCAGACTTACTGTGCTGTACGTTACCTTGCGGTGCGGTACGTTACCTTGCGGTGCCGTACTTTACCTTGCGGTGCGTTACGTTACCTTGCGGTGCCGTACTTTACCTTGCGGTGCGTTACGTTACCTTGCGGTGCCGTACTTTACCTTGCGGTGCGGTACATTACCTTGCAGTGCGGCACTTTACCATGAGAGGTCCTGCCGTGCCCCTGCATGCAGCCCATGCATGACACCGGCGAAAACTGAACAGGGCAAATGGATACAGGTATCCACTGTGCGCATGTCCCAGTTGGGCTCATGGGCACAATGAGACAGGAGACAGACTGGCAGGGCCAGTAAAGCAAAAGGCGTGGCGTAAGCTTGATCAAAGCCGGCCACGCCTTGGCGTATGAATTCTTTATGTTTTAAGCCAGGCCCTGCTTTTACTCAGGGATTACTGGCTGATGGTGGACCTGATTTATTCGCCTGAATATTACTGGATCAGCCCTGCATCTGACCTGGTGGAATGGTGTCAATCTGAACCTGTTCGTCCATCATGTCATCCTCACCTGGCATCTGCTCCATGGCTGCCTCATGAATGGCATCCTGCTCCTCAGGGCTCAGGATATTGCCATCATAGCTGTGGCTTGGGGTGGACATTGGGGCCATAGCCTGGGCAGCCGCTTCAGCACGTGCCTGAGCCTGAGCCTGAATAGCGGCATTGGACTCATCAAGCATGGCTGCATCTTTCATCTCGGCTGCATCCGGATCAGCCATATCATCACCTACGTCCTGTCCCATGGCAGCAGCCAGAGTGCGCTCAGCCTCATTGGCAAACTGAGGACGTGGAGCCATCTGGGCCATGTTCTGGGCAATGCGATCAGACATGTTCATGAGATCGCGAGGTGGAATAATTGGCTTCTTAGGTACCTCATCGTAGTCAGGGGCACCATCAATAACTTCCTTTCGGGCAGATGAAACAGCATCTGCAGAGCCGCTAAGGAAGTCGCTTATCAGAGCATCGATACGATCGTTCACACGCCACTGTACTGAGCTTGAACGGGTATTGACAACAATATCGCCCTCTTCAATCTCTTCGGATGGCTTTAAGTCCCATCCCTGAGAGCGCATGTAATCATTGCCAATGGCAGCAACCATCAGAGCATAATCATTTTCGTTGAGCAGAATCTCGGCGCCCTGCTTTGCTTCAGGCAGCAGGCTGTAGCAGCGCTCAATACCACTCTTTAAGAACTCAACATCACCCTTGAGCTCTCGCTTTAATACGACCTTGGCAAGACGGGAGATGATGTAAACAACCTCGTCTGTAACCTTCTCATCCATTTCACGGATTGGATTGGCCAGCATGTCAGCAAGATGACGGAAACGGTCAGCCTGGGTAGTAACAATATCACTTCCTGCAGCAATACCTGCGGCCTGTCCCTGGGCATAGCCCTCTTCACGGCCTACCTTGAAGCCGTCCTGATAACCGGCATCTTTGCCTTCCTGCTCACCCTGAGTAAAGCCGTCAACCTTACCCTGCTCTACACCCTTCTGGTAGCCTTCCTCATGGCCCTGACTTAAACCTTCAGTATAGCCTTCACTGCGGGCAGCATTACGGATAGCCTCGAGTTCCTCAACCGAAACTGATGGGGATTCTTCCTTAACCTCTTCCTGTGCATGAGCAATGGCAGCACGCTCTGCAGCCAGACGCTCTTCTTCTGCCTGACGATCTGCCTCAGCCTTGGCCATACGAAGAGCTTCCTGGTGACGGCGGAAGTAACCGCCCACCTCATAGCCCATGGCATTGGTGGTTACTGGCTTGCCGTCATCAAACAGCGGCCACTGCATTGGAGTAAAGACGTCCGCAGCGTCACCCTGAACCACGGTGACCTCCTTGTACTCAGGAGAGCGAACTTCATCCTTAATCGAGGCTACAACTCGATTAGGATCGATCTTGGCGTTCATGCTGGAAAAAGCATGATCGTGACTTGGGATAGACATGTCCAGAAAACTCCTAAAACCATTATGCGGAGCATAATGTACGGCCACCGTATGGACGCCTGCAGCTAAAGAATCACAGGGTACCATCAGGTAAAAATGAGGAAAGGCAGTGCACGGATAAGCCGGTTTACCGTCTTGTTGCGGCATTGCTTCAGCTTTCTTTTGCAACAGATGGGCCAAGTTCAAAAACATTGAACAAATAGCCTGTTTAAGCTCTTTGTCACTATGATTTGTAACTCATACCACACTATATGGACAGACCGGTTCCCTCTTATGTCAGAGTGTCGGCGCACCGTCAAAAAACCGTGTCCGCAATAATTTGCCCTGCGCAATATCGTTTTTCACACATTAGCTGCAGGACTGAGCACAAAAGTCTTACCAGGCCCTGGCACTCAATTGCGTGCCTGAATGCTGCCCCTGGTACCTGAACTCTTAGCAGGCTGTCATTACCATTGCCCCTGCTCCCCGATATAGCCCCCTCTGGGCATGCCTCATCGCAGACACTGCCTGTTACCTGTGATCCCCGTGCTGGCTGGGGTCATCACAGTCACCGCTTGCCACCAGGGATGCGCCGTCTGTACAGGGAGACTTACACTTGCAACTCGCTACACAGGATGCGCTGTTATCTCAATCACCGCCATATACCGAGGATAATACCTCAGGGCAGCCATCCTCCCAGTCACCTCCTGACTTAAAGGCAGCTGATAAGCATTTTACAGCTTCGAGTGGGCAACATATTGAGAAACATGAAAGGATAAAAAAAGCCCATACCTCTCAAAGAGATATGAGCAAATACAATCATCTTAGCAAACAGCTAAGGTGATAAAAAACAAAAACTGCCACTATTTTATAGAACGCCTCTTTACTGGGGTAGGGGGTTCTTTGAAAAAAATCGACGATTTATTGTGCATGCACTGATTTTTAGCAACTTCTCTTGCTGATTCTGGCTTTCTGAAGCATCCTTCTTTAATAAAACCGGTAGAAGAATGCTGTGCGGTTCAGATCACCAGAAGCGCCTGATAAAGCTACTTTACCCTGTCGCAAGGTATGGCTTAATTACAGGCTTTTGTAGAAATATCTACACCCCACACTTAAACAGTACGTACAGAGCCAGACCCCAGCTAACACTATAGGTAAGCAAGATAAGACGAAAAAAAACCCACACCTAATGTATAGGTATGGGTCGATACGATTATCTTAGCTAACGCTAAGCTTATCTATAGTAAAAAGTCAGCCCATTGTATAAAAAGCCACTTGAATGTGGTAGGGGCTTTATCGCTTAAATTTACTGTTTTCTTGTGCATGCACTTATAATTTGCTGTTTTTGAGCTCTTTTTGCCCCTCTGAAACATACTTCCTTAATAAAAACCGGTAGAAGTATGGTGTCGCGTTCAGATAGCAATGAAGGCTCTTTCAGCAGAAAGTCTACTGTCATCAGGAATGGCTTAATTATAGGATTTTGCAGAAATATATACACCCCACATAAATTTAGTACGTACTTCTTGAGGTATGAAAAACAAAACACCTGAACCGGCACATGGCTGATTCAGGTGTTGAGTACAGTAACCGCTGGGCCGGTGCCTGTTGCAAAGGCTGGAACCGGCCCATGGTGTGGCGTAATACCGGCCAAAGCCGGAGTGAACGCCGCACAGGTATGTATTATTCGATGAAGTCGTTGTCGGCTGCACCACGGGACAGCATAATCTGACCGGAGTCGGCCAGCTTGTGAGCAATAGCCAGGATTTCCTTCTGAGCTGCCTCGACGTCGGAAATCTTGGTAGGACCCATGGACTCCAGATCTTCCTTGAGTGATTCGCGGGCACGGGTAGACATATTGGAGTAGAACTTCTCGCGCAGGCCTTCGTCGGCACCCTTGAGGGCCTTGACCAGTACGTCGTTTGGAATGTCGCGCAGCAGGGTCTGAATGGAGCGATCGTCCACAGCACCGAGGTTCTCGAATACGAACATGAGGTCCTGAATCTGCTGACCCATTTCCTTGTCCTGAGCCTGAATGGCGTCCATGAGCTGGGTCTCGGTGTTGTTGTCCAGGTAGTTCATGATGTTTGCTGCAGACTTCAGACCACCAATCTTGGCTGTCTGAGTACCAGCAGAACCGGCGAACTGCTTCTCCATAATTTCGTTGAGTTCCTGTAATGCAGCAGGCTGAACTTCCTCGAGAGTAGCAATACGCATGATAAGGTCAAGACGTACTGTCTCAGGGAACTGACTTAAAATCTGGGCTGACTGCTCAGGATCCAGATAGGACAGAACAATAGTCTGAATCTGAGGGTGTTCGTTCTGGATAATGGTAGCAACCTGACGGGCGTCCATCCACTTGAGGGAATCCAGACCGTGGGAACCGCTGCCCATGGAAATCTGGTCAACGAGGTTGTTGGCCTTGTCTTCACCCAGAGCGGCAACCAGAGCATTCTTAACGAAGTCAGAGGAACCAAGACCGATGTTGGAGTGCTTGGTGATGTTGGTCAGGAAGGTCTTGTGAACGGCGTTCACGGAGTCCTGATTGAAATCCTCAAGTTCGGCCATGCGGATACCGAGCTTCTGCACCTGCTTTGGCTGCAGATTACGGAACAGAGTAGCGGCATCATCCTCAGAGAGGGAAAGCATCAGGATCGCGGCCTTATCAATACCGGAGAGCTTCTCCAGAGCCATCTTCTCGTCATCGGACAGCTCAAGGCCATTGGAGGATGGCTGTACAGGATAGCCTGCATTTCCACCACCCTGTCTCATCAAAGCACGATCTGACATAGCAAACCTCTAAAAGTGTTATTAATCATGTGCCCGGGGCTCAGCCCCTGACACTCTCCTGCAGCTGTTATGGCACTGCCGCATGGCTTGGGCGGAGGGCCGGGCTGTCAAGAGCTTGACGAATCTGTCTGTTGCTGTGACAACAGCACCTGAACAGCTGAACTCTGGTATCAAAGGTCAGGTGTTCAGGTCCTGAACGGACAAAGGGGCGGGGCGAACCCCACCCCCCTGATTAGATTTTGATATTTGAGCTTAAACGCCTGATGGAGGCTTGTTACCCTTCTTCTTATCCTTCTTGTCAGCCATGTCGGAGTTAATCCAGTCACGGAGTACTTCGGCAGAGAGCTGAGGCTCGTTGGATACCAGGGTACGTACTGCGTTGAGCAGATCCTCATCACGGTGCAGGTTAGGCAGTTCGATGCCACCTTCACGGTTGATGTTGTAAATCTGGTCGGCCAGTTCGTTCTGAGCGGCAATCAGGTTGAGATCATCCTCACCACCCAGGGCTGAACCATTGTCCATCTCCATCTGCTGCTCGTAGGCCAGGTCTTCGGCGCTCTTGCCACGGAGCAGGCGGTTGATCATTGGGCGTACTACGAATACTACGAGTACCAGGATGATGAGCACGGCACCGGCGATGCGCAGGATACGCAGGAAGGCTTCCTGCTGCCACCAAGGCAGGGCTGGCTTGATATCATCATGAGGGAAGGAAACACTGGCTACCTTAACGAAGTCGCCACGGGTCTCGTTTAAGCCCAGACCGCCGCGAACCAGATCTGCGATCTTGTCGAGATCTTCCTGAGCGCGTGGCACGTAGCTCACAGAACCGTCAGGAGCTGTCTGGCGCATGTAGTCAACTGCTACGGATACGGTCAGACGCTGTACCAGGTTAGTAGGACGGATAGTGTGACGTACAGTGGTGTCTACTTCGTAGTTACGTACGGCCTCACGGCTTTCGTTCTGAGGAGTATTGCTCTCACCTTCCATGGCAGTGCCATTACGCAGCTGCTGTGGGATGGTGGCATTGGCAGGTGGCTGGTTGGACAGGGAGCCTGGAACACCATAAGGAGTGCCTTCTTCCTTGGAACCTACCTGCTCGCGCAGAGTCTCGGAACGTACGGACTGGTTGTCAGGGTTAAAGAACTGACGGGTTTCCTCTTCGATGGTGGTGTCAAGGGTGACATCAACTTCGGCAGAGTAATTACCCTCACCAAGCATAGGGCGGAGGATGGTATCGAGCTTGTCGCGATACTGGGCCTCACGCAGGGTACGCATTTCAAATTCTTTCTGCAGACGGTCATCACCATTGGTAGAGGTGTTCTGATCGCTCAGCAGACGACCATGCTGGTCGGTCACAGTAACGTCCTTGGCCATCATGTTGTGGACAGAGGAGGCTACAGTGAAACGAATGGAGTTTACGTTGTCAGGGGAGAGGTAAGCACCGTTCTGTAATGTCACTACTACGGCAGCAGATGGGCGCTGCTGGGCACGTGAGAAGACATTATCACGTGGAATGGCCAGTAACACAGTGGCGTGCTCTACACCATTGATACGGGAGATGGCATTGGCCAGCTGTAACTCACGGCTGTGCTTGATACGCTCGGATTCCAGACGCTGGGATACACCAAAACCGTTGTCCTTGAGAATAAGGGCATCCTGCTCGGCGATCTTGTTTACGGCTACACCGTTGCGCAGCATGGCTTCACGTACCTTGTTGTAATCGTCCACGTGTACGAGAATGCTGTCACCGTTTAAGGTGTAGTTAAAGCCCTGGAGAGAAAGGAAGTCGATAACCTTGCCCAGCTCTTCTGGAGTGTAGCGGCCCAGTGAGCGCTGTGACTGTAACTGGGAGCTTGACTGCAGTGAAAGCAGGCCAAATACGGCGCCGGTAAGGAATAAGACCAGGAAGCCCAGAATAATGAGCTTTCTTAAGATCTCACCATTGCGCAGGAATTCGGAGACACGACCCTTGAAAGTGGAAGCAGCCGGTGGAGAATTTACGGTGCTGCCCAGGGTGCCGCCGATGCGGTTATTGTTGACTACGCCATCATCCCCATCGACATTATCGGAATCAACATTATTGGTTCTGTTGAGATCATCCGGATTCTGATCAGCCTGATTTACCAGAGCTGTGCCAGGTTCCTGAGGATTTGAGCCTGCGGCCACTGGGAATGAATTCTCTGACATTTTCTATCCTTTACAACGAAAGTTTAAATCTGCATCTGCATGATTGACTGATAAGCGTCAACCAGTTTGTTGCGGATCTGTAAAGTTGCCTCGAAAGATAAGCTTGACTTGTTGGATGCGATCATCACGTCAGCCAGGGTAACAGAACGGTCACCTACGTCAAAACGGCTCTGCAGGGATGCAGATTCATTCTGGATGACGTTTACGTTCTCAAAGGCATCCTTTAAGAGCTGCTTGAACTCACCAACAGACTGACCGGCTGAAGTGGTTGGCTGATAAACCTTGGCAGTATCACGGTTCTCAACAACGCCATTGTTGAAAGTACCGTTGATGTTGGCAGTGGCCTTTTCGCGTAAGGCGCGGGCAGCACTCTGACCATCGAAATAAGGGCTGTGACCGCCAATCTGACCAAAGGTGTTACGACCGTCCTGCATTAGAGCGGTAGTGCCCATACCCTGAGTCATGGCGTTCATCTGCCTGTTCATCTGCTCAAGTTGGCTTAATAAGCCGCTGTTGGAAATGTGTTCGATGCCCATTTTATAGCTCCTGTCAGATTAATGACTAAATATCAAATCTGACAGTATACAAGTCAAAAAGCATGCCACACTGCCAAAATACCCATTAAAACGGCATATATATCAGCTTTATCTGTGGTTCATTTTAGAGCAAAACTGCTTTTCGACTGTAGAAAATGAGGCATTTGAGCGCAGGTTTTCAGAACCTGTCGGGCCCCTTTTTCAGGCCCTGAAAATTGTTGGGGAAAAGCCACTCTGAGGCATTATCTCTCCCGGGGTTTCTCCTGACTGCTGCACCACGGTGACAGCACACATGGGCCCTCCATACACTGGACGTACTGCATCACAGAGCAGACGTACAGAATCAGTGTCGACGCACAGGGCAAAAGCCTTTGTGTGATGACCCTGGGAGCAGAGCTTTCTGGCCTTATGTTTTCAAGCTAAACCGAAAAAAGCCGCCTAAAGGCAGCCGGTCTCCTGACAAAACAGACAGGTGATCCTGACAATTATAATATTTTACTGATCATATTGCCCGGTCTGTGTCGCAAATTTTTGCAAAAATCACAAAACTGCGCCCTCTGAGAGCATGTACATAATGACATAGCAACAACGGTCGATGCACTCTCACCTCCTGGCGCATGTAATTCCGCTCTGCTGTGCAGACATATGGCAGGTAAGCCGCAGCTACTGAGCATCAGGAAAATTACGTGTATGCACGGACTTGTACACATACCTGTGCTAGCCGCTAAGCACAGCTTCTCTGCTGATGCAGCCTTGCTCTGACTGCGGCCGCGCTCTCACATCAACGCAACCCAATAACAGCCAGACTCAGAGCCTGCTAACTCACAGGCATCAGGTACAGGGAGGGCCGCAGCAAGGTTCTGGCTGACATACTGCTGCAGGCAGACTGCTGCAGGCAGGCCTTATGTGGACAGCGGATATGCACACCAGGTGTGCAAAACAGGCAGTGCCGTCCATTGAGCTGCTCAATGCCGCTCACGGCTATCTGTACATCACAGCTCCCGTTACAGGAACATCCTGAGACAAGTCCTTGCGCCATAAACTCTGACAGTACAGAGTGCTGATGACATGGGACGTGTACATCAGCACAGGCAGCATGCACAGAGCAGTCTGTAAGGACAGGGCCGCCTGCAAGGACAGAGCAGTCTGTAAGGACAGAGACGCCTGCAAGGACAGATACAATGGCAAGCGACTCAGAACCGACAATGTCGGTCAGCAATATCATGTCAGCCTGGCCGGTCAGCCACGCAAGTTAAGTAATATCGTAGCAGCCATGCTGTTCTGCCACTCCGGTCAGCCACGCTGCGCAGAACTGACATGGACGCAGCTTTATGCCTTGAACTAAATCCAGGCAGGTTGAGCTCCATGACAGGGGCTGTCATTGTTGAGTGTGACAGGAAGTTAACAAAATTAACCTGGCATGTCCCGCGTCAAATATGGCGAAATTACCATAGAAAAAACCGTAATGGTTACTTCCAGACTAACTTTATATTACTTTTAGAGCAATACTGTTATATCAGGCTAACTGCCATGCAGGTATTAAGATCCCCGTATATTCCCTGAAAACAGCCTAAGGGGCTTTGTATAACAGTATATGACGGCTTGTCACACATCTGACGCTTTCAGGAGAGCATCTTCAAAAATTAATTAAGTCCACGTCTTCCCCATCAGCAAATATAAACTCCCGTCCGTTTGCAACGCCAAAGCACAGCAGCGCCTCCACACGCCAGCTTCTGTTCTGTCCTGACATATCCCTATCCATGCATTATCAGGCATCTGATAATCACGCAACTTCAAACCAGCTGGTGCCCAGCCGCGCAGAACCAGGATCATGACGATAAGGCACTTTCCCATCCTGGATCCCATTATGCCCGTTGCTATGGCCACTGCCGGGCAAATGCATATGATGATGACGGTCCTGCCAGTCAGGCTGATAGCCAGATATTGCAAGTAACCAGGCCCTTACTGTCGCTTCATATTTCTGACAGGTATGCATCTTGATGCGTGCACACCGTCGCAACTGCTGCATCTGCCTCAACATTCACCTGGTTTTACCTGGCAAAACCTGGGACACCCCACTCCGGATAAGGTTAGAGAACCAGATGATGTCTCACAGCATGGACAATGACTGTTTTTTATCCCCTCTAAGCCCCATGCGCCAATATAAAGACGCTCCATAAATTCATCTGTACAGCAGCTAATATTCAGTGATGTCACTCAATAGTGGGCCTGAGAGCACTGAGCAAAGGGAAGAGTTCATGCTCAATGACCCCAGGGCCGCTCTGCGGCCGTAGTACTGCATGCCCCGAATGAAAGGTCATAAACTCAACACAGCCATAATGACAGGCCCCCTGCTGGCGGTTGCCCTGCAAGTCACTGCAGGGGCTGGGAACAGCCAGGCATGTTCCCCGACCTGGTGTCAGTATTTTGCGCACTAATGGCCCTTATTCAGTGACAGGTACTGCACTCATATAGACACTCGCCCCAAGAGACAGAGCCTTCCCCAAAAGCCGCTGCACATGCCCAGGGACAGGGTCTGCCACCATATAGCCACTGCACATGCCCAGGGACAGGGACAGCGCCTGCACTCATAAAGCCTGTCTAAATGCCCGGGGACATGTCCTGTCATTGAAGCAATGACGTACAGCCACGCTCACTTTTCTGCAATGACTGTGTGCAGCAACAACTGCAGTGCAACTAATGCACAGGCAGCAGCGCTGCCTTACTTGGCCAATAAGTCTGAAGCTCAGTATGAGGGACGGTACTGCCTGGCCCATGTTGCTGTCTTAACTGAGCTGGCCCGTTGCAGATCGCCTGTACATGTCAGATATGCGGAGTCCGGGCATGAAAAAAGCCTCATAAATGAGGCTTTTTTCATATCAGGTGCTGACGATGCGCTGCAGTTTATCGGCTCTGCAGTTCATCAGATCTGTAGCGCACGGTCTGCACACCTTTAAGGGAATATTATGTGTCTGAGCCATGAGCCTGGGGCCTTTGATAAGGATGCAGGCTAAAGCACTGGCTGCAAGAGGTCAGATGCAAGGCGCTCTGCGCCATACAATACGATACGGTCTTTTGGCCCGTAAGGCTGCTGTTATGGCGCACTGGTGAGCTGCCGGGGGCTGTGCGCATTGCACGTTGCACGTTGCCCTTTGCACACTGTCTTATGGCTTTGTTGCCTGGCGGCTGTCTAATTTTCCGCAAATCAGGACTTGAGCAGGCGGAAGATACGAATCTTGATGGCCTTACGGTGGTCGGTGTAGCAGACATAGAGCAGATGGTGACGACGGTCCACCTGCATGTATGGTGAGGTGAACACTCCCTTTGGCTCATCCTCAAGACGCAGCAGCTCGGTAAAGCTCCTGCCATCGCTGGATACATATATAGCAAGTGGAGCACCAGCCTCAGGATCGCACTTGTCCTTGTCAGTTACCAGTTTGCCGCAGACCAGAAGACGGTTCATGTAGGTAACGCAGTCAATGCCGGCCAGATTGTTATACAGAGGCACTGCATATGGCTCAGAGAAGGTGCTGCCGGCGTCCTCGCTGTCGGCTACATAGACCTGACTGCCACGGGCACTCATAATCATATGGACGCGGGAAAGCTTCTGCTCAAGTTCTTCCTTGCCAAGGGAACTCAGATCATTGTCTTCTGTAGCGTGATTGCCCAGATCCTCAAACAGAGCTGCCTGAACTACACCATTGGCAAAAACAGCTTTTGCAGATGCTTCCTTGAGCTCGGTACTAGGAGTAATTTCATTACTCTGGTGCAGAGTACGCAGATCATCATCACTGTAATCAACAAAGGCCAGGCCTTCATTGCTGTCTACAGAGCAAGGCATGATGACACGTCCGGCATAAGGACCTTTACGGACCAGGTATGGCTTGGTACGGACAGGTCCACGACCTTTGACTGCTGTGTCAGGAACCATCTCACGTGGGGTAATAAAGTGCCTGCCATCATTAAAGCTCATGCTCAGATAGCTTACAGTGGCGCTGTCAGCCTTGCCTGCCTTGTAGACCAGAGCAATGATGGACTCGTCAGTGCCCTTGATATCCATAGAAGGATAGAGTTTCTGAGCCTCAGCAATAAGAGTATCTGCAACAGTTGGTGCCTTGCCTGCAGCTGTGTCGATCAGATGACCGCCCTCGCCCCTGCGGCGGGCACGCATGCTCTCACCCTGATTGAGATAGAACATGACAGGAGTGGAGTGGCTGTGCTGATTGAGCTGTGGACAGGCCAGCTTCTGCACTGATGAATGACTGCCATCTGCCTCAATACGTACTACATAAATTGAGGTATCGCCCTTGTCCTGATCTGATCCTGCATAAAAAGCACATAACATAGGGCTGAAAGGGATAAAGGCATGTCCAAAACGCTCATACTGCAATGGCAGGAGAGTACTGGCATGACACAGTCGTACGGCCTTGTCAGAGGGATCGCTGGAAGTCTGCTCAAACTCCTGGTTGGCTCTTTCGACCTCGTCGAGAGTGATAGAGGTGCTGAATACCTCATGAACATTAATCATATGACCACCTTAATCAGTCATGGCAGCACCGATGCTCAGGGCAGACTTACCCCCTGCATTCAGGGCAGCACAAAAAGGCACAGGCTTGTCGCTGCACAGTACATGAAGAATAAAGATACCGCGCTGCAAACATAAAACATCGATTCTATTATGCCATTACCAGTACGCGCCCATATGATTTTTACTGGTCAACTGTTCAAACTGTGACAGTCATAAAAGATTAAGGGCCTGCCGCCCCAACGGGGATCGCAGACCCTTTAATCTTTAAGGAATATAAGCGCAAAGTTACAGTTGCCAGCTGCCTGCCCCAGACAGCTCACGGCGCCACCTTGTGCACTGGAATCCATGGACGCACTGGAGTCACGTGCACACATCGGCCCCTGGCCCCATTGAGCATCACGCTGGGCTGCAGCCAGCTGATCTCCAGGAGTGGCTCCATTTAGCTTCTCGATAGGCTGCAGCCAGCTGAGCTCCTGGAGGGGCTGGCCCCATTGAGCTCATGAAGCCCGGGGACGCTGATGCGGATCCGTCATTATCCTGTGCAGCATCAGCTGCCACTTTCGTTGATGGATAAAACCTGAACAGCGGGCCTGCACCCTGTTTTACTGGCGACGGCGCTCCTGTACGCCTTCATCGGTGGCATAGAGCACTACATCAGCGCCACGGGCAGCGAACAGACCAACAGTTACTACACCAGGAATGGCATTAATGGCGGTTTCAAGCTCTTTGGCTGCAGTAATGGACAGGCCATGGACATCGAGAATCTCGCAGCCGTTATCGGTAATGCAGCCCTCACGCAGCACAGGATTACCACCGAGGGTACGCAGAGTACGGGCAACCTGCTCACGGGCCATAGGGATAACCTCAACAGGCAGAGGGAACTTGCCCAGGGTATTAACGAGCTTGGACTTGTCTACAATGCAGACAAAGGTTCTGGCCATGGAGGCCAGAATCTTCTCACGGGTCAGACAGGCACCGCCGCCCTTGATCATTTCAAAATCATCATTGATTTCATCGGCGCCGTCGATGTAGACATCATATGGCTCACAGCTGTTAGGATCGAGCACCTTTACGCCAATTTCCTCAAGCAGGGCGGTGGTGGCATTGGAGCTGGAAACAGCTGCCTGCACCTTTATGCCCTGAGCCTGAATGGCTTTGATGAACTTGACTACGGTTGAGCCAGAACCCACGCCCAAAATTCCATTTTCAGGAATGAAATCCAGAGCCTTTAAGGCCACCATTTCCTTTAACTCGTCCTGAGTCTTAGCCATTTCCAACCTCAATAATAGCTTCAAACCAAAGAAAAAAGCCCACCGGTAATGAAACTCCATTACACAGGGTGGGCATATTTTAGCGCACATAAATGCACTTCAAAGTGCAGCCGCAATTTACTTTCATTTATATCCCGAACTTGCTTTGCAAGAACATCTGCCTGCTCCATATATGGACCGTCCGCCCAATATGAGTAAAGCCAGCTCCACATTATGGATGCACGCCATCAACCTGGCTGCTGCCGCAGGCAGTCAGTCTGGCAGGCTGATGTCTGGCATCAGCCTGATGTCAGGCACAAGCTTGATGTCATGCATCAGCCTGATGCCTGCTATGGCGCACTGCAGATATGAGATATTGAAAGTATTGCTGATTGTCGGCTGCTCAAATGCATGGTGCCTGAATATTATTTGACGGTAATGCGTGCGTAGCGACGCTTTCCTACCTGGTAGACCATGGTGCCCTTTGGCACTTCAGCCTTAGGATCGGTAACTACCTTGCCGTCGCACTTGACGGCATTCTGCTTGATCATGCGCAGAGCCTCAGAGGTGGAGGCAACCATGCCTGCATCCTTGAGCATGTTGGCCAGGGACTGGACGTTTTCAAAGGTAAACTCATCCATTTCCTCAGGCAGAGCGCCCTTGGCAAACTGGTTGATAAAGCCCTGAACGGCATCGTCGCCAGCCTGATCGCCATGATAGCGGGCAACAATTTCGCGGCCCAGCTCCATCTTGGCATCACGTGGATTCATTTCACCAGAGGTGCACTTGCGCTTAAGCTCCTCAATCTCAGTCAGTGGACGGAATGAGAGCAGGTCAAAGTAAGACCACATGAGCTCATCTGACAGACTCATGATCTTGCCAAACATGTCACCTGGGGCATCGTGCACACCGATGTAGTTGTGGGCGGACTTGGACATCTTCTTGACGCCGTCCAGACCGACGAGCAGAGGCATCATAAGAACGCACTGCTGCTCAAGGCCGGCATCCTTCTGAAGCTCACGGCCCATGAGCAGGTTGAACTTCTGATCGGTACCACCGAGCTCTACGTCAGCCTTTAAGACTACACTGTCGTAGCCCTGCAGCAGAGGGTAGAGAAACTCGTGGATAGCAATTGGCTGACCTGACTGATAGCGCTTGGTGAAGTCTTCACGCTCGAGCATACGGGCTACGGTAAGCTTGGCAGCAAGGCGAATCATACCCTCAGCGCCCAGAGCACCCAGCCACTCGGAGTTGTAACGGATCTCGGTCTTTTCCCTGTCCAGAACCTTGAAAGCCTGCTCGGCATAGGTCTGAGCATTGGCCATGATCTGCTCACGGGATAACTGTGGACGGGTGGAGTTCTTACCAGAAGGATCACCTACAGAGGCGGTGAAGTCACCGATAATAAGAATTACCTTGTGACCAAGATTCTGGAAAGTACGCAGCTTGTTGAGGATAACGGTATGGCCAAGGTGGATATCCGGAGCAGTAGGATCCATACCCAGCTTGATGATGAGCTCACGACCGCTCTCCAGCTTCTTCTTCAGCTCGTCTAAAGGAATGATTTCCTGAGCACCACGGGCAATTTCGCGCAGTGCATCTTCAACCGCTGTCATGTTTTCTCCTGTCAGCAACCAACTTATGGGCAAAATAGACAATACCCGGCGTCCCCGCAGTCAGCACACAGCGTTACAGCATTTAAAAAGGACAAACCCGGATTTTTTCAGCGAATGAGTATATCACAGCGCTGCGGGCGATAACTATCAATGCCTCCTGCCCTACAACCGGGACATCAATTGCAGCTCAGCACTCAGCCCTTCCCCATTTTCAGTGGCAGCATGGTGCCAGATTATGGCCGGGCACTGGTCAATTACCAGGTAACAGCCCCACGACAAGCCAAAGGTACGACCTGGTTAGCAATACTGGAGCATAAAGGCATGTCCACGACGCTCACGCGGCCGACTCATAATACTCTGTCAGTACGGCCCTGATAAAACAAAAGCCCGTAACCTCTCAGCTACGGGCTATTGCTCATGACCTTTTAAGGACATGTATATGCAGCATCAACAGTGACTACTGAACCATGGCAGCCTGCAGTTCCTGCAGCTGAGCTTCGAGCTCCTTGACCTGCTTTTCTTTCTGAGCAACAGTCTGGCTGGCTGCAGCTTTGGTGTTCATGGTCATAATCTGATCACGGGCGCTGGCCAGCTTGTCCTGCAGATCAGCAGTCAGAGCCTTCTTGCTGGCAAGACGGGATTCGATGTTATAAAGATCGGAGCGGGCCTTATCAAGAACGGCAGTACGCTCAGAATAGCTGCCCATGAGCTGACGATCCTTTTCAAGGATTTCACGGGCAATCAGATTGAGCTGGGCGGCTTCAGCCTTAAGCTCTTCTACTTTCTTTTCCTTGGCCTCAACACGCTGACCGTAAGAACCGGTAGTCAGACATCCCATTTTGCCAAAGAAACCCTGATCCTGGCTTGGGTCACACTCCTCAGGAGTAGAGGCACAGGCAGAAAGAAGTAATGAAGCTGATAAGGCCATAGCGGTAAGCTTAAGACCGCCGGATAATTTGTTTACCTTGAACATGGTTTTAACCTGCAGTTGAACAGCAGACACTAAGTAACGCCTGCTGCATCAGTCCATTTAAGGACTGAGTAAAGTTATTCTTCAAATCGGTATTAAAGCTGCGCCGCTGCAAGCTCTGCACGCCCCTTACAGGACAGCAAGTGCTGCGTTCCCCCTTAAGGGCCCTTAAGTACTGCATGCCCCTTAATGAGCCGCAAGCGCAGACAGGGGGTATGGCATGGCATTTCCTGCAGCTGCCTGTCCATTCCTGGGACGCAAGTTCGTGCAGCTGCATGTCCATGACTGGACTGGATGTCCGGGCATGGACATGCATGGCGCAGTTTAATGAAATGGCATCAGGATCAGGCCGCCTTGCCTACCTCTGTACCCTTTTCAAGAGTCAGGTGCAGTACGTTGGAGTCCTCAGAGTAGCTGTTGTAGGCCAGCTGGATTTCCTCAATGGATCTCTGCAGACGCTTAATCTGCTTGTCGCATTCCTGAATACGCTGCTTCTCCTGAGCAGTCAGCTGCCCCTCAGCGGCAATCTCATCACGAACTTCCTTGTAGCTTGCAAGGGTCTTGTTGTGATAATCAAGGTTCTCCTTGAGAATCTTGATATTGGCATCATAGCGGGCAACAGTCTTTTCTACTTCTGCACGGTCAGCCTGACTCTTCTTGATCTGAGCCTGCAGCTTCTTGAATTTTTCCTGATCCTCGGAATATACAGCCTGTGCTGTTGAGGCCATCATGGCAGCCTTCTGGCGGCTCTCTTCCATAGTGGCAATCAGACCGTCAAGCTGCTGCTCTCTGGAGTGATAGTTGGAGCGAAGTTTATCCATCAGAGCATTGGCACCCATGGCAGCACCACAGCCAAGTGCAGCTGCTGCTATACAAGCCTGCTTCTTGCCACCCTTTAACAGCAGACAGCCTACGCCGACAACTGCAGCACCGGTAAGACAGGCAACTCCGTAAGAAGAGCCCTCAACATTAAACTCCTTATTGGTCAGACGAGGGTCTGCATTGCCGCCTGATGATGATGAAGAAGAACCACTGGTGGAATTACAGCCGGTAAGAGCCAGGCATGCTGACAGGGCAGCAGCCATAACAGTCTTCTTGAATGACATTAAATACTCTCCAATTTGTTTTAGATCGCTTCCGGAAGATTATTTATGTGCCTGCTCAGCACATATCTGCCGGAGAGCAATTCAGGTGGACGCAGCGATTACCACTAAGTCACAATCCATCCTGTCTGACGGTGCTGTAATGAATGCATAAAACTGATTTAACAGTCTGTAACACCCTCCCGCTCTGTCAGCAACAAATGGCTTAAACAGCGGGTTTTGAGCACCTGTTAAGTATAACACCGGGCACAGAATATTACCTGTCTAAAGTGACAGTTATAAATCATAAACGTGCCTGTATTTGCCATGCAGACGCAAAGCAAGGCTACCTCACTCCAAAGTGGAGCGCTCAGTAAACCTCAACCAGCTTTGCACAGCTGCAAAGATAAAAAATCCAGACAGCCGCCATCCAGAAAACTGCTCTGGCAGCTCTGAGTGCAATCTGTCTGGACAATAATTCATAAACGCGGCACTCACACCGCTTTGCAGATATCAGCACCGCCAATATCACTGCCTCTACCAGGCTTCATCAGGCAACAAATATTGAGCCATGCATAACCTGGAGCACCCTGGCCTCACCATGCCCATATTAAGGCACCAGGCGAAACAGGCCGTACCAGGCTGCCCCTTGCAGAGCCAGCCTGCGCTCATCAGATTAAGCAAGGGCCGTGGCAGCACCATGCGGTGCGGCGCTGTCAGCGCTTCTTATGCCCAGGCACAGGTTCACTCCCTGGCAGATGAGGTGCAGTGCTGTCAGGGATGATTATGCCCAGGAGCTGGCTAATTACCTGGCAGAATTGTCGCCTATTTGCTGAACAGAGTAATAGGGAAGCGCTGATTACCATTCTGGCCGGTGCAGTTTACCTTGCCATTGGTATCAGGGGTGCACTTGACCTGTGGCAGCTGATAGGTGCTGTTGTCAGGGCATACAGCCTTACCGCCGTTTTCAATAACAACGTCCTGGCCCTTTAGTGCAGCTGTAATAGGAGCTGTACACTTTGCGCCATTTGGACGGGTAACAGTTATTTCACCCTTACCATCATTGAACTTGTAGGCCATCTGCAGTGGCTTGCCATTAGCGCTGTCCATAAGAGGAGATCTGGTGTTCCAGTCTCCATTGAGCACTGATACGCCCTTGCTTTGCAGTTCCTGCTTGTCAAAAGACAGGCTCTGAGCACCGGACGGCATAACAGGATCTGGTGGAGCCACAGGTTTACGGGCAGCATTTGGATTTAAAGCCTGCTCTTCAGCTGCACGTGCAGCATCAATAGCGGCCTGGCGCTCTGCAGCTTTTGCAGCAGCCGTGTCCTGCTGAGCTGGCATTGCAGGATCTGGAGGTGGAAGCCTACCAGGAGCTGCAGCACCGGCATCACCAGCGCCGCCTGCGCCTGGAGCGCCAACACCACCGGCACCGCCTGCGCCTGGAGCGCCAACATCACCAGCGCCGCCTGCGCCTGGGGCACCGGCATCACCGGCGCCGCCTGCGCCTGGAGCGCCAACACCACCAGCACCGCCTGCGCCTGGAGCGCCAACACCACCGGCGCCGCCTGCGTCTGGAGCGCCAACACCACCAGCACCGCCTGCGCCTGGAGCGCCAACACCACCGGCGCCGCCTGCGTCTGGAGCGCCAACACCACCGGCGCCGCCTGCGCCTGGGCCACCAGCAGATCCACCGATGCCGCCGCCATTAAGGCCTGCAGCCGGTATACTTGAGCCCGCATTGCCCAGAGGTTCTTCTGGTAAAGGTTCTTCTGGTAAAGGCTCCTCTGCAGGAGGTTCCTCTGCAGCCTTGTCCTGGGCTGGATCAAGCGGAGCCTCAATACCTGGAGGATTCAAGTCAGGAGCCGGAAGCTCCGGGGCTCCAAACCATGGGTTGAGCAGGCCGGCAAACAGACCGAAGTATTTCCACAGCAGCCATGTAAGAAGCGGAATGAGGAGCAGAAGCAGTAAAAGGAAGAAAATCAGCCAGCACAGTGTATGACCGGCAAAGATTCCGCCTGCTAAAAATGGAGCACAGCATCTGTGTCTGGTGCAGGCACTTCCCTGCTGTACCGGCTCCTGAGCCGGAGCAGCAGCGGCTGCAGCAGGAGCGGCCTCAGCAACAGGAGCTGCAGGAGGCACTGGGGCCTCAGGACGTGGAGGCGGAGTAAAATAAGCGCCTCCGGTATAGTTTGGAACCACCTCTTTAAGACGGTTAAAAGGCAGGACTTCAGTGTCATTATTATCCTTGAGGAAGCCCCACATGGTAACAACAGGCAAGCCATCAACAATGTAGACATACTCCTTGCCTGGGAAGTGAATGGCATTGAGCTTACGGCTGCTCTGATCGCCTGAAAGAAAGCTTACAAACAGAGTATCTTCCTTGGTTCGTCTGGACTCATTGGCAGCGATGATCAGATTTCGCTCAAACTCATTGAGCTTTGAAAGTGCAGCTGCGCGCTCCTCAGGAGTTGCAGCCGTCCACTTTACCTTCATATAGCTGCCATCAGCCTTTTTAGAATCAAAAGGAATTTCCCAGTCTATGGTACTGCCATCAGAATGAAGTACAGGACGGGCCAAGTAATTAATCTGATCATGTGGTACAGACGATAAAGACAGAGATTTAATAAATTGCTCTGCCATATTGTAAACACGATCATTACCGTAACCGACCGGAACATAGCCCGTGATGTTGATAGTATCAAGCAGTTTATGATTCATAAAATTTCAGCGCACCAGCCTCTGCTGTTAAACAGTTGAGGTTACGCAGCCCTCTGTTCGTTTTATAACCAATAAAATCCTGTCATTAAGACAAGCATATATTTCTGTTTCCGGAAAGCAAGCTCCGGCCCCTCAATAAGGGACATTTATTATTGATAAGCACACTGATGACATATTTATCTCCTGCACAGTTCTGACATCATCTGCTAATGATGACCGTCCATGCTTAGATCTGCCATCATCTCCTCAGGTAGACCTGCCGGGGCAGGATTGTCCGCCATGGACTGGACTTGCATCATATTGTCAGGATTAACATCATGTGAGCCTGTACCACGTCAGTTGCCCTTGCTGTTTTCTGGCTCACTGCTCTGAGAGTTCAGATACTTCTCTGAAAGGTACATCTCATTTTCAGATCCTTCGTTTTCAGATTTTTTTTCTGATGACTGAGCATCGCTCACCTTATCCGAATTTGCCGATTCATGAGCCGAATCATCCTGATAGTAAGGATCAAGGTAAATCTGATTCTCAGCTGCAGTACTGTCATTTGAAGTTTTTTCAACTGCAGTGCTGTCCACAGCAGAACTGGTGCCCGATGGTGAGTTGCCACTGTCAAACACACCAAGGAACTTTAACAGCAGCACTGCAGTCAGGAGAAAAACTGCAGCAGCAAGAGTAAGGACAGCCCTGGAAACTGAAGATGATCTTTCATCTTTTATATTGCGACTCTTGACAGCACCGCCAGCAGAGCGGACTTCGGCCCTGGCGTCACTGCATTTCTCCTCACAAGAAGCTTCATTATTAAGATCCTTACTGGTACCGCTGCTGTCATTAAGAGCCTCATTAGCATCTGAGTGTAATGACTGCTCATCAGTACTGTCATCATCACTGCTGACGGTATAGGAACCGGACACAGGTTTAAACACAGGGGTATTATCAGCGGCATTGAGCTCATCTGAAGATACTTGAGTCAGGCAGGCGAAAGGAGACTGTGAAAGCGTCTTCATATTTCTGGTAAAGCCCCAGAATGTTATCACCGGAATACCATCTATAAAGTAGATATTTTCAGGTCCCGGGAAGTGAAGAGCTGGCAGAAAGCGGCTACTGGTGTGCTCAAGAAAGCGCGACACAGTACTTCCTGAACTCTGACTTGCCTGACGCGCCATGCTACGTCCCAAAATAGTAAGGGCTGTTTCCATACGGGCAAACACCTCGATGGCATGGCTCCTGAGCCCTTCACTGGCATCATGCCATGAAACTATATCATGGCTGCCCTTATCGGCTGCAGGCTCGAAAGGAACATACCAGTCTATATGACTTCCATCGAGTGAAACCTGAGGTATGGCAAGGTTACGGCTGAAATCACTTTCGGACTTTCTGTTAAAAATCAGAGCATCTCTGAAAGACTCGGCACTGCTGTAAACATAACGCCCGTCAATACCAACAGGTACCAAATCAGCAATACTTCCGCCTACTATCAGGTCTCTTCGCATGTGAACCTCGCTTTAGCTTTTTAATGGTCAGAATATGCAACTTTCTTATGTTTCCTGACCATCAGTCTTCTGATAACCGCTTATTCAATCCTGCTTTACCAAATCAGCGGCATAATTGACATTAACTGACTGACGACCTGATATATGTCAGTCGACAGCATGTTTGACTATATATACATATACTTTATAAAACTTTTAATTCATATAGACGGACAATGTTTACGTAGAAGCCCTAAACAATAGATGTTTATAAATGTATGTGATTTACATAGCAGGTTAATATAGTGTAGTTTTGGAAGAAAGTTAGCAGGGGGTCATGATGGTAAAT
>NZ_JALKIL010000051.1 GCF_023051105.1 Anaerobiospirillum sp. NML120449 | reverse complement strand
GTACCAGATTTCAACAGCTATGAAACAGGCATCAAAATCAGTGATGCCCAGATGAAATCGATAGACATGGAACCCATTGGGCCATTTCCTCTCTGGAACTATCGAATCAATGGTTTTAAAAGATCAACTTAATTGCTTACAGTTCCAAAGGGGCTGATTAAGATACGACAAAGCCAGGCATTAAGCCTGGCTTTGTCGTATCTGGTGGTGGCACTGATCTGCTACTTAAGGGCTGTGTACATGAGCAGGACTCCGCTTAGCATGGCCACTATGGAGAAGACTACTCTGACCTTTTCGGTAGGCATTTTAAGCAGCAGCGAGGTTCCTATATAGGCGCCAAGGAAGGAGGCCACAATCATTGCCGGAATCCACTGCCAGTGAATGGCTGTTACCGCTCCTACAGTGAAGGCGCCCACAGCATTCCAGATAGTGGCTACGAATACCATGGTGTGGAAGATGGCGCGCTTGAGCTCAAGGCCAAAGACCATGGCAAGGGTAAGGGTGGAGAACAGTCCGGCACCTGATGACAGTGAGCCTGAAAACATGCCAATGATTATGATAAGGAATATGCCCAGGATAAAGCGGGAGCGGGAGATGTTCTCCACTCCAGTCGAGCCAAAGCCTTTTTTGAGCATGGTGTACAGGCCCATGGCAATGGTGACCAGACCTACGGTGATTTCTGCAGCTTTGGTAGGCACGTTAATGACAATCAGAGTACCTGCTACTACAGCCGGGCATCCGGCCAGCATCATCACCAGGGCAACAGAGCGGCTGATGCTGTAATTGCTGCTCTTTTTCTTTGCCAGAGCTCCTATGCCCAGGAATACTACGGCCACCTTGTGGGTACCAAGGGCGGTAGCAAAGGGAAGTCCCATCAAAATAAGCAGAGGAAACTGAACGAAGCCGGCACCACCGCCTGATACAGAGGCAAAAAGGTTGGCGGTAAAGGTGAAGGCAAAGACCAGAACCTGGTCAAGAAGGGCAGAAGCGTCCATCGAAAATCTCTCAAGCACTTGCTAAAGTCAGTCTTCCTGCGGCTGACTTGTATCAGGAAAAGCTGAGTAAAGCTTAGATCTTTTATTTCTGATGATGTATCGAAGAGCGTATTGTTGCGGGCTTTTATCATCAATTCAGCTCAATTTGTGATCGCGGTTAAGATCCGGCTTTAATCCATGATCATATGTGGTGCCTCTTTTAAGCCCGGAACAGTCAAATCGGTTCAAAAGGTAAAACAAAAGGCATATTCCATGAGGAATATGCCTTATTGCCTTAAGAAAGCAGGGGCTGTTCTGACCTTGCGGTCATGCCAGCAGGGCCGGTGCCTGGCAGAGCCTGGCTGTGCCCAGCTCCTGAGGCCGTCCCGGCCTCCAGAGCCAGAGCAGCAGCCAGAGCCATGGCAGGGACAGAGTGTGGCCTCTGCAGGGGCACGATATGGCCCCGGCAGGGCCTGGTGACGGCATGGGCAGGGCGCAGCCGCGCCCATGACGGACGGCCAGGGGGTTACTTGTCGCCCTTGAGGCGCTCAAGGGCGCGGTGGGCAATGTCCTTACGATAGAACATGCCATTGAAGCTGATATTACGAGCCAGAGCATAGGCGCGGGCGGTAGCCTCGGCTACGTCCTCACCCATGGCAGTTGCGCACAGTACGCGGCCGCCATTGGTAACAACCTGGCCGTCCTTCTCAACAGTACCGGCATGGAAGATCTTACCGTACTCAGGAAGAGGGGTATCAAGTCCGCTGATGACATCACCCTTACGTGGACTGGCAGGGTAACCCTCGGCAGCCAGCACAACGCCCACAGCTGGATTTGGATTGTATGAGCAGGTCTTGCCCTCAAGACCGCCAGGTTCACAGCCACGGTAGCACAGGTCAACCAGATCAGAGGTCATACGCAGCATGATTGGCTGAGTCTCTGGGTCGCCAAAACGGCAGTTGAACTCAACTACACGTGGGTCGCCATTGTCATCAATCATCAGGCCTGCATACAGAAAGCCGCAGTAAGGAATGCCGTCATCGGCCATACCCTTGATGGTAGGCTCGATAATTCGCTCCATTACCTTCTGATAGACCTCGTGGGTAACAATTGGGGCTGGGGAGTAGGCACCCATACCACCAGTGTTAGGGCCGGTATCACCGTCGCCTACACGCTTGTGGTCCTGAGAGGTGGCCATTGGAACGGCATTGATGGTATCGGACATCACGATGAATGAGGCTTCCTCACCCTTCATGAACTCTTCGATAACAACGAGGGCACCGGCATCACCAAAGGCATTGTCCTCAAGCATGGACTTGACGGCCTCGATGGCCTCATCTTCGGTCATGGCAACTACTACGCCCTTACCGGCAGCAAGGCCGTCAGCCTTGATAACGATAGGAGCGCCATTCTTCTTGATGTAGGCAATGGCCTCATCAACCATGGTGAAGACTTCATAGGCAGCAGTAGGGATGTTGTGGCGCTTGAGGAAGTCCTTGGTAAAGGACTTGGAGCCCTCGAGCTGAGCACCGGCCTTAGATGGGCCGAAGATGCGCAGACCAGCATCCTTGAATGCGTCAACCAGACCTGCAACGAGCGGACCCTCAGGGCCAACGATGGTCAGATCAATGGCAGCATTGCGGGCAAAATCAACCAGACCCTGAATGTCCTTGACGTCGATATCGACGTTCTCGATTTTGTTTTCCTTACAAGTGCCTGGATTGCCAGGAGCAATATAGACAATATCAGCCAGTGGAGACTGGGCAGCACGCCAGGCCAGGGCATGCTCACGGCCGCCATTACCAACAACTAAAACTTTCATGCAAATTCTCCGAACATGCTTGTCTGCTGACCTTGTGACAGGCCCGGACAAGTCACGTCCTTAATCAGTGCTGAGAGCATATAACCACAGGGTGATATGCCCTCAGGTTAGCCCTTACCGTATAAACGGTACGGGGCGTATCCGGCATCTGAGCAGGCACCCTGGGTGCGGCTGACACCATGCCGGGCATGTAACTGCGTCGCAGCAGTAAGTGTTCTGCTGCTGACGGCACCGCCTCTGTCCTGAAGTTGCTCAGACGCCGCTGCTGCAGCGCTCACAGGCTGAGTCTGCAGTCTCGTCGCTGCTGCAGCGCGCCTGGCTTGCACAGCGCGGAGCAGCATGCTGTTTCGTTACAGCATGGGCTTACTCAATGACAGGGGAAGTGCTAACGTGTCTGAAAGACACGTACTTTTAATTAGTGGCGGAAGTGACGTACGCCGGTGAATACCATGGCAATGCCATGCTCGTCAGCGGCCTGGATGACTTCCTCATCACGGATGGAGCCGCCAGGCTGGATAATGCACTTTACGCCGGCAGCGGCAGCGGCATCAACGCCGTCACGGAACGGGAAGAAAGCATCAGAGGCAAGTGCAGAACCCTGCAGGGAGAGCTTTGCATCTTCAGCGCGAATGGTGGCAATACGTGCAGAGAAGACACGTGAGGTCTGGCCGCAGCCAATGCCCAGAGTGCGGTTGGCACTGGTGTAGACAATGGCATTGGACTTGGTGTACTTGCAGACGCGCCAGGCAAAGAGCATCTCGGTGATCTCTTCTTCGGTAGGAGCACGTTTGGTTACTACCTTGAGGTCCTCGCGCTTTACGTTGACCAGGTCGGCGTCCTGAACCAGCAGACCGCCGTTAACACGCTTGAAGTCATAACGTGGCTGACGCTCATCCATGTCGCCGATGGCCAGCAGACGGATGTTCTTCTTGGCAGCAACAGCCTGCTTTGCCTCTTCAGTTACGGACGGAGCAACAATAACCTCGCAGAACTGACGGTCAACAATGGCCTGAGCGGTCTTGCCGTCGAGTTCGCGGTTGAAAGCGATAATACCGCCAAAAGCAGACTCGCTGTCTGACTCAAAGGCCTTGATGTAGGCATCAGTCAGGTTGTCAGCCATGGCAACACCACATGGGTTGGCGTGCTTGACGATTACGCAGCATGGCTGCTCGAGGAACTCGCGCACGCACTCGATAGCGGCATCGGTGTCAGCGATATTGTTGTAGGAGAGCTCCTTGCCCTGATACTGCACGGCAGTGGCAATGGAGGCATTGGTAAGGGAGGTGTCCTTGTAGAAGGCAGCCTGCTGATGTGGGTTCTCGCCGTAGCGCATGCCCTGGAGCTTGACGAAGTTGAGGTTGAGGGTGCGTGGGAACTGACGCTTAACCAGCTCAACACCGGTCTCGGAGATGACAGGAGTGCCGGTCTCGTTCTCATCCTTGATGCCGTAATCAGAGGCGATAGTACCAAAGTAGTTGGCAATGGCTGAGTCGTAGGAGGCAGTGTGTTCGTAGGCGGCGACAGCCAGATCAAAGCGGGTCTTGTAGGTGAGGGAGCCGTTGTTGGCGTCCATTTCGGCGATCACGCGATCGTAGTCGCCGGCATTGACAACGATGGCAACGTCACGGTGATTTTTGGCAGCTGCACGAACCATGGTAGGGCCGCCAATGTCGATGTTCTCGATAGCCTTTTCCAGGGAGCAGTCAGGATCAGAGGTGGTTTTGACAAATGGATAGAGGTTGACGCAGACAAGGTCGATTGGCTTGATGCCGTGCTCGTCCATTACAGCCTCATCGGTGCCGCGACGGCCCAGGATGCCACCGTGGATCTTTGGATGCAGGGTCTTTAAGCGACCGTCCATCATCTCAGGGAAGCCGGTGTAGTCAGAAACTTCGATAACCTGAACACCATTGTCCATTAAAAGTTTGGCAGTGCCGCCGGTTGAGAGAATCTCAACACCGCGCTTAGATAAGGCCTGGGCAAACTCCAGGACACCGGTCTTATCAGATACAGAAATCAAAGCTCTTCTGACAGGACGAGATAAATCCATTCTTAAATGCTCCGCAGATAAGGTGAAAGAACAAAAAACAGCGGGCATCTAACACCAAAGCCCCGCAGGTGCAGGGCTGATGAAAGATGCCGGCAGAAAGAAACCGGATATGAAGATAAGAGAGGAGGTCCTGTTGCGCCTTATGCGCATCTCTGATGGAAATCAGAGCTCTACAGCTCAGGACAGAGGTTATTGCTGTCACTGCAGAACAAAACAGTCGTACAGCAACGAACACATCAGTGATACAAACCTTAAGGGCCAGCATATGGCCGGATAATCTGACTTGCTGCAGGCATGAACCAGTCAGCCTTGTTTCAAATCAGTAAAACTTATGGACAGGGTCTGAAATTTGCGCATATTTTAGCATGACAATGCCCTTTGATGCCCCTGCACTGCAAAAATCATAAGCTCATCAGGTTCCGGCAAACAGAGGCTTAAAGCACCTGAAAAAGCTCTGCCAGTTGTGAGCGCACTCCCAGCCTCTGGCACAAACCCCACCCCACCCCTGCCAGTCACCGCCATCAATCCTTATCATCACAGCAAGCACACTGCCCCTTGCTTCCAGGCAGCTGCACAGCAACCCTACGGCATCAGCTGCAGGCCATCACAATCCCACAAGCCCGGAGGGGCTGAGGCAAAAATAGCTGAGACACATTGCGCTGAAGCAAATTGAGCCTGGGCACGATGGGCTGAGTCACAATGCGCTGAAGCAAATTGAGCCTGGGCACGATGGGCTGAGTCACAATGCGCTGAAGCAAAGTGAGCCGGGGCACGATGGGCTGAGACACATTGCGTTGAAGCAAAGTTAGCCGGGGCACGATGGGCTGAGACACAATGCGCTGAAGCAAAGTTAGCCGGGGCACGATGGGCTGAGACACAATGCGCTGAAGCAAAGTTAGCCGGGGCACGATGGGCTGAGACACATTGCGCTGAAGCAAAGTGGGTAGAGGCAAAGCCGGCCATGTAGCAGTGTAATGAGTACATACGATATTCAATGGAGTGAGGCATACACTCCATGATATTGCTTACTGCTACTTGTCGTATATTGCGCAACATGTTTTCAGGCCGGGAGCGGGCACCTGACGTATATTAATGGGGTAAAGGTCATAAATGCGATAAACACCGGGTTTTATAATCATATCTACAGATCTGAAAATGGCAGAACAATGCTGTAAGTATGGATAGGAATTCAGCTATATGAGAATGTAAAAGCAATTTTTCACAAATGGCTTACTTAAGGGATTTATGATCGGAACTTCTTAGGGGCAAAACAGGGCAAAAAGTGGGTAGAAATGGCTCTACATAAAGGATTTAGGGGCCTAATTTCAAGTAGCGGGATCAAAAATATTTTTTTGTAAGTTCAGGGCCTTTCAGCCTGTACTGAACAGGCTGCAAAAATGGCTTATATAAGGCATTTTTATATAAGGCTAAAACATGTACGGGCTTACAATAGCACAAGCAAAAGCCGCTATTTATGCCATTTTTCACAAAATTGTGTTGATATTTAGCATTTGATGTGGTGAAATTCTAAAAAAAACGAGTGGTCGACTGACCAGTGTTTCGGATTGAAAGGATATATCGATATGAATAAGTCTGCACTTATCGATCAAATCGCAAAGCGTTCTGAGTTACCAGTTTCCCAGTCCCGCAAGGCCTTAGATGCTATGTTAGAGACCATCACCGAGGCTTTAAGCAATGGCGATCGTGTTCAGTTAGTAGGCTTTGGTACTTTTAAGGTAACTGATCGTAAGTCTCGTGAGGGCCGTAACCCAAAGACTGGTGAGGTTATTGAGATCCCTGCTTCTAAGACCCCTTCTTTCACCGCTGGTGCCGAGTTAAAGAAGTCCGTAAACAACCGTGACTAATTTTTAACTTCTGGAAAGACAAGTCTTTAGTAGAAGACACAAAGGGCAAGTTATTGCATTGCGATGCAGTAACTTGCCTTTTTTCGTGGCCTTAAAAAACACCCGTCCCCGCCAATGCCATATCCTGCAGACCCTCAAGCCTGCCAGCCCGTCCCATCCCACAGCTCATTGCATGCAGCCTGCTCATGCAATCATGCCCACACATCCCGTCCGACCTGCACAGTCGCTCCCACAGCTCATTGCATGCAGCCTGCTCATGCAATCCTGCTCACACATCCCGTCCGACCTGCACAGCCCCTCCTGCAGCTCATTGCAATCGGCCTGAAATTGCCATCTGGCCTTCGAGGTCAGGCTCAGCCAGGTTCTCTCACCGTTTGCGCGCCCACCTCCAGTTGTTTTACGTATCTGTCATATTAGTCCTCAGTTTCGCCCGTACTGGCTGCACTTCCGACGACTATGCTTATCTGAATGTGCAGGCGGTTACGAGCGCCAGACCTGTCACTTGAGGTGGCTGATATGAGGTCAGTGCAGTGCTTGCGTAAATGCAGCGCATTTTGCAGGGAGCTATTTGCTCAAATAGCGTGCTCTACACCACGCTTTAACAAAGTCGCGCCTGTAATTGACAGACAAAATCCCATACAATAGTTGAGCAATATTGTCAGTTCAGGCCAGCAGGCCATAGCAATCCTGAAGCTGCCCTCTCCTGACTGCAGACAGCTGTGCTTATGCATGGCGTTAGCTGCAGTATCGGCTGTTCTGTCCTATGGAGCAGCTGTTATCGAAGAGTGTGTGTAACCTTATTTGTGCGAGGGATGCTGCAGGCAATATCAGCTACGGCTGGTTCTGAGTTATCAGACAGCAGCTGAACGACAGCAGACCGGGGGTATCAACAGGTGCCCAGGCTGGCTGCCCGGGCCGTACTATGCAGACTGACCGGGAGCCGTAACCGGACTGAAGATCACAGGAAGTCCTCTGGACATAGTTAACAGGTCAAGGAAAGACATATGGCAATTCATGAGCGTGCAGGTACAAAGGCATTAGATTCAGATCTGGTCAACATTCCGCGTCTGATGGCAGCTTATTACTTAAACAAACCGGATGTCGACAATCCTGACGAGATGGTAAGCTTCGGTACCTCCGGTCACCGTGGTACCTCTCTTAACAGCTCCTTTACCGAGACTCACATTCTGGCTGTTTCACAGGCCATTGCTGAGTACCGTGTAAAGGAAAATATCTGCGGACCATTATTCCTGGGTATGGATACCCACGCTCTGTCAGAGGCTGCTCTGGCCAGTGCTGTAGAGGTTCTGGGTGCCAACGGCGTTCAGGTCCGTATTGAAAAGGACCATGGCTACACCCCAACCCCAACCATTTCCCACGCCATTCTTACCTATAACAAGGACAAGACCGGTTCAGCCCGTGCTGACGGTATTGTAATCACCCCATCTCACAACCCACCTACCGATGGCGGCTTCAAGTACAACCCTGTTGACGGCGGCCCTGCAGGAACCGAGATTACCTCATGGGTTCAGAACCGTGCCAATGAGATCATCCGCAACGGGCTGAAGGATGTTAAGCGCGTAAGATACGACCAGGCTCTCAAGCTCGATAACGTTCAGGAATACGATATGCTCACCGAGTATGTTGATGATCTGATCAATGTAATCGACCTCAAGGCAATTGCCGATGCCGGTCTTAACATCGGTGTTGATCCGCTGGGCGGCTCAGGCCTGTTCTACTGGGACCGCATTGCCGACAAGTACGGTCTGAAGATCAAGGTTGTTAACTACAAGGTTGACCCAACCTTCTCCTTCATGTGCCTCGATAAGGACGGTAAGATCCGTATGGACTGCTCATCCCGCTATGCCATGGGTGGTCTGATTGCTCTTAAGGATCAGTTTGATATTTCCTTTGGTAACGACCCTGACTATGACCGTCATGGCATTGTCTGCCACTCCGGTCTGATGAATCCTAACCACTATCTGTCAGCTGCCATTAACTATATCTACACCCACCGTGAGAACTGGCCTAAGGAGGCCATGGTAGGCAAGACCGTAGTGTCCTCCTCCATGATGAATCGTGTTGCTGCCGGTCTGGGCCGCAAGGCTTATGAAGTTCCAGTAGGCTTCAAGTGGTTCGTACCAGGTCTGTTTGACAAGTCCCTGGCCTGGGGCTGTGAGGAAAGTGCCGGTGCTTCCTTCTTAAGAAAGGACGGCTCTGTATGGACCACCGATAAGGACGGTATTATTGCTGCTCTGCTGTCAGCTGAAATGCTGGCTGTTACCGGCAAGGACCCATCCGAGCACTACAAGGAGCTGACCGAGAAGTACGGCAACCCTGTCTACAACCGTGTTGATGCTCCAGCCAGCTCTCAACAGAAGGCTGTGCTCAAGAAGCTCAACCCTGCCTCTGTTGAAGCTGATACCCTGGCAGGCGAGCCAATCCTTGAGAAGCTCACCACTGCTGCCGGCAACGGTGCTGAAATTGGCGGCCTGAAGGTAGTCACCGAGAACGGCTGGTTCGCAGCACGTCCATCTGGTACCGAGAACATCTACAAGATCTACATGGAGTCATTCAAGGGTGAAGAGCACGTCAAGCAGATCGAGAAGGAAGCTACCGAGATTGTTGACGCTGCCTTAAAGAAGGCCGGCGCTTAACCCCACAGCCGAATACCGCAGGCAGTACAATCCTGCCAGGTGATGCTGCCCGGTACAGGGCAGCACTCATGAGAACAGAAAAATGCCAGGTGTAACAGCCTGGCATTTTTCTTTGGAAAAGCGGTGTCTGAATGGTCTTGGCTTACATTCCGCCCAAAGCATACAGGGGGCAAAAAGCATGAGCGGTGTAAACAAACTCATTTACGGAACTTAAAAAACGTGCGTGAGATGCATACTAAAACTGCAAATAAACACATTTGAACTCACACATCCTTACGTGCATGTTCATACTTAGTGATCGTTAACATTGGCGTATTGACGGGCTTTGTCGATTTTGCCAAGTCGTGGTTGTTGCATCTATGACTGGTATACAAGTGTCTATTTATACGATATTTATGTCCGATGATAACTTTTAGTCAAATACATCAATATCCCCGTTACAACGGGCATAGACTATAAATACGCGACATCGAATGCCAGATGTCGCAATACTATGTAGAGAGACAATAAATGGCAGTATACGTAAACACAAATGTGAGCTCCTTAAATGGACGCAGATATCTTAATAATGTTCAGAATCAGCTGACTACTACGTATCAGCGCCTCAGTTCTGGTATGAGAATCAACAGTGCAAAAGACGATGCTGCTGGTCTTCAGATATCATCCAGATTAACTACTCAGATTAATGGTCTTAATCAGGGTAACCGCAATGCCTCTGACGGTATTGCCCTTGCCCAGACCATCGAAGGCGCCATGGACGAAACCACCTCCATGCTGCAGAAGATTCGTACTCTGGCTGTTCAGGCCGCCAACGGCACCAATACTGCCGAAGATCGTGCCGCCTTAAAGAAAGAGGCTGACGCTCTGGGTTTTGAAATCACCCGTATTGCCCGCCAGACCAAGTTTGGCGGCATGACCGTATTAGACGGTGCCAACACCTCTGCAATCTATGGCAAGAACGGTGGTCAGAACAAGTCTGTAGGTAAACTTACTTTACAGGTAGGCGCTAACAACGGTGACACCATCGACTTTGAAGTCCAGACCACTATTATGTCCAAGCTCTTTGCTGGCCAGGCTGGTGGTAATCCTCCTGCTGCTGGTGCAGCTCTTTGGAATAAGGATACTGGATTTACTCTGGCAACTGCTGATGATGCCAGTAAGTTAATCGCAGAGGTTGACAGTGTTATTGCCAAGGTTGATGGCCAGCGCGCTGGACTAGGTGCGATTCAGAACAGGTTAGAGAGTTCAATCCGCAACCAGGCTAATGTTTCTGCCAACCAGGCAGACGCCCGCAGCCGCATTCGTGACGCTGACTTCGCCGAGGAGTCTGCCAACCTGAGCCAGCAGTCCATTATTCAGCAAGCAGCTACCTCTATGCTGATGCAGGCCAACACCCGTCCTCAGCTGGGTCTGTCTCTGTTAGGCTAATACCTGACTTACATTCATACAGGAGCCATTGGCCTCTGTAGCACATGAATAAAGCCTCCGGTTCATAAGAGCTGGAGGCTTTATTCATTCTTGCCTCTCGTAAACGCTCGACTACTTGATGTTATGCCCCCAAAAGAATGGAAAGAAAAACAGCTTCAAAGGTCGTACGCATGCAGGATGGCGCAAAATGGTGATGCTAAACGCAGGGTCTCAGCGAATAGGTGACGGGCGTGGTGGCATGGCTCAGCTTCAGTTGTTACATCCCCCACAAGAATGGAAAGAAAATCAGCTTCAAAGGCTGTACGTATGCCGGTTGGCGCAAAATGGTGGTGCTAAACGCAAGGTCTCGGTGAATGGGGGGCTGGCTGGGCTCAGCTTCAGCTGTTGCATCCCCCACAAGAATTGAAAGAAAAACAGCCTCAAAGGTCGTACGCATGCAGGATGGCGCAAAATGGTGATGCTAAACGCATGGTCTCAGTGAGTGTGGGGATGGCGCGGTGGCAGGGCTCAGCTTCAGCTGTTGCATCCCCCACAAGAATTGAAAGAAAAACAGCCTCAAAGGCTGCACGCATGCAGGCTGGCGCAAAACGGTGGTGCTAAACGCATGGTCTGGTGGTTCTGGCAATAAGATGCGGTGGAAGGTGCCTGCACTGTTCTTTGTGGGCCTGACGATGAGTATTGGGCTGTAGCTGTGGCTGAGCCTGTGGCAAAGACAGAGGCAATTGTGGTGGCAGGGCTGGGGCGAGTGCCTTATGCTCTGCTTCTGTTGAGGGGATGGGGGCGGGAGGCGGAGGTGGCTGGTGCTTTGGGGAAAATAAGAAACGCCTGAGATCAATGGGGATTGCATGATCTGCAGGCGCTCTTGCGGGACAGACGCTGGCTCGGGCGTGTTTGGGCACGAGCTGTCTGAATATTCTCTCTTAATAGCGGTAATGTCTGTTACCGGCCTCTCAGGCTTTTTCGTACAGCCGACAGGGCTGTCAGATGCTGCCTGGTTTTAGCTCTCGCTGTTGTACTGCTCTACTGGCTTAAGTACGAAGAATAAGCCGGATGCAACAACACACATAACAAATAAGGCAGCAAATAAAGTAATCATTAAACACTCCTGAGGTCTGACCAGGAGAACTTATGAGAGAGAAATGAATGGTCAGACTGATTTACACAGTAATAACTTCCCGCATATGCAGCATATGAGGTGTGCACGGATTATTACTGCACCGAAAAACATAAAAGTGTGGAAATCAAGGTGCGGCTGAGTATTAGCCATGATGTATGCGGCTACCATTTGATGTCTGATTATGCACAATTAGAGTGCAACCAACATACAACAACAAGTACAACCTTTTGAGCTGTTACAAGTACCGTTTCCGTAACTGTATTTTAGAACATTTTAACCAGCTAAAAGTTCCGAACAAATTGGAAAATTTTTGAAATTTTCCTCAAATCCAGGCCTTTTCTTATATCTAGGAATGCCGTTTTTACGGTAAGGAAATGTGGTAATTTGCATCAAGGAAAATGACCATAAGTTTTTGCAATTTTGTGGGCTGCGACACGCATACTATCTGCATTACAACGCGCAATTACAGTGCAAACGTTGTCATTGGCTTTCATTATCACCAAAAGTACCATTTCGGTCCTCAGCTGTATACCTATGACAAGATACAGAAATTGTGTCTTTAATTCATTATTTCTACTTTGCACTGCAAAGGAGCCTGTGCACCCGGATGAAACAATATGACCTCTTTATCATAAATACAAGGCATTAATTTTGACATTTGTCAATCTCTGATATTTTTGAAGTGATGTCCTGAAAGGGCAGGTCACTGTTGATTTTTGTCTTTAAGCAGAGTCCTCTCTGTTGTTTGTCTCAGACTTCAATGGAGTATGGTGAGACTATGCTCGGTTTAGTACGTAGTACGTGCTGTGCCGGGGGTAAAAGGTGGTCAGATATTCAAGGCGCTATAAAGGCACAGCTCAGGCAGGTGTCTATTATCTGGCCGTCTGGGTCTGGGGCTTGTCTGTAAGTTGAGCGATACGTGCTGTGTTTGATGTGGCTGTCAAATACAGACCTTGACTTAGATTACTAGAAAGCTTTGCCTGCTTTTAAATTTTATAAAGCATTTTGCTTCATAGCCTGTGTGATTGGGCATAGGGAGGTTATTTGGCATAGAGAGGTTATTTGGCTCAGGGATGGGATTGAGTACAGGGATGCCATGAGTACGGGTATACGATGTGGAGTATTTTGTGGAGTGCCGGGAATTGCCAGGAAGTGCCGGGGCGACTCTTTGCCAGGAATGGCCGGGATTGGGCGTTATCGGGAATAGCCAGGCCATGGCCTTGCCCGCAGGGCACTGTGGGAGACTGTTTTGGTGATTACACTTTTACTACGGTTTTATAAAGTGTGCGGTCACTTTGGTCGTTAGCGGCAAAATTTGAGATCTCAGGCATGGGGCGCAGTATGGTTATCAGCAGTGCTCTCTGAGTGATGTCTGGCGCTGTCACGGGGATATGGCTTTTATATTCTGGTGTATCTGTATGCGCGGTGGGGCATGGACACGGGTTTTTACCTGTCAAAGTAATACGGCTTTTCCCTGGGGCGTGCATGGTTAAGCTGCAGCACAATGGCGGATAAATCCCGTATGTTTGGCCTTTATCAACCTGGTACTCATATTGCATTTTTACTGATATATCGAATTATAAAAAACAGCTTTTCAGCCTGTTTAAGCCATTTGTCTATCCTGGCCCGAGGGCAGGAGATTATTCAGGTGGCATCTGTATCCAGGACGGATGCAGGAACTGCCGCCCCTGAGGGCAACAGAGCAGAGAAAGGCTGATTTTGCCCCCTTTGAGGTCCGGCCATGCAAAATCTCAACAATGTTAACAATGCCCAGTCTGCTTCCGGCGACCGTATTGGTAACAACAACTCTACTGAAAATCTTTTTGATCGCCTGAACCAGACTGAGTCCAAAGGACTTGCTGGCAAGTTCTCTGCGATCCTTTCTGATTTGAAGTCCCAGTTTGGTGGCAACTTTGGCGGCAAGGATAAAGGCGATGTTCACTCCTTTGACAAGGTCATGTCTGACTCCAGACAGCAGGCTGACATCGCTCACGAGCTCAAGAACAAGAAGCTCGACGAAGATGAAGAGAAGAAAAAGAATCACAGCCGTCGTTCTGATGCTAATGACCGTATTCGTGACATCAACAGTGAAGCTGCCAGCATGCAGCTCCAGAGCGCAATTGCTGCCGGTAACCAGATAATTGATCAGAACGTTGAAAAGGATAAGCAGATCGTCAAGGATCGCGAAGATCTGATTGAGCGTATGCGTCCGTCTGACATTCTGGCTGCTGCCATGAGCGGAGCCCAGTCCGGCTCCTCGGCAGCCATGTCCGGTTCATCTTCAGCATCCATGTCCGGCTCATCATCTGCTTCCGGCAAGTCCGGTGATATTTCCGGTGCTCAGGCAGTAAGAGACTTATCCGGTTCGGCTTCAGGTGCAGCTGCATCCGGCGCTGCATCCGGCCCTTCCTCCGGCGCATCATCCTCGGGCTCTGCTGCATTTGCCTTAAACGCTGCCGCATCTGGTGCAGCTCTTACTGAGGCTGCCGCTTCAGGCAGTTCACTGACCGCCTCCAATGCTGCAGCCGGTGCTGCTACAGCAGGTAATGGTCAGGGCCAGCCGGGTCAGCCTGGAACTGCTCCAGCAGGCTATGGTATTGAGCCAGACACAGCCGGTTCCCAGGCAGCTGCTGAAATGATGCGTGTTGAGGGTGTTGAAAGCGATGTTGAAATCGAAAGTGATCTCAACAATATAAACCGCTCCAACCTGGCAACCACCAACAGCACTGAAGTTGACCCTGATATTGAGTCTTCAAAGCAAATCAGTGGTCTTAACAACAAAGAATTAAGACAGAACCTCGACGTACTGGCCCGTGAGTCCAACGTTTCCAAGCTCAGCCTGCAGATGACAAATCCACAGACTGCTGCTGCAGCCCGACGTGATGCTGAGGCTATTGCTGATATGCCTAAGTCTCAGGACAGAATTACCTCCATGACCTCCTCATCTCAGGCTCAGGGCAATCTGCTTAACAGCTTAAATGGCAGCGTTCAGGGTTCTGCACAGACTATTTCAGGTTCAGCCGTACGTGCCGGTGCCGTAGCTTCAGGCCGCGTAACTGCAGTTGGTACTGAGGAGCTCAGCTCTGAGTCCCTTATCAAGACTGCTCAGGCCCAGAAGCAGTCTCATGGTTCTGAGAGCCTTGGCTCACGTGCCACTCTGTCTCAGCAAGGTGCTCGTGCTGTTACCAGCCGTGCCAATGATCAGGCTGCTGCCAACTCCCTGAATACTGCTCGCAGCTCACTGAGTAACAGTGCAGTTCAGGCCCGTCAGCAGACTCAGGCAGCTGATGAGGCCGCCTCCAGCGCTATTAACACCCGCAATGCCGCTGAGACTGCTGCATTAAAGGGAGCAGAGCCAGGCAATAATGCAGCTGCCGGACGTACCGGTAATGCCCAGGAAGCCCTGATGCGTCTTGCTCAGGAGCAGATGAGTGCAGGCCGCAATGCCAATGCCATGGCCGAGGCAAATGCACGCAATGCTCTGCTTGCTGATGATGCTCTGCGTCACACCGGCTCAGCTGAGCTCAGCTCCGCTATTGCCTCACTCAAGCAGGGTGCCCGTGGTGTTTCCGGTTCCTCAACTAACAGCACCAATTACGCTAACAGCTCACTTTACGCCGCCATGTTTGACAGTGACAACGCTGTAAACTCTGCTGAAAATGAGATGGATATGGGCTTTGAGCATGATGACTCTGCCTCAGCCTTCGGTTCAGCCATGATGACCTCTCAGGCTTCTGAGAACCGCAATGCTACTCTGCCTCAGACTCTTACCACCTTTACCCCAACAGGTAATGAGAACAGTGATGCTGAGGAATTACATGAGCGCGTCATGGAAATGGCTTCCCGCAATCTCAAGCAGCTGTCTGTTGAGCTCTCTCCAAATGAGATGGGCCGCATGAAGATTTCCATCAGCCTCTCTGAGGACAATGAGGCCCTGTCCGTATCTCTGGCTGCAGCCAATCCAGCTACCCGTGAGATGCTGGAAAAGGCTCTGCCAAAGCTGCGTGAAATTCTGGCCAATCAGAATATCTCTACCGATGCTGAGGTTTCTGATATGGACAGCGAAGCTGACAGCCAGCCTGTTCTGGCCGCCGACGGTCGTGAAAAGCAGGCTCTGAGCACCATTACCAGTGCCTCAGCTGCCAAGCGCAACAATCTGAGCGTTGCTGCTCCAGCCATGGACAATGTTTCAGTTGACTCTCTGATGGCCTCTGCCCGCTCCCTGACTGCTCAGGACCGTGAGGAAATCAGTGCTGTTCACGGCTTTGGATCCGGCTCTGAGGGCCCAATGGATCTTGACAGCGCCAGTGATACTCTGGCTGCCTTTGCCCGCCGCAGCTAACACAGTATCTTACACATGTGGCTGGAAAGGACATACTGTCCCGGTCAGTCACAGTGAGTAGCAGTTCCACAAAAAGGAAAGCCCGACTTATGGTCGGGCTTTTCTTTTTGAGCAAGGCTGGTTGTACCGAACAGTTCAGAGAGGCTTATGCTCCTGACAGGCAAGGTACTTCTTAAACCAGCTGCTGTATGAGCTTGATGATGCCTGTCACTACCGCATAAATTGTTTGACAACAGTCAAAAAGCATTTGACAGGCAAGAGTGCAAGGGCATGGAGCAGGCAGGACACGGGACAGGATAAGGCAGACATTATGCTCCATGGTTTAACAGATCAGATTTGAACTGCGCATCATGTATCAGAGGCGGCCACTCCGGCTGGCTGGAGGAGTTTGCGCCAGCACGGCCGACCTGCATGATCAGCGATGGTTATAAGAGAATGACAGGCAGGTGGTGCCTGGTGCTGGACAGCGGCTCAGTATAGCAGGGGCGGATGGCAGCACGGCATGGCAGTTCGTCTATGGACTGCGTGCTTGACTGTAATGAGCAGACGGTTATGCTGTCCTTTTTATCTCTCTAATGATTTAGATTGGTGATATAATTTATCATATGTTCCATGGTTTAACGCCGCTCTTTATGTGCATCTTCTTAAGTTTCTGCTGCGCGGGAAGTCTAACAGGTGTCATGGATATATATGATCTGCTGTTGTCTCAGCTATACGCAGATGAGATTCAGCCTTATGAATTGCAGGTGATACTTAATCTGACACTTTACCTGGAGAATTAAGGGGCAACAATGGCTTTTGAAGAAAAGAAACCAAGTTCATATATAAAAACCAACCTTGAGTCAGGGGAGTCGCTGAAGCTGGTCATACAGAGCAGTAAAGGCTTTTTCTGTGATGACAATGATATAGCCATTACTGATAAGCGCATCTTTTTCAGAGGCAAAGACGGTACAGCTTTGAGCTTCCCTAAAGAAAAGATCAAGAATATAGAAGCAGTACCGGAAAAGGGAATTTTCGGTGGTGAAAAGGACTATGGCGTTATCAATGTTTATGGCCCTTACAAAAAGTGTATTTCTTTCAAGGTTAACGATATAAATAACGATATCAACACTGTCAGAGATTTACTGAGAAAAAAATAGCATCCCTCGTTCATAATCTGTCAGTTAAGAGCAAAGGCCGCATATGCGGCCTTTGTTGTCATCAGGGGATTGAAGTCTGTTATGCGCTCTGTCTATAAGACCGTCATGATCATCTGATGACCATCAGGCACCTGTCATTAGCTGTGGGGCTGTTGGTCATTGTAGGCATGGCAGCCTGTCATGGGAGGGGCGGGCAGCCTGTCATGGGCGGGACTGTCCTGATGCAGTGGCATGGCATGGTGACTTGTCTTTGGCAGCTGCAGATGCTGGGCATGCCATGGCTTGCCAGAGTGCGGCCTTTATTATTGCCTGTTGGTAAACGGGGCTATTGTGCGCATTATGTTGCCGGCTGCACGGCGCAGCAGGACCGGGGCTGAGGTCACGGCCTGATCAAGGCTCATCGGGCCGTTACACAGTGAGAACATGGCAGTGATATTGTGCTTATAGAGCACGTCAGCATCATCAGCAATACTGCCGCATAGCGCAATGGCTGGAACCCCATGGCGGGCTGCCACAGCCGCAATGCCAAGAGGTGCTTTGCCCTGCATGCTCTGACCGTCCATACGGCCCTCGCCTGTAATCACCAGAGCGCTGTCAGCAATATCCCTTTCCACATCAAGAATTTCCATTACAACCTCAATTCCCCTCTTCAGTCTGGCACGACCAAACCACAGAAGGGCGGCACCAAGGCCTCCGGCCGCTCCAGCTCCAGGGGTATCGCATGCTGAAATGGAGTAATGAAGATCAAGCTGTGCACCTACGTGAGCCATATCGGCATCAAGCTCATCAAGCAGGTTTGCTGGCAGGCCTTTCTGGGGACCAAACACATGAATGGCGCCGCCACTGCCGGTCAGGATATTGGCAACGTCACAGGTTCCTGAAATGCTTATCCCCTCAAGTCGTCGGTCAATTATTTCTGTATCAAATTCGCTGATTTTGTGCAGCAGGCCTGCACAAATTCTGTCTTTAATCAGAGTATGACCAGAGCTGTAAAACCTGGCGCCCAGAGCCTGAGCAAAGCCAAGTCCGCCATCGCTGGTGGCGCTGCCTCCAAGTCCTATTCTGAAAGTGCGGCATCCCATATCAAGAGCATGCCCCATCAGCTCACCCAGTCCATAAGTAGAGGCATCAAGGCCGTTTCTGCGGCTGCTGTCAACCAGCTCCAGTCCGCAGCACTGAGCCATTTCCATTACGCATTCCTGATCTTTTACAAGGAAGGCGGCTCTTACTTCGCCTCCGTACGGTCCTGAGACTGTCCTGACTTGACGCTTATAGCCTCTGGTACTCAGTACTGGCCACAGAGCATCAATCAGTCCCTCGCCGCCATCAGACACTGGGCAGGTAACTACATCGGCCTGAGGCATAACATCATAAATGCCCTGAGCCACAGAATCACAGGCTTCGCGGGCAGAGCAGCTGCCCTTAAAAGAATCAAGCGCAACGGTAATCTTCATTTGACCTCCATCAAGTCAGCAGAGCCGACCCCAATATGTCTGATGTTCATCTGGCCACAGAGCAGTGTGGCTGCAGACCGGGCTTCCATTGTCAGAGATAATACACCAGCCATGCTCGCTTAGTCCCGGCAGCAGTGCCGGACCTGAAAGCGCAAACTGATGCGCCACCAGGCGCACCCGCCACGCTGCAACCCCGCGTATCCAGGCGCCCACGTATCCATGAACCCACGTATTCAGGTCCCCATGTATCCAGGAACCCACGTATCCAGGCACCCACGTATTAAGGTCCCCATTTATCCTGGTATTTATACATTCATGTGTTTATGCTCTCACGCTTCAGATGACGTGCTGTGCTGTCATGTGCTCAACAGGCGTATGAGCCAGCATTACCACGCTTTAGCGCCGCTGCACCTGGACTCATGTTGAAGGTTCAGTGAGCTGGGGCATGAAGCACTCAGCAGAGGGGATGTAGTCTGTACAGCCTGGCCAGTAGTTGATGCAGGAAATCAAGGCGTTCAGCCTGCCAGTCTGAAAGCTGACTGGCCCTGAGCCTGAAATGGTGTCAGGCTGTGTACATGCTTGAGGCATGAAGGGTGGTGGTTCCGGGCAAACTGATGCTCCGGGCATGCTTATGCACCGGGCAGGCTGATGTTCATGGTGTGACAGATGTGTATGCATTCTTGTCGGCTTTGCACAGCAATTGTGCTTTTTGGCACTGGCAGAGCAGCTAAGATGTGCGCCAGTCGTCATGCCTTTATATTGTTGCGTGCCTTGGGTCACGCTCCCGGTTATAATGCCCGCCCATAGAGCCATCATGGACTCAGCGAGCGGACCCGCTTCTGGATGAAACAGCCATTGCTCAACTGTCTGCTCAGCTGCTCAGCATCGTATAGACTCAAGGGCATATGAGCCCTGCAGTCAGGGCTGTGGCCTTTGACTTGGGACCGCATACATGGCCTGTTTACAGCCATCATGACAGAGCCGCACGCAGGGGCCGCATGTACAGGAACGTTTCCCGTGCTTTTTGCTCATTTGAGCGCTGAGGTTCAGCTTGCCTGTTGCTGAGCTGGACTGGCGTTGCAGCTGGCCGTGAGCGGCCTGGCGCTGAAGCTGGCCGTGAGCTGGACTGGCGTTGCAGCTGGTCGTGAGCGGCCTGGCGAAGCACTGATATCGTGCTGCGACTGTGCAGGCGCTCTGGAGCTCAGGTATCAGACAGGGGATGGTTTATTCTTTGTCACATGTGCGCAGGCATGATCATGGAGTCCTGAACAGGGGATTTTATGGGCCGACAGTGCCAAAAGTATATGCTGTTAAATGGCTTAAATATAGGTTTTTGTCCGAGCTCAGAGTGCCTTTAAATCTGTTTTTGGCAAGCGGGCACAGTCTTTGCAAAAGTCCGTGTGTGCGGTGTTCTTGCTGATTATTTGACAGCATTAAGCCTGCAGCTTCAGTAAATCCCTGATCAGACAGACAACAGGTCTACTGCTGTTTTATCTGCCAACAGATCCTTTGCTGTAACTGCGCAAAGCATCGTACCCGTTCAGTTTTCACAGAGGCTATCAGGCCTGTCTGCCACAAACTTAAGGCAGCAGTGCCGGGTTCATAACATCCATTTTCTGTCATGTTCAGTTATGTACATCTGACATGATGGGAACGCGGATTCCCGGGGCGCAGATGTCATTTGCAAAGCCCGGTGCGGCTATGATCATCTGGTTTTAGCGGCCTTTTGTGTGCCATAATAGTTTGCTTATACCTAATCAGCATTGATGCTGTTAACTGGGAGAGATAGGTTATGTCAGATAGTACTGATGATTTAGAGACAGGTGGCAAATCCCGCAAAATGCTGTTCATGCTTATTGGCGTCATACTTGTGTTTATCCTCGGTATTGGCGGTTACGGCACATTTGCATATCTGCACCACATGTGGCCGTTCGCCATGGAGGAGCAGGAAAACGCAACTGACATCGCCGGCAAGATGGCTGGTCAGAATTCTCAGGTAGATGTTTCCGACCGCTATGTTCGCTTTGATCTGGCCTTTACTTTCAACCTGCCAGGCAAGACCAAGCGCGGCCACATGGTACAGGTTGAACCGGTTCTGGTTGTTCACGGTTCCGAAAATGCCGCTCTGGCACAGCAGCACCTGCCTTTAATCAGCTCTACAATTTCTGAGATCTGTTCTCAGCAGGATTATGACAGCCTCGCAAGTCCATCCGGAAGACAACGCTTCAAGCGCCTTCTGCTTGATGGAATCAGAACCAAGCTTACTGGTGTTGTAAATCAGCCAGTTGTTGAACAGGTTCTGTTTGTTAATTTTGTAATGCAGTAATGCGCCGGGGAAGAGTAGCATGACTGAGTTTTTAACGCAGGATGAAATCGACGCGCTGTTACACGGCGGCGATGAGATCGAAGCGGAGCAGTTTGACGGCGACCAGGGTGTCAAACCGTTTGATTTCGGTTCCCAGGAACGTATTGTTCGTGGCCGTATGCCAACCCTTGAGCTGGTAGACGAGCGTTTTGCCCGTCACATGCGTATCAGTCTGTTCAATATGATGCGCCACAGCGCAGAGGTTACCTGGATTGGCGTCAAGATGATGAAGTTTGGTGAGTACGTACAGACTCTGTATGTGCCTACCTCACTTAACATGGTGCGCTTCCGTCCGTTAAAGGGTACTGCTCTTGTTACTCTGGAAGCCCGTCTGGTGTTCATTCTGGTAGAGAACTTCTTCGGTGGTGAAGGCCGTTTCCGTGCCAAGATCGAAGGCCGTGAGTTCACTCCTACCGAGCGCCGTATCATTCAGAAACTGCTTAAGATGGTCTTTGAGGACTACAAGGAAGCCTGGGCTCCGGTTATGGACGTTGAGTTTGAATATCTCGACTCCGAAGTTAACCCTGCCATGGCCAACATTGTCAGCCCTTCAGAAATGCTGGTAGTAAACCAGTTCCACATCGACCTGGACGGTGGTGGCGGTGATATGCATATCGCCTTCCCATACTCCATGATCGAGCCTATCAGGGAACTGCTCGACGCCGGTGTACAGTCCGACAAGGGCGATACCGACGTACGCTGGAACAAGGCCTTACGTGAGGAAGTAATGGACGTGCAGGTTGATATGCGCGTCAAGATGCTGGACCTCGTATTAAGCCTTGGACAGGTTATGGACCTGCACCCTGGTGACGTACTCAATGTGGAAATGCCAGACAATCTGCTGGTATACATTGAAGACCTGCCAAGTTATCACGCCAAGCTGGGTCGTACCAAGGACAAGCTGGCCATCAAGATTTCCGATATCTTGAAGCGTCCTCCATCAATGAAGAGCGACCTTTCCTTCCTCAAGGGATCTGGTATCAACATTGAGGATGACGAGGATATGGAAGAGTTTGATGATGACTAATTCTGTACCGGTGCAGGCAGCCTGAGCCATACTGACCAGGCTGTCTGCCCGGTGGCCCCGGACAGTACTTTTGTGCTGTCAGGGGTTGCTGTCCGGCTTTGAATGGTTAAAGAGAGAAAGAGAGTCCCTTCGGGGACAATCCCTTCGGGGAACGCCCTTTATGGGCAGCCCGCCGCAAGGCGGGCAAGCCTGCCGCTGCACAGGCTTAAGATCCGCATTTCAGATGCGGAAGCAGTGCCGGTTTCTTCTGTCGGACAGGCAGAATTAGTAATCTCACCTGAACATTACACAGTGCCAGATCTGATATCAGTGCTGGACAATGACAGGGCATGACTCTTTGTTCACCTGAAAAGGTGAAGCAGACAACGAATATAATTCTGGCAGGCCGTGAGCCTGGCCTGCAATTTGTGAATTTAAATAGAGGGCTTAGCGCTCAGCGCGGCTCACAACGGAGAGATCCATAGAATGTCAGATATGGAAAACTTAGGTGGCAACACCGACTGGACCGACGGCTTACCTTCCACCGATGGAATGGAGGACATGAATTCTGCTGAGCTCGAGCATTTTGACGATCCCACAAAGAGCAAGGCTCCGCTGTCCCGTGAAGAGCGTAAGAAGTTAGATGCCATTCTTGACATCCCTGTTACCATCACCATGGAAGTAGGTCATGCCAAGATTTCCATCCGCAACCTGCTGCAGTTAAACCAGGGCTCTGTTATCGAGCTTGAGCGTCTTGCTGGTGAGCCACTGGACGTTCTGGTAAACGGTACTCTGATTGCCCACGGTGAAGTTGTGGTCGTTAACGACAAGTTCGGTATCCGTCTTACCGACGTTATCAGCCAGGTTGAGCGTATCAAGAAGCTTCAGTAATCTGCTGATTAGCTACCAGATTTCAGCTGTTTATCTGACCGGTGGACTAAAGTCGTGCAGAGGGGAACTGATGATCCTCACTGTACTGTCCGGTCTTTTTCAAGGTGTCGGCACTATGCTGACACTTTGTGTTTATGGCATACCCAAATTTCTGTCCCATGCAGCATACGCTGCCGATGGCCCCTGTTACGATGCCCGGTCCTGACAGCCTCAGGCGAGCCTGACAGCCGGTGACGGTGACGGCCCTGACGCCTTAGGCGACCCTGACAGAGTGTGAGGCCCTTACAGCCCCAGGGCCTGGCAGAGCATGGCAGGCAGGTCAAGTCCAGCCACTGAGTGCATCTGCACCAGTGCTCTGTTGCATGTCAGACAGGTTGAAGTCAGTCAGTCTGTCTGTCTCAGGCACAGGGGTAAGCCATAAAAGCGCGATATTACTGAAAGCACTGCACTGCCGGAGCGGCCGAGGCCGTTTCTGCAGTGCTTTGCTGTGCCTGTATGATGCAGCACTGTCAGTATGGCGGCTGATATATTAAAATTGCATGAGCAGCAGTGACTGGTGCGCATGGCGCCTTAATTTCCATCCGGCCGTTCTGGGACGGGACCATGGTATACAGATAGCCTGGCTGCTGATGTCAAACCGTTTTCTAGCAGGGTGATGTCTTATGCATTCTCTCCTCAAAGTACCGCCGCATCAGGCGCGTCCTTACCATTCTTCTGATGACAAGTCCCCCTGCCAATTAAAGGATTCATTCCTGTTTCCTGCCGCAACCAGAAGTCTGTGCGTTCTGGCCGCCTCCTCTTTCCTTGCCTTTTCCTTACCTGTTAATGCAGCCCCTGAGGCTCAGTCTGAAAGCGCTGCTGTTTCTGCAGGTGAGCCTGCTCATGTCAACTCTGATATTGCCGCTCCTGATGCTGCTGACCTGGTACTGCCTGAACCAAAAAATATTGATGCCGGCAGTGTGCCTGAAAACGAGCGTGTGTCCGGCCGTTCAGTGGTAAGCAAGGAAACAGCTGAGGATCTGATGAGCAGTGGCTCTGAGTCATTATCAGCGGACTCTGAGCAGCACAGTGCTGCACCTTCAGGCGATGCCCGTGCTGTTAATGGCGCCACCCTCAGCTCCGAAAAGAGCGGATTTGGTACCCAGCGCAGCGGTGCTCTGGCCTCAGGTGGTCTTGCCAGCCCTGCAGGTATCATTAACTGGCTGTTATCAACCATTGCCATTCTGGGCGTAATCTTCGCCCTTGCCTGGCTGCTGCGGCGCTCCCGTCTGGTTCAGCGTTCCATGGGCGGCAGCATGCATCTTATTACCCAGATGGCCGTAGGCCCCAAGGAGCGCCTCGTTCAGGTCAGGGCAGCCAATCGTGTGCTGCTCGTAGGCGTTACCGCACATTCGGTAAATCTGGTGGCCGATCTTACTGACAGTGAAAAGTCAGACAGCAAGAACACTCAAAAGAAAGACGATTCAGGTCAGTCTGGATTTAATAGCCATGGCAATGCCGGATATAATGCCCAGGACAGTGACCGCTATAATGCATCTTCATCAGCTGCCGACAGCGCTGCTGCCTCACTTGCTCAAAGATACAGCCCTGAAGAGATTGTGTGCATGACTGAGCTCTTTGAAGAGCATATGCGCAAGTCTGGTCTAAATGATGGTGAGCAGGAGCACAGAGCTTACAGTTCCAGCCGTCTGACCGACAGGGATATTGAAAATCGCCAGAATCTGTTCAGAAGCGTTTTTTCCCGCGATGAGCGACGTTCCATGGGGGCAGGTCATGAGGGACTGGAGTCTGCCCGCAGCTCAGCAGCAGCCGACAGATCAGCTGACAGATCCGCTGCCATGTCCGGTATGCGCCGTAACGGATTTTTCAGGATGGGCCAGGCCTGCGGCATGCCTGATGATGACATTCTCCATGCCCGTGCCAGCCGCGCCAAAAAGCAGATGCGCAGCTCAGCTGTCGACGACGCTGACGGCCTGTCTGGTTCAGCTTTTTCAGATATGCTGGCTCATGAGTACGAAAAGGCCCATGACAGCCTGAATATGAATATCATTGATGACAACGCTCTTTCTGTCATGCGCGACCGCGCTGCCAGTGGCGAGATTGTCCTTAAGGAAATCAATCCGGACAATCCAGATGCCTGTCAGTCATCATCAGGCTCAGTCGCCGGTGCGTCAGCTGGCGCTGCCGCTGATGCGGCCTGCATGGCACAGAGTGCCGGAGATGTAGCCGGAAACTGTTATGATTTTGCCGAGCGTTTTGGTCCGGGAGCCGGTGCTGCCGAAGCTGCCATCAGGGCCACAGCTCAGGAAAAGGCCGGTGGCGACAGTGAAGGCTGCGCTCATGCCGGTAAGATTGCTCCTTACCTTTATGGTGAGAATGAGCGTGAGGGCGAGGATGCCAGCAATGTATCGCTGGGTACTGCATATAAGGGGGCTGATGTACCTTTACGTACTTCATCGCCGGCCCTGAGCAGATACAGCATCCGCCGTTCGGCACGCATAAAGGGACGTGGCTCAAGGTAGTAATACCGAGCTGTGTGGAATTAATTCAGGAGGAGCCATGCTCACAGCCGCTCAAAACAATCAGGAGGTCATGAACCAGCGCAGCGACCAGCTCCGTGGCCTTAAGCGCATTTTCATGACAGCCCTGATCACCAGTGTGATTTCAGGACTGATTCTGTATTTCTGCTCGTCTGCCCAGGCAGCAAACCTGGACATGACCGCTTTTACCGTCAAGACCAATCCTGACGGTACTCAGGATTACTCCCTGTCATTACAGGTAGTCATGCTGATGACCCTTTTGACCTTTCTGCCGTCAATCATCATCATGACCACGTCCTTTGTACGAATCATCATTGTTCTGGCCATTCTGCGTCAGGCCATGGGTCTGCAGACCTCGCCATCCAACCAGATTCTGGTAGGTCTGGCTTTCTTCATGACCATCTACATCATGACCCCGGTGCTCAATGCTATCTACAATGAGGCCATCGTGCCTTATCTCAATGATCAGATGCAGGCCCGTGAGGCTATTGTTGTAGGTCAGCGTCCGCTCCACCAGTTCATGCGTGAGCAGACCCGTATGACTGACCTCAACGCCTTTATGGAATATGCTGATGTCCGTGTTGCCCGAGTTGAAGACGTGCCTATTCATGTTCTCATTCCGGCCTTTATCGTCTCCGAGCTCAAGACCGCATTCCAGATTGGCTTCATGCTCTTCCTGCCATTCCTGATTATTGACCTGGTAGTTGCATCCATCCTCATGGCCATGGGTATGATGATGCTCTCGCCAATGATCGTATCGCTGCCGTTTAAACTGATGCTCTTTGTGCTGGTAGACGGCTGGACCCTGATTATGGGATCGCTGCTGGCCTCGTACGGCATAGGCGTGCCAACCTGATAATGCCCGGGACTGACCCGGGCTTTGCCCGTTTTACAGGGCGCCACCGCAGGCTCTGACGCCGCACGGCCATGCCGCCCATGGCGACACCCCAGGCCGACACGGCGCAGCGCAGCCCAGTTCGGCCCAGTGTGGCCCAGTGCGGCCCAGTATAGCCCAGTGTGGCCCAGTGCGGCCCAGTGTGGCCCCGGCCGGCATGGCGCAGGGACGCACGGCGCCGGGAGTTAAGTACAGGTCAGGGCACAGCTCTGGTCCTGCCAGTTAAGATTGTTCCAAGAGAGGTGAATCGTGGAACCAGAAGTCTTTGTCGAAGTGGTACGCTCAGCATTATCCCTGGTAGCCGTACTGGTTACCGCATCCATTCTGCCATCTCTGGTTGTAGGTCTGATGGTGGCCGTATTCCAGGCAGCAACCTCAATTAACGAGCAGACCCTGTCATTCCTGCCACGTCTTATCGTGACCATTTTAGGCCTGATGTGGGGTGCCCACTGGGGCCTTACCAAGCTCACCGAGTTCTTCTACGAACTGGTACACAATATTCCAACAGTAGTAGGCTGATCGCCTGCACCTGGCCATATGGCCAGGCGCTGACCGCCAATGCCACTGATAAAGAGCACCCTGTCCTTTTGCTGCATCGCTGCTAAACGTCCTTGATGGCCAGGCGCGCAGCAACTCGGCCCTGATGGACCTGCAGCGAACCTCACATCCTTGATGGCCAGGCCCGCAGCAACTTAGCCCTGATGGACCTGAACCGCAGCTCCACGGCCTTGATGAGCCTGGACAGAGCAGATTTTGCAGTCACAACAGAAGCAAGACCATGGGAATTAACTTTTTAGAACCGCTGATGCTTGATGCCCTGGATTCTCTCATGTGGCCTTTATGCCGCGTGGGCGGATTTATGATGGCCTTTGTGACCTTCTCAGGTTCTGCTGTACCGCGCAATGCCCGTGCACTGCTGGCACTGACCGTTACCGTATGTTTCCTGCCAAGCATTCCAGCTGTTGATGCCAATCTCGATGCTTTCTCCGGCCTTGGTATTATCACCACCATATCTCAGGTAATCATTGGCGCCGGTCTTGGCTTTATGACCCAGTATCTGATAGCAAGCTTCGTTCTTGCAGGTCAGGCTATCGCCATGCAGACCGGTCTTGGCTTTGCCTCCCTGGTTGATCCGGTATCTGGTACCAATGCCCCGGTAGTAGGTCAGTTCTTTACCGTTTTATGTACCCTGGTGTTCTTTGCAGTTGACGGTCATCTGGTCTTTATCCGTCTGCTGTTGCTGAGCTTTGAAACTTTGCCTATCGGCCCGCATATCTTCAGTCCGCCAAGCCTTGAGGCTCTGATTTACTTTGGCGCTACCATGTTCCAGGTAGCCCTCTCTACCTCTATCGCTGCAATCTGTGCTCTGCTGGTAGTTAACTTCACCTTCGGTGTTATGACCCGTGCCGCTCCTCAGTTAAACGTATTCTCCATGGGTTTTGCCATCTCCATGACCGTAGGTCTGGCTGTGCTCCTTATCAGTCTGGACGCCTTCATGGTTAACTTCACCATCGCTATCAATGAGCTCATGAGCTCATCATGTACCCTCATTGGCACCCAGTGCGAGGGCATTTTCTAAACTGCCACGTACCCGCGCGCCCGTAAGCACACATGCATGACTGCGTGCGCCCACAGGCTGCAGCCCTTGCAGGGCCTGCAGCTCCCGGCCCACCGGCCCGGCTGCCAGCTGTTCATCTCAGCTGGTGACCGGGCCGGAATCGTTTTAAAGTACGTACTGTTTAAGTGTGGGGTGTAGATATTTCTACAAAAGCCTATAATTAAGCCATACCTTGCGACAGGGTAAAGTAGCTTTATCAGGCGCTTCTGGTGATCTGAACCGCACAGCGTTCTTCTA
>NZ_JALKIL010000050.1 GCF_023051105.1 Anaerobiospirillum sp. NML120449 | reverse complement strand
TTCTTAACTTAAAGAACCCACACAGATTGTCTGTACTTATCTGATTTTTAAAGAACTTCAAAGCGCTGGGCTTTTGCAGCTGATTCGCTCAGTGCGTCACAGCGGAAACGTATTTTAATGATTTTCAACACAGGGTCAACACTTTTTTCACAAAAAATTTAAAAAAATTTTAACTTTCTTCTAAAAATGCGATTTATATCGACTTTTGCAGCTTAACTTTTCTTCCCCTGGGCGTTACGATCAAAAGTTTAAATATGGCATTTTCACCATTTTCTGCCCCCTTAATCCTCTCAGCCTCTCTTTTTTCCCATCATCTGCCCCTCCTGTTCTTCCTCCTCAACTGGTTTCGTTTTGTTTTCCTCCCCTTTCCTCTGCTCTGGTGTCATGCCCATACCTTAACGCTGCGTCTTGCCTCTTCAGCGGCTGGTGCTGTCGCCCAGGAGCCTCTTCAGCAGCTGGTACTGCGGCACAGGTGGCACTTCTGCTGTACGGGCTGCTGCACAGGTGGCTCTTACACTTCGTGGCTGCTGATTGCAGACCGGCCGATCTCAAAGACCGAAGGCAGCCTTGCGGCTGCCTTCGGTCACTGGTTGCCAGATCAGCGGTGACGCTGAGCTGGTTTAAGGTATGAAGATGGAGGTCAGTTGCGCAGACGCAGAGCAAGACCGCTGGCGCGCTCAACTGATCTGGCCAGAGAGCTGGACAGAGAGGCCTTTGGACCGAGCAGCTGTACAGACTTCTTGGCACGGGTTATGGCTGTATAGACAAGTTCACGGGTCAGAACACGGTTTGGACGATCTGAGAGCATGATGCATACGCGGTCATACTCAGAGCCCTGAGACTTGTGAACTGACATGGCAAAACCGGACTCGCAGCTGGTAAGCAGCATAGGGCTGATGATGTTCACGTCAAGCACGCTGCGACCATCCCTTTCTACAATACCCATTGGAATGAATACTCTCAGACGGCGGCCGCCATCATCAAGCCTGATCTTCTGGCGGCGGCTCCGGCCGGTTGCGGCTGCGGAAGCAGCTGTGGACGGTGCGGAGGCGGCTGCGCCTGCTGCTGCGGTGGCAGTTTCCGCTGGCGCACTGCCGTCGGCGCCGGCCGACGGGGCTGCGCCAGTGGCAGTGGTGGCGTCATCCTTGAGAAAGGCGCAGAAACCTACGTAGCCATTTACCAGGTTGAGGACATTATCGTTTTTAGTGATGAGCACAATCTGTCCCGGGAAGAAGCGCTCTTCATTACCAATGGCGTACTCGCGCAGATAGGTGTTCTTAACCTCATGCTCAATGTGGCGGTTTACCCTGATGTCACCAAAGTGACCGCTGTGGTTGGAGCACAGCACACGGAACTGATCCATGAGTCTGAAAATGCCCTCAAGTTCCTCAGGATCTGAAGAGACCGTGAAGTTGCGGCTCTGCAGATACTCAAGGAAAGGAGCATAGTTGTCGCTGCAGCCTGGACGTACGCAGTTGCGGGCAAAGTGAATACAGAACTCCTCGGCTGCATGGTCGTGACTCAGGCCTGCTGAGGTCCTGATGCCGGCAGCAGCTGCAGCAGCCTGCATAAGAGGATCAGCGCTCTCCCCCTGAGAAAGCAGAGGTACAAAATCAACAGCATGAAGCTTGTCCTGAGCAATAAGATCGAGCACTTCCTGAGTGCGCAGCTGAACAGCATCGCTCTCCTTATCCGCCCCCTCCAGATCAAGAATCCCCTGTACCAGGCTCTCGCGCTTTCTCTCCTCAGCCTCAAGATAATCAAGAATGGTACCTCTGAACTGCTCGTCGGCAGCTGACTCATCCTGATCAAGGGGCTTGTTGACCAGGCTGGCCAGCTGACCGATTTGCGGTACATCACGGGAGCGGTAACTGTACTGCAGTAAAGCCACGTGATCTGCAAGACCGGCAGTGAGCAGCTCCTCAGGTCTGTAGCCTGTCAGATAGCAGATAAAGTCGAGATTCTCTCTGGTGATACGGCTGTCCGGATCGTAGCGCAGACAGGCGCACAGTTCGGCAAGAACTGCACCGGCCTCTACAGAGGAGAGCTGATCCTTGTCACCAAGCATGATTAGCTGACACTGGTTTTCAAGGGCAGCTATAAGACGGTAGAACAGAGCCATGTCGAGCATGGAAACTTCATCGACCACCAGAACATCACATACCAGGCGACGCTCGGCATTGAATACCGGGGTGGCACGGTTAGGAACACTCTTGATAAGGCGCTTTACCGTTACAGCTTCAGTAGGAATAAAAGAGCAAATCTGCTCTGAGCTCATGCCGGTAAGGGCAGCGAGCTGGTCTATGGTCTTACGGATGGACGCGCTCTTAAGCTGACGGGCAATGGACTCACCCATACGGGCAGCAGCCTTGCCGGTAGGGGCGCACATCTTAATCTTACGATTGCGCTCATCAATGCAGATAAGCATCAGAATAATGCGCAGCACTGTGGTGGTCTTACCGGTACCAGGACCGCCTGAAATAACAGAGAAGCGGGAGGTAGCAGACATGGCAGCAGCCACCATCTGCCAGTTGACGCCCGGAACATCCTCCTGTTTTGGGAAGAGAATGGCAATCAGCTCTCTCAGGCGCTCCTTTTTAGCCTCATCAAATTCGATATGGGTGACATTTTTGATGTAACTGGCTATCTGGCGCTCGTAATCAAAGTAGCGTCGTATGTACAAACGGTCCAGATCAAAGACAAGAGGTGAGTTATTCTCATGGGCGCTGCCTGTTGCCACCGAGCGTGACAACAGCTTTTTCAGAGCCTCTGTACCTGATGGAGCATAGTACTGGGCAAGATATATGAACTGTCTTAATTCTTCTGCAGGCTGGTTGCGACGCTCCAGATCAGCTGCCAGATCGCACCAGTGGCTGATGCACTCATAAATGCTGGTAACTGAGTTCAGATTAATACAGATATGGCCATCGCTCATCTGTGAGAACAGAGCAAAGATCACCACATTAAATGACTGCTGATCATATTTGCAGGCCATAGGGAAATGACTTTGCAGATACTCTACAAAAGCCACATCCATACGCTCAATATGAGGACAGCTGCGGGCCAGCTCAACAAGGCCACGGGCGTCTGCCTGGGAGAAATACACGTTAAAACCGGAGCTGGTTTCACTGGACAGAGGAGAGCTTTCATAAGGCTCAAACCAGCTGCGCTCACCGTAGAGTTCCTCAGGGGCATAGCAGAAGCGGGCCATATTGATACGCATCTCATCACGGCGGGCAGCATCGCTGGCAGCTGTCAGCAGCTCACCGGCAGGCTCACGGTTACGAGACAGGGCGCGTCTGACAATGGTCTTTTCCCTGGCGGTCAGAGCTGCATCTTCACGATCCTGAGCAGAAAAATCCGGGTCCTGATGTTTTCTGAGATCGTAGAAAGTCATCAGCTCCTTGAGAGCTGCTCTGTCACTGGCACTGTTTAAAGCTACATATGGCTGATAATCAGAGCTGTACGCCTCATATGATTCATCAGGATACCCTTGGCTATCCTCAGGATACCCGTGGACATCGTCATGATACTGGGGGACATCCTCATGATACATATGAGCGTCCTGATGATACACATGGCCAGGGTCACCATATACAGGCTCTGACCTGTCAATGCCGTCAAAAAGCGGGCCATCAATGTCCTCAAGGGACTGCGGCTGGCTGGAGGCTGTGCCCGGGCTGGTGACTGGAGCTGTGGTGGAACTGGCAGCATGGAAAACTTCCTCGTTCAGTCGGCGCCTGAACATGGTATCCAAATCGTCCTCACCTTCATTGCTGTCTGCAAAGAGCATGGTCTGACGGCCAGCTATCAGTTCCGTATCAGCTGCCGGAGATTCCGAAGATGCCTGGGAGGCAGGGAACTCAGGTGCTGACGATGCCAGGGATGGATCTGGTGCAGGAGCAGCTGCTGCAGCGGCTGCTTTGGTCTTTGCTCTGGAGCTCCTGGTACGGCTGCCTGATGCGGCACTGGCAGTGCTTTTTCTGGTGCGGGCAGTCCTGGTGGCTGCAGCTGAGCTGCCAGTTACCTTGTCTGAACTTTCTTTGTTTTCAGGGGACATGATTTCCATTCCTTCAGCTGCTGATTGAGGGGCCTGATGATCTCTGGTCATGACAGATTGGGCTCGTCTGAGGTAATCCAAATATTCTGTTAAGGGTTCTGGCGCCGCCGACTGGCCGCCCTGGCCGCAGGGCCTTGCCGACGTGGCAGGCGGGCCAGCTGGCACGCTCGGCTGTGGCAGTTAGTGCTCTGCGCCTGAGAGGATCTGATCGAGTTCGTAGACCACGCTGAAATCAAGACGGGTTGAGAACACACCGCTTGAAAGAGCGTCACGCATATAGTTGGCTTTCATGCCGCGCAGGAAGAGGTAGAGCACACCGCCCACATTGCTGTCATAAAACTCGCGCAGCTGCTCATAGCCGGCATCAAATGGAATGGCCATACGACGCTTGAGATGACGGTACAGGGCCAGGGTGTAGATCATGAACTGCAGATCGTAGCGATGCTTGTACACGGCCGAAATCATGTTATGACGGCTGTAGTCCTCATAGCTGTCGCCCAGATAGTTGGATTTGTAGTCAATAACGTAGTAGCGCCAGCAGCGGCCCTCGTCAGAAACACACTGTCTGCGAACCTGCTCAAAGCTGGCATCAGCAAACATTTCAGGATCGCACTCACTGAGATTTGCCACACCATTGAGTCTGGCAGTGCGGGCTGCTTTAAGCTGACGGCTGATGCTGTCAGCGCTCTCACTGTCGAGGCTGGCATAAAGGTCAGGACGCTCACGCAGCTGCAGACGGGCATTGAGATCAAAGCGGCAGGCAAGGTCAATAGAGCCGGTAATAAAACCTCTGATTTCAGAAGGGCTCAGTCTGAGGCCGTTTTTGAGGTACTGCAGATCATGAGGCAGCAGATCGGCTGCCACCCTGCGACAGAGCACGTCTAATTTTGAGCTCTGCAGAAATCTGTTGGACATGAGGAATCTCATCTCACGCTCATAGGAGACAGGCTCAAGATCCGCAAGGGCCAGAGTGTGGTATTTGCCCTGAACAATTGGGGCCTCGACCACATCGTTAAACCACTCGGACAGCGGCTTGTGAGTGAGATTACTGTCCTGAGACACCAGGCGCAGTACCGAGCTGTAGCGCGAACTGTTAACCACTTCAGGAACTACATTAAGGTTCAGATGAGTCTGGAAGCCCTCCTGTCTGATCTTTTCAAACTCAATGTGCTCCAGCACATCGTGCATGAATGAGCCGGCATTGTTGCCACGCGGGAAGGTGGCATACAGCGGCTTATCAAGAGCAATCTCCTCACGAAAGCCTGTGTAGTTGTGATAAATGCCGCTGTGCCAGTTGCTGTTCATAAGAGCTGACCATGACAGTTCAGGCTTGCTTTGCAGCTCACGGCTGCACTTCTTATTGACGCTGACACAAGGTCCGGTTATGGCCGGGCTGTCATCACAGTACTGCTCAGAAAGAATTGACTGAGGATCATCAAAGTCGTAGCCGCCATTTTGCTGGGCGATGCGGGCCTGTGATGAAGAGTCGGTATCATCGCTGCTGCCGCGATCGCTTCTGTCCTCATCACTGCCATCAGCACCACCTGGATTGCCCGGGCTCTTCACGCCCTTAACAATGCTTGAAAACGAGGCAATGTTAAAGCTTGAGTCAATGGCATTGCGCATCAGGAATGACTGGGCAATGCTCTGCTTATTACTGATGAGCACCTCAAACTGCTCAGCATCGAGCCGCTCCTGCTCATCAGTGAACTCACGGCTGCTGGCACTGCCTGCAGCAGCATCTGCGGCAGGCGCAGCGACAGCGACGCTGTCGGCGGAGGCGACGCTGTCAGCGGCGTCAGCTGCGGCGGGGTCGGTGGTGGCTGAGCTGAGCGGATTGAGCCTGTCAGCGAGGATCTGATAGTCATCGTCCAGAGTTTTGCCATCGAGAATGGTAAAGGCCTCAGGCATGGCTGCAGCAGCATTTAACAGCAGCTGATGATCGGCGCTGTTGCCATGCGGAGCAGGACAGACCATGTTGTCACGGCTCTCGTCAATGACATTGGCAAGATCGGTCCTGCCGTGCATGGCAGCCAGTGATGACGGAACCATGTTGCTGGACAGACGGCTTACACCACCTGTGAAGATAAAGTTTGCATAGCGGGCTCGGGTAATGGCCACGTACAGAAGACGGGTGTTTTCACGACGCTCTTCATCTTCGCTCAGATCCTTTGGAGTTGACCTTGACTGCACGGACATAACCTTGCCCGTATCTGCAGGAGTGCTGTCTACCACTGGCAGAGTACGGGTAATGTTGACCGTTCTTTGCGGCTCAAAGTCCAGAACCATGTGCTGGGCCTCCTCAGCGTCATAAAACTTGACCGTGGAGGAGTCACGGCTGCTCTCCCTCTGCCAGATCCACAGATTAGGCATGATGACCACAGGGAACTCAAGACCCTTGGACTTGTGGATAGTCATGACCTTTACCTGGTCCTGCTCAGACTCCAGACGCTTGCGTATGTCGTCAGAATCAAACTCGCTTACCGGACGCTCCAGGGTGGTAATGAACCAGTGCAGCTGTGACTGGATACCCACCTTGTGATTGTGAGCTGACTGAATGATCTCGGCTACATGGGTGTAGTTGGTGTAAAGACGCTCACCTCCTGTCTGACGTAACAGTCGGGTGCTGACCTGATGGTCACTGTGATCGGCCCACTGCAGAAAAGCCGGCATAAAGCCATAGACTGCCCAGGTATGAGCACAGCTTTGCAGTATGGCTACTTCCTTTTCAAAACTGTCACCTGAAACTCTGGCCTTGAACTGCTCTGTGGTAAGAGACAGCAGCTGGCTGCCCAGCACACGGCTGACCTTTTCACGGCTGGTGCAGTCACACATGGCCTCCATCAGATACATGAGATCAATGGCCTCAGTGGTAGGCTCACCCTCATTTTTGAGCACTGATGATCGATCAGAGAAATATACGCTCTGAATATTGAGCTTTTTAAAGGCCTGCTGGATCATGTCATTTTCAGACACTGAGCGTACCAGTACAGCAATGTCACCCGACCTGACTGGACGTGACACTCCGTCTTTGACTATTTTGCCGTCATTAAGAATTTTCTTTACCAGCATGGCCGCGCAGCGGGCATAGTTGCCCCTCAGAGCTGCGGCACTGGAAAAGTCGCTGCCTGAATCAACAATGTAGGTATTGGCTGGCTGGGAAAACTTAAGTCCACTGAGCACCGAATGGAAAGATGAGCTGCCGCCCTCGGAGGCGGCGTCTGCAGCGGCTGCGCCAGCGGCGTCAGCGCCAGCGTCAGCAGCGGCAGCAGCATCGCTGCTGGTGTCTGCAGCGGCGGCGCTTACCAGGTAGCGCTGCATGTTGTCTATGCTGAAGTCGCGATCGAGCAACTGAGCATCGCCCTTGCCCTTGCCCTTGCCCGTGGATTTGATGCGGGCATAGAGTCTGTTGGCAAGACCTGAGTTTACCGGGGTAAAGCGGATATTGCTGTCATCAAAAGGATTGATGTTGGCGTGATTGAGCACGGTATCAAAGACAGCATTGCTCGATTCCACCACATCAGGTGAGGATCGGTAATTGGTGTCCAGGGTATAAATACCCTTGCCTGAGGTCAGCTCATCAATCTTGCTCCTGGCCTTAAGATAGGAATTGATGTCAGAGCCACGGAAGGCATAAATCGACTGCTTGGGATCGCCAATGAGATAGCAGTAAGCCCCCTCTTCCAGGGCTTTTTCATTGAGGTAGATGCGGGTAAAGATATTGAACTGAACAGGATCGGTATCCTGGAACTCGTCAATCATGGCCAGAGGATAGCGGGAGCGTATGGCCCATGCCAGACGGTCACCCATGGCACCACGGCCATTGAGGGCATGATCAAGACGGCGCAGCACATCATCATTGCTCATGACATGCTGTTCCTTACAAAGACGGTCGGTCTCGCGAATCATGCATATTGCAGTAAGAGTGCGCACCATAATGTCGCCGCTTTTGCGCATCACGTCAAAAGGAGCTACGGCTGCCCTGACCTCGTCAAGGAAAAGCGCAACAGGAGCGGTAAACTCCTCAAACACGGCCCTTTCCTCAGGCTGGGCCTTGTTCTTGGTCAGGCTTTCCACTGTATAGACATAGGTGTCGCTTTTAATCTTGCCCTTGAGCAGGAACTCAACTTTCGAGTTGATCTCAGAGGTCATCAAACGCCAGTCTGCATCCTCTCTGAGCTCTTCAATCTCACGGCCGTTTTCAAACTCAATGAGCTGCTCGGTAAGTGACAGCACTTCACCCAGAACAGTAATCATTGGTTTGGCCGGTCCTCTGAGAGCAAACTTGCTGGTGATGTTAAAGGCCGGGCCAAAGTCACAGGTCTGAGGATCAAAGTAGGTACACAGCTTTGCAAAACTGAAGTTTTTGACAAAATCGCGGGCCCGTGAAGTCACCACGTCACTGAGTTGATGGTACATACTCTCCAGAACAGGAATGAAAGCAGTAAACTGCTCTTCCAGATCTGAAGCCGGATCAAAGCTCAGTCCGCAGCCTTTGATAATGCGATCAAAACCGGACAGTTCAAAACCGTAAAAGCCCTCATGAGGTGAAGACAGGCGTACTGAATTGAGCTGATGAATAACACTCTGCAGCCCCTCAGGCTCGGCAGTACCCATCATATTGAGCAGCACGGCAGAACTGTCATTGCGATAGAACAGGCGGCGCCAGACGTTATACCAGGCCTCATGCTCGAGGTCGGCAAGATCGGTTCTGAGCTCAGTATTAAAAGCCTCACCTGACTCCAGAGCATAAATCTGAGTCAGAGTGCTGTTACAGAAAGAGTGAATGGTACAGATAGCGGCCTGATTGATACGACGCTCAGCACGTACCAGAATCAGAGCCGCCTGGCGCAGCGGAGTGTCATTACGATCAAGTAGATCCTCAATAATTGAGGTAATAACATCATCGTGAATATCAATTTTGGCCAGAGCGTCAGCTACCCTGATCTCAATGAGGATATCCTGCAGCTCCTCATCGGAGTAATTGCGGGCCTGACTTAAGGCATGACGCTCCTCATCAATGACATTGCTCTCATCAGCAGCGCCCGCCCCGTCAAGATACTCATAGCTGTCTCCGTCCAGGCCCACGCCATTGCGGGACTTTACTCTTACTGAAGCGGCGTTTTTACCGCTGCTTCCTCCCTTGCCGCTGCCCTTGCCACTTTCCTTGCTGCTGCCACTGATCTTGCCAGTACCCTTGCCTGTTTTTTTGAGGCTTCCGGCCTTTTTCTTTATCTTGCGGGCCACATTTTCGCTGTCCATGACGATATTGTCCGAGCGCAGAGCAAGGGCGTCATTGACATGGGACATGGCAAAACTGATGAATTCCTCAATGCAGGTACGTGCAAAGCGGATACGCTCATAAATACGCTGACGCAGGTCAGAGGTGGCTGCATTGGTAAAGGTTACGATGAGCAGCTCGTCTATCTGCAGCGGACGATCAAGATTGTTCTCTTTCTTACCCACACCAAGAAGGGCTCTTAGTACCAGATTGGTAATGGTATAGGTCTTACCGGTACCGGCACTGGCCTCAATGAGCGATGGCTGAGCCATTTTGAACTTCATGACATCAAGAGGCTTTGTTGCTGGTCCTGATTTTCTGCTGCTCATGTCTTGATCCTTATCTGATACTTTCTACTTCCAGCTGATGCCGCTCAGGCATTGCGCAGCGGATATGATGATGCCCGTATTCTGGTGACAGTTATGGCAAGGCACATACCATAACCTTATAAAGATGCATTTGCTCAAACCAGGGCTCCGCCCCGGACTGCCAGACTGCAGGATGGCATTGAGCTGGAGCCTGTGAGTGAGCTCGGTTAACTGCCGGCGTTGAACTTCGGGGCCAGTATGGTCAGGTAGTAGTCCAGCCAGCAGCGACTTAGCTGCATGAGGCGTCTGTTGCTTAACATGCTGTCCAGATCGCCATAGAGATAAGTACTGGCGGTATCGTAATCAAAGCTGCTGTTGTCTGAAGAGTTCTCTTTGTTGACCACCACAGGAACACCGTCCTGAAAGACGCACTTCTTGTTGAGTGATGCCATGCAAGGGAAAGGAGCAGCCTGACCTGCAAGCCAGGCAATAAGCATCATATTGATGGTCACAGCCATTTCATCAGAGTTGAAGCTGTCCAGAGTGAAGACATTACCCTTGTTGTCCACCATGCTGATGGTCCTCAGTCCGCTGTCATAAAGATACTGGGCAACAGCCTCCACTGTCATCTTCATAACCGTGCTGACATTGTCCTTATGATCTCTGGTTAAGGAGACAGTGTCATGCCATGCCGGTACGGCCTCAACCTGAGCCTTTCCTGAGGCACTGGCGCTTCTTGCCTTGCCTTTAAAAGGATCGGCCAGCACCGGACGGCTCATGGCTGCAGCCTGCAGAGTGATGACAAAATTGACCCACTGACCATTGTCACTGAGCATGCTTTCCCTCATGGCTCTGCCTGACTGAGGGTCAGGGCTGACAGCCAGAGAAGACTCCTGCATGCGCGCCAGATCAAGCAGAGGATAAGGACAGACACCATCAAATAAAGAGCGTGGCAGAGTCAGCTGGAACTCACGGTTACCACATTGCATCAGCTCAATATCGCTGTAGGAGGAGATATTGAAGTTCTCCTTGAGAGCTGTGGTCATAATGGTGCTCCTGTCAGCAATCTCAGTGAGCAGCCTGTTCTTGAAAATGCCATAAGGCATGCCGCCAAGACGTGCCTTGTTCTGCAGATAGTTCTCGCGATCCTCCTCTTTGAGGCGCAGCATCTCATTGACAATGATATTGCTGTCAAACCTGTCCATGGAGAAGTTTTCATCTTCTCTTACTGAGGCATCATTACTGTTATCAAGACGAATGCGCAGCAGGTTGCGTACAAAGTAGTCAGACGGCTTTCTGATGAACTGACTTAGAGTGCGCAGATCAAGCACCACTGAGGAGCTGTCGGCCGCCTCAGGGAAGAAAATACCGTCTGCCAGCATTGGAGCACTGTGTCTTGATATGCCGTCAGTCATGATGAAGCCACGGTTAAAGCTTGGAACCTTCAGATCGCTTAATCTGGCTGGAACATCACTGTGAGCCTGCTTGCGCTCGGACCACGAAGGGGCAGTGTAATTTCCCTGGTTGTAGGAGTTCAGATGCTCTCTGATCAGGATACGGTCGAGCACCATGCTCTGACGCCTGCCCTTGGTGACATTCTCAAAGCCCTTTAATGCGCAGCTGTCACATACGTAGTACAGAAGCTCATCGAGCACAATGGACGGATTGAGTACGGTACGGTCAACAGGGCTTTGACCAATATAGGAAAGGTAGAGGCTCTTACGGGCAGAGAGTATGGCCTCAAGGAAGAGGAAGCGATCGTCAATGCTTCGGGAGCGATCACCACGCTCAAAGAGCTCATTGGAGCTGATGAGATTGAAGCCCGGGGCACGCTCTTCACGTGGGAAGTCATGATCGTTAAGTCCCAGAATGAACACATGCTTGAAAGGCACGGCACGCATAGGAACCAGAGAACAGAAATTGACCTTTTCTCTGAGGAAAGGACGGAAGTTGCGCTCTGAGGTCAGTCCCTCACGCAGGGTGGCAGCAAATACAGGAAGATTGATACTTGGCTGATGATCAAGGTGACCAAAGACAGTCTTGAGGCTCTCAACTACATTGTGTACCGGAGTCAGCGCTTTCTCCGTCTCTTCAGAATCATCAAAGAAGCGGCTGGTCAGCATGTCACGCAGCTCCTTGGACCAGGTCTCAGGAGACAGTGAAAGTTCAGGGGTAAAGTAGCTGCGCAGCTCACGCAGGGCCTGAATAAAGTCCCAGAAGCGTCCCAGGATAACTGCGTCCATACCCTCAATTTCGCTGTAGCATGGCATGACATTGCTGTCTCCGAGCATGGAGCCCAGAATCATTCTGTCCATGCCCTGCTCAAAGGTTCCAGGAATATTGACCTCGGAGAGCTTTGAGGCATCCTCATCATCAAGGCCCCAGAAGATATTGCTCTCATTAATCCAGCGGGCAATGACATCGACATCATCACGCTCCAGGCCAAAGCGGCGGGAGATAGCCTCCTCTGAAAGCAGCTCGAGCACCAGAGCCGAGGTAATACGCACAGTTCCTATTTCCAGAAGGCGCAGCAGGGCCTGACCTACAGGATTGGCCTCAGTTTCAGTACGGTCGGAAATAACAAAAGGAATATAGTCCTTGTTACCCTCTTTGAAGGAGCCACCAAAGACAGCCGAAATATGCGGAGCATATTCGTTAATAGCCGGCACCATGACCACGATGTCACGCGGATAGAGCTCTTCACCCTCAATGGCCGCTCTGTTGAACAGCTCGAGCAGAGCATCATGCAGAACCTCTACCTCACGGCGACGGGTATGACAGGAGTGTACGGAAAAGGATCGATCATCATCGGCAATGAGATAGCGACTTGGATGCTGCTCAAGCTCCAGGAGCTGCTTCTGGATAAAGGCCAGCAGACTGCCTCCGCTTACCTCCTCTACTGTCTGATGATTATGAATGGCGTACTGAGACTCAAACTCCTCTTTTACATCAGGCTCGGAGAAACAGGAGATATTGTCAGGCACAGGGTCGCGGTCAAAGAACATATACAGATTGTCTCTGCCCTGACGGCCATAGGAAAGCAGCAGCGGATGACCCTCAACACGTTCACCGGCATTATCATAAGAGGACAGGGACAGATTGAGAGCCGGGACCTCAAGATAGTTCTTTTTGACCTTGAGCTTGCGCTTGTGGTCATGAATGCTGTGGGTAGACTGCTGAATCATCTGTACGTATTTATCAAAATCGTTACGATGACGTGGGGCAATATCAGCCCAGTACTCACGACATGGGTTGAGCAGCATGACATTGACCGAGCAGTGCAGAGCCAGGGCATCGAGGAACTCGATAACCACACGCTGCAGCGAGCTTACGCCAAAGACGAAGATACGCTCATACATGCCCTCAACATGATCAAAGCTCTTAGTCTCACGCAGTCTTTTGATGAGGTTGTTCATGATCTGGGAGCGATCGAGATTGTGCAGCAGCCAGTCGAACTTTTCCGACTGCTGATCATTAGGCACTATGTCATCGCTGGAGAGCAGATTGAGGTTGTAGCGCAAAGTACACCACAGCTTGATCTGCCAGACATTATTGCGAAAGAGATTTCTTACTCTGTCCACACGCTCGGCACTGACATGCTCACCTGACTTGCCCAGCTCCAGCCCGCCACCGGTATTGTCAACACCATCGGCAAGTGCATCCTCGCCATCAACCAGATTCTGACCGAGCGGACCAATGTCCAGATCATCACTTTCAGCATTACCCCTTGCCTTTTTTATGGCTGAATTAACACCGCTCTTTTCACGGACAAAGCGACGGCACTCCTCTTCAATAAAGAGATTTACAGGATTGGAGATGTCATCAGGATCATTTTCGTAATCATCAAAAGCACTCAGTGGAATACGGTTCCACTCAAGGATCCAGCGGGGACGGTACATCTGATACTGGTCGAGAGTATCTGCAATTTTGGCTGAGAGCTTGTAGGCCTTGTCACCGTAGACATCATCATCAAGATAGCGGCGCAGACGGTAGTAAATGCTGCCAGGACCACGATCGTGGCCTTCATCACCGGACATGTCGGAGCCCAGGTCATCAGATGATGACAAATCAGAAGAGCGGCTGTCAGCAGCACCAGACCTGCTCTGCATATCCCTTGCTGCAGAACCGGCGCTGAGCACCTGATCACGACGGGCACCATAGGCATCTACTGCAGGCTCGTTTGAGTACCACAGTTTAATTTGGGAGAAGATATTCCAGGTCATATGCTCACGGTCAAAAAGGTCCTGACGTGGAGCATCGGGATTGAGCAGGCGGTGGGTTTCGTAGATGAACTGCCATACCTGTGGATAGTCGCACAGGCAGAAAATATCGTTTTGAACAGCGATACGCTGGGAAAGGAAGGTACCCATACCAAGGTTCATTACTACAGCCTTTTCATGGGTAAAAGGGTCACGCAGAGGATACTCTGACATGATCATGGCGCAGATATCGGCCAGGGTTTCCATGTTATTGGACATGTACAGGGAAAGCCCCTTTACTGACTGTCTGTCGTTGTTCACAGATACTCCTTTTTGCAGCTGAGTAATAAATCTGGTCCGGTCTGTATATCGACCTGCAGGCAGGTTGCAAAGTTCCACAGCCGGCCTGTAGCCAGCTGCACCTGCCCCCTGGTGCAGTCTGCCTGCCGGCTCTGCGGCCGACCAGGCTGCCCAGGGCGGCTGCAGCCGCCCTGCAGGCAGAATGCGGGCATGGGAATACAGAAAAAAACTGCCAGACCATCATAATATCAGCAAAACCGCCTCGTCCCATAAACCAGCTGTGACAATGTGAGCTGTCTGCTACCCTGCCCATGTCCTCTGGCCCGCCATCCACCTAGGCTACTCAGGCCGGTCTCATCCACCAGCCTTCAACGGCCAGAGTCCTGGTTCAGACCGTAGCCCAGGGAGGCATCATGGCCTGACAACACCATCCCAACCGCACGATAGCTTCAGGCAGACATTGAAAGTGTACAGGCACTGTGCAGCGGCTGATGCAGCCATAACAGCACCAGAGCCGCAGGCTTCATTGCCAGTGAAAAGGTACTCCCCAGCTGCCAATGCAGCCATACCATGAACCACAGGCCCAGGCATGCAGCACTGAGGCGAAGCCGATGCTGGTGCTGGCTGCTACCAACCCTCGGGAAAAATACCCAACGGGCTCACAGGCTGCAGCAATAAGCAGCTGATGAAGCCCTGCCATGCCTCTGCACGCCCCTCCTGAGGCCCGATATACCATGCCCATGCGGTGCCGTGCTGGTGCAACTACCTACATGCCCACCATGTGCTGGCGCAGCCACCGACATGCCCATGGTGTGCTGGCGCAGCCACCGACATGCCCATGGTGTGCTGGCGCAATCTCAGCCATGACCAGCAACTGAACGATGCTCTGCATATGAAAAAGAATATGGGCACAATCAGCTTTCATGCACGGCCGCATTCCATGCTTATGTACAGGCCAGGCGCAATAATCGTCACAACTCCAAGCACGCAGCGGAGGCTTACTATCTTCCCACTCTGCGGGCTGTTCATAATGGCACTTTGTAAAGCAGACAGGATTACAACTCTTCAGTGCTGTGGCCTGGTAATAGAAAGATTAATTACGGGCGGGAGTGGAGTAATTGCTGTCTGACTTACCGCCAGACTGAGGTAAAGGGGCATGGCCTTAAGGCCAGATGCTGCAGGCAGTGACTGCGATACTTGAAATGAAGAAAGACGGTCATAAGGCAAAGTCAGGTTATGGACTCTCACTTCCAGAAGACCAGACCAGTATGGGTTATTCGGCACGGATCAGCAGTGCTCTGCAAGACTATGCACAGCGCAGCAGAGCATATCACTGAGCCAGATTTGCCTTGAGACCTGGAGCAAGGATTGAGGTGCGCTCGGCGACTGCACTGGTCTATGGCAGCAAATACAGTATGTCCGTGGCTGATGAGCCCTGCTGAGAATGACGGTACAGCTGGATGGTGTGATGGCCTGATGTTCAGGTGAAGATCTGACCGGCTGGATGACAGGACAGATAATGAGCTGACTGGCCTTGTGGCCGTATGACTGGCGGTGGGGAAAATGAATGAAGCTAACGCGAGACAGGAGCTGACAAAAGCTGACCGCAGGCGGAAGCTGACAGTATCCGACAGAATGTGGGGGTGACTTGAGGAGGAAGCTGACAGTATCCGAAAGGATGTGGGGGTGACCTGAGGCTGGAGCTGACAGAAGCTGACCACAGGCAGAAGCTGACAGTATCCGAAAGGATGTGGGGGTGACCTGAGGCGGAAGCTGACAGTATCCGAAAGGATGTGGGGGTGACCTGAGGCTGGAGCTGACAGAAGCTGACCGGACAGGAGCGTACGGGAGGCTGAGCCTGCTGGCGGTTAGTTTATCCCGGTTGGCCTGTTTATTGGAGAGGTTTGTTTTGAGAGGCGACTTGTAGCGATGGACCAGAGCTGTTGAGATGGCCCATAAACGACTAAAGGGTCTGATAACTGAGATCAAACCCTTTAGATTAAAGCTCTATGCCGGGCAGTGCCTGACACAGACGCCAGCTTGCAATCAGTAAAGATTACTTCTTGTAGCGACGGGCCAGGTTGTCTAAACGCTCGTTGGCACGGGCGGCATCAGACTTAACAAAAGCAACGTCGTTAGCTAACTTGGACTGCTGGGTCTTTAAAGCGTCAACGTCGGCTGCAATAGCGTCAACCTTGGCGTTTAACTGGTCTAAAGAAGTGCTGTTGCAACCAGCTAATAAAGTAGCGCCTAAAGCAGCTGCACCTAAAACGGCAGTGAACTTGTTCATGTAAAATTCTCCGATACTGTTCAAACAGAAAACAGCTGACGCTGTTTGGGACCATTCTAATACAAAAGATCCATTATGGGCACATAATCCATGAATAAATACGTCCATGATCCTCAAACCTGACATCAAATTTGTCCATATGTACCAGGATACCGTCTAAAAGGACCCCTTTGTCAGTTTGAGCCTGCCACAGGCTGTGCCTGTATGGTGCACTGCACCATACTGCCTCAAATACTCATGGACTGCCTGAATCATCAGCGGTAGAGAGTGTCTACATACTTCTCAATTACAGGGCGCAGCGGAGTCTTTTCAAGGAACATGTCTCTGATGTACTGAGAACGGGCATTTAAGGTAACAGAGTTGATCAGCTCCAGAGAGGAGGTGTCATACATATCAACATTCAGGCCCACATTGCCCGGGCTTATCTGCGAATCCACCCAGAATACCGGACGGGAAATGGCGATGACATTGCAGTAGTTTTCACGGGCCTTTTCCTGCAGATCAACAGGCTTTACGTCCTCGGCATGAACGGCTTTCATGTCAACGGCGCCGTCGACATTGTACTGCTGCATGGTGGTAACCAGAATTTTGTGCATGAAGCGGCCAGAGTTCTTATAGCGGGTACCAGTATCGGTAATCATGTCACCGCCATTGAAGATACATACTCTGTCAGTTGAGGTCAGCAGATGGGTCTGCTTGTGCACATCAAGATTGTGATAAGGGACATTGGGAATGCTTGTGTTGTTATATCCTGTGCATGAAGCCAGGAACAGAACCGATGCACCCATTACAGAGAGCACAGCTTTACGGCCATTAATCTTCAATTAAATACTCCTAGATCACTTAATATTCCATAATTTGGGACCACAGGTCCTTACAGCAGATCTCTGCAGCAGGTCATGGCAACAGCATGGCCTTTAAGGTGTTTATCTGCTCAGCTGCCTCCGTCTTCCACACTCCAACGTGACGGAACTGATTCTTTTCGGCCCGGCTCATACAGACTAGATGCGTCACAGGCACATGACGGCTGGTCCACAGGTCATGGTCGTTCCTGCAGTCGCACCTGCCGCAGACTCAAAGATGCCGCCAGCACCTGGCAGCATCAGAGCTTATTTATCATAAGGACAGGCATGGGCAGCAGCCCGGCTGCCCCGGGATGCCCACGGCAGCCCCGGGATGGCCTCTCTTTAAGCCATTAGCCTGCCTGACGGCAAAAAGACATGGCAAACTCAGGCAGGCTGTTGAAAGTCTCAGCCTGAGGGAAATGCTTTAATTCGGTTTCTATATGCTCGCCCACCAGCACCAGACGTTTGACTCCGGCTGCCTGAGCAGCCTGAAGATCTGAGGCATGGTCACCCACCATTACTGAGTTTTCCATATCAAGGTCAAACTCTTTTCTGGCCCACAGAAACATCTCCGGCTTAGGCTTGCGGCATGAGCAGTCGCAGCGGAATTTGGCCACGGTAGCATTAGGATGGTGAGGACAGAAATAGACTCCGTCAAAGGCAGCGCCGGCCATAGCAAGCTGCCCCTGCATGAACTCGGTTACGGTATCAAAATCGTCAACTGTATAAAGCCCACGGGCAATGCCTGACTGATTGGTTACCAGAATGGTCTTGTAACATGCTTTCTTGATGGCAGCCAGAGCCTCGGCCACACCCGGGATAAACTCAAAACGCTCCAGGGTACCCACATAACCATGATCACGGTTAATCACGCCGTCGCGATCAAAAAAAACTGCCTTGTGCACTGCTAACCTCTGCTAATAATCACGCATTGAAAATCAGGAGCACAGCATACTCCCGATCCCTGGTATTGTATCAAATCACTCCTGACCAGAATTGCCTGGCAGCCGCCCCGGCAGCCGCTCCGGCTGAAAGTCAGGGCATGAAGTCCCAGCCACCGTCCATGCCTGCAGCATGGCGCACGCGGCGCTCTGCACCCCTGCGGAGCTGCAGCCAGGCGGTGGCTGCAGCCACGCGGCTGTGCGCAGCATGCAGTCCGGCCATCAACAGGCATCAGCCAGATCAGGGGGCCCTGCTGAGCGGGCAGCTGTCAGTACAGCTGACAGTGCATGAGCTGCTGACGGTAGATGTTGGCGCGGTTGCTGACCTTGCGGGCAGTCTGAATCAGCCATGGCTTGGACTTGTAGGTGCCGCGCTTGTAGCCGCCCCAGCCCTCGTGATAGTTGAGATACTGATTGTAGGCATCAGTAAGAGGGATATTGTTGGTCTTGCGGGTCTTGATCATGTACCAGGCAATGAAATCTAGGGAGTCACCAAAGTCATCGCGGTCTGAAAAGAATGAGCCGGCCTGGTCAACATAGTCGTTCCAGACCTCATCCTGAGCCTGGGCATAGCCATAAGAGGAGCTGCCACGACCATAAGGAATGAAAAGGAACCAGCGCATAGGAGGACGGGCATCATCAACAAAGCCGGACTCCTGGTACATGATGGCCATGGCCACATTGACAGGCACGCCATACTTCTTATGTACCTTGTGAGCTTCGGTATACCAGCTGTCCTTTTCCTGGAAGATGGAGCAGATATTGTCGGGATTGGCAGGAGGTGAGGTAGAGCAGCCACTCATTACCAGAGCGCCTGCCAAGGCCATGGCAGCCGCCAGAGCCTTAATACTCGCTTTCTTAATCTCAATTGCTCTCATCAAAGAATTCCTTTCTCTCGTTTCTCGATACTCCAGCCCCGGCTACCAGAGATTGAGTAGCCAGACAGGGCCAAATCAGGCCCTCAATGCAATCTCTCTATTATAACTTTTTCGCCGTAATCTTCAGTGCGCAACAGCCACCCTTGACTGTAAAAATCCCCTTCTGCGCCACCCTCAAGATACACCAGCCAGGATGCCCGCAAAGCCGCCCCCACAGGCCAACATCACAGCCGGGCAATCGCCACACATCCCAGCCGGGCAATCAGCCTACATCCCGGCCAGGCAGTCCCCCAATTTCCCTGACTGGCAATCATCCCGGACTGAAGCTCAACTCATAGCTGACCGAAGCTGCAAGCATACTGGACGCAGCCGGTACTGAAGTCTCAAAAGCTGCATACCTCTTGCCGGCTTCCGGGCCAGCTTCCGGGCTGGTCCCATGGACGGCCCCCAGGTAAGCCCACGCTCTGCTCAGTGAGGCCTGTACATGGCCATGGTACTCGAGCAGGTCATTGCCGTTGAGCTGCCCCTGGTCGTGGAGCTGACCCAGGCCGTGGAGCAGGCAAGCCGGGCGTAAAGAACTGCAGCTCCGGCATGCCGCAGACATGAAAAAAGGCCCATCAGTTAAGCACGGCGCGCTGCACGTGCCAGTGTGGCTGATGGGCCTTTTTTTAAAGCGGACAGCAGGGTGCTGTTAGATTGCGTCTTCGCCTTCTTCACCAGTACGGATACGAATAACGCGCTCGACGGAGGATACGAAGATCTTACCGTCGCCAATCTTGCCGGTGTGTGCGCCCTTGGTAATCGCTTCAATGCACTTGTCTACATCTTCATCCTTAACCACCAGCTCAATCTTGGCCTTAGGCAGGAAGTCAACAACATATTCGGCGCCACGGTAAAGTTCGGTATGGCCCTTCTGACGACCAAATCCCTTTACTTCTGAAACGGTCATGCCTGAGATTCCGTTGGCACTTAAGGCCTCACGAACATCATCGAGTTTAAAAGGCTTAATAATAGCAACAATTTTCTTCATAACTGTTTTACGCCGCTTCCCCGTATCCAGAGAGAAAGCGCGCCTCCATTACCTGAGCACCCTGAAGTGCAAAAATTCAACACAGTGACCGTTTCCGGCCCTAAAACTCAACCAGAACAGGATTCAGACCATTGCTGATGACACAGGGCCATCTGCGCGCCTGAGCGCGGCCTGCTGAACACTCCACACCTTAAGCATTCATAATTAATGGCTCATCCCGATCCGGCTGTGATGCGTGTCTGTCCGTCTGACAGCAGCTGCAAGGCAGCTGCAGGTACATCCTGTACCGCAGGGTACAGGCGGTATCAGCCTGAGTAACGGAAGCTACGCGCAGGAGCAGACCACAACTGTCTGACATCCTGTCGGGTCCAGAAATAACTTTTCAGATCCGTCTTTGAGCAGCTCACCACAGGGGCTGGCTCACAGAAGACGAGCACAGGTTCTGAACCTCTGCAGGAAACGGGTCCTGTAATGAGCACATTAACTGTCAGGGACAGATGCCGCCATGGGCACAGGGAAAACTGGAGTTTATGCCTCCAGAATCCGGCTATATATACGTCAGTACGGTCACAAACTTAAGTCAGAAAAACCATATCTTTATGGATTTTGCACTATTTTAGTGCCCATATGCATATAAGCCCATATAAGACTGTTGTCTGATGCTCAGGGGAACCACATTTCCCTTGCTGGCAGCACTCTCCTAAAGTCATCACGAGAGTCCTGCTGCCCTGACCATACTTTAAGCGAAATCCGGGATACGCGCATGTCGTATCTGTGTTTTGCCCCCTATCCGGGCACAAAACACCGTTTTGAGCGTTTTCTCAGAGATCTTGCACTGTCACGACGCAGCATAGTTTATACGCTTTTGCCTGAAAACGCCTGACAATTTCCCGACGTCGACAATTAAAATCGCCCTGTTCCGGGCCCTTTATAAAGCCCATAAATGCGATATACAGGCCATTTTCAACAGGTGGCACAGGAGTTGCTCAATCTAGGGAAAATCACGAAATTCCCCAATTTGGGGAACACCTTATTTGTTTTAGTTAGTTGAGCCGATTTTCGATAAGTGGAGTATTAGTACGATGGAAAATAGTCACTCTGTATTCGCTGCAAACAAGACTTTAAACATTGTCATGTTATGGCTGTTCTGCGTTACCGCCTTACTGCTTGTTCTTCCGTTAGAGTCCGTATCTCAGGAGCTGGCCGACCAGGTTGCTGCCAACAAGACCTACCTCTACTTAGCTTTAATCGTTGAGCTGTCCAATTTCATCAGCCAGGCCATCATTGCCCTGATGGGTTCCTGGTTAAACAGCCGCGGCGTAAAGAAAGAGCAGAATGCCATGAAGACCACTGTTGAGGGTCTGGACTTTGCCGAGCGCGCCTTACTGCGTGAGTTCGTTCTCCAGCGCAAGTCTGTACTTTACCTGCCAGAGGCTGAGCCTACTGTACGTTCCCTGACCGACTCCGGTATCTTAAACGTAGTAGGTGACCCTGACGAGAGCACCAGCCGTGTTCCTATGATCATCACCAAGCAGGCCCGTCCATTCATCACCTACCGTGCTATTGGTTTAACCCGCAGCAAGATGAACGACGAGATGCTCGAGCAGATCATGAATGCCCGTCCAGATTTCGCCCGTGAGAAGAAGGTAATGCCACGCGCCTATCGCGGTATCAAGGCTGCCTGATAAGCACCTGACTCACTAACTGAAAAGAAGACGTGTCCCCGGACACGTCTTTTTTCATTTGTGCTCCCCAAAATCATCCCCCACCAACGCATCCAGCCCAGCCAATCCAGCCCAGCCAATCCAGCTCAGCCAAATCAGCACCAGCCAACCCATCCAGTCAGCCACATCAGCACCACAGCTCCCTCACCCTGCAGGCAAGCAAGACCGGCACTGCCAGCACGGCCATGACCATGGCTCCATTCTCAGTATCCGCCATAGGACTGCATAGTCAGATATAAGCCTCATAATCGGCTTTACCATTGAGCATCCCATCCAGGCAAACGAGGCATCACCAGTCTACGTATAACCAGTCATGGCACTCTCTGCCCCTGAAAGACAACAAAGAGCAGATCTCAGCTGACTTCATGGACCATCAGGAAATCCCCTGCTGACTGCTGCTGCCCCCAACTGGATCAAATCCCCTGGAAGAGCTCCACGGCAGCGCTGCAGCGCGTGCTGACGCAGCATTAGCAAAGCCCATTGTGACTTGCAGAAACTGCAGCTCAACATACAGCAAGCGCGCATGCTCATAGCCATAGCGGCGCTCTGTGAGTGCCCTGTGAATGCTCAACTCAGCCAATGTGCAACTCTGCCTGGCAGTAGCTGCCATCATTTACAGGCATACTTGAGCTCAACCTGCCATTACAGGCCTTGTTTTTAGCAGCGCCATTTTTCAGACAGGGCGTCAAAATTAGACAGCCAGGCCGTTCATACCTGGCTGTACCCATTAATTGGTAATAGAAAAAACCGTTTCCAGGACAATATTAATCGCCCAAGTCCATATTCTGACACCTGGCAATACCTGGCAAGAATACAGCGGGGAATCCATCCTCACGACCATCCAGACTCACACAGCATCCATGCTGACAGGGCATCCCGCCTCACACCGCATCCATGCTGACAGGGCATCCCGCCTCACAGCGCATCCAGCCTCACAGCATGCGCAAATCTCCAGATGCAAAAAAGCCCTCCACACTGGCAAGGTGTGGAGGGCTTTTTCTTTCAGGACATTAATCCTCAGAGGTTTGGTCCTGCCTAATGGCGGTCAGGGATCAGCTCCTGTTGCCTTGAGCATCTGAGACGTCATTTGTGCCTGGTGCCGGATCCATGAGGTCATCATAGAGCTCGCCAGCTGGAGTGTCTTTGACGTCAGAGCAGTCTTCCTCAGGCTCATCTTCAGCCTGCGCAGCAGCCGCTGCGGCAGCAGCGTCAGCGGCGGCGGCGGCGCCAGCTGTCCCAGGGGCAGCTGCAGCTGCTGCAGCCTCAGTACCTGTTGATGATGCTGCACTGTGACGTGGGAGGATATTGTCACCTGGCTTTGGACCACGGTACTCAAGCAGGCTTGATGACTGCTTGACGCGCAGCATTGCTACGTGAATGACGCAAGGGACAGTAACACGCCATGCCGGACCGCCAAACTCGATAATGGAGTTGAGAGCTGATACCAGCCAGTCCATTGGCTTTTCAAGGCTGGTAAGCATTCTGTTAACGGAGCTTCCTACAATATTGCCAAGGACAGAGACCAGTTCGGTTACTCCCATGATGCGGGAGATGGCGCCTGATACCAGGCCGGCGAGGAACAGTCTTGCCTTTGGAGAGAGCAGACGGAAATCTCCGCTTTCCAGAGCACTCACTACTATGGCATTTTCCTGGGACGCGTTCTGGTTCTGATACTGACCAATCTCAGCTACCAGCATATTGCGCTGTTCTTCATCCATCTGACCGTACATGTCCTTGAGCACATGAGCCAGCAGACGGCGCTCAAGAGCGAAGATATTGTCCTGCTCTTCAAAGCTGATTTTCAGATGCTCCAGCACATCGCACACTACGGTACGGTAGTCAGGGCCTTTACCACGGCGCAGCATGTTAGCTACTGTATGGCCGCCGAAATTGCGGATTTCTGCACTTATGACATGAGCATAACGGGTATGGTCAGGATAAAAGCGCACAAAACTGTCATCAGTAGTCAGATTTTCGGTACGGGAGGCTGCCTTGATAAACTGCACCAGAGCTGCAAGGTCTTCATTGCTTGCTGCCTGTAAAACAGTGTCCAGATCAGCATCGAAGGTGTAATGGATGCCCATTTTACTGTCTCCTCCTGGTCCCAAAGGACACCTTAAGGTTTAGGCCATACATACCATATTGTATCTAACTTAGCATGACTTACTTAGCTCTGACTCATGACTGTGAACAATATATTTTTCATTGTTGAGCAGCAATCGCAAAACCAGGCGCTGCGCCTCACAAACCAGGGACCTTCTTTACCATGATGACCGCAGTGATAAAGGTCACATGGATTTATGGGAGTGTATGAGGCTGGAGCAATGAACAGTAAGCAGAATATAAAGAAAGAGATGACACAGATGGCGCAAGACCATTGGCCTGAAGATCTTGCTACATGATTGGACATTATTTTTTGTGTAACAGATATTTAAATATTATTATCAAATATTTCATGCCCATGTCGCTTACACCCCATAAAGACTCACACAAAACACCTTATATAAGCTATTGACAATATTTATACATGACATAAAAACCATCATTTGTAATATCTATGATTACTGTGTAAAGGCATAGAATGACTACCAAAATACATTTTTTCGCGTAAAAGTGGCGACAGTCTGTTGAATTACGTTTACATAAGCAATCTGTATGAAGGCGTAATAATCACCTCATAGCTTCATCATCAGAACAGTTTTGTTAAGCAAATTCAGGAGTCCGCCATGGCTGTTTATGTAAATACCAATGTGTCCAGTTTGAATGGTCGCCGCTATCTCAATAATGTGCAGAATCAGCTGACTACTACCTACCAGAGACTCTCTTCAGGTCTGAGAATTAATTCTGCCAAGGACGACGCAGCCGGCCTGCAGATCTCCAGCCGTTTAACTACCCAGATTAATGGTTTAAATCAGGGCAACCGCAACAGCTCTGATGGTATCGCCCTGGCTCAGACCATTGAAGGCGCCATGGACGAAATGACCGGTATGCTGCAGAAGATCCGTACTCTGGCAGTACAGTCTTCCAACGGCACCAATACAGCCGAAGACCGCAAGGCCCTGGACACAGAAGTAACTGCTCTGGTAGCCGAAATTGACCGTATCGCATCTCAGACCAAGTTCGGTGGCAAGACCATTCTGGACGGCGCAGACAAAGGCGTAAACTCTATCTACATGAATGATAAGGGCAGTGTTGGTCAGCTCGTACTTCAGGTAGGTGCAAACAAGGGTGATACCATCTCCTTTGACGTTTCCAACATGAAGTTCACCAAAGCCATGGAGTGGGCTGGTCTTAAGGACGCTAAGATTGGCAATGACTCATTCTGGCATAAGGATAAGGGTCTGATCCTTTCCACTGCTTCCGGTGCCGCTGCCACCATTGCTGCCATGGATAAGATCATTGGTGCTGTAGATGCTCAGAGAGCTGGACTAGGTGCTATCCAGAACAGACTGGAATCTTCCATACGCAACCAGGCAAACGTTTCTGCCAACCAGGCCGATGCCCGCAGCCGTATTCGTGACGCCGACTTCGCTGAAGAGTCTGCCAACCTGAGCCAGCAGTCCATCATTCAGCAGGCAGCTACCTCCATGCTGATGCAGGCTAATACCCGTCCACAGCTGGGTCTGTCCCTGTTAGGCTAATCGATATTTACCATACTGCTATTAGCTTTCAACCTGTAATCAGGTGAAAGCAGAGGCTCCCTGATCCAGGCGATCAGGGAGCTTTTTCCTTTTTATCTGTGGAAACAGCCACTACCAGGCACACATCCCCTCAGCAAGAAATGAATGCGCACATACATTTGGTAAGAATATAATCGTAACTTAAATTCGATATATAACTGGTTGTTTATATTTAGATTCGATACATTATAGATGTCGTTAATGTATCTATATTTTTGTGTAAATACTTTATAAGACTCCCAAAATACATTTCAGGGCGTAAAAATAACAACAATCTTTTGTATTTCGTTTACATAAGCAATCTGGATGAAGGCGTAATAATCACCTCATAGCTTCATCATCAGCACAGTTTTGTTAAGCAAATTCAGGAGTCCGCCATGGCTGTTTATGTAAATACCAATGTGTCCAGTTTGAATGGTCGCCGCTATCTCAATAATGTGCAGAACCAGCTGACTACGACCTACCAGAGACTCTCTTCAGGTCTGAGAATTAATTCTGCCAAGGACGACGCAGCCGGCCTGCAGATCTCCAGCCGTTTAACTACCCAGATTAATGGTTTAAATCAGGGCAACCGCAACAGCTCTGATGGTATCGCCCTGGCTCAGACCATTGAAGGCGCCATGGACGAAATGACCGGTATGCTGCAGAAGATCCGTACCCTCGCTGTACAGGCTTCCAACGGCACCAATACCGCCGAAGACCGCAAGGCCCTGGACACAGAAGTAACAGCACTGGTAGCCGAAATTGACCGTATCGCCTCTCAGACCAAGTTCGGTGGCAAGACCATTCTGGACGGCGCAGACAAGGGCGCAAACTCTATCTACATGAATGATAACAAGAGCATTGGTCAGCTTGTTCTTCAGGTAGGCGCAAACAAAGGTGATACCATCTCCTTTGATGTTTCCAACATGAAGTTCTCCATGGCAATGGAATGGGCCGGTATTAAAAATGGTCAGCTTGATGGTAAAACTTTCTGGGATAAAACCAAGGGTCTGCACATGTCTACTGCATCAGGTGCCGCCCTTACCATCGCTGCCATGGATAAGATCATTGGTGCCGTTGATGCTCAGAGAGCCGGACTAGGTGCTATCCAGAACAGGCTGGAATCTTCCATACGCAACCAGGCAAACGTTTCTGCCAACCAGGCTGATGCCCGTAGCCGTATTCGTGACGCTGACTTCGCTGAAGAGTCTGCCAACCTGAGCCAGCAGTCCATCATCCAGCAGGCTGCAACCTCCATGCTGATGCAGGCTAATACCCGTCCACAGCTGGGTCTGTCCCTGTTAGGCTAATCAATACCATTACCTGTCAGGGATGACTCCCTGAAAGCATAGGCCTACTGGCATACCGACAGGGGCTTCGTGTTTATCAGTGCCTGGGATGAAACATATTCCAGGCAAGGCTCTTTCCCCATTAAGAAAAAAGCCCGCTGCATGGTTAGTGCAGCGGGCTTTTTTATCCGTGATGGTCAACCCTTGCGGTTTGTGGGGGAGCTGGCCCTTGATGGATTAGTAGCTGATGGAGCTCATGGTGGAGAGCTTCTTGCGGTTGTGCCAGGCCTCGATGAAGCGCTGGGTACCGGTGCGGCCACGGGTGGTCATGGAGGAGGTAACAGCGTATTCACCACGGTAGTCAACGCCGCGCAGCAGGTCGCCCTCGGAAATACCGGTAGCAGCAAAGTAGCAGGCATCGGTGGTAATGAGATCATCTACGCTGCGGATAGTCTTGAGGCAGATACCGTCGGCTTCGATAGAGGCCTGCTCCTCAAGGGACAGAGGGTTGAGCTGGGTGAGCATCTGGGCACCGGTACCCTTAATGGCACAGGCAGTAATTACGGCCTCTGGAGTGCCGCCAATACCCATGAGCATATCGATGCGATGACGTGGGTCAGCTGCCATTAATGCGCCGGCTACGTCGCCGTCGCTGAAAAGGTGGACTCGGGCACCGGCAAGACGCAGATCCTGAATCAGACCGGTATGGCGTGGCTTGTCCAGTACGAATACGTTAATCTCGTGAGCAGGCTTGCCCAGAGCCTTGGCTACTTTCTGTACATTGTCCTTAACTGGAGCGTCGAGGTCGACCACGTTGGCAGCCTCCTTGCCTACTACAATCTTCTTGCAGTAGAAGGAGTGACCAGGGTTGAACATACCACCCTTGGCAACAGCACCAATTACGGAAATGGCGTTTGGACGGCCAAAGGCAATAGCATTGGTACCCTCGATTGGATCTACTGCGATATCAAGCTCAGGGCCGTCGCCAAAACCTACGCTCTCGCCGTTGTAGAGCATAGGAGCGTTGTCCTTCTCGCCCTCACCGATGATTACGGTGCCACGGATATGTACTGACTGGAAAGCAATACGCATGGCTGCTACAGCTGCACCATCGGCTTCTTCCTTGTCACCACGTCCATAATGACGGGCAGCAGCAAGGGCACCAGCCTCAGTTACACGTACTAAATCCAATGCCAGATTCTTGTCAGCCAGATGTGGGATATCAACCATAACAACCTCTTGAAAAAACTACTTGTCCCGCCATGGGTCTGCAAAACACAGCATACTGATATGGGCTGTGCAGACTGCGAAAACGGGAGTGCAGGAAAGTTTCCTGCCATGGGGCCATGCTCGTGATGTCAGTGTGCTTTTTCAGGAAAGCAAGGCACAGAGCACGCCAGTGCGCATAAGGATAGTACAGCATTGTGCTGACGGAGCGCTGGCACAGCCAAAACAAATTCTAATGGCTCATAACATAGCCACTAATCAAATATTAGACCGTGAGCAATATAACAAAACTGAATCATGCATCTGCCTGATTTTGTCAAAAACTGCGTCACTGGCTGTTTTACCTGCATAGCAGAGCTTAAAGGCACTGATAAAAAGCACCATGCCCTGCTCAGGCGGGGGCATTCTATCACACAGAGGCAACAGCGGTGCACTTTGTGCTTTTGCACACAACGCACTATTGTTAACACTGCTACTATTAGCGCTGCCGTCCAGGTCAGTGCCAAGGCAGGAAGCAGAGGCGGAAGACAGATGCTCAGTAGATCGTCTGCAGGCTGACTGCAGCAGCAGGCGGCAGTACCGGGCGGTCAATGGGCTGCCAGCGACTGACGGCTGGGCCTGGCGCTCAAGGTACTGCCAGCAGCTGGCGGCAGTACCGGACGGTCAATGGGCTGCCAGCGGCTGACGCCGCGCCAGGCGGTCAATGGGCGGCTGACGGTCGGGCCTGGCTCAATGGGCTGCCAGCAGCTGAGCGTTGAGCGGCGCTGATTCTGGATAAAAAAAAGCCGCAGGGGAAACCCTGCGGCCTTTTTCAGTCAGCAAAGCTGACTGGAGCATTCATTACCTGAGGTAACAATTACTCGATGATGCTGCCTACAACACCGGCGCCTACGGTACGGCCACCCTCACGGATAGCGAAGCGCTCACCAGCGGCCATGGCTACTGG
>NZ_JALKIL010000049.1 GCF_023051105.1 Anaerobiospirillum sp. NML120449 | reverse complement strand
TCAGGCTGCCACTGATGAGCAGCCGTAACAATTAACAAGGCCCCGGCTCACACGCTGAAAAAATGGCCCCCTTACAGATATTCAGGCTGCCACTGATGAGCAGCCGTAACAATTAACAAGGCCCCGGCTCACACGCTGAAAAAATGGCCCCCTTACAGATATTCAGGCTGCCACTGATGAGCAGCCGTAACAATTAACAAGGCCCCGGGTCACATGCTGTAAAAGGGGCCCCCTTACAGATATTCAGGCTGACACTGATGAGCAGCCGTAACAATTAACAAGGCCCCGGCTCACACGCTGAAAAAAGGGGCCCGCTTACAGATATTCAGGCTGACACTGATGAGCAGCCTGCGGCCAGGACAGTAATAGCGGATCAGAGGGGCTCTGCAGCCATGCAGTACGGCTCATGATCACTGTCCGGGTTAAACGGCCCTTAAACACCTGCCGTTTGGCCGCAACCATTTTGCATGCACCTGAGGATGAGGATGCCTTAAAGGTGCTGCACCAGTCTCCTGTACACAGCTGCAGGAGCATGAGTAACCACATCTCAGGCTACAGGTCTGGTGCTGCGGTTACCATACTCACCATAGAGGTGAGAATGTCCTTGCTACTTTAAGTACTAATGTTTTTTCTGTAGCGCCCCTGTGTTCGTGGAGGACAAAGGGCTAGTCCCGTCTGAGCACCTGTCCTGATGTAACACATGTTTTTGGATTGTTTAACTATTGAGGAATTACTATGGCCAAGTATGTAATGGCGTTAGATGCAGGCACCACCAGCAACCGCTGCATTTTATTCAACCAGAAGGGCGAAGTGTGCTCAGTAGCACAGCGTGCCTTCACTCAGTACTTTCCAAAACCAGGTTGGGTTGAGCACGATGCCGACGAAATCTGGGCCTCTCAGCTGGGTGTAGCTGTTGAAGCCTTAAACAAGATTTCCGCCAAGGCTGAAGATATCGCTGCCATCGGTATTACCAACCAGCGTGAAACCGCCATTGTATGGGACAAGAACACCGGCGAACCTGTCTACAACGCCATCGTCTGGCAGTGCCGCCGTACCTCCTCCTACTGTGACTCCCTGAAAGAGAAGGGCCTTACCGACAAGTTCCGTGAGAAGACCGGTCTTGTTATCGATGCCTACTTCTCCGGTACCAAGATCAAGTGGATCCTCGATAATGTAGAGGGTGCCCGTGAGCGTGCTGAAAAGGGCGAGCTGCTCTTTGGTACTGTTGATACCTGGCTTATCTGGAAGCTGACCAAGGGTAAGGTTCACGTAACCGACTACTCCAACGCCTCCCGTACCATGCTCTTCAACATCCAGGATCTGTGCTGGGATGAGGAGATCTTAAAGGAGCTGGGCATTCCTCGCTGCATGCTCCCTGAGGTTAAGCCATCAAGCTGCGTATACGGCACCACCGACTACTTCGGTGGCGAGGTCAAGATCGCCGGTGCTGCCGGTGACCAGCAGGCCGCTTTATTCGGTCAGACCTGCTTTAACGCAGGTGAGGCCAAGAACACCTACGGTACCGGCTGCTTCCTGCTCATGAACACCGGTGAAAAGCCAGTATTCTCCAAGAACGGTCTGGTTACCACCATTGCCTGGGGCATTGACGGCAAGGTCAACTATGCCCTCGAAGGCTCCATCTTCGTTGCCGGTGCCGCCATTCAGTGGCTGCGTGACGAGATGCGTCTTATCGATTCCTCCATTGACTCCGAGTACATGGCCTCCAAGGTTAAGGACACCAATGGCTGCTACGTAGTACCTGCCTTTACCGGTCTGGGTGCCCCACACTGGGATCAGTATGCCCGTGGCACCATCGTCGGTATTACCCGTGGCGTGAACAAGTCCCATATCATCCGTGCCACCCTCGAGTCTCTTGCCTACCAGACCAATGATGTTATCACTGCCATGAAGGCCGATTCCAACATTGATCTGCATTCTCTGAAGGTTGACGGCGGTGCCTCTGCCAACAATCTGTTAATGCAGATTCAGTCTGACATCATCGCAGCTCCGGTATTACGTCCTAAGTGTGTAGAGACCACTGCCATGGGTGCTGCCTATCTGGCCGGTCTTGCTGTAGGCTACTGGGCTTCCAAGGAAGACGTTATCCAGAACTGGGCTATCGACAAGGTATTTGAGCCATCCATCAGCGAAGATGATCGCGCCAAGCGCATCAAAGGCTGGAACAAGGCCTTAACCTACTCTCACGGCTGGGCAAAAGATGAGGAATAAACTATGCTTCCATATATTGGCGAATTTGTAGGCACTGCCCTTCTGATCCTCCTTGGTACCGGTGTAGTAGCCAACGTTATCCTTAAGAAATCCAACATGAATGGCGGCGGTGTAGTAGTTATCACCATCGCATGGGGTCTGGCCGTTATGATTCCGGCCTACATCTTCGGTGCTGCCTCAGGTGCTCACTTCAATCCGGCCCTGACCGTAGCTCTGGCTGTCAATGGCACCTTCCCATGGGAAATGGTCCCAGGCTACTTTGTAGCCCAGATGGCCGGTGGTTTCCTCGGTGGTGTGCTCACCCACACTCTGTTCAAGGACCACCTGGATGCCGAGGAAGATGCCAAGACCAAGCTGGGCGTCTTCTGCACCTCCCCATCCATTCCTAACTACTTCCGTAACTCCATGTCCGAGATTATCGGTACCTTCGTTCTGGTATTCGCCATTCTCGGTATTGCTCAGGTTGATGGCATTGCTACCGGTCTGGATAAGATCTTCGTATTCGGTATCATCGTGTCCATCGGTATGTCCCTGGGCGGTTTGACCGGTTACGCCATTAACCCTGCCCGTGACATGGGCCCACGTCTGGCTCACTTTGTCATGCCAATCAAGGGCAAGGGCGACTCCAATTTCCGTTATGCCATGGTTCCATTCCTTGCTCCATACGTAGGCGGCATCCTGGCCGTACTGGTATACAATGCAATCCCATGGCAGATTGGTGCCTAAAACAGTACTTAAAGTAGAAGAAACTATTTAACAGAGGGGCTTCGGCCCCTCTTTTTTCGTCCCCAAAACTAGACCACCGACCCTGCCGCATTTCAAACTGGTCGACCCACAAACCACGGCCGCACTTCAAGCAGGTCCACCCACCAGCCCCGGCCGCATTTCAAAATGGCCATCTCCACCCACCAGCCCCGGCCGCATTTTAAAATGGCCATCTCCACCCAGCCAGACCGCCCTCTCAAAATGGTTACCGCTCGCACCTGACCGCACTGTAAACTTGCCAGCCCCCCAGTAACTACAGCTCAACTCAACTGAGCTCCAACTGCTCAAAACTCGCCATTTTCTTCAAAAAACGCCCAATTTCCCTCAAAAATGCACGCTTTTCCACCATTTTCTTAAAAAATCTGCACTTTCTGAACTCCCACTACTCCACCCACTGAGCAACATCAAGTTGCAAGAACATCCACTGCTATCCTCTGCCAGCAGCTGCCGCACCTGCTATGCGCTGGAAAGTGCCGCAGCTCTGTTTCTGCTGAGACTGCGCTGACAACTCATGCAGTTGCACGCTGGTACTGCGCAAAGCGCTCTCTAAAAGTACTTTATAAAGTGTTTTATTTAGAACCGTTCGGCACCGCTTTACACGGTAATAATGTGTCGGCTGTCAGCCATGACAGCTCGTACCTGATGGGCCCCCTCTACCTTGAAGTATGGCATGAGCGCGCTTACTGCGCTGGCTGCATTTAACTCGCTTGCAGCACGGGCTGCATCGGCGCCGCACTGTGCAGTGCAGCATTCTGCGCTGCTGCTTTCTGCAGCTGTGCACTCTGCGGTGCTGCCCCCTGCAATGCCTGGGAAACCAGACTGAGACTGGCAGGCGTCACCGGCTGATATGTCCAGCACCATGCAAGGTATGTCATACAGATCAAGCTGGCCCATTTTTCTGATGAGCTTTTCCCCCATTAGTTCGCTCAGATGCCGGGGCAGTGAGCTGTTGCTGACGGTGCTGGTGCCGCAGGCGGTTGTTGTGGCGGCGGCGGCGCAAGTGCCGCTGGCGCTGGTGCCGCAGGCGGTTGTTGTGTTGGCGGCCTGTGCATGATGTGCACTGGTCAGGGCGCATGCATCAACGAACATAATCGCCCTGACCTCGAGGTCCAGGTCGGCGGCGTTGAGCAGCAGCTGCAGCCCATGCTCAAAGCTGTTGATAAGCTCGGTGCGGGACAGAGCCTGCCCATCGGACTGCTCGTGTTTGTTGAGCAGTAGCTCGCTGGGAGCGGTCTGGGTTGTGGTCAGGCTTTCAAAGACGACGGTGAGGTTTACCATACGATTACCTTGTGCTCCTTGCTGTTCATAAGGGCCAGCAGCTCCATATAGCCTGTAAGGCTGATGCCTGGCGCTACTGTGCTTTCATCGAGGCCATACTCGCGTGCTGCTCGTCCGCAAACCAGCAAGGTGGTGCCACGTCGGGCAGCAAGCTGCTGGTAGCCCGCAGCCAGAGCGTCCAGCTGTGCTGCCGCTGCAGGCGCAACGGCCAGGCTGTCTGGAGCGGCGGCCGGATCGGCTGGCGCAGCTGAGGCAGCTGCGTTGGCTGGTTGGGTGGTCTGGGAGGAGGGCTGTGGTGAGGCCATCGGGGTGTTCAGGGTGGAGGGCTGTGGTGAGGCCATCGGGGCGGCAGCGCCCATGAAAATCAGGGTGCGCGGCTGGTCCTGGGGCAGGGCCTCTTCAATGAGGCGCTGCAGGGCAGTGTGGGCCTCGATGCAGGTGCAGGGCGCGTTGATAATAAAGGATAGTGGCTGGGTCATGGTTCAGGCCTTTATCAAAAAAAATGACCATGGATCCGTGATGGAACCATGGTCATCTTAGCAAATCCCGGGGCTTGCGTGGCCGGCAAGGCCGGGGCTGTCAGGCTGTTGCCTGACGTGCCATCGGCTTTGGGCCGGGCTTGGGCTCCGGGGCCCTGTGGGCTCCTGAGGCAGCGCCGTAACAGCCGGACCGCAATGTCCGGGTTGCCAGGTGCTGCCTGCAGGAAAGAGTGCTGTCAGTTAGATGCTGTCAGTATTGGCGGTGTTCAGGGCAGTAGCATAATTCAGGCTGTCCAGAGCCTCACCAATCTGCTTTTCAACCTCATCATTGGAAACGTTGTTGTCAAAGACCTCGCTCTTGAGACGGGAGCGGGCAATCTCCTCACGACGCTGCTGGTGGTACTTGAAGCCGGTACCTGCAGGAATGAGTCGACCTACAATTACGTTCTCCTTGAGACCACGCAGCTCGTCAACCTTACCGGCTACGGAAGCCTCGGTCAGCACGCGGGTGGTTTCCTGGAAGGAAGCGGCAGAGATGAAGGACTCGGTGGACAGGGAAGCCTTGGTCAGACCCATGAGGACGTGACGGTAGAGAACTTCACGCTTGCCCTCGGCACGCAGACGCTCGTTGACGGTACGTACGTAGGCAACTTCAGCCTGCTCATCCTTGATGAACTCGGTGGAGTCACCCGGATCCAGAACCTCACACTTGCGGAGCATCTGACGAACGATAACTTCAATGTGCTTATCGTTAATCTTTACACCCTGCAGACGGTAAACGTCCTGAACCTCGTTAACGATGTAGTTGGCAACAGCGTTAACACCACGCAGACGTAAGATGTCGTGTGGTGACTCTGGGCCTTCGGCGATCATTTCACCCTTCTGAACCTTTTCACCCTCGAATACGTTGAGGTTGCGGTTGAGGTTGATCATCTCCTCGTACTGGGCCAGTGGCTGTCCAATCTCATTTACAGTACCTGGCTCCGGAGTAATGATGAGACGACGCTTGGACTTGGTCTCACGGCCGAAGGAAATGGTACCGGAAATCTCAGCCAGAATGGCTGGCTCCTTAGGAGAGCGGGCTTCGAACAGGTCAGCAACACGTGGCAGACCACCGGTAATATCCTTGGTACCACCGGCCTGCTGAGGAATACGGGCAATAATGTCACCGATGTTAACCTCGGCACCGTCCATCAGCTGAACAATGGCCTTACCCTGAAGCATGTACTGAGCAGGTACGGTAGTACCTGGGATCATTACATCATTGCCGTCGGAGTCAACAATCTTAACGGCTGGACGCTTGTCCTTACCCTGAGATGGACGGGCGGCAATTTCACGGACCTCGATAGAGGAAATACCCAGAGCCTCATCTTCCTTCTTATCAACGGTAATACCCTCGATAATGTCGATGAACTTCAGGCGGCCGTGCACTTCAGAAATAATTGGGTGGGTGTGCGGATCCCAGCGGGCAACAACAGTGCCGGCCTTGACCTCGTCGCCATCCTTGATCTCAAAGATAGCGCCGTATGGGATCTTGTGGCTTTCCTTGGAAGCACCGTTCTCATCCATAACCAGCAGCTCGGACTGACGGGAAGTTACTACTTCCTTGCCATCGGTATTGGTTACGGTCTTGGAATTAAGGATACGGATAGTACCTGAATTCTTTACGGTAGCACCGGACTCGGCAACAGCACGTGATGCAGCACCACCGATGTGGAAGGTACGCATGGTCAGCTGAGTACCTGGCTCACCGATGGACTGGGCGGCGATAACACCAACGGCCTCACCGGCGTTGACGATATGACCACGGGCAAGATCACGGCCGTAGCAGCGGGCACAGACACCGTACTTGGTATTACAGGTGATAGGTGAGCGAACCTTTACGCGCTCAATCTTGTAATCCTCAAGCAGGGAGCAGCACTTCTCATCAAGCAGAGTGCCGGCTGGCAGCAGGACTTCCTTGGAGCCTGGCTTGAGCACGTCATCGGCCAGGGTACGGCCCAGAACGCGATCACGCAGGTTCTCAATAACGTCACCACCGGATACATGTGGAGTAATCTCCAGACCCTCGGTAGTACCGCAATCGTCCTCGGTAATAACCAGATCCTGAGCCACGTCAACCAGACGGCGGGTCAGGTAACCGGAGTTAGCGGTCTTCAGAGCGGTATCAGCAAGACCCTTACGGGCACCGTGGGTGGAAATGAAGTACTGCTGTACGTTCAGACCTTCACGGAAGTTGGCGATAATCGGGGTTTCAATAATGGAACCGTCTGGAGTAGCCATCAGACCACGCATACCGGCCAGCTGACGAATCTGAGCTGGTGAACCACGGGCACCGGAGTCAGCCATCATGTAGATGGAGTTGAAGGAAGCCTGCTTCTCTTCCTGACCCAGGATATTGGTGGCGTTCTCAACGGACAGGTTGGCCATCATGGCCTTCATGACCTTGTCGTTGGCGTTGGACCAGATATCGATAACCTTGTTGTAACGCTCGCCCTGAGTAATCTGACCGTTGTCGAACTGCTGCTGAATGGAAAGAACTTCCTTCTGGGCAGCGGCGATAATGGTCTGCTTCTCCTTAGGAATGAGCATGTCGTCCACACATACGGAGGAGCCGGAGATAGCAGCGTTGCGGAAGCCGGTGTACATGACGCGGTCAGCGAACATGACGGTATCCTTAAGGCCGAGCAGACGGTAGCAGGTGTTTAACAGACCGGCAATACGCTTCTTGCCCAGTGGCTGGTTGGATACGCGGGTAAACCAGTCTTCGTGGCTTAAGATCTCACGCATGTTCTCCTGAGATACGCCCTCTACCGGAGGATCGATGTAGTCGTAGGACATACCGCGTGGCAGGATTAAGGACAGAATGGCACGGCCGATAGTGGTCAGACGCAGCTCATTGCGATCCTCAAGCTCGCCGGTCTCAGGGTTCTTGATGCTGAAGTTGATGCGGCAGGCTACACGGGCCTGCATATCAGCGATACCGGCCTTATAAACGCGCTCAGCCTCATAGGCATCAGAGAGGATCATACCCTCGCCACGTGCACCGACACGGGACTTGGTCATGTAGTACAGACCCAGAACCACGTCCTGTGCAGGAACGATAATAGGATCACCTGAAGCAGGAGACAGAATGTTGTTTGTGGACATCATTAACGCACGGGCTTCAAGCTGAGCCTCGAGAGTTAACGGAATGTGCACAGCCATCTGGTCACCGTCGAAGTCAGCGTTAAAGGCTGGACATACCAGAGGGTGCAGACGGATGGCCTTACCTTCGATAAGAATCGGTTCGAAGGCCTGAATACCCAGACGGTGCAGGGTAGGAGCACGGTTTAACAGTACTGGATGCTCGCGGATAACCTCGTCGAGTACATCCCATACGATTGCGTCCTCACGCTCTACCATCTTCTTGGCAGCCTTGATGGTGGCAGCGTGACCACGGATCTCCAGACGGCCGTAGATGAATGGCTTGAACAGCTCCAGAGCCATCTTCTTAGGAAGACCGCACTGGTGCAGGCGCAGGTTAGGACCACAGGTAATTACAGAACGACCTGAGTAGTCAACACGCTTACCGAGCAGGTTCTGACGGAAGCGGCCCTGCTTACCCTTAATCATGTCAGCCAGTGACTTTAATGGGCGCTTGTTGGAGCCGGCAATGGCACGACCGCGACGGCCGTTATCCATTAAGGCGTCAACAGATTCCTGAAGCATACGCTTTTCGTTGCGTACGATGATTTCAGGGGCAACCAGGTCAAGCAGACGCTTTAAGCGGTTGTTACGGTTGATCACACGACGGTATAAGTCGTTGAGATCGGAGGTGGCAAAACGGCCACCATCAAGTGGAACCAGCGGACGAAGATCTGGTGGCAGCACTGGCAGCACAGTGAGGATCATCCACTCTGGCTTGTTGCCTGAGTGTACGAAAGCCTCCATGAGCTTTAAGCGCTTGGCGAACTTCTTACGGCTGGACTCAGAAGAGGTGTGCTCGAGGGCCTCACGGAGATCAGAGATTTCCTGATTGAGGTCCATCTGCTGCAGGATCTCGAGAATGGCCTCAGCACCCATCTTGGCACTGAACTCATCACCGTAGATCTCAAGAGCATTCATGTACTCTTCTTCGGTTAACAGCTGGCGGGTTGCCAGATCGGTCATGCCAGGATCGGTAACAACATAGCTCTCGAAGTAAAGTACGCTTTCAATATCGCGCAGCTTCATATCGAGAATCAGACCGATACGGGATGGCAGTGACTTTAAGAACCAGATATGGGCAACTGGGGAGGCAAGCTCAATGTGACCCATACGCTCACGGCGTACCTTGGCCTGAGTTACTTCTACACCACACTTGTCACAGATGGTGCCACGGTGCTTTAAACGCTTGTACTTGCCGCACAGACACTCGTAATCCTTGTTAGGGCCGAAGATCTTGGCACAGAACAGGCCATCGCGCTCAGGCTTAAAGGTACGGTAGTTGATGGTCTCAGGCTTCTTAACCTCACCATAAGACCAGGCACGGATCATCTCTGGCGATGCCAGACCAATCTTGATCGCGTCAAAATCCTCAAGCTTCTGCTTGAGGGCGTTGTTGCTGCGGTTTGCCAGTCTGCCCAGGGATTCGGAAATCTCGAGGTCAATGGCAAAATCGTCGTCCTTCTTAGCGGCCTCTGCCTGGGTATTAAGGCCCTCTAACAGGACCTCATCCTGACCGTTTTCTTGGATACTCACAACAGTTTCTCCTGCGAAGTGATGATCGGAGGCTGACAGCATGCTGCAATAGGGCGGATCTTAATCCGGGCTCTGACATGAGCATGATGTTGCAGAGGTCAGCCTCTGCCAGGGCAGCCACAACCATGTCATGACTGCCCGGAAACTTCCCTGAATACTTACAGGGAAGCGCGGCAATTAGTCTTTGCGAACCAGGTCAATGTTAATGCCTAGTGAGCGGATTTCACGCAGTAATACGTTGAAGGACTCAGGGATGCTGGCCTCCATCTTATATGCGCCGTCGACGATGTTCTTGTACATCTTGGTTCTGCCGTTTACGTCGTCTGACTTGACGGTCAGCATCTCACGCAGAGTATAGGCAGCACCGTAAGCCTCAAGGGCCCACACTTCCATTTCACCGAAGCGCTGACCACCGAACTGAGCCTTACCACCCAGTGGCTGCTGGGTAACCAGAGAGTAAGAACCGGTAGAACGTGCGTGCATCTTGTCATCCACGAGGTGGTTGAGCTTGAGCATGTACATGTAACCAACAGTTACCTTACGCTCGAAAGCACGGCCGGTAGTACCGTCAAACAGAGTCATCTGACCGGACTTAGGCAGGCCTGCCAGCTCAAGGAGCTCCTTGATGGACTCTTCAGAGGCGCCGTCGAATACAGGGGTGGCAACGGTCATACCGTCACGCAGGTTCTCAGCCAGTACATTTACTTCGTCATCAGACATGGAAGAAATGTCCACCTTCTGAGAGGTGTCGCCCAGATCGTAGATCTTCTGTAAGGTGGCGCGCAGCTCTTCCATGGCACGGTTCTCAACGATCATCCTGTCGATGAGCTGACCTATACCCTTGGCAGCAAGACCAAGGTGAACCTCAAGCACCTGACCGATGTTCATACGTGAAGGCACGCCCAGAGGGTTGAGCACGATATCTACTGGCATACCGTTCTCGTCAAATGGCATGTCCTCAATAGGGCAGATCTTGGAGATAACACCCTTGTTACCGTGACGACCGGCCATCTTGTCACCAGGCTGGATGCGGCGCTTAACAGCCAGGTATACCTTGACGATCTTCAGAACGCCTGGAGTGAGCTCATCACCGTCGGTTAACTTGTGACGGATTACGCTGAACTTCTCCTTGTACTCGGCACGGTATTCCTCAAGACGGTTGGCAATGTCTTCAAGCCAGCGGCTGGCCTGATCATCATCAACCTTCTGGCTGAAGATATCAGCATCGGTAAGCTTGTCTACCTGAGCACGGGTATAGCCGTTCTTGACCAGAATGTTACGGGCCTGACCTAACAGACCTTCGGTCAGATAGGCAAACTCTTCGTCCAGATCCTTACGTGCCTTTGCCAGCTGCATCTCTTCGATTTCGCGGGCACGGGCATCCTTCTCAACACCTTCACGGGTGAATACCTGAACGTCAACTACAGTACCGGATACACCGTTAGGTACGCGGGTGGAGCTGTCCTTAACCTCGGAAGCCTTCTCACCGAAAATGGCGCGCAGCAGCTTCTCTTCAGGGGTCAGCTGGGTCTCACCCTTAGGGGTTACCTTACCTACCAGAATGTCACCGCCTACAACCTCGGCACCGACATAAACGATACCGCTCTCGTCGAGCTTGGATAAGGCTGCCTCACCTACGTTAGGGATATCAGCAGTGATTTCCTCAGGACCGAGCTTGGTGTCGCGGGCAATACAGGAAATTTCCTGAATATGAATGGTAGTCAGACGATCCTTGGCAGCTACACGCTCAGAAACCAGGATGGAGTCTTCGTAGTTATAGCCGTTCCATGGCATGAAGGCGATACGCAGGTTCTGACCTAATGCCAGCTCACCAAGATCGGTGGAGCTGCCGTCAGCCAGTACGTCACCGGCCTGTACGCGCTCATTAATGCTTACGCATGGACGCTGGTTAATACAGGTGTTCTGGTTGGAACGGGTGTACTTGATCAGGTTGTAGATATCTACACCTGGATCGGCTACGCCCTGAACCTCATCCTCATTGACACGTACTACGATACGGTTACCGTCAACGTGCTCAATGGTACCGCCACGACGGGCAATAATGGCTACACCGGAGTCTACGGCTACGGCACGCTCCATTCCGGTACCAACGAAAGGCTTTTCAGAACGCACTGTAGGTACGGCCTGACGCTGCATGTTGGCACCCATCAGAGCACGGTTAGCGTCGTCGTGCTCAAGGAACGGAATCAGAGCAGCAGCTACGGAAATAACCTGCTGAGGAGATACGTCCATGAACTGAACATCGCTGGCGCGACGTACTGTGGACTCGCCCTTGTAACGGCACTGTACGTACTCGTCGATGATGTTGCCATTCTCGTCGAGATCGGTATTGGCCTGAGCGATAACGTACTGACCCTCATCGATAGCTGAGAGGTACTCAAAGTCCTCAGATACGTGGTTGTTGTTTACACGACGGTATGGGGTCTCAAGGAAGCCATAGTCGTTGCAGCGGGCAAACACAGCCAGAGAGTTAATCAGACCGATGTTTGGACCTTCTGGAGTCTCAATTGGACATAAACGACCGTAGTGAGTTGGGTGTACGTCTCGAACTTCGAAGCCGGCACGCTCACGGGTCAGACCGCCAGGACCAAGGGCGGAGATACGGCGCTTGTGGGTAACCTCAGATAATGGATTGTTCTGATCCATGAACTGGGATAACTGAGAAGAACCGAAGAACTCCTTGATGGCAGCGGAAATTGGCTTGGCGTTGATCAGATCCTGTGGAGAAATGCTGTCGAGGTCGCCCAGAGACAGACGCTCCTTAACGGCGCGCTCAACACGTACCAGACCGATACGGAACTGGTTTTCAGCCATTTCACCAACGCTGCGGATACGACGGTTGCCCAGGTGGTCGATATCGTCAATGGTCTCTTTACCGTTACGGATACGTACCAGGTAACGCATGACCTTGATGATGTCGTTGTGGGACAGGGTTCCGCGATACAGATCGTCCTGAAGCTTCTCCAGAACCAGCTTGGTGCCCTTGCCGGTAGTAACCTGGCCTGACAGCTGGGCAACATTGGTGGTGCGGCCCTGCAGGCGCTGCAGAGGGAGGATTACGCAGCGATCGAGATCGATGGCATCCTTGCCCTTGACAGCAATGTGTACATTCTTGAATACGAAGCGGTCAGCGGCCTTGACCATTGGGTCAGGATTGGCCTTGTAGAGCAGACCGTCGAGGAAATCGAGCAGCTTGTCAGCGCTGCGCTCAGGAGTGACATTAGGAATGCACTGAGCATCAGCCTGATCGAGATTGTTGCGGATTACGGAAATCAGCTTAGGGTAGGCAATGTAAACATTGTCATTAACTACGTAGACACCGCTCTCCTCACTGTTGAGAGCAAAGTTCTCATCAGCAAAGGCACGCTCCAGGGCGCTCTTGACACGGCCTGACTCGACAAAGCGGGAGTCAAATTTCATACGGCCTACGGAAGACAGGTCATAGCGGACCTCGTCAAAGAACAGACCGTTGAACAGGCTTTCGGCAGCTTCGCTGGTTGGTGGCTCACCTGGACGCATCATCTTGTAGATTTCAAAGAGAGCGGCCATACGATCGTCCTCATCAGAGGTCAGATCGCGGGTAGCATCGCCACGCAGGGTATCAGCAATGAAGGCGCCTTCATCAACCTGAGAGGTGAAGAGGATTTCAAACTGCTTGAGACCAAGTGAAGCCAGCTGAGGCAGCTTGTCCTGAGTAATTTCGGTGTTGGCACCCAGAACAACCTTGCCGTCCTTGTCCATGTAGTCACGGGCCAGGATCTTGCCGATCAGATACTCGGCTGGAATCTCGATGAACTTGACACCGGCCTTGTTGAGCTCACGGATGTGACGGGCAGTAATCTTCTTGCCGGACTCAACCAGAACCTTGTCCTCAAGACGGATCTCAAAGGAGGCAGTCTCACCACGCAGTCTTTCCGGAACCAGTTCCATATACAGCTTGCCATTCTTGATTTCGATGGCAACGGTATCAAAGAACATTTCCAGAATCTGCTCGGTGTTATAACCAAGAGCACGCAGTAATACAGTAGCAGGCAGCTTACGGCGACGGTCGATACGTACAAAGAGGTTGTCGCGGTGATCGAACTCGAAGTCCAGCCATGAACCACGGTAAGGGATGATACGGGCGGAGAACAGTACGCGGCCCGGATGAGTTTTACCCTTGTCGTTGTCAAAGAAGACACCTGGAGAACGGTGCAGCTGGGATACAACTACACGCTCGGTACCATTAATGATGAAGGTACCGTTATCAGTCATTAATGGGATTTCGCCCATGTAGACTTCCTGGTCGAACTTCTCCTTGACAGTCTTAGGAGCATCCTTCTCGTAGCGGATCAGAGACAGATTGACTCTGAGAGGAGCGGAGTAGGTATTACCACGAATCATGCATTCCTGCACGTTGAACTTAGGTGTACCTAACTTGAAGCTGTTGTAGCAGAGCTCGGCATTTCCCGAGTAGGACTTGATTGGGAAAACACTCTTAAAAGCAGCCACTAAACCATTTTCGTTAAGTGGATCAGAGCTGATGAATTGTTTAAAGGAATCAAGCTGAACGGCAAGAAGGTATGGAGTGTCGAGCACCTTGACTCTCTTACCAAAATCCTTACGGATACGCTTTTGCTCAGTATACGAGTAGACCATGGAATGGGGATCCTCAGGTTGATCTTTGTCGCGGTTGGCGGGCCGGTACTGCCACTGGCCCCGCCTGCTGCCGTCCGGCTGTCCTGGCAAACCAGGACCCGAACAGATAAGGCCATACCCCTGCCGACACCATAAGTGTCCGCAGGCTCAGCCTGTACGGGGAACCGGACGCGTAGCTAATCGAAACAGTCAGCTGAATGTATTAGGTTCTGCCCTGAGGGCACCACATAATCACAAACGCCGCTGTCCGGCGCATTACCATCTCAGATGGCTTTAAACTGCATAAAAATCAGTTTTACTGTCAGGCATCATCTGCTTTATATGCATCTGCTGCAAAAAGGCATCTTGCCCAGCATGTCTTTTTTCTATCTGCAGTTACACCGACAGCCGCATAAGCGGCCGCCTTATAATCTGCTGACTTGAAATCTGAATTACCTTTCTCATACGCACCGGCAATCCCAGGATACTCAGACCCTGTTAAAGATGGGCGGATATGATAATAAGGAGAATCTACCTGCATCACCCTGGCTTTCACATGCACCTGTACGTCGGATACAGACAGCATGGCAGCTGACATATGAAGCGGACATAAACCGGCCCTGTGGCGCAGTCTGGGGGGTGATGTGCACAGCATGCTGTGCGGCGATGAACACAGATCTCTGACCGTCTCATGGGACAGTACTGCCCACAGGTGCGTGATGCAGCTGCGAACTGAGCCTCTGGCTGTAGATTAATGCTGGTCTTCAGGCATGGAACCGTCTTAAGAAGACCGGGGACCGACTGGTTGAAACCGTTAAACTCCAGACTTGCTGCCTCGTCAGGCCGCCCTAGAGACCGGGGAGGTTCTCAAGGATATCTGCAGTTTTTTACAGATTGAAATTCAGTTTAAGTGGTAAAAGATAGAAGTGGCCGTATGGCCTGCAGGACATTGCATGAGATATAGATGAGCTCTCTGCTTAATCAGGTCAGAGCTGACCCTGGCACTGTCCAGATGAGTGCTGATGTCTAAACTGTCATGGCAGTTGTTGCATCATCTTTATTTTAAGGCACCGAACCCGAGCCTCATAAAATGAGAGCTCGGGCTTAAATACGGCGGATTAAAATCCGCAGGCCCGGATCGATGCATCCGGACCGGAAGAGCAGCTGTTATTACTCGATAACAACAGTAGCGCCGGCCTCTTCGAAGGACTTCTTGAGGGCCTCAGCATCTTCCTTGGAAACGCCTTCCTTGATCTTGGCTGGGGCAGACTCAACGAGGTCCTTGGCCTCCTTTAAGCCTAAGCCGGTAGCGCCACGAACAGCCTTAATAACGGCGATCTTGTTGGCACCAACGTCCTTTAAGGTTACGTCGAACTCGGTCTTCTCCTCAGCGGCAGCAGCACCACCGGCAGCTGGACCGGCAACAACGGCAGCAGCAGCGGAAACACCGAACTTCTCTTCCATTGCCTTAACGAGCTCAACAACTTCCATTACGCTCATTTCAGCAATTGCATTAATGATTTCATCCTTGGATAAAGCCATTTTAAAACTTCCTTTAAAAAATTCTGTAAAACTGGTGTCAGAAACTGATGTGACACCGCAAAAAAGCATTGGGGCATGGCCCCTTAAGGTGGGTCAGACTGAACTGATACTGCAGCTTGGCTGTCAGTGATATCAGGCAGCGCCACCCTCTGCGCCTAACTTGTCGCCTAAAGCAGCTAAAGTACGTACCAGCTTGCCAGCGGCGGCTTCCTTCATGGTAGCCATTAACTGAGCAACACCTTCCTCGTAGGTTGGTAAGGAAGCTAATACGTCGACGTCCTTGCCATCGTACAGCTGGCCTTCGAAAGCCAGAGCCTTGATGGAGAACTTGTCGTTCTGCTTGGCAAAATCCTTGAATAAGCGAGCAGCAGCACCTGGGTGCTCAAGAGATAAACCGATTAAGGTTGGGCCCTTGAACTGGTCCTTCATGCACTCAAACTCGGTGCCTTCAACGGCACGGGCAAGGAGGGTGTTACGAACAACGTGTAAGTAAACATTGTTCTCACGGGCTTCCTTGCGGAGCTTGGTCATCTGGGCTACTGGGATGCCACAAGAATCAGCGCAAACAGCTGATAATGCTTTCTTGGCAACTTCGCTAACATCAGCAACAATCTGCTTCTTGTCTTCGAGATTTAAAGCCATTTTTAGCAGTGACTCCTGGAAAGTCACAGTCTGAAAGGCCGCTCCATCCTGAATAAGATGTATTCAGAACACCAGCGGACAGACAAAACCATGACGGTTAGTCCCATTGCTGGGAATTTACCGGATATCAATTCTAAAGGAAGATTCCCATAGAGCTAATTTCCGCCTGCGCAGGATGATTAAGGATACTTCCCCCTGCGGTCTTTGGTGGGAGATAAGCTCCCGGCCAAAAACTGTAGTGCCAGTATCCAGGCACAATTCTGGCCCCGACAGGTCGGGCAAACCTGTACCCTGTCGGGGCGGGCTCAACTGCAGATACAGTCTGCAGCAGGCCTGAGCATCTTACAGCTTAATTAGCTGGCAGAACCGGAACGATCGGTCTTTAAGGTGCTCTTGTCAACGGTGATACCGCCACCCATAGTAGTGGAGATGGCAACCTTCTTGATGAAGGTACCCTTGGAGGTAGCTGGCTTGGCCTTGACGATAGCGCTTAATAAAGCGTTGAGGTTCTCGGTCAGCTGAGCTGGAGTGAAGTTGACCTTGCCGATGGAAGCCTGGATAACACCAGTCTTGTCGTTACGGTAACGAACCTGACCGGACTTGGCATTCTTAACAGCGGTAGCAACGTCCTGGGTTACGGTGCCAACCTTAGGGTTAGGCATTAAACCACGTGGACCGAGGATCTGACCTAACTGGCCTACAACACGCATGGCGTCTGGAGAGGCGATAACTACGTCAAAGTCAGACTTGCCCTGCTTGATCTCGTGAGCCAGCTCATCCATACCTACGAAGTCAGCACCGGCAGCCTTGGCCTGCTCGGCCTTCTCGCCCTGGGTGAAGACTACAACGCGAACAGTGCGGCCGGTACCGTTAGGTAATACAGTAGCACCACGGATGTTCTGGTCGGACTTGGTTGGGTCGATGCCCAGCTGAATGGCAACGTCAACAGACTCAACAAACTTGGCCTTGGCGGTCTTGATTAAGGTCTCAAAACCCTCGTTAACGTCGTACTCACGGTTGCGGTCGATGATGGAACGGATTTCCTTCATGCGCTTGGATAACTTTGCCATCTCTTACTCCTCGACCTGAATACCCATGGAACGGGCAGTGCCAGCGATAGTACGGGCAGAAGCTTCCAGATCTGCACCAGTCATGTCAGGCTCCTTGACCTTGGCGATCTCAAGGCACTGGGCCATGGTGATCTTACCGGCGATTTCCTTACCAGGCTTGTGAGAAGCGGTCTGGATGTTTAAGGCCTTCTTGATTAAGAAGGAAGCTGGTGGGGTCTTGGTGATGAAGGTGAAGGACTTGTCAGCGTAAACAGTAATTACTACTGGAACTGGAGCACCCTTCTCGAGCTTTGCAGTGTGGGCGTTGAAGGCCTTGCAGAACTCCATGATGTTAACACCATGCTGACCTAAGGCAGGACCAACTGGTGGAGCTGGATTGGCATTACCGGCGCCAACCTGCAGCTTGATATAGGCAGAAACTTTCTTTGCCATTTTTTAATAACTCTCTAATTGGGTATCGCGCGTCGCCGGCTGCCCGGCCGGGCTGCAGCAATGCTGCTGTGCCGTCGGCGCTTCCCTTATCCCCAGACCGTCAGGGCTGGCGGATTAATCAGGAAATCGTTCAGAACCATTCTGCATTGCATTCTCAAAAAATGAGATCTGCATCACAAAACAGTAAATCCTAAATATTCTACAGTATCCATTTTGTGAGATCAATAACTTTTATTAGCCTCTTTTTATAATTTTGTTAAGTTCTCACGACCCCGCCGCAGCCCCCATAACACCGCATCTCAAACACGCCATCCAGCATTCCCGCCCAGCGCAGCATATATCCAGCGCAACACACCCCATCCAGCACACGAAACAACACACGCCCCAGTCTGTTAATTGCTCCCGGCACCGGCATTTCCTGACAGCCCCTCACGACATAAATGACGCACGACCATGGCCCAGATAAAAGTAAAGGCCCGTTCACAGCAGCCGGACACCTCCAGCCAGTAAACGGACCTCTTAAAAGTGAGCCCTCAGGCCATGCTCATGCTCTGCCCATACCCGCCATGCCCTTTCTGACTTAGCAGACAAGTAAGTCCTGTTGAGCAGATGCCTGCACAGCGTGCCTCGACCTTACGGTGGCAGATGCCTGCTCAGCGTGCCCCGACCCTGCGTATGGGCAGATGCGCCTACAGCCAGTCTGGCAGTTTGCTGTTCAGGGCAGGTACACCATCTGCTGTGGTAGCCCACTGCTCCCTTATGGAGTTAAATGAGTCTTCTCCGCTGAAGAAATCAACCTGAACGTGGAAGTCGGCCTGCTCGCCTGGCCCCATCTCTCGCAGCATGCCCTGTCTGCGCATCAGATTACGGCCATCGCAGTGGCTGTTGCCCGGCTCCAGTCCCAAAGCGTAATCACGGTAGCCGCACTGCTTCCACTGAGTAAAGAAAGGCAGATTTTCAGGATCAAAGCTGACAGCCAGACCAAGATCGTGTTTAGGCTGGTAGACAGCAGCAATGGCACTGCGCCCCTCATGCCCGGCAGCTGTAGTTCCCCTGAACGAATGGTAGTAGCAGCGCTCCTGATAGTTGTGTTCTGGAGCTGTGATGACATTCCATCTGGCGGCATCACTGGCCGCAATCTCAGTACGGGGCTGATACGAAGTTGAATTAATAAACAGCCTGGTGTCCTCATCAAGCAGCGGATAGCCCATATTCATGTGGTAAAGAATCATGACCGGACATACGGTCGAGCCCGTATTGGTCACCCTGTCCTCAATGGTAAGAAAACTGCGTTCCAGTCCAACAGTGAAATGACGGCGCAGCACGGCCTTGTGATAGAAGATCTGCTCTACTCTGATAAGGGCCTCAATATGCAGGTTGCCATCTTCACCTGTCCACCAGTGCCAGCTCTCCACAGGTATATTGTCCAGATCGCCATGCAGACAGGTCTGTTCTCCGCCATCGGAACAGGCAACACCAACATTAAACAGACCACAGGTAGTAAGAAAGCCTGCATGGAAGGAACGCAGAAATGACTGGTCACCACCACCGTGCTCATAGTATTCAGGGCGGCGCAGGCCTGATGCCGACATAAATGAGCAGTTAATACCCCGGTAAGACAGACGGGCAATGCCGCAGCCGCGATCGAGCAGCACAGTAAAGTTAAGACCAAGACCGTTCTTGACCTCAAGCACTCTCATACCCTCTGCACGTCCACCGCACAGACGCTGCTCCTCAACCCCATAAAGCTGAAAAGGATGTCCACAATACGCAAGTCTGTCCATATCTCACCTGACACTTCCATGCACCAAACCAAAACAACTCCCGTGACCATAACAGCCCCGGAGCCAGCCTGAGCGACCATGACGGGCACCTGCCCAGGCCCCGGATCAAAACTCCAGGAGGGTGTTCCGCCACCCCATTAAAGGAAAAGCCGCACACCAGAGGAAAGTCTACTTACTTTCAGCGCCACATGATGTGTATAAACTCACACTTTACCGCTGCAAAATTGCAGAGCAAAACCACCATCATCTGTCAGTCACTGCCCAAAGTATATGGCCGCCTGCTCAGCCCGCCCCGCCCGGCATCCCAGGCAGACCTTGCGCCCCGTCCGTCCCAGCTTCCCCGGCAGTCTGCGTGGCACAGCTCTTCTTGCAGGCTGCATTGCTTAACTGCAGAGAGGACAACAATCACAGCTGATGCCATATACAATATAGACAGCGTCAGTTAAGTCCGTGCCAGGCGAGAGTCATTACCAGGCTGGTTGAGGCGCGTAACTGATGACAGGGCAGCCCCATCAGGCATGTACTTAAAGCAACTGAAGACCAATTATTGAACCAGGAGAAGGCCCATGATTCCACTGGCAAGAAGAGAAGCCATTCTGGCCAATTTGAAACAGGCCCCTTTTGTTTCCATTGCTGATCTTGCTTCACAGCTGGGAGTATCCCAGATGACCATACGAAGAGATTTGGGCAAGCTTGAGGCTGATGGCCTTGTAATGCAGGTAACAGGTGGAGTTCGCGCAACTAACAGACTGCATTGTGAGCCATCGCACGATGAAAAATCCCTGCTGTGCGGTATTCAGAAAGACAATATAGGTCGTGAAGCTGCAGGCATGATTCCTGAGAGCAGCTGTATTTATCTTGATGCCGGTACTACCTCTCTGGCTATGGCCAAATTCCTGTACCACCGCTCTGATTTGACAATAGTCACCAATGATCTGGTGGTTGCCCATAATCTGGCAGTTAACAGCAACAACACAGTCATTATGGTCGGCGGTCTTGTCAGAGCCCAGAACCTCTCAACTGTTGGTCATCTTGCGGTTAATACCCTGGATGGACTGTCACTTGATATGGCCTTTTTGTCAGCCTCGTCCTTTGACAGCCGGGGTATTACCACTCCTGATCCGGACAAGGTACCGGTAAAGCAGCATGTAGCTCGCATGGCAAGACAGCGCTACCTTATCTGCGACTCAAGCAAATACGGTCAGGTAGCAACCTATATAGCTGTACCGGCAGGTATGATTAACATGATCATTACTGATGCTGCTCTGAGCGATTCAGGGCGCAATGCCCTGCTCAAGGCCGGCTGCGACCTGATTATGGTGCCCTTCAACTGACCGCCATGGGCTGCAACCCAGCCCCTGCCGTCACAACCGGGCAGACGCCGCAGCTGACAGGTGTGCCAGCTGCAGCCGCTGATGCTGCAGTAGCCGCCGCAGCAGCTGCTGGCATCACCCCATGCATAAAGAAAAAGCCAGGCTCGACCATTGCTGGTCTGCCTGGCTTTATTTTTTGCAGATGAGATAAGCTGTAAGACGCTTAATACTTCCGTATGTATTTTGTAAACTGACTTTGGGACTTTATATTATGGACGACTGCCAGCATGCAACCACAATGTTTGGGGCGTTTTACCATATGGCAGCTCTGACGCTGACAGAAGATGTCTCACACGAAGCCACTGCAGGTAACTCATACGGGGTCAAAGCATTTTGTCAGTCAGAAGTGCGTCCTGCAGTAAACGGATTGGTTGCAAAGCTGAAGTAACCACGCTGACGCATCAGCTCACGGCGCAGCTGAGGGTGAGACTCAAACTTGTCGCGTCCGTGGAGCCAGAACCAGTTGTTGATAAGCAGGAACTGACCTACAGGTACAGGGAAGGAAAGCTTTGCAGGACTGTTTTCAAGGGAGTCACCCATGTCGGCAAGCCATGTACCCTCTTCAAAGTCCTTTGGCTGAGCAAACTGATCGATGTAGAGCATTACAGGGCGACCCTCGTTATCTACTTCAAAGACCGGATGATAAACAGGTGCTCTTACATTCTTGCTTGGAGGAGCAGACCACTTGATTGGACGGCGGGCCAGCGGATTGCTGAAGAAGCGGCCGAGGTCTTCCCAGTCATCCACGTGCAGCAGGGTTGAGTCGCCACCGACCATGTTCTGCTCGTCTATCTTATACATGAGCACATAATCTGTAGGCTCATTGACGTAGGTACCGTCATTGTGCAGCTCCAGAGGCTTGCGAGGCTGGCGCAGATAACTGTCAGAGTTGTCGGTGTTGACCACAGCCCAGCGGGCATAGAAGGTGCCGGTCATGGCATCGAAGTTGGAACGGCCGATAAGGTGAACAAAGGCCGTAGCAATCTTGACCATGTCATCGCCCTGCTCAGCTCTGCAAATACCCTGAGGGTTAACCAGCAGAGCTCCATGCTGACGATCTACCAGACTTTTCATCAGAACATCGCGCAGCTTGCCCTCACACAGATTGTTTAAAATCTGAGCGGCACGGAAACGCAGAAATGACTTGTACTCCAAAGCCTGAATTGGATAACGCTCCATCTCCTTGAGATAGGAAGCAACAACACTCTCTTTAAACTCTACCTGCAGCAGACGAGGTGAAATAGCTGACGGGGTGACGCTGAACTGTTCACACTGGAAAACTGGCTGAGACATAGACCCTCTCCTGGTAAATTTTCTGAGTTTTGAACTCACCAACTAAACTTTATTGAGCCTTTAATGCTCCCGGATCTCTTCAAACTGCAACTCATCATGTTGCTGATACAGGCAGGACTTCCTTATGTTCTGTCTGCTGAACTTTACATGTTTGACTGACTTAAGATTTCTGATTTAACTGACTGTCTGTTATGACTTGACCGGTACATATACAGCTGGTCGCGATGCAGCTGGCGTCCGATGCTGCCGCTTGCTGCGTAACACGAACCCGCTCGAACAGGCGGTTGATGCTGCCGCTTGCTGCGCAGCTGGCACCTGTTGATGCGCTGCTCAATGTGCAGACGGCTCTGTCGCTGCATAAGCACGATGACGTGTATGCTGCACTGGCTGCAAGCTATACAGCCTGACTTGAGGACTGGGCAATCATTTCGTCTACCTGCTCAAGGATATGACGGCCAATAGGCAGGGCTGATGTTGCTGCCGGACTTGGAGCATTGCAGACATTAACGCTGCGTCTGGTCTTAACGAAGATAAAGTCCTCAATAAGCCTGCCATCGTTGCTCACTGCCTGAGCACGAACACCAGCCGGATAAGGCAGGAGATCATCTTTTTTGATAACAGGGCAGTACTTGTTCACCAGCTTGAGATAGCCGCTTTTGAACAGCGAGTTCTTCATCTCGGAAAGACCGGCTCTGAAGTGGGTGCGCAATACCTTGCGTATGCCTGGGTGAGCGGCCATCTGAGCCATCTCAAGAAAGCACATGTCTGTCTTCTTATAGCCCTCACGAATAAAGGCCAGCACGGCATTTGGTCCTACAGTGACACTGCCGTCAATCATGCGCGTCAGATGTACACCAAGGAAAGGCATGGAAGGATCAGGCACAGGATAGATAAGGTGCTTGACCACCTGGTTGTACTTTGGCGCCAGACGGTAGTACTCACCACGGAAAGGACAGATAACAAAATCAGGTTCAATGCAGAGCATTTTGACTACGCGATCTGACATCAGTCCCGGGCAGCTGATAAGGTAGCGGGCCGCAAAACGTCCTCTGGTGGTTTTTATCTGCACATGATCGGAATACTCACCAAGCTCAAATACCTCAGCCCCAAGACAGATCTTTCCTCCCTTCTCCTCAAAGCGTCTGCCCATTACCCTGGTAACTTCCCTGTAGCTGACAATGCCACTTGAAGGGAAATAGATTCCGCCCAGTCCCACAATATTGGGCTCACGTTCCCTAAGCTGCGCAGCATCCAGACGATAGCGCTCCAGACCGTTGGCTTCAGTGCGCGTCCACAGAGCCTCCATGCGCTCCATTTCCAGCTCGTTGGTGGCTACCAGCAGTTTGCCGCAGATGTCGTATTTGATACCGTTGTTGTCGCAGAACTCCCGGGTCAGCCTGTTGCCCTCATAGCAAAAGCGGGCCTTGAGAGTATTCGGGGTGTAATAGACTCCGGCGTGAATAACACCACTGTTATGTCCAGTCTGATGTTCGGCAAGGCCATTTTCTTTCTCCAGGACCACCACTGAAGCATCAGGCAGCTTTTCCTTGAGTTGCATGGCTACGGACATGCCAATAATGCCGCCACCTATAATTGCAAAGTCGTACACTTGAGATTCCTTTGTTATGTCCTGCACATACTGAGACAGGACAGTAATTCACCGCATATTAATGGCTGCCCTGCAGGTCCGTGTATGACCTGAAGCTCTGGCCATGACAGCTGTGCTGTCATGGCCATTCTGTCAGCCCGGCAAGGCCCGCAGGACCGGCATCGCCGGCGGTCTGCCCGGCAAGGGCAGCTGTATCGGCATCGCCGGCGGCCGGCCTGGCAGCCTTTGTTGTGACCTCCTGCGTTTATCAGCCACGCTGGAGTTCAAGCTCGGTCTTCTTTGGAATGTTGATGGCTACAAAGAAGCATGCAACGAGGAAGACCATGATGTAGACAAAGTAAGCCCATTCCGGTATGCCCAGGGTTGCAATCTGCTCCTGGCCGTCAACTACTTCAGTTCCGTATGGGCCACCCTGCTTAAACCACAGAGCCACACTTGGAACGGTACCGCCAAACATGGCAACACCAATGGCATATGGGAATGAGGTACCCAGAGCTCTGACCTTTTCAGGGAAGAGCGTAGCTTTGGCTACACCTGAAATTGAGGTGTAGAAGCCGGTAACAATAAGACCGATGCAGGCAAGAGCAAAGGCGATAAAAGGACTGTTCCAGCCGGCAGGTCCTGCGTTGATAATGCCGCTCATCAGAGGGAACACTGTGATAAAACCAACTGCCGAGAAAATAGCCAGCATCTTTCTTACGCCTATGCGGTCACCCAGCATACCCATGAATGGCTGAATAAACATACCAAAAGCAAGTAACAGCAAGGACAGGAAGCGGGCGGTCTGAGAGTCAAATCCGGCGCTCTTTTCAAGGAAGGTATTCATATAGGCAGTGAAGTTGTAGTAGCACATGGAGCCGGTAGCACTTAGGCCAAATACCAGCAGACAGTACTTTCTGTACTCCCACAGGGTCTTGAGAGTACCTTTGCTCTCATCCTCAACATTAAGTTCCTGAGCACTCTCATGCATCTTGCGGCGCAGGAAAATAGATCCCAGAGCGAGAATACCGGCAAAGACAAAGAGATAACGCCATGCATAATCCTTCATGTTCTGCTCGCCAAATATTTCAACTGCGCCCCATACACAGGCCAGAGCAGCAAACTGGGCAGCAATAAGAGTTACATACTGTAAGGACGAGAAGAAACCACGGTTACCAGGGGTGGACATCTCAGAAATATAAGTAGCAACAAGGCCACCCTCACCGCCTACGGAAATACCCTGAATCATGCGCACCAGAGTCAGAAGCAGCAGCGCCCATGCGCCTATGGACTCCTGAGATGGAATGGCGGCAATCATGAAATTGCCCAGAGACATCATGATGATGGCATAAATCATGGTCTTCTGACGTCCTATGCGATCAGCCATGGAACCAAATACCAGACTGCCTATAGGGCGCATAAAGAAGCCAATGGAGAACACACCAAAGGTAATGATAAGGCCCATGATGTCATCACTGGTCTGAGTGAAGTGATGGGTAAAGTATTTGGCAAGTGAGATGTAGATATAGAAATCAAACCACTCCACAAAGTTACCGGAGCTTGCCGCCAGAATCGACTTGACGCGATCTGAGGTGCTTAGGGTTACAGTCTCAGTTCTCACTGTCGTCTCCTTAATGTTTCCTGTTCATTTAACAGACAAGTACCGTCTGACCGCATCAACAGAAGCACAAAACTGCGGACAGACGCGGCAGTACTCAAGGTACTGCACTGTTAAAAGTGTTCCGGTGCAAACGCTTAAAACACCGGGCTCATACCTCAGTTTGCTGACAGAAATCTGTACCTCTTATGGATACACGCGCAGGGCTACAGCCCCATAACACCGGCTGTAATCTGGTACAGACTGAATATTTGCAAAGTACAAGGCAGGCAAATTCAAACCATGAAAAACATGACTTAAGAATAGGCAAAGGAATACAGACAGACAAACACAAATTATGAGCTGCATCACGTAAAAACCGCTTTTGTACCTTATTTGGCGTATGGCCGTGAGTCTGATCACATGAGTGCACTGTTTGGAAAAGGCGGTGTTTTATCACGGTATCTGTGAGTAATTTTTTCGCGCCACAGCACCAGTACAAAAGCGATAAATAAGCGGTTGTTAACTAAGACCTCCAAATACTGCACAAGGAGCATGCGCTGGACATGGTACTTTACATGGCAGGTCACTAAGACTTTTGACTGGATAAGAGTGCTGTAGCGTGTGGAGATAGCGTCCTTGAGGTATTTTTGGAAGGGTTTACCGGTATTTCTCGGTGAAAATGCGGGGCACGCCTTGTTTTGGCGCAATACAGGCTTTTCAATAATTTTTACTGATACCGTTTGACAGCCATGTGCGCAGCACACATGACCGGAGTCGCAAAAATAAGAGCACATGGTCAAAATACTGCAGTTTCAGCAGTAAATAAGGGCACAGTCTCAGCAAGCAACGCCAATATTGCGCAGCTTCTCACCACACAAAACTCATTACCTGCCTGCAGCAGCCTGCAACAACAGTCTAAAACCCCGCCTGCAGCGGCAGCTGAGGCTACAGCTGCGGCTGCAGGTGCGGCTGAGGCTCCAACAATGCCCACTTTAAATCCGCCTGATGCAGCCCATCACCCCATGCAGCATGCTCCGCATGTTCAGTAGAACAGTCCCCCACGAAATAAGACGTGCACATACATATCAGAGCTGCGCAACTGAGCAGCACAACCGGGCTGCATAACCGAACCGCACAACAAGCATGATATTACATAAGGATTTATAAAGCGTTACTGCGTGTGGTTATTCAGGCAATGCAAGTTTATGGAGCTGCAATAATCACTTTTATTTTGTTCATGCCAGGTAACAGTAGTTCTTTTGAATGTTCAGGTACTGACGGTACCAGTCAGATTCCATATCGTATGCAAAACACTTTACAAAATATTATCAGACGCATCAGTCTCTAAAAAGACCGGAACGTCAACTGCTGCTCTGACTGCATGGATTTATTGTTTTGCAGATTCGATTAGATTAGATTAGCTGCACTGGTGATAATGCTTTAGTCTTTATTTTGTAAAGTGTATTACTGTAGAAGTGCTGTGCGTGCGGAAAAGTAATGTGATGACGGTTGCATAAGCCGCAATACAGGGTGATATCTGTCTTGAAAATATGCCTTGTTGGTTTATCTCTGTCCCTGGCAGGTCTTAAGGTGCTCTGATTGTCGGCACATGATGAAGACCGACTCATCTATATAACCGTTCTCAGTTCTGTAAGATTGCAGAACAGATCGATCATGAGCTTACCGTCTACATATGCGTGACCGATGTCATCGACAATCAACAGCTTACTGCAGTAAAGCATCTGCTCAGAGCAAAGGCTGGTCCCATAACGCTGCCGGATCAGCTGCAGTTTGGAATACAAATCCCTGGCATTAATGAATAAGGTATAGTATCCTTTGTAAATGGCAGTTCTACCAAATTCAATGGCCAGCAGGGTTTTTCCAAGACCAGGAGGCCCCTGCAGTACTACACTATAGCCCTGGTTAATCCAGTCGCCTTGTGCCAGTAGCTTCACAAGTTCAATATCGGTACAGCAATCATTAGAATTGAACCCGGATGCCGCAAAGCCTTTTGGCAGACCTGCCTTATTAAACCTGTCTACTATGCCATGGCAACAGGCACCCCCTATTCTTTTGTACAGGAAGCCTGATTAGTCAATCGGCCATCTCCCTCCCAATACCCCTCTTTGATTTCCCCGACATTCAGCTTTTAACGATGCACTCAGCGGCCGCCAAACGGCTGCAAATATCGAATCTTCCCCGTCAAGGCACGCCCCCTTACTAAGCAGATCTTGCTCAGCAGTTTCGACATACCCAGCAGAACCTCAAAGCATGACAGCGTGCAAAGTGGCTGTTAAAGGTATATGACTGAAAATGTCAAAGGCTGTAATCCTGCTTCACTAAAGCGATAGAAGGTAACAGGATTTGTGATTAGAAAGGAAATGGAAGTGCAGACGTAAGCTGGGAAATATGCAGGACAGCAGAGTCTGAGTTGCGCGCTGCCATTCTGGAAGAATAGATGGCAATGGCTGGATGAGGAGTGGCAAGGCTGGATGAGGAGTGGGTAAGGCTGGATGAGGAGTGGATAAGACTGAATGAAGCGAGGGAAATGGCTGTCTGCCTGTGATGCAGACACTATTATGCTGAAGCGCAGCGTATGAGGAGCATGGCAAAATGCCTGTGCAGGAGGGAAATGATCTGGGCGGTGATGCGGGGAACGAAGCTGACCTGAGGCCTGAAAAGGTCATTGTGCTGTGGTGCACTTGCGGAGCTCTGAAGAAAATTCAGGGCTGAACTGCTCAGTGGCACATTGCACTCATCTGCAAATAAGCATAAAAAAGGATGACTCCGATAAGGGGTCATCCTTTTTTACAGTGAAAGAAAGTCACAGCCTGGAGGGTTGCTGGAACCTGCCGGTTCAGCCCTGGGCAATACGGAGCTTACTCCGTATAAGCTTAGACTTCCTTTTCTACCTGGCCAAATTCGAGCTCTACAGGGGTAGCGCGGCCGAAAATGGCAATGGAAACAGTCAGGCGGCTCTTTTCGTAGTCAACGCTCTCAACGGTACCGGAGAAGTCCTTAAAGGCGCCTTCGGTAGCACGAACCTGCTCGCCAACCTCAAAGAGGGTCTTAGGACGTGGAGCCTCAGAGGTCTCTCTTAAGCGGTTGAGAATACGCTCGGCCTCAATTTTGGAGATTGGCAGAGGACGCTCTGGAGTGCCGCCGATGAAGCCCAGCACGCGCTCGGTGTGCTTAACCAGCTGCCATGAATCAGAGGTCATCTTCATCTCGACCATGACATAGCCTGGGAAGAACTTGCGTTCACTGTCACGGCGCTTGCCGTCCTTGATATCCTTAACCTTCTCGCGTGGTACCAGGATCTCACCGAAGTAGTCTTCCATCTGGTGAATCTTGATACGCTCTGCCAGAGTCTGGGCAACGCGCTGCTCGTAGCCGGAGAAAGCCTGGATAAAGTACCAGCGCATTTCAACTTCGCTTGGATCCATTGGCTCAAGCTTCTTGACCGGACCCTTTAAGTTGATGGCAGCCTTCTTCTTGTCACGGGCAGTCTTCTTATCTTTTTCAACCTTGCTCTGCTCTTCTTCAGCAGCGGCGGTCTCTTCGGCAGATAAGAATGGGGCGTCGGAGGAAGCCTCGTCATCAGATAAGAAAGGAGCATCATCAGCAGCTGCAGCATTCTGCTCTACAGCCTGCATCTGCTCATTTGCCTGCTCAGCGGCCTGCTCTTCAACCTTGTTTTCTAAATCGGACATCTGAGATTACCCTGTAAATTTAGACTGTAATTAAGCGCACTATCTGTAAGAAAGCCAGATCACAGACGTACAAGAACAGACTTACGGCAACTACGGCAACGAATACGATTGCAGTGGTCTGCATGGCCTCATTACGGGCCGGCCACACTACCTTGCGCAGCTCGGTGTAGGAGTCACGGCCGAAGGTCAGAAGCTTTCTGCCCTTTTCAGTAAAGAGAGTTACGGCAAGACCGGCCAGAATGGTAACGATCACAATGGCTACACGGCCCAGACGCTCAAGGGAGCCCTCATCGAGCATAACGTATCTGGTGTAGTAGTAGTTACCACCAATAGCGGCTACCAGCAGAGCTAAGGAGACGAACCATAAGAACATGTCCTTGCCACGGGAGCCGGTTTCAACCTGCCTGGCCTTCTTAGTGTCGACCTTCTTAACCTCATTCTTTTTGGCTTCGGCTACTTTAAGATCGGTCTTTTTGTTCTTTGCAGCAGCATTTGCTGTCTTGTCTTTTTTGGTAACAGCGCCACCTGGCTGCTTACCATTCTTAGTTTCGCTCATCTGAAAATTCCTGACGGAAACGTCATAACTGGTCGCCTGACCGGCCTTTTATCTCAATGACCTCCTGGCAGTCATGCCCAAACGCTGTGAGTCTGAGTGACTGAACCCGGGCCGGCAGAGGTGAAAGATCAATCTTCCAAAGCCCTAAAAAATACCTGATCCCATACCAATAGTCAACCTGAAAGGGCAATTTGGCGGGCTTTTTCATGCTGATTTCAGCCTTTGGGTCCGCTGTAAGGCAAAGTGAAAACAGGACATATCAGGGGCGGAAAATTCATGGCCATAAGGCGATAAAAAAACCGCAGTATCAGATGATAACTGCGGCTTTTTTCAGTCAGTCAAAGCTGACTGGAGCATTCATTACCTGAGGTAACAATTACTCGATGATGCTGCCTACAACACCGGCGCCTACGGTACGGCCACCCTCACGGATAGCGAAGCGCTCACCAGCGGCCATGGCTACTGG
>NZ_JALKIL010000048.1 GCF_023051105.1 Anaerobiospirillum sp. NML120449 | reverse complement strand
AGTCAAGGCTGGTGATGATATACATGCACTGATCACGTCTGTTATGTTGAGGCAGACTGTCCTGCTCCTCAGCTTTAACAGCATCGTTATAGTAAACATTAACCCTGACAGGCTTATCTGCAGTAGTAGTAACCGATTTCTGGTCGGGTTTTTTTGGGGTTGCGGAGTACGTTCCGATGAAATGCTCCGGTAAACGGTGCAGCTCAATACTTCGCTGGGCAATGACCATTGTTTCAATTTGCCCGTACTTCGCGGCAGCCTGAATAACCTCCTTGCTGTTGATTTTTTGCCCTGCCAGCTCATTCAGTACAAAACCTTGATTTGTACGGCATTCCTGGATTTTGAACTGACATCCTGTAGCCTCTCGTATAACGAAATCGATGCCGCTCTCCTGCAGGTTGATTATATTGATGAAATCAAGGTAAATACGGTCACCACAGAACAGGACCTTTCCCATGTTTTTCAGGACGCCGTAGTTAACATTGTGATTTTCAGCTCCTGTGCCCTCGGTGATATGGATATATACCGGAGTCATGGTCGACAGTGAGTATGCTGAATGGTACTTCAGCTGGTGATTCCTTGTCTCGCCCCTGTGTTTATGGCCATCAGGGCGCTTGCTTTTACGCAGCGCTCCAGAGCCGCTCGTATCATAATAGTTGCCTGACTGAACGTAAGCCTGAACATATGAGCCATCCTGAATCACGATGTCATCATATGAATGTAGATTCAAAAATCTCAGGACTTTTCTGGTCACAGCATCGTTAGACATCAGAGCAAGTCTTTTACTCTCGAAGTAGATCATCTGCATCAGCACAGAGGAGTAATCTACAAAATCCCTTGTAAAATCAGGGTCAGCAAGCCATGAAATGATGCTGTTACTGCTGATATCGAAGTCGTCCCTGACGCATCTGGATATGGAACTTATGCACATTGTTCCATTAGCCGGACGCTGCTGTTCAATCACCTGTCCAAGAGACAGAATCAGCTCTGATGGCTTAAACTTCTTGGACCTGCTGGTAGATCCAAGTGTTTTAAACATCTCATCGATCACGTCAGGATTGAGCAGATCAGCCACAGTGCATTTAAAGGTGTAGTCCCTTATCCTGACATGATATCTTGGGCGTTCCTTTCCTACATATTTCCCCGAAACATAGACATTCTTGTTGGCGAAGCCGAGTTTTATATCAACTTTCGGCAGTTGTTCCTTGGGCAGTCTGGTCTCAAGGCTGCTTATGCCAAAAGCCTCCTCCAGGGCTTTGCCCTTTTTATCTTCTTCGTCATCGTCACCATCCTCCATGAGCTCTTGCATAGTTTCCGCATCCGGTGCACCAGACACTGTTTCTTCAGGAGCACTGCCATCTGGCGCATCTGCCGGGGTATCATTCCCAGTTTCTTCAGCTGCACAGCTATCTGAAGCATCTGCTTGGGTATCACCCATAGTTGCTTCAGCAGCACCGCCATCTGAAGCATCTGCAGGGGACTCACCACGGGATTTACCCTCATCCTTGTCTGAGTCTGCATTCCCGGTAGCATAAGCAGATGATCTAAAACCGAGATAAAAATCATCGGTCAAGAACATCTGCCCATAATGCCCCGGCTCCTTCCTGAATCTTTCTTCCAGGATTGCAAGCTCAAGCGCAATGTCCTTCTCACAGTAGTTACTTACCCCAAGAATGTTATGTTTGTCTGTCTGCTCCATATGCAGCTCAAGACAGGTACGTACCGATGCCGCCAGAAAGTTCTCTGTGACATCGCAGACAGAGTCAGTGTTCTTCAGGAACTGATCATGAAAGTCATGTTCATTGTCCAATACTGATGGCGCAAGAATAGAGATCGCCTTTTTGCCGATATATTCGGCATAATTCAGGTCCTTGCGCAGAAATCTAGCGATGGCTAAAACCTTCCTGGCGCGGCGAAGTCTCACCTTCTTTTTATACTTGGCGCGAAGCTCTCTGGTAGAGTTTCTATGCGTACTAAGAGCCTCTCTGCCCTTTTTACCGCGCTTCTTAAGGCTCTTGCCCTTCTTTCCTTTAGGAAGCTTGGTATTTCTGTGTTTGCGATAGACAGAATCACAGCATCTGCGCATGATACGCTCCTCTGAAACCGACTCGTACTTGTCGGACAAGTCCATATTGAAGATAAAAGCTGATTTCTATCGGCTTGAAAGGACCTTCATAGTTCCTGGTTATCGGCTCCTTAAAGCAAGCAAAAGGCTTGGCGCTAAAGTTTTTCTGGGCTAGAAAAACAGCTTTTCCTCCGGGAATAATAGGTATATAGTGAAAAATTGCCTGGCAATTTTGGCCGCCGCGGTATTGACAGCTCTTGTCGATGGTAATATTATGTGGCACAGTAGGGGATAACTCCATTTACATAGAAATTTAAACGGATCCCCTATTCTATCATTTTTGAGTTGTATTTGCTAGCGATTTTTCGCTATTTTTTATCACTCCATAGATACATCATTTTCAGTTTAAAAACCTCAAAACTAGATACTACTTTTGAGGCTTTAATTAAGCAAATTTTGCTTTTTTTGATGTGTGGCTATGATCCAAAACAGATTGGAAAGCTCAATTCGCAACCAGGCAAACGTTTCTGCCAATCAGGCTGATGCCCGCAGCAGAATTCGTGATGCTGACTTCGCCGAAGAGTCTGCAAATCTGTCCCAGCAGTCCATTATTCAGCAGGCCGCTACATCCATGCTGATGCAGGCTAACACACGTCCACAGCTTGGTCTGTCCCTGTTAGGCTAATAGTCTTTTATGCGTAAACTATAGTTTTGTAAAGCAAAACATCTCCAGCAGTTTACGCTTTGTAAAACAGTTAACAGAACAACAATATGGGTTATGTTGCTGGAATATAGAGAGTAAAAACCTGAATACACAGTGGCATAAAGACCATAAGATTCAGTATTTAAGAGGTTCACTATGGCCGTATATGTAAATACAAACGTCTCCAGCCTAAATGGACGTAGGTACCTGAACAACGTTCAGAATCAGCTGACTACTACATACCAGAGACTCAGTTCAGGCCTGAGAATTAACAGTGCCAAGGATGACGCAGCAGGCCTTCAGATCTCATCCCGCCTGACAACCCAGATTAATGGCCTTAACCAGGGCAACCGCAACGCCGCTGACGGTATTGCTCTTGCTCAGACCATTGAAGGCGCAATGGACGAAACTACTGCCATGCTGCAGAAGGTTCGTACCCTTGCAGTGCAGGCTGTAAACGGCACTAATACTGCCGAAGATCGTGCTGCCCTGAAGAAAGAAGCCGATGCCTTAGGTGCCGAAATCGATCGTATTGCCGAGAAGACCACCTTTGGTGGCAAAACCATATTGGCAGGCGGTGTAAAAGATGCTGGTAACATTTACGATGGCGCCAACAACTCTGATAAAACCAAGGGTGTTCTGTTACTTCAGGTTGGTGCAAACAGCGGCGATACCATCAGCTTTGAAGTTAACAATATGCGAATGTCTCAAATTGTTGAACGCATTAAAGGTCAGGGTGCTCAAGCTGCAGATATCTGGACAGCTGCAAACGGCTTTAAGCTCGACTCCGCTGATAACGCCAGCAAGCTTATTGCCCATATTGACGCCATGATCGCTGATTCTGACAGTCAGCGTGCTGGTCTAGGCGCTATACAAAACAGATTGGAAAGCTCTATGCGTAACCAGGCAAACGTTTCTGCCAACCAGGCTGATGCCCGCAGCAGAATTCGTGATGCCGACTTCGCCGAAGAGTCTGCAAATCTGTCCCAGCAGTCCATTATTCAGCAGGCTGCCACTTCCATGCTGATGCAGGCTAACACCCGTCCACAGCTGGGTCTGTCCCTGTTAGGCTAATTGATTTGTATGACGCTGCATTATGCAGCGCTGCAGGCAATGTGTATTGGGCATAATAAAGGTATGGCTCATAACGCAAGGAGCTTCCTCATTTTGGGGAAGCTCCTTTGTTTTTAATGACTGTTGCTGTTTTCATGATTTAAATGCTTTTAATTTTAGAAAGCAAAAATAAAGGGACAGTTCCTGATGGTCAGGAATTGTCCCTTTGGGTTTTATAGAGCGATAATTTAGTAATCTGAATTAAGATGTTATGCTAAGACTGCCACGGCAATTATGCATTTCTGCTCTTGCTGCTCTTGCTGCTCTTGCGGGCCGCTGTTTTTGCGGCTGTTTTTGCGGCTGGTTTTGCAGCTGCCTTTGATTTTGACCTGGCAGAGCTTGATGCAGTAGCTTTTGTTGCGGCAGCTTCTGCTGACGACTTCTCTTTCTTTGCTGCTGATGCAGAGGACTTGTCTGCAGCTTTGTCGGCTGCTTTATCTGCCTTTGCACCTGCCTTTTCCCTGGTGGTGCTGGTTGATGCAGTTACGGCGGCCAGTTCCTGGGTGCGCAGAAACTCGACTATTACCTGCTCAAGGATCTTCATGGCCTTGCGGATAAGGCTGCGGGTAATGATTAGCGGTGGGGTAAACCTGATGACATCGTGGCCGGCAAGCAGCACAAGCAGCTTGTGGCGGGTACAGATCTTCTGGAACTGTGAAGCCAGTTCTGAGTACTGAGGAGCCAGCTGTGCGCCGACCATCAGACCCCAGCCTCTGACGTCAGAGAAAACATTGTAGTGATCGTTGAGACGACGCAGCTCAGCACGCAGGAAGGAACCGGCATCGGCTACGTGGTCAAGGAAAGTCTGATCGGCAACGGTATCAAGCACATAGCAGCCTACGGCACAGGCCAGCGGGTTACCACCAAAGGTAGAACCATGAGTACCCGGGACAAAGTGACGGGCGAACTTCTCCATGGTTAGAATGCCGCCAATAGGCACGCCTGCAGCAAGTCCCTTGGCTGTGGTTACCACATCAGGCTTAACACCGGACTGCTCGTAGGCGTAGAAGGTACCGGTACGGCCAACGCCGGTCTGAACCTCATCAAAAATCAGCATGGCATTGTGCTTTGTGCACAGCTCGCGTACTCCATGCATAAATTCAGTATTGCCCTCAAGGATGCCGCCTTCACCCTGTACTACCTCAACGATAACAGCACAGGTCTTGTCGCTGATGGTTTTGCTGAAGGTTTCGAGGTCATTGTATGGCAGGTGGGTAATACCGCCAGGCACTGGACCAAAGCCCTTATAGTACTTTTCCTGACCACCTACGCTTACTGAGAAGAAAGTACGACCGTGGAAGCTGTGCTTGAAAGAGATAATCTCACTCTTCTCCTCACCGTAATTGTCAAAAGCAACACGACGGGCCAGTTTGAGAGCTGTTTCATTGGCTTCAGCACCTGAGTTTACAAAGAAGACGCGCTCAAAGCCGGTTAGCTTTACCAGTTTCTTGGCCAGGGTAAGAGTCTTGTCGTTTACAAAGACATTGCTGACGTGCAGCATCTTCTTGGCCTGCTTGTTAATGGCCTTAACAACACCAGGGTGATTGTGACCAAGACAGTTGACTGCAATACCGGCAGTCATGTCCAGGTATTTATTACCCTCGGTATCGTAAAGCCAGCATCCCTTGCCCTTTTCAAGAACCATGTCCTGAGGAACATAGCAGGGAACCATTACTTCATCATAGGTTTTTCTGGTGATCTTCATTTGTTTTCCTTGAAACTTTTGTCCCGCCGGGCTCCTGCTGAGAAACTAATGCCTGTCTCCTGAGGAGAATGACTGTCTTTAATGCTGATGTCCGGTGTTTATCCTGGTAATACAGTCTGCCTGAACTCAGGCATAGGACCTGGCCATACACTCTTCTGCTGCTTTGCTTTTGTTTGCTGCAAGTGCTCTGGCCTGATGAGCTGTGCGTCCGTTGCCGGGCAAGCTATGGTAACTTTACCGTGATTTACATGTTTAATCTGGTCTTAGCTTCAGACGACAGCATGAGCTGCCTGACTGGTCATCTTGTTGCTGTTTTCCAGCTGCTATTCGCGGCTGCGGTAGCTGCTGAGGCTGTTGCGGTTTTAGCTGTAGCGACTGCGGTAGCGGCTGATGCTGTTACTGTTTTAGCTGTAGCAGCTGTTGCTGCTGTGGATTTCAGTGGTTGCAAGGTGACTGCAGAGGCACAGGCAGGTGCCGAGGCAGCTGGCAGCGCTATTATGTGCACTAAAGGTTAAATTCGTAAGCAACTTCATCGCAGCGGTCCTGCTTGCTGCAGTTGTCGCAGTCTTTTCTGATCTTCTCAGGCAGGGCCTCGATGGTGGTCAGCTTAAAGCCTACGCGGGCAAAGAAGTCAGGATTTCTGGTCAGAACGAATACCTTCTTGATTTCGTAGTCAGCAGCCTTGTGCAGCAGGAACTCAACAATGGCGCGGCCCTGACCCTGACGCTGAATCATTGGGTTAACACCCAGTGAGCGAATCTCTGCAAGTCCGGTATCGTAAACGTACAGACATGCACAGCCCAGCACCTGGCTGTTCTTTACGCATACGGCAAAGGACTGAATGTTTCTGATAATGTCCTCACGGCTGCGTGGCAGGTTCTCACCCTGCTGAGCCCAGTAGTTGACCATATTCTGCAGAGCGTCAATATCAGACAGACGGGCCTTACGTACCACGAAAGCATCGGTAGTGTGCTCAGAGAGCAGCTCCTGAACATCGTTCAGGGCCTGAGTAATGCGGCTCAGGGCTCCTTCACTGATCTGATCCTTCTTTCTTAAGGTAGCGGCCTGATGGTAAATCTCATCGAGGCTCACCCCATGAAACTTGTCCAGGCTGACAAAAGGTATTGATGGTAAGCCATGGTTATTGGCGCTGTCAGAAGGGGTATTGAAGGTCATTTGTGTGTTCCTGTTTACTTGTCCACAGATGGTGTGGAAACCTGTTATTTACCTGAATATCAGCTGCCGCATGACAGCATCATGGTGCAGGTGCAGGTACTGGCTCTGGTAAGACTGAGAGGATTGCAGGAAGCTGGCGCTTATGACTGGTGCTTCATGCTTTTGCATACACCCAGTGCCTCAGATTGCCTTGCATTGTCCTGTCTTGTACTGCCTTCCTGCATTCACTGCTGTTCAGGCCTGATATCTGTTGTTAAGACATGAGTACTCATGCCTGCACCTGTTTGCTCTCCCTGTCAGCGCTGCAGGCTTTATTGCCTGCGGAGCTTTCATTCCCATCAAATTCATCAACTGCAGTCCTTTTGTACAGTAACCTGTCACTTTCAGCCTGGCTGTAACTTCGAACCTCGAAGTCACTGCGGCGCTGCACTGTCTGCCAAATCAGGTTGTTGTGGTGCCCGGCCGGCTCAAGACTGTGGCTTTTGCAACTGCACTGGCCTAGGCGGCATTCTTTGTGACAGTTTGTTTTCAGCGGCGAATCATGCAAACCAGGTGCTTGTGCTGACCTGTGTCCTGCTTAAGTCATTTTCATATTGAGGGTATTTAATGACTTTTGAGACACTTCGGTCATAGAGGCATTCAGGATTGACCATTGGGATGCCTGCTGTTGCCTGCCTGCTGTTGCCTGCAGACTGCTGCCTTTCATGCTGGCCTGTGCTTTTGGCCCGAGGTGCTGCTTCAGCCGCAATTGCTTTATCAGTACCGTCTGACTGAATACCTGAGGTCATGCAGCTGGAGGCTGGGGCTTGCTTACTGTAATTTCATGCCTGAGCTTGAGTGTGCATGGAGCAGGTTTTGCTAACCGTCTGGCCCTGGGCTTTATTGAGATTCATGGCATCGTTGGACTGAGCCATGTCTCTTTGTCAGGCTCCGGGGTCAGATGACTGCATTGCCTTGCCCAGAGGTCTTTGCTGTCTGGGGACTGCTGGACCTTCATGATGGCTGCGGTCAGGGATGGCAACTGGCACCATCAGCAGTGGCTGCCAGGGTGCAGTCAAGTACCTTTTGGCCTGGTGACCAGGTTACATCTGGCCTTGCGGCTTGCCGGTGCTGCCAATTGCCCTTGCTGTCAGCGCCAGGGCTGCAAGTGATGTTCTTTATGGGAATAAGGAGACTGGTCAGCGACGACACCAGGAGGGTGTGGACGCTGCCTGCAGCTCAGATCTGCTGCCGGTAGGCGGCAGCCTTTGGCTGAGCCGGATGCGCTTTAAGCGCTCAGAGTGGTTCCGATTCGTCGGAGCTTGGAGAGGTTGCTTCTTGCCTGTTCATCGAAGATGGAGGCAATGAACACTGGGGCGTTACTCTTATGAGCAACGTCAAGGGCATTTCTGACCTTTACGGCCATGCCATCTTTGATGGTACCGTCAGCAACCAGCTGCTCAACGGTAGCGGTATCGATGTTTTCAATGAGCTGGCCATTTTTGTCCAGAACACCGGCCACATCAGAGAAGAAAACCAGCGGGGCTGCAAAAGCAACTGCCAGGCAGGCGGCCACTTCATCAGCATTGATGTTAAAGAGCTGACCCTGCTTATCAAGGCCAATTGAGCACACTACAGGAGTAAAGCCTCTGTCGAGCAGCATACTTACAGTAGCAGTGTCCTCACCGGTGACACCGGCAACGCTGCCATACTCCTCAGGATAAGGCTTTACTGCACACATGTTGAAATCGGTACAGAGCATACCGAGGGCATTAAGACCGCTCTTTATGGCGCATCCCTGAAGAATCTTGTTGCACTGACCTGCAAGGGTACCGGCAATGTAAGGCATCTGCTCAGCAGGGCTTACTCTGATGCCGTCTTTTTTCACTGTGGTGAAGTTAAGAGCACCCAGGATATGGTCAACCTCAACACCGCCGCCGTGAACAACAATACACTGCTGTCCCTGGGACTTAATCTGCTCAAATAAGGCACTCAGTGCCTGTTCATCGTTGAGGGCCTTACCCGAAAGCTTTACTACTAACATGCTTATTTACCTGCTTGTGCTGCTCTGGCAGCTCTAAAACCGTATTAACACGGTTTGATTACCCTTTCCGCCGTATGCTGTCTGACCTTTGCTCATGCTGCTGCCTGCTTATTCTGCGCTGCCCTGTTCCCAGGCTGCTGTGCAGCCATGGCTGTACATGAGAGCTGAACTCGCCGGCTGTGAGCTGTTGATATGTCTGACTGTTACTTGCTCATTGCGGAAATAACCTTTCCCTACAGTGCTGCCATGTCAGGCTGCCCTGGTGCTCAATACCATGACCAGCTTTTCCATGCATTGCCCTGACACTGGTGCAGGTGCTGCAGATAGAGGCTTACGGTATTGTGCCGGGAACTGCCCTTAAGGCCGGGCCAGCCATGGTGAAGCTCAGGCTTCACGGGCACTGCAAGTGCCGTCACTGAAGGGGGCTCTATACTAGAGCAGGCATCGGGTACGAGGCAGACCAAAGTGCAGGTTCATAGCTTCAATTGCCTGAGTGGCAGCTCCTTTAAGCAGGTTATCAATAGCGCTGTTGATGACTATATAGCCGCCGCTGGTGACAAAAGAAATGTCACAGAACGGGGTATGCTGTACATCATGCAGCTTTACAGTATCCTTACGGACACGTACCAGAGTAGAAAGACTTTCGTAATACTCAGCATCACCGGCATTACCACGGGCACGGGCATCCAGTGCTGACTGACGGTAACTGCACTTTGGATATGCGCGTGCATAAGCTGCCTCTATATCCTCAGCGCTCACTCCATCCTTAAGACGGGCTGTAATAGTGGCCAGAATGCCACGCTTAAAATCGCCCAGGTGTGGATTGAAGATTACGTCACAGCCGGCATATTCGACAATTTCAGGCTGGTGGCGGTGGGTAAACAGACCATAGGAGTTAAGGCTGACTTCGCAGAAGCTGTTGCTTAATCTGGCCTTGCGACCGGCACCGGAAACGCCGGACACGGCGTTAATGACAGCAGGCATGGAACTGTCTAACAGACCTGCATGAGTAAGCGGCTTTAAGGCCAGCTCAGATGCAGTTGGGTAGCAGCCAGGCATGCTGATAAGTGAGCTTACCTGAAGCTCCTCAGGCTTGACCCAGTCAACCAGGCCATAGACACGCTCTTTCATGAGCTCTTTCTGGCGTCTGCCAAATTCAAAGCCATAGCAGCGCTGAGCAGTCTCAAGGTCGGAAATACGGAAAGCTCCGGACAGGTCAATAACCACAATGCCGTTGTCGATAAATATCGGAGCCAGATCATGGCTGACCTTGTGGTCGGTTGCCAGGAAGATAACATCGCAGTCTTCTGAGGTCAGGGCTGAGGCACGCTCCAGATCCAGCGGCTCAAGCTGCAGCTCGCACTGTCCTCGCAGGGAACCATGAACCTCACAGATCCATGAGCCCTTGTCCTCACTGCCCTCAGAGACAAAGAGGTGAGTAACGGTGACGTTCTTATGCTTGGCCAGGTGGCGGATCAGCTCGGCGCCGGTGTAGCCGCTTGCACCTGCAATAGCAACCTTAATCATCCAAAAATTCCTTAAGCTGCTGAAAATTGTCAGACATCAGGTCGGACACTGAGTTCCCTGCAGGTAAAACCTGCACTCCACGGGAGAATCTTGAGTTTCTTAGCATATAGAAAAACCGCAGCCCTGACACATACAGCACTAAAACAGAGCACTATCAGGCATGCCAGACCTAACATGCACCAAAGTAAAACAAAATTTCGAAAAATCTATGATAAAACAGCTTGTTTAAGCCATTGTCATAATCATGTTAACACTATATACAATTGAGTTTTTCTTTCCTCAGACCATCTCGACAGCCCATGTCTGAACAGACTGATTCCACAGCAAAGGCATAACTGCCATCACTTGCTAACCAATACTGATTTAGACATGTGCCGCACCATTGCCCCTCAAAAACCCCCTTAAAAAACACACTCTGACAGCCAAATACTATGGAGCGCGCTCTCTACTGTCAGCACCCGAGCTGAGAGCTGCCATAGCCAGGATTAGCCCAGGCAGGATCCCTTTCAGATAGAAAATTAAAATTTCTGTCCCTTGCCCATTTTGGAACACAATCAGAACCCGCCGCTGCTGTGGCTATAATCTAATTTCATGCCTCAATGACCTCAGCGTGCCCTGTGCGCTCCGCGCTGCACCTGCAGCCGCAGAGTAAGCTGCAGAGCAGCATCACCACAGCGTCAGCCGCCGCCGCAGGGAAAGCAGCAATGCAGATTCACCAAATGATCAGCTGCCGCCGCAGCCTAAGCTGGCTGTACAGTGCCTCATGGTACAGGACAGCCTGAGCTTATGGACGCCCACCCAGGTTATGCAGGCCTGAAATGAAATTTCATCATTACGAGCAACATACAGGAAGCGCCATGGCTACTTTAGACTACCTGACCCGCCTTATCAGCTTTAATACCACCAGCAGTGATAAGGCCCATTTTGATCGCCCGAACAGTGAGCTCATCGAGTACATGGCCGGGCACTTCAGACAGTGCGCATTTACTACCCTGGTCTACGAGGTAGCACCGGGCAAGCTCAATCTCCTGGCTCTGAGCCCTTCCATCTGCTCGCCATCGGCATCTCAGTGCGGAGGCGCAGGCCGTCATGGTGGCAGCGCCGCTGAAGCAGGTCAGGATCTGGGCCTGCTGCTGAGCGGTCACAGTGACTGCGTGCCTTTTGATGATGAAAAATGGACCGACAGCGCTTTAAAACTCACCGTACGTGACGGCCGTGCCTATGGCCGTGGAGCCTGTGACATGAAGGGCTTTCTTGCCTGCTCCATGGAGGCAGCTGCTGCCGCCCATGCGCGTTATGGCGACGACTTTATGAGCTACCCACGCCTGTCATGCCTCATTACCTGTGATGAGGAAAGCTCCATGAATGGTGCCATTGATGCCATGCGCCTGATACGTGATGACCTCAATGAGCAAAACTTCACAAATCTCAAGTTCTCCAGCGCCAGCATGAGCTCACTGCCAGCTGACCTGCTCAGGGGACGTCATTTTGATCTCATCATCATTGGCGAGGCTACTTCCATGCAGGCCGTTATCGGCCATAAGGGATACATGGCCCGTGACCTTATGATTAAGGGTGTATCAGCCCACTCATCCAATCCGGCTCTGGGTATTAATGCCATCAATATCGCAAGCCATGCTATTACCGCTCTCAACGGTCTTGCTCAGGAGCTGCAGGTCATTGGTGCTGACAGCAACTTCAAGGTAGGCTACCCATCAATGAACATGGGCTACATGAATGGCGGTCACAGCATTAACTCTATCTGCGATGAGGCTCATATTGGCTTTGATATCCGCCCTACCCCAAAGCTCAGTGAGGCAGTCATTATTCAAAAGCTCGATGAGGTTCTTGCCGGAGTCAACGCCAAAGCTAACGAACTGTATGCCCATCAGCTGACAACCGAGCGTGTCCGTAAGCGCCTCGGTCTTGATGCAGCACGCACAGAGTCTGAGACCGTACAGCTGCTGACTCTCACTCTGCCATTTGCTGATATTCCATCCTTTGCCAACACCAATGAAAACAGCCTGGGCTATATCAAAAAGCACGTACCTGCCGATACCGTCTTTGAGTACGTAAACTACTGTACCGAGGCTTCATTCCTCCAGCACCTCGGTCCAACAGTGGTAATGGGACCTGGCTCCATCGATCAGGCCCACGGCATTGACGAGTACATTGAACTCAGCCAGCTGCAGCTGTGCGACGACTTCCTGGCCGCCATCGCCGCCGAGTTCTAAACTGACCATAAACAAAAACAGCCAGCCACAGGCCCGCCCGCGCCTTACCAGTCACGGGCCGGTCCTGCAACCAGCTGCTCCTTAATCCCGCCCTTCCTCCCACATCTCATATGCAACGTGGTCAGACATGACCAGCACAGTATGTGACTTGGTGGGATGGGACAGGATGGGTTGTTATGAGATGAGATGTTATGGCTGGCACAGCCTGAGCCCTGTCATAGCCCATGCCCGTATCCGGGCATGGACAGCAGATCCTCTAACAGACTCCAGCCATTACAGGCCTACTTCATCTTACCTGCCGCACCATTTTTCCCTCCGGTGCTATTTCCACCTGCAGACACATCATTGTCCGGCCTATGACAATTACTGTTTCCAGGCAGTTTCCTGGCAGTGCCTCCCTGACCTGCATTTCCCCCTGAACTTTTAGACTGCTTTGCTTTGACTCCCTTGCCAGCATTGATCTTCCCCTGGCTTACGCCACTGTTTGACTGAGCCTGCTTTGCTACGCTTTCTGTGCCGGGTTTGTTCTTGTCAGTGCTGACGCCTTTGTTTGACTGAGCCTGACTGGCCTTGCTTGACTTGCTGGATTTGCTGGATTTGCCTGCCTTGCTCTGACCAGAGCTGCTACCTCTGTTTGACTGAGCCTGCTTTGCCTTGCTTGACTTGCTGGATTTGCCTGCTTTGCTCTGACCAGAGCTGCTACCTCTGTTTGACTGAGCCTTCCTAACCTTGCTTTTGTTAACTTGCCTTGCATGACGCACCTGGCACTTTGTCTTATAACAATCTGCTATGTTTTCACTTCTAACAAGTTTTACAAAGCGTTTTCTGGCGCATCTTACTGCAGCAACCTGCTTTACAAACAGCTGCATGGCAGGAGAAATGTCGCCCTGATCAACATGACTTAAACCAGCGACATAGCGACTGTCTAAAAGACTCATTGCATACTCGACAATTGCATCCTCATCATCTGTATCCTCATCATCGCCATACATGACTGGAAGGCCAGCAATGGAAATCATACTAATCACAATCGGGTATGTTCGTTCATGAATTATGAACTCTATCGGATCTCCAAAAACTCCGTACTCAGGAAGGAACCATTTGTTATTAAAAAAGTTTAAACACCAAATCCTTTTGTAAAAAGGATCAAATATTTTGGAGTAACTTGATACTGCTTTACCCAGAATCTCCAGAACTGCCTTATCTTCGTACCAGCTTCCCTTTTGACAATCTGTACCTGATGAAGGGGCGTTATCATTGCTGCCTTTGCAAGCATCAGATTTACTCTTATATCTGATGTTCTGGAGATGCTTATAATTTTTAAAGGACGAGCTCATCTCACTCACGTAATCGAAAGCTTCGTATAATTCAAGTTCATCCGGGCATTCATACGTGGTCCTGTCTACAGCTTCTTTTCTTTCGCGCCTGCTCAGACTTCCACTCAATGCTGCTCTGGCCTCAGTGGAAATATTGCTTAAATTAATGTCAAAGCACTCATACCAGAAAAGCTCATTTAAACAGCGCCATGTAATATCATCTGGCCAACAAACCGGCTCTGATGGCACTGCAGTATCTTCACTGATACTGTCGAAAAGCTGCTCAGCCCTGCCCGAGAAAACAGTCTTTACTCCAGCCTGGTTAGCCGCACTGACAGTCAATCTGTTTCCTGAATAAAGAACCACGTCTCTGCCTTTATCTGCATAAGTGCTGGAAAACTGCAAAAGCAATGCAGTACTGATACAGGAAACTCCAGGCATTGACTGCACACCAGTCCTTGTATTTCGTGGCTGATAGTCAAAGAGAGCAACTGTGAACATATGATCAGGAAGGCAATAGACCACCTCCTCCCCAAGCTCCAGCAGTGCCCTTTGAGCTCTGACTGCCAGTGTGGTTGCAGCACGCACTCCGCTCAACCTGGCCAGAGCAAGCCTCTTGAGTACTGGCAAAGTAATCACCACAGTACGGTTCCCCGTTGCCCGCGCAATATTATGATAGTTACCCATCAAAAACTCAGCATCAGGAACAGCAATACGACTTGCCTCATAAGGGCTGCTTTCCATACCAATAAAATGCTCTGGCCTGTCTGACCGGCCTTCTAACTGAGCGTAGCTGTTGAGAAGCTTATTCATTGAGCCTGAGGCAATAAGTCTCTCTGGTGCCATGTCTGGCGATCTTAATCGCTCGGCGTGCTTAGCCTGCTCATCATAGACAAACAAAGGCTCAAATATTTCATATAAGCTATGTAAATAATAGTAAAACGCATTGTCTGTGAAAGAAAAACCTTCAGGCCAGTTTTTGATGGTTTCAAGCAGACAGTTCTCAAGCTCAGCCATGGCACTCTTGCCGGTAGCTGGATTGCGCTTAAGAACAACGTGATTGAGCAGATCTGCCGTAATTCCTGTTCTTGCCATGGCTTTAACAAAGTCAATTCCCTGGCCCAACCACTCAAACTCTGTCATCTTAATGCTGACGTATAATCCTGAGTCGTTGAAGTACTTCAGATTAAGCAGATAAATACGCAGCTGTGATGCTACCAGATTAAAACTTACCCTGGCATTGCAGGTAATCCGGGCAAAAAAGTCATTAAGCAGCCCCAGATCAACTATGTCATTTACTGGCTCAAGCCGGTCAAGCACAGGCTGTAGCCACAGCATGTCATCAGGCCAGTTAAATCCTGCCAGCTCCCTGCAGCTGACAGCCTCAACAGGCACACTGACTGGCCTTACATGTACGGCATCAGGTACCGGTCCTGGAAGCTCAGGGAACAATGACAGTACCCCCGGGGCTCTTACCCAGGCTAATGCCACATAGTCAGACAGGGTATGGATGGCAAAAGATGACAGACTGGTCAGATCATAAAAATAAAGCTCACTGGTAAACAGCATTGGCACAGCAATATCATGACCGCTGAAACTGCAGTTCAACAGCTCAGGACTTAAGATCATGGCCCTCATCCCCTCGCTTTCGTCGTAACTGACAGCCAGAATGTTTCTGTCACTGTGCTTTACAAAACGCCAGTAATCGTATTCAAAGTATGAGTTTAGTGGCTTGCCGTCAGTCTTGTTGAGCATCCACAATCTCTTCTTGAGATCAGAGGCCATTTGCGGAGCATTGCCAAAAATGAACCTGATGAAATGCTGGCAGTCATTATTGCTGTCATTATCACTGCTACAGCCACTATTAACCCGGCGTGGCAGCTGCTCATAATCCTCGGCCCCTGTGCAGATAAGACTGTACTCCTCCTCAGACCAGAGCGCCATGCATACTGCATCCCTGCCCCTTGCGCAAATGCCCTCCAAAGCACTGTACAGGGTTTTAAGCTGAGATCCGGCCTTACTGTCTCCAGCCATAATGCCTGACTGCTTATCTCCACCGCCCTGATCGCTGCTGTTGCAGTACGCCACCAGGTCACGGTAAAAATCGCTGCCTATGACAAAGAGCACGCGCGTGCTGGAACGCAGAAACTCGCCTGCGTCTGCATACAGCCCTGCCGCCTTATCCCCAGCACCAGCACCAGAACCTGCTCCAGATCCGTCATCAGCCACAGCAACAGCCAATGTTGTGCCACAGCCGGCTTTCTGCAGCGGCTGCAGGCTTATGCCATCAGGAAGCAGCAGACTGCAGTTACTCGAGCGTACAGTGGTAGCGCTGGTGTCATTGACTGAACTGTTCCCAGAGGCGCTCTGATAGGTGCTGTCCGGTCTGATGTCTGCACTGGTACTGCGTGCGCTGCGGGCAATGCGCAGCGGGCCCCTGTGAGGCTTAAAGTCACTTCCACTGTCCTGAACCATGCGCTCAACAACAGGCTGCACTATACTTTTGTAAAGCACTTCACTGTCAACCTTGTCAAGCCAGTCAGCAAAAGCTGCATCAGGGCTGCTCAGAGTCATATTATGCTCATCACTGTCATCAATGCTGATGACTACAGGAATATTGCAGTAATACCTGTCCCCATCATGCTTTGCATTGCTGTGAGACTCACCTTGAGTCCGGTCTGAGGTGCAATCACCAGAATGACACTGCTGTTGCCATTTGGTATGGCTTATTACTCTTATCCTGTTACTGACAAGCCTGTACGACTCACCTGACTCACCTGGCTCATGAGCCCCAGTTGCCTTACTGACATGATGAGAGCTGTCTGTATCGTTACCTCCGGTTATCCTGCTCTCATAGCAGCACACCCAGGCGTAGCTGCCACCATGGCAATCAGGGCCTATTGCTGCAGATAATGCAGCATCAGGCTCTGATGCCGGCGCAGCAGTCGGCCCGGCTGCCGCAGCGCCTTCCGACTCCGTTGAAGCGTCACAGGCTTACCCTGCTTGAGATGCACTGGCTGGCCCTGCTGCAACAGCAGCACGGACTGCCTCCTGTGCGGCGGCATCAGCCCCAGCCGGTGCCTGTGCTGGTACTGAACGGGCTGCATGGGGCAGCTCTGCGGCTGGTGCCTGTGCTGGTGCTGACAACGCTGCCTGGGGAAGCTCTGTGGCCGGTGCCTGTGCTGGTGCTGACAGCGCTGCCTGGGGAAGCTCTGTGGCCGGTGCCTGTGCTGGTGCTGAGTGGTGGGAGGTGATTATGAACTTATCAAGGTCAGTCAGGGGTGCATATTCGATGGCAGTGCTGTTTTCTGCACAGAACGTGACCTGACCTGAGAAAAGAATGGAAAACTCGAATTTATCAGTCATTGTTTAATCCTGTTATGTGCCTTGCATACAGCTGTCATGGCTCATCTGAGGCTGACACCGGCAGCGGCAAACACGGCTGAGAGCCTTACTGTCCATATCTGTTGACTGATATGCAGTCCTGCCTGCCGTGTTTTGACTGTGCTGTGGTGCCAGCATCTTAAGGTCATGCCATGCTGTGCTGATGCTCAGCTGGCATGGCAATTAATAATCTGATGTTTTCAGGCCCAGCTTCTGAGCCTTTAAACCACAGATTCTGTCTTTTGTGTAGAAAACAACATCGTTGAACATATATCTCAGAGCTGCCGCAATAATGAGGTCATCATTGTTTCTGGCAGAGGGATCCGATACCCCGGCCAGCAGCCGCTCCAGAGTCTCATTGCAGTTAACAATATGCATTGCCTCTTTAAGGGAGTTAAGAACAGCAACACTGTGCGCTACCCTGTCCTTGAGCTCCTGAGATTTGTTATTTGAATGCCTGATGGCATCGAGCTCATTGAGAACAGTATCAGGAATGGCAATGATGCGGCTTTGAGCCATATTCGCAAGCCTGTCAGCATTGTTAATCACATAGTTGGTATCCATCACCGCCCATGCCTTATCAGTCAGGGATGCCAGGCATGTCGGTCATCCGGTCACCGGCCGCGCTACCAGTCTGGGCAGCCCGGCCTGCAAGCCAAATATCCGACGGACATGCCCCCGTCATGCGTCCTGGGAGCTGCCATGCGGCATATCACCCCCTGTTAGCATGGCACTATTTTACCTAAGATAATCATCAATATGTTACCGTTAAGGAAGCCTACGCTTTGCTTTGACTCCCTTGCCTGCATTGATCTTCCCCTGGCTTACGCCACTGTCTGACTGAGCCTGCTTTGCTACGCTTTCTGTGCCGGGTTTGTTCTTGTCAGTGCTGACGCCTTTGTTTGACTGAGCCTGACTGGCCTTGCTGGATTTGCCTGCTTTGCCCTTACCAGAGCTGCTACCTCTGTTTGACTGAGCCTTCCTGACCTTGCTTTTGTTAACTTGCCTTGCATAACGCACCTTGCACTTTGTCTTATAACAATCTGCTATGTTTTCACTTCTAACAAGTTTTACAAAGCGTTTTCTAGCGCATCTTACTGCAGCAACCTGCTTTACAAAAAGCTGCATGGCAGGAGAAATGTCGAGCTGATCAACATAACTTATACCAACGACATAGCGACTGTCTAAAAGACTAATTGCATACTCGTCAATTGCATCCTCATCATCTGTATCCTCATCATCGCAATACATGACTGGAAGGCCAGCAATGGAAATCATACTAATCACAAACGGGGCTGTTCGTTCATTAATTATGAACTCTATCGGATCTCCAAAAACCCCGTACTCAGGAAGGAACCATTTGTTATTAAAAAAGTTAAACCACCAAATCCTTTTGTAAAAAGGACCAAATATGTTGTAGTAAGTTAATCCTGCTTTATCCAGAATCTCCTGAACAGCCTTATCTTCGTACCAGCTTACCTTTTGACAATCTGTACCTGATGAAGGGGCGTTATCATTGCTGCCTTTGCAAGCATCAGATTCACTCTTATATCTGATGTTCTGAAGATGCTCATAACATTTCAAGGCAGAGCTCATCTCACTCACGTCTTCGAAAACATCGTATACCGTCAGTTCAGAACCGCATTCATACAAGCACGTGTCTGCAGCTGCTTTTCTTTCGCTCCTGCTCAGACTTCCACTGAATGTAGCTCTGGCCTCAGTGGAAATATTGCTTAAATTAATGTCAAAGCACTCATACCAGTAAAGCTCATTTAAACAGCGCCATGTAATATCATCTGGCCAACAAACCGACTCTGAAGACACTGCAGTATCTTCACTGATACTGTCGAAAAGCTGCTCAAATCTGCCCGAGAAAACAGTCTTTACCCCAGCCTGGTTAGCAGCACTGACAGTCAACCTGTTTCCTGAATAAAGAACCACGTCTCTGCCTTTATCTGCATAAGTGCTGGAAAACTGCAAAAACAATGCAGTACTGATACAGGAAACTCCAGGTAGTGACTGTACACCAGTCCTCGTATTTCGTGGCTGATAGTCAAGGAGAGCAACTGTAAATATATGATCAGGAAGGCAATAGACCACCTCCTCCCCAAGCTCCAGCAGTGCCCTTTGAGCTCTGACTGCCAGTGTGGTTGCAGCACGCACTCCGCTCATCCTGGCCAGAGCAAGCCTCTTAAGTACCGGCAGAGTAATCACCACAGTACGGTTCCCCGTTGCCCGCGCAATATTATGATAGTTACCCATCAAAAACTCAGCATCAGGAACAGCTATATGACTTGCCTCATAAAGGCTGCTTTCCATACCAATAAAATGATCTGGCCTGTCTGACCGGCCTTCCTTCTGAACGTAGCTTTTGAGAAGCTTATTCATTGAGCCTGAAGCAATAACTCTCTCTGGTGCCCTGTCTGGCGATCTTAATCGATCGGTATGCTTAACCTGATCATCATAGACAAACAAAGACTCAAACATTTTATATAAGCCATATAAATCATAGTAGAACGACTTGGCTGTGAAAGAAGAAGCTTCAGGCCAGTTTCTGATGGTTTCAAGCAGACAGTTATCAAGCTCAGCCATGGCAGTCTTACCAGTAGCTGGATTGCGCTTAAGAACAACGTGATTGAGCAGATCCGCCGTAATTCCTGTTCTTGCCATGGCTTTAACAAAGTCAATTCCCTGGTCCAGCCATTCAAACTCTGTAATCTTAATGCTGACGTATAATCCTGAGTCGTTGAAGTACTTCTGATTAAGCAGATAAAGACGCAGCTGTGATGCCACCAGATTGAAACTTATCCTTGCATTGCAGGTATGCCGGGCAAAAAAGTCATTAAGCAGCCCCAGATCAACGATGTCATTTACTGGCTCAAGCCGGTCAAGCACAGGCTGTAGCCACAGCATGTCATCAGGCCAGTTAAAGCCTGCCAGATCCCTGCAGCTGACAGCCTCCACAGGCAAACTGACTGGCCTTACATGTACGGCATCAGGTACCGGTCCTGGAAGCTCAGGGAACAATGACAGTACCCCCGGGGCTCTTACCCAGGCTAATGCCACATAATCAGAGAGGGTATGGATGGCAAAAGATGACAGACTGGTCAGATCATAAAAATAAAGCTCACTGGTGAACAGCAGTGGCACAGCAATATCATGACCGCTGAAACTGCAGTTCAACAGCTCAGGACTTAAGATCATGGCCCTCATCCCCTCGCTTTCGTCGTAACTGACAGCCAGAATGTTTCTGTCACTGTGCTTTATAAAACGCCAGTATTCGTATTCAAAGTATGAGTTTAGTGGCTTGCCGTCAGTCTTGTTGAGCATCCACAATCTCTTCTTGAGATCAGAGGCCATTTGTGGAGCATTGCCAAAAATGAACCTGATGAAATGCTGGCAGTCATTATTGCTGTCATTATCACTGCTACAGACACTCTTAACCCGGCGTGGCAGCTGCTCATACTCCTCGGCCCCTGTGCAGATAAGGCTGTACTCCTCCTCAGACCAGAGCACCATGCATACTGCATCCCTGCCCCTTGAGCAAATGCCCTCCAAAGCACTGTACAGGGTTTTAAGCTGAGATCCGGCCTTACTGTCTCCTGCCATAATGCCGGACTGCTTATCCCCACCGCCCTGATCGCTGCTGTTGCAGTACGCCACCAGGTCACGGTAAAAATCGCTGCCTATGACAAAGAGCACGCGCTTGCTGGAACGCAGGAACTCGCCAGCGTCTGCATACAGCCCTGCCGCCTTATCCCCAACTTCAGCCACAGCACCAGCACCAGCCACTGTTGTGCCACAGCCAGCTTTCTGCAGCGGCTGCAGGCTTATGCCATCAGTAAGCAGCAGACTGCAGTTACTCGAGCGTACAGTGGTAACGCTGGTGTCATTGACTGAACAGTTCCCAGAGACGCCCTGAGAGCTGATGTCTGCACTGGTACTGCGTGCGCTGCGGGCAATGCGCAGCGGGCCCCTGTGAGGCTTAAAGTCACTTCCACTGTCCTGAACCATGCGCTCAACAACAGGCTGCACTATACTTTTGTAAAGCACTTCACTGTCAACCTTGTCAAGCCAGCCAGCAAAAGCTGCATCAGGGCTGCTCAGAGTCATATTATGCTCATCACTGTCATCAATGCTGATGATTACAGGAATATTGCAGTAATACCTGTCCCCATCATGCTTTGCATTGCTGTGAGACTCACCTTGTGTCCGGTCTGAGGTGCAATCACCAGAATGATACTGCTGCTGCCATTTGGTATGGCTTATTACTCTTACCCTGTTACTTACAAGCCTGTACGACTCACCTGGCTCATGAGCCCCAGTTGCCTTACTGACATGATGAGAGCTATCTGTATCGTTAACTCCGGTTATCATGCTCTCATAGCAGCACACCCAGGCGTAGCTGCCAACATGGCAATCAGGGCCTATTGCTGCAGATAATGCAGCATCAGGCTCTGATGCCGGCGAAGCAGCCGTCCCGGCTGCCGCAGCACCTGCCGACTCCGTTGAAGCGTCACAGGCTGATCCTGCTTGAGATGCACTGGCTGGCCCTGCTGCAACAGCAGCACGGACTGCCTCCTGTGCGGCGGCATCAGCCCCAGCCGGTGCCTGTGCTGGTGCTGAACAGTCTGCATGTGGCAGCTCTGCGGCTGGTGACTGTGCAGGTGCTGAGTGGTGGGAGGTGATGATGAACTTATCAAGGTCAGTCAGGGGTGCATATTCGATGGCAGTGCTGTTTTCTGCACAGAACGAGACCTGACCTGAGAAAAGAATGGAAAACTCGAATTTATCAGTCATTGTTTAATCCTGTTATGTGCCTTGCATACAGCTGTCATGGCTCATCTGAGGCTGACACCGGCAGCGGCAAACACGGCTGAGAGCCTTACTGTCCATATCTGTTGACTGATATGCAGTCCTGCCTGCCGTGTTTTGACTGTGCTGTGGTGCCAGCATCTTAAGGTCATGCCATGCTGTGCTGATGCTCAGCTGGCATGGCAATTAATAATCTGATGTTTTCAGGCCCAGCTTCTGAGCCTTTAAACCACAGATTCTGTCTTTTGTGTAGAAAACAACATCGTTGAACATATATCTCAGAGCTGCTGCAATAATGAGGTCATCATTGTTTCTGGCAGAGGGATCCGATACCCCGGCCAGCAGCCGCTCCAGAGTCTTATTGCAGTTAACAATATTCATTGCCTCTTTAAGGGAGTTAAGAACAGCAACACTGTGCGCTACTCTGTCCTTGAGCTCCTGAGATTTGTTATTTGAATGCCTGATGGCATCGAGCTCATTGAGAACAGTATCAGGAATGGCAATGATGCGGCTTTGAGCCATATCCGCAAGCCTGTCAGCATTGTTAATCACATAGTTGGTATCCATCACCGCCCATGCCTTATCTGTGTCTACACTCTCAAATACAGAGAAAATCTGCCCGTGCACCCTGTAAATGACCTCAAACAGACTGTCGAGCTCAGGTTCGGCCTTTTCAGGAAGGAGAGCAGACAGCTCCCTGTGGAGATTTTCAGGGCTGATAAGATAAGGCCACAGTTCTTTGCAACTGAGAAGATGCTCAGGACGGTCAAGACTGAACCTGACTGCAAAGTCCATAAGCTCTTTGAGCCCTGTAAACTCCCTGATATCAAAGTCAGGCCTGAAGAGCTCATGCTCAGAAAAAGATGAAAAGCCTGCTGCCTCAAGCTCAGCTCTGAATATACCTCTGAACACGAGCAGCTGCATCTGAGGCTCAAAAGAGCGGATGCTCAGTTTCATGCGACGATAAGGATTACGGGTCAGGATGTTGACCAGATTCAGATCATCTAATGAACCTGCCGAATGCAGCCCGTCAAAGAGACTGTCAGGAGCAGTACTGATATCAATAACTCCTGAACTTACCAGATCGTTAAGCCTGTATGGAGTACAGCTTCCTACATGATCATGGATATTGATCTGACCTGTCATACGCTTCATAAAAGTGAGCTCTTTAATGCTGCACTGCTTAAATGCGGGCAGCTTCATGAACTCCACATAAGGCATGCCCCAGACCTCACCACGCTCCATTGCCAGATCATGACTGGCATAATGGCAGTCAATATGACCGGCTCTGATAACCATGGCCTGTCTGCTGGCTGTGTTGAGCACAATTACCTGGCTGTCAGTTGCACTAATCAGTTCTGCCCACTGCTTACAGGCAATCCTGTCCTCACTTTCCATGCATTCATCACGGCTCCATTCCATAAGCTGTGAGTAAAGCTCCTGAGCAGTACGGGTAACAGTACCGTGGTACTGCAGATCTCCAGGAAAGCATCCTCCCGTGTTTGTAAAATCTCTGTGATTTGGCTCCAGCTCATCATCACTGTCATGGTGAGACTCACCTGATCCGCCCCCATAACTGCCTGAGGCATATGCACAGCCAGCTGCGCTGTCCACTGCAGCACCAGATGCTGCAGTGCTCGGCTCCTGTGCAGCAGCTGGCGCGGCTGCGTCAGACAGCACCGTTGCACCAGACTGTGCAGCATCGTCAGCCTCCGGCGCAGTATCCGGTGCCATGGCCTCAGAGCATGAGGTACCATTAGCATTTGCTGACGGGTGAAGGGCTACCACTGTCATGGTCCATGCCTTTAGCCTGTTTCTTCTTGAAAGAAGCTCAATTAAGAACAGGCCGCTCAGATCAATCTTGCCCGGTACCGGCTTCTGATCACTGCCATACTTTACAAAGCGTTCGAGCATGACACTGCTGCAGATAACAATCAGCGGGCTGCTGTTTTTAATAAAGCGCCAGCAGGCCAGATCAGGGACTTCAACGGGACAGCATATTTTCGACATGTCCGGATCAAAGAGATCCAGGGCATGGAAATACTCTTTAACCGTGGCAAGGGAAGGCATCTGACCAGACACAGCGGCACGCCCACCAGATGACGGTACTTCGGTGCCTTCCAGAGGCTCATTTAACAGGCGGACCTCAGGAGCATCAGGGGCAGTGCCGGACACGCCTGAGTCTGGCGCTGCGCTGAGCACAGCTGACTCAGGCACAGCGCTTTCCACCTCTGCACCATCACTGGTGCTGCTTACCTCTGCTCTGTGACCAGTGAGGCTCATACCTGTCTCGTCACTGGAGCTGCCTGCCTTGGCATCAGAGATATCTGAGGCGGCCGGTGAGTCAGGTGCTTGAGGGCAATCATGGGCATCATGGGCATCATTGGCATCACGTGCATCACGGGCATCACGGACATTATGATTGTCATTGGCTGCCTCATCAGTGCTCTTGAGTGCCTCAATGAAGCGCTCACCGCCTGTGCTCATGTAGACATCTTTGCTATACGAAAAAATGTCTTTCTGAGTGGCAATGGACCAGAAAGCACGGCAGACGGCATGCCTGTACATGTAGTCAAGGCGGGAAAAGAGCGGTGCTATCACATACTTCAAAAGCATGGCACTGTCTGCTTTTTCCAGGAAAGAATTGATCATGCTGTCTGATGAGAACAGTGACAGATTACCGTCTGAATCAATCATGATGCTGACCCTGGAGGACAGTATGATTTGCTCATCATCATTTCTGGTACAGGTAATGCCTTTTTCAGTAAGAGAGCAGTCCTCTTTAAACCACCCGGCATTGCCAAGCCAGGCATAAGCCTGTGCCCAGAGCACCTCATCGGTGGCCATAACAGCAGGTGGTACCAGATCTTGGTCAGACCAGAGGGCTTTACTGAGGTTGACTCCTCCATCGGGCAGTACCTCCTGATAATCACTGTTATGCGAGTACTCATAACAGTTAATACTCTCCTTTGAGTTTTGTAACCATGAAATCCTCAGACCATGGGCTCTTGGACTGCCACCGGTATTACCACTGGCAAGGGGCTTGAACTCATTGGCACGTGAGGCGCTGATCATGCCGTCCATAACAGGGCATGATAAAAGCGTTTCCTCAGTGACAAGTTCCTTACCGGCCATACGGCCATTGCGATAAAAACGCCTGGCCTCAGATGAAAGATTTACTGAACTTATTTTCAGTGCTCTCAGATCATCAGGCATTCTGCCGTCGACAGTTACCAGTTGACCGTTTTCCAGAAGCTGCTTTAAAACAGCCGTGACAAAGCCCTCATCAAGCTGCAGCTTTCCAGTAAGCTCAAGGAATGTGTACTGACCACAGTCAAGCTCACAGACCATGGAAAGCAGCAATTGCTCAGGGACGGTCATAACTCTTATCTTTGAGTACTCAAATCTGACAGCATAAGAAGCTGCTGCCACAACCAGTTCAAAGCTCAGAAGATTTCTTGCTGATTTCATTTTCTTCTTGCTCATGCTCTTACTCCCTGAAATCCCCGCCATCGCTGCTCTTATCTACAGCCACTCTGGCATTGCCCTGCATGCCGCTTAGTGCCTGCATGCCTTCAGCTCTCTGCACACTGTCTATGGCAGCGTCAGTGCCCCTGTCAGCCGTGTCAGTACGAGCTGCACTGTCTCTGCCTCCGGTGCCCGCTCCTGTGCGGCTTACTGTGCCGTCATGGGCTGGGGAGCTGGTGGCTTCACCTCTCATCAAAGCCCTGTTCTTGCCCTTGTGAATGACCACAGGCTTTTTTGACTTGCCCGGGGATGCACTGCCGTCAACACTGGCAGCCGCGCCTGCGCCGGCTGCTGCGGCAGCGGCAGCAGCAGATGCAGCATGAGCGGCTGCGGCAGCAGTGCGCCTGTGACTCCTCACTGTATTTACATCAGGAAGGGTTTTGACAAATTCGGCTGTTGTGGTAATGCTGCCGTCTTCAGCCGAAAACTCCAGGTAATTGAACATGTTCTGGTACACCATGGTGGTGTCATAGCCCTTGCTGTCCATGCGCGGCAGTTTAACCGCACGGTTTTGCAGCATGTTGCGGGCACCAAATACCATGAGCAGATTCTGAGCACGGCTCATGGCCACGTTGATAAACTCAAAGCGGGCAATATTGGCTCTGCCAGGACTGAATCTCTGCTCCATCGGTCCGCCATTGTTCTTGACCAGACTGAGCAGAATCACAGGCTTTTCCTTGCCCTGATAGCGGATTACGGTATTAATATCGACATCAATGGCACTGAACAAGTTGCGCCTGCGTCCGAGCAGGGAGGCAATGGCCTCACGAATGACACGACACTGAGGCTGGTAAAATGACACCACGCCCACCTCAAGACGCCTGTTAGTACCGTAGCCGGCAAGCGCGCACTGACGATCAATATCCACCAGGGTACGGGCAATCAGACGGGCCTCAACCTCATTGACGTTGATATCGCCAGAAATGCGGTATGACTCGCCCTGCTCGTTTAAGGTGGTATCCACCCACAGCACATGATGGTCTTTGCTCATCACAACAGTGCCTGACGGGGTGGCAAAGGAGATACCGTGCTCACGTGGCAGCTGCGGATTACCGCAAACCAGCTGTCCGTCATAAAAACAGTTAATCAGCCGCATAATTCCAGGGTGCATGCGGAACTGAACATTAAGACGCTGCCTTAAGCTGTCTGGACACTGCTCAAAAAGCTCCTTGAACAGACTGGCTGTAACCATCTTTTCGTATTTTATGAGGTTGTCCTGAGTAAGAGCATCATGACCAGGATATTCATCCCCCTCGTCTGAGCTGTCCTTATCAACCCCATTACGGACAGCATCAGCCCTGTCAACAAGATCCGAAAAAGTCACACCGTCAGCCTCATTGAACACAGGTGGCAGCTGACGGTGGTCTCCTACCAGCACCGCACGAGGAGCACGCATCAGAGGCAGCAGCAGCTCAAGCGGAGTTGCTTTGGAAACCTCATCGATGATGACCACGTCAAAGCTGTCCATATTGTTGTCATAAAGGGTCCTTTCATTTTCATTACAGGACATGGCCACTACGTTGCAGCTGTCGATATAGCTCCGGCCCACGTATGCCCAGTCATCAGCTGCGCGCCTGTCAGCATTGCGGAAAATCTCGGCGGCCTTTTGGTAAAAAGGCAGCAGCTGCTTATGACTGCTCTCATAATCATCAAGACGGCTCCTGAGCGCAGCAAGCACAGTGTTCTGCTCCTCAAGCAGTCTGACCAGATCATCAACATCAGGACGCCACGGCCTGCCCTGACGCATCAGCACCACATGCTGGTCCCCGGCGCCTGCAGCGCCTGCTGCGTCAGCTGTAGCTGGCGCATGTGCAGACGCAGGCGCAGCGCGCTCTGCCGGCACTGCACTCAGGCAGCGCAGCAGACTGGCCGTAAACTCAGGCACGGTAAGGCTGTCAGCGGCCTCAGTGGCAAGCTCCTGTCGCTGATCCTGGCTCTGGTCATGGCCCTGCTGCCCTCCCTGGGAAGCCCAAGCCGTCTGGCTCCTTCCTTGCTTATGGGCATTGCCTGACTCAGATAGGCCCAGTTCAGGCCGTTTCTGGCTGTCGCTTCTGTCCCTGGCAGTGCTCAGGCCTGCAGAAAGCTCAGGCACCTTCAGATAAATGTCCCTGAGTGACTGTTCGTGGGCATACTGAGAGTCAAGCCAGATGTTGATGCTGTCCTGCAGCCTGGCAATCTCAGCTGCAGCAGCGCTGTGCTCCTGCCTTGCCTCATCGGCTTTTTGTCTGACTTGACGGGATGACTTTTCTACAGACTCCTTAAGCCCGGCCTCATGTCTGCTGACTTGCTCAAGTGACGTGCTTACTGCTGCGCTCAGGACCTCATTCAGGGAGACAAGCTCACAGCACCTGCCGGTAAGCCACTGCCTTATCAGGGCAGCATCACCACTGGCACGCACTTCATTGCAGTCAGGGAACAGTTCAGAGTAATTGCCACATCTGCAGCTGCCCTCACTGCTGTTCTCGCTTCTGATCCTGAGCTCATTGCGACGTGCAGTGAGGCTGCGCAGCTGCTCAAATAGCATGTCAGAAGGATCATCCTCAGCAGCAATCTGCTTTTTGAGCTCAGCAATACGGCTGCTGACTGCAGCCAGCTGCTCCTGCGCATCCCCCTGAAGCCCTGCAGTACTCTGCCCCTCTGAAGCCCTGAGATCCATCATCATGGAAAGCAGCACACAGTTTACCTGGTGCCATGCGCTGAACTGAGATGCAACGCGCCAGACACCGCCCTCCTTTCCATCGGCCAGAGCAGAATCAGCGGCGACAGCTGCACCAGCAGAATCAGCGGCCAAAGCTGACCCAGCAGACGCTGCGTCCCCAGTGTACGTAACCGCCATCCCGGCCCCAGCTGACTTAACCATAATGTTATCAAAGCCACGCAGGAAGTCAGCAAAGCCCTGGTTGATGCTGGCAAAGCCATCCTGTCCTGACCACTTGATATTGCTCAGTATCAGATCAGCTGCGCGGTGTTGCTCCAGAGCTGCAGCCAGTACCGACAGATCACGGCTGCTCCATGCAGCACCGCCCGCTGCGCTGCTGACAGCACTGCTGACAGCGTTGCTGTCGCAGCCGCTGTCTGCAGTACCGGCAGGGCTGACGGCGCTTGCGCTGGCAACGCCGCCTGCTGAGCAGGCTGCATCCGGGCTCTCTGAGCCACTGGCCATGCTAAGAGCGCCACTTATCGGGCGTGCTGCATCCGGGCTGACAGATCCACTTACCTGGCTTACGGCTGAGCAGATTTGCTGCACTGCCTGTAAAAACTCCCTTTGTGCCTGCAGCTCACTGATTTTGAGTCTGTCAAGCTCATTGCTGCGCAGCCTGAGCTCGCTGAGGCTGAGCTCACGCTGACATTCGATCTTACGGTTCTCAAGCGTGGCCAGTTGCGCTGTGCTGCTTTCAAGCTGTGCAGTAAGAAAGGCAAAATCCCTGGTCCAGCTGTCCAGCTTCTCTACTGCCGATGTCAAAATGTCATAGCGGTCAAGATAAACATTTTGTAAAGCATTAGCAACGCTGTGATAGTGACGACCAAGAGCTGCTGCAGCGGTAAAGGACATACCCTCTGTGGTAATACGATCGGAAAAACGGGCCAGGCGTATGCCTCTGAGCTTTGGGTTGGACTGCAGGCGCGACAGGGCATTATCAAGGGCATCATGAGACTGACTGGCCAGTAAAATACGATTGCCGCGTGCCGCCAGCTGCATACAGGCCTCGGCAATAACAGTAGTCTTGCCCGTGCCTGGCGGTCCCTGGATAAGGCAGATATCAGGGGCACTGATCATCTTGCGTACTGCCTGCTTCTGAGCCTCATTGAGACTGGAGTTATACCATAGGGTAATATCCTCCATAGTCTCAGGGGTACGGGCTGATGTGATGTCAAAGAGATAGCCTGCCAGATATGGGGCATAGCAGGAGTCATTGGAATAAAGATTTCTCAGGGCGGCACGATGACGACTGATCAGGGAAATATCACCCACCAGCGAAATGGAAATAAAGCCTTGATCAGGCAGTTTGCCAAAGACCTTTTTGAGCCGGCTGTCAGGCTCACCACTGCCGGTACTGCCATCAGCCTCACTGCCACTGGCAGCGCCATAGTAAGATCCACCTGACATGCCATTGACCACGGTGGCCCCGCCTGCGGAGCTGGTGCCAGCGGATGTGCTGCCTGCTGCATTCTTGCCACCTGAGTTATCAAAGGCGCCATGCCATTGAACGTCGGCATCTGATCTGCTCATATCCTGATCACTGTCAGGGTCAAAGGCGATGCCAGAGAGCTTATTGGCAAGCTCTTCAGACAGCTCAACTCTAACCAGAGCCAGTACTGCCTCTGACGCATCTTTAGCACTTCTGCTCTTGCCGACAAGTGTGTTAATCAGTGCACGGGCCTGTTCACACTGTCTGTTTGACAGTGAGACAGCGCTGGACTGACTGCCATTCCCGCCCTTACTGCCGGCTTTGCTCATGTTACTGCCAGCTTTGCCCATGGCACTTCCAGCTTTGCTCATGTTACTGCCAGAAAGAGGCGTGCTGTTTTTCAGGTTGATAACCTCAGGCATTGCTGTGCTTATCTGGCCTATGTTCTCAAAGGCAGGTCTTATCATGGTGTCGCGGCCATAGAAGCTGCCCCTGCTGTCAAGATTGAGCTCAAAGGACAGAGCATCAGAAGATACGTCGTATTTATAGGCAACCATGCTCTGACGTCTCATGGCACTGCACGCTTTATAAAGCGTATCGCGATCCGGTGCTACCACAGCAAAGACCAGACAGCCGCTTTGCTGCTCATAATTCCAGGAAATATAGCGCAGCCCCTGAGCTCTGTGACTTACCAGGTTGTACTTGAAATCAAGGAAGCTGCCCCACTGACTGAAACGCTCTGCATTATTCATCGCAAAAGGGCTGAGACCGGCAACATCTTTGCTGCGAAAGAGGTTCCTGATGTGACCACTGCCTGTTGACGGTGGATAATCGTGAGATGAAAGCGGGATGAACGTGCTTTGCATCATGAGCTCATAAGGGGCAGCAGTGTCCTGACCAAAAGTAATGGAGGCGCGTACCGGCTGGAAGTACGGGGTATCGGTTTTACGGGTACGCCTGCCGATAACACACAGTGATACATTTTCCGGAAGCTCAGGAAAATATGGGTGACAAGGGATACGCACACAGTAAAAGTCAGCATGGTTCAGATCATCTCTGATGTTGATATTACTGACATAACAGTTAAGCGTACAGTCAGAAGGAAAGAATCTCGTGAGAAACCTGTAAGTTATCTCAGTACTGGCCGCCTCGGAGCTCTTGTCCTGATCAAATACCCATGGAAAGCTGCCGGAGTACCTTCTCAAAGCAGAGCGTACTGTTCCTGCAAATTTCACGTTGAAATCAGTAATGCCCATGGATCCAGGCATGCGCCAGTAAATACGTAAACAATCTGCCCTGTCCTGACCGCAATCGGCGCTTACAGCCACAGAGCCACCTGCAACAGCCACAATGGTGCCGCCACTCCTGTACGGCACAAGAGCATTGGGCGACATGCCACCCAAGCCACTGTCCCCGGCATTGCTGCCAGCTGCCTTACCCGACTGTGAAGACGAGCCAGGCAGTGAAGATGAACCATGCGCTGAAGCTGTCCCCGGCAATGAAGACGTCCCCGTCACTGCACCAGCGCCCTTGCCAGCTGCCTTACCCGACTGTGCAGAGCTACCTGCAACAGCCACAATGGTGCCGCCACCCCTGAACGGCACAAGAGCATTGGGCGACATGCCACCTAAGCCACTGTCCCCGGAATTGCTGCCAGCTGCCTTACCCGACTGTGCAGAGCCACCTGCAATAGCCACAATGGTGCCGCCACCCCTGAACGGCACAAGAGCATTGGGCGACATGCCACCTAAGCCACTGCCCCCGGCATTGCTG